>NZ_JAFEUT010000004.1:97667-335094 GCF_016900985.1 Rothia sp. ZJ1223 | reverse complement strand
CACAACAGGCAACCACACAAAACCAAGCACACACGCACCAGAAACACCCTATAAAACTCTCAAAACCACCGCCCGACTAGGCACTTCATACAGCACCGCGCCACGACGACTCAAACAACTATACGCAGGTTCTTTGAGGTTTGCAAATCGAAAAGCGGTGAAACAGGGCACATTTCCAAATGAATGCCAACTCGTCCCACACAAGACCATAAAACTTCCCCAAAAGCAGCGGGGCGCGTCCGCACGTCACTCTATATGGAGGTCACTGACAAGCAGCCAAGCAACTCAAGGAATACATACAAGGCACCCGGTGTTACAGAAACGTACACCCACACAGACATATATAAGGAGCACCCTCGTGCCCGCACTATCAATACTTGACCTTGCGACCATCTACCCGGACGAAGCACCCAAGGACGCCTTTGCCCGATCAGTGCAGCTCGCACAAAAAGCTGAGAACCTCGGTTACAAACGCATCTGGTACGCAGAGCACCACAACATGAACAGCATTGCATCCTCAGCACCCGCCGTGCTGATTTCACACATTGGCGCACACACCGAAAAAATCCGACTGGGTGCTGGTGGCGTCATGCTACCCAACCACTCCCCACTGACCATCGCAGAACAGTTTGGCACACTCGCCGAACTCTACCCGGAACGCATCGACTTAGGTCTGGGACGCGCACCCGGCACCGACATGAACACCCTGCGCGCACTGCGCCGCGAACCCACCAGTGCAGAACGCTTTCCACAAGACGTCCTCGAACTTGCCGGCTACCTCAACGACAACACCCGCATTCCCGGAGTCAACGCAACCCCCGGACGCGGCACAGGTGTTCCCCTCTATATTTTGGGTTCATCGCTTTTCGGTGCCCAGCTAGCCGCAGCCCTCGGTCTGCCCTACGCCTTCGCGTCCCACTTCGCACCCACTCACCTAGAGCAAGCCATCGCCACCTACCGCCGCGAATTCAAACCCTCAGAACAACTAGCTGAACCCTACGTCATCGCAGCAGTCAATGTACTAGCATCAGACACCACTGAAGACGCCGAAGACCAGCTGCGCACCACCACCCGCCAGCGCATCAAGCTACTGGCAGCAGGCGGTCAAGACCTCAGCAACGAACAGCTGGACGCTATCACCGACTCCCCCCGCGGTCAGCAGATCCTCGACATGATGGCATTCCGCGCCGTCGGCACCGGGGCAGAAGCTAAAGACTACCTGCTGCGCTTTGCAAACATGGTAGAAGCAGATGAACTCATACTTTCGTCCCTGGCAGCAAACACCGAACAGTCCCTGCGCAGCTACGAGATCATCGCTGAGCAACTCATCAATAACTAAAGTTGCCCAAAAGCGGTGGTGCAGTTGATATCCCTTTATCAACCGCACCACCGTTTTTTGTTGTTCTCACGAAATACCCAGAAGGCAGCTAGCGGGTTTCGTCCCGACGGTTAGCGCGCCACAACCCCAGTTCATCCCCCATCGCCTCAAGTTCATCACGCAACTCATTACGCTTCTTACGCTGCCACAGACGGTAGGGCATAACTAATAAAGACACCAACAGCACTAACCCCAGAGACAAACTGCCCAACATCGACAGCAACTGCAAAGAAGAATCCAAATGTATGCCCCCTACTCCCTTGATGCTTCATGCCCTTGTTTAGGCACACTTTGCCGTAAGTCTACTGTGCAACCACGCGAACAACCGCAACGGTCAGGCGAGCGCGGTTCTCGAGAGTGCCACCGTACTCATCGATGCGCTCATTGGAACTCGGTGTCACAAACTGATGCAAGAAATAACCATTAGCGCTGTTCACCTCAACGCCATCCATACCCGCCTCGTGGACAGCGCGGTAGACTGCGTCCGCGAAACCCATAATAATGCTGGGAATCTTGTTATGATCCAAAGCCCGCGGGACAGAGCCCTTCTTCGTGCCCATTCGCACCGTGCAAGGTAACGCCAGGGATGATGGCACTCGGTACCTGCACGGTTTCCCCGAAGTTAGTAGAAGGAAGAGTTAGGCGTCCGGGCATAATCTGCATGACGATAGTGCCACCGGCAACATCAACAGCGTCGGTAATTCTCTTCCAACCGACAAAGCTACTCATCGGTAGAAATACCGGGCTGACCCAAGAAGGAGCAGTTAACGTCCTCAAAGAAAGCGACCTCAGTAACAACCAGAGTGCCGAATATTCAATTTAAGACCGATTTTAAGTGAAAACATGTCTTAGATTGAACGCTCGGCAAGATAACTACTGCGCGAGATCCCGGTGGACGTGGTATTCGAGGTCGTACACGTCGTACACAAGGCATTCTGCAAAGGTTTGCACGGTAAAAGCCGCACCGTTACCTCGCAGACCTCACTAATATACGCAAGATACTTTAACGGTGACCAGGTCACTACGGTAGGACGCTACCTGAGCCCCTGCCTTTGCCTTGTGAAGCTGTTACGAACAAAACCTACGAAACTAAGAACGGGTTCAAGGTTAACATTGCACTCTATGGAATCTTCCACTCAAATCGTCCATTAGCACCTAAGAGATATAGTAAAGACCCTTAGCTCACCTCAAGAGAAGGAAATAGCAACGTACCTTCGATGGCTACAAATCATCTATTTATTACACATGTTGATATTCAGTCTGTCGCGCCCAGTAACTATACTCGCCGTAATGCACAAAAATAGGTATAGTCAGCCCCTCACACAAGGGCAGCTTACCCTCAGATCCCTGGAGACCTAAGCGCCCCCCTGGACGACCATCACACCTTCAGTCTTTGCAGCCCACCTACAATACATCACCTGTTTCACGTGAAACATTTACTTCTCGAAGCACTTCACCAGAGCCTTAATCATGGCACCCATTCGGGAGCGCTCCGGCTGCACGGGGTCAATCCCCTGCTCTTGCAAGGGCACCGAGGTTACCGACCCAACGCTTGCCACCACAGTTTTCTCACGTAGAGCCGCTACGAGTTCGGGCAGCTGCTCACGTTCGGTAGCATAACCCAAGAGCGCTTCGACCGCAGGGGCTGCCGTGAAAGTCAGTGCATCCACTCGACCGGCAATAATATCTTCAATTAGCCTGAAAACCGCTGGGAGATCTTCAGGCTCTTCCCAACGATGTGGTACCACAGTCATAAGTTGGGCACCGGCGTCCACTAGGCGCTGTTCTTGGGCAGCATCAGGCTTACCGTGCTGCTGTAAAAGGACGCGCTTGCCATCTACACCTACTTCAAGGGCAAGATCAACTAGGGCACGAGTAAGTTCCCCTCCTACTGCCATACCCGAGTCCTCAAATCCCAGGGAGCGCACAGCGCCGCGTCCTTTAGAACCTCGCACATAGAACGCGGAATCAGACAGGGCAGCACGCGCCTGCTCGCACAACCCAAAACTTTCAGCTGCTTCGAGCCACCCTTTTAGTCCGTAACCAGTAGTCACCAAAACCATGTGGGGCGGGTTATCAATGACCGTGCGAGTATCAGCTTTCAACTGCTCATCAGCATCAGTGGGCACAACGCGCACCGTAGGAGCGTAAATGACGCGCGCCCCCTTGCGCTCAAAGGCTTCCCCCTGCTCGACTGCACGGCGGGACGCGGTGACAGCAACAGTGATTCCTGCCAGGTGTTGCTCTCGTGGCTCAGCAGACATGACACTCCTTGAAATAGGGGGTATATATACAGGATATCTTTTGGATAAGCACCGCAGCAGGTTGTTACACAAGAAGTAACCAAAAGACCCATATCTACAGGTGAGGAATTATGGACTCAGGGCGAAAGAGGGAGCAAATATTCCTTGTGCGGGGAATCTGGATTACATCCCTCTACTCAGGGCGACCAACATCCACCAACCAAAAGGCAGTGAGTAGATGCCGGGGAACGTCTAGAACGCTTCAGTAAATCTGCTAAGAATCAATATCTCACTAGGTTAAACACAATTCATCATATGATGAATTGAGGAATATTCTACATCCGTAGAATATATCTTTTAGGGGGTGGGGAAATAACTAAGCTATGCTTAGATGCATGGCAGTGAAGAAAACATCAAAGACAACAAAGGGCAATGCCCATAAGGCTGGCAGAAGAGCAGGCGAAAGCGATACTCGTAGCGACATTCTCAACGCTGCCAGCACCCTCTTTGCACGGCACGGATTCACCGGGACATCCATGCGCGCCATCGCCGCAGAGGCCAACGTAGACCCCGCCCTGATTCGCCACTTCTTCACCAATAAAGACTCCCTATTTTCCGTACTTGTCGACAGCCACGCAAACAGGGCAAAGGATGCCATCACCACCCTTGACCTCTCCGACCTGTCGGAAGCTGAGGCTATCATTTACACATATCTTCACCTGTGGAATTCTGATGATTTCAACCCCTTCCTCACAGGCCTCCTCCACTCGGTCACCACCCCCACCGATGATGCTGAACAGTTCAAAGAAATCTTCTGGGACGTCTTCACAACAGGACCCCTCGATAACGCCGCCCGTAAGATAGACCCCATCGCATTCGCCCTAATGAGCTCTCAACTTTTAGGACTCGCAGTGGGGCGCTACCTTCTCAAGATGCCTCACATGACCGTACTGAGCAACGAGCGCATCATCGAAGAACTCTCTCCCGTTATTCAGCAATACATAGACGGCACTTACCGCTCCCCCAGTGAGCGCACCTCTATGCAGCGTACCCCCAGCACAGAACACCTCTCACTCACTCCCGATAAAGGCAGCGATTCCCATCCACCTCTCCAAAAGGATCCGGAGCCCTCAGACATCGAGGAAAAAGACACCCGGAAACCTACCATCGAAAACGAGGTACTGTCTTTGAAAGAAGGCACCCCAGATGAAGCTCCTCAGGGTCTACACACGCTAACAGAGGATGAACTTCTTATCGCTGAAGAAATTCCAGCGAATACCCCCTCAACACCGGCACTCCTAGAAGATGAAACTCAAGAACCAAACTTCTACACGCGTCCGGCGGTAGAAGGCGCCCATGAACCCACCCTCTTTGAAGAAGAACCCGCACCGACGAGGAACAAGCAGCAAAAAACCAGCAACGACCAAGAAGCTTTATTTGACACCCTCTTCTAAGAAGCAGAAAGCCCCTGATGTTTCACGTGAAACATCAGGGGCTTTCGCGCACTAGAAACCAAAAATCACAAAAGTCACCGCGAATAAAAAACCAGAAAACGTGCTGAAAGAACGCAAAAAGCCATCACAAAAACCCACCAACGACGACATAATAAAGCCAGCCGTACCGGCGCAACCCAGCACCTCATTTCACCGCCAAGAACCTCCCACATTCTAAGGGTGGCAATGTTTACGGCCTTTAGAAAGCCAATACCCACGCACCACGCCAATTGCGCATAACCATGAAGAGCGCACCTTCTCTCTTAAGCGATTTACTCCCACGTAGCACTGGCAGGATCCACCCCGTACACCTTGGCATTCGCATCAATAACCTCACGCAACCACCGCGCAAGACCAGGCTCACGCGCATCATAATGCTCAGCAAACCGGACATCCGCAACATACATACAGCCCAATAACACCTGCTGAGCATGCGAACAGTTATAGTAACGGTTGATGGACGCACGGTGACGCTCCGCAAGCGCATTCGCCTCTTCAGAACCAGCAAGGACGCCCGCACGCTTAGCGCTCGCCGCATCAGCCTCTAACGCCTCAGTCTCAGACCGAGCACGTTGCCAGTCCTCATCAGTAAACCGAGCCGTATTACGCTGCGACTGGTTATAAGCATCGGTATTGCTCCAGCGATTGCGGACCTCATCTGCATAATGCGCCTGAATTGCCTGAGCCTTTTCGGTGGCGGTCAAGTTCTTTTCTGACATATTCTCCTCCATCAGGTGATTGACGGTTTCCAAAACCGTCGTGAGATGAGAGATTTTGTCTTGTAGCAGCCGTTTTTGCTCCTGCAAGTGAGTGAGAGCTGAACGCTCACCATCAGCAAGGACGCACTGAATTTTCTCAAGTGAGAACCCCAACTCACGATAGACCAGGATGCGATGCAAACGATCAATATCGTCGGCACAATACACCCGGTAGCCGGCACTTGATCGTTCGTGCGGGGTCAGCAGACCCACCGCGTCCCAATGGTGCAGGGCTCGGACGCTCACCCCCACCAAGCGAGCGACCTCACCCACTGTGAGGTAATCATTAATCAGCCTGCGTGAATCTCTCATACAACCAATCGTGGCACCTAACGTCGCGTCAGGGTCAAGGATTGCGCGCCGAGAGGGCATTTTAGGACAGGTTTTCACCCTAAACCTATCCTAAAATGCACTCTCGGCGGTCGGGGAGAGACTAGAAGTCGTCTCCACCGGAGTAGGAATCATGAGTCATATTCGCAAAACGCGAGTAGTGGCCCTGGAATGCCACCGCAATAGTCTTAGTCGGGCCGTTACGGTGCTTCGCCACAATCACATCAGCCTCACCAGCGCGCGGAGACTCCTTGTCATACACATCATCGCGGTGCAAGAGGACAACCATATCCGCGTCCTGCTCAATGCTGTTATGAACAGTAATACCATTAGCGATGAAGTTATGGTGCCCCAGAACGGTAGCGTCAAAGACCTCCTCCTCACCGCAGTACTCAATCTCAACAATCGAATCCCAGAACAGGTCATTCACCGCCACCATATCAAGCTCAGCAGAATCAAGAAGAGTGGCTACCTGAGACAGTCTCGAGGGCGCAGGTGAGTTCTTGTAGTAGGCAGACCCACAATACTGAGAGACCATTTGGAACCCACGAGGAGTCATACCTTTTTCAGTAAGAATTCGTTTGACATCATCCCACACCTGGGAAGGGGCCGTGTCGACATTCGTATTGGACTTACACCCTTCGCTTTCGAGAACATCCAAAAGTCGTTTGCACTGTTCAGCACGATTGCCAAACACAGAAATCTCACGCAAAAAACGCAGTTGTTCATCGCGTCCTGAAATATCTAGAGAGTAACCCGGGCGATACTCGCCCTTCAATGTAGTTTTGCGAACACGAGAATTGATGCCAAAACGCAACAGGAGAATAGAAAGCTGATCCACTAGCTCACGTGAAGTTGAGGAATAGTAGATACGCCCTGTTCGACCATTCTTGTTCACAGTTACAGAACCATCAGTTGCCCACAGGTGCTGAATAAACAGAGCAATCTGACGTTTAGGCAGGGCATTTACTGACTCAGGGATAAATTTTTCCCATGACCGCAGACCAAAAAGACCCACTTCATCCAGCCAAGAAGCCAAAGGATTACGTTTGCCGTGGGTAAGTCGATGGGGCGCAGGCAGACGCAAAGAAACACAACGGGCAGCTTCGTGCTCATCACGCACAGCTGTAATACCGAACTGCTTGAGGGCAGCGTCAGTCATTACCTTCAAATTATTTTCATCAATAGACGCATACCGTATGGGCTGATGTTTTACAGCCGAACCATCGCCCAACATATGAGCCAGCAGGATGACCTGCTCATCGCTCCACTTCACGCGCTCTGAGGGGCCGTTTACATGGCGGGACACGCCAATGCGCTCGCCGACTTCTAGCTCGCCCAGCCCCTTCCACCCGCGGAAGGTAAAGAAGGGATGGTTAGCGGTTGCGCGCAGGGTCTTGCCGGACGCCGTAGTGAGGCGGTAGACCGGCTTTACACCGGTTGAGAAAACGTGGGTGAGGTGACGTTCCACGAAACGCATATCGTCACCTAGAGACCACACAGGTACATCCTGAGCTCCGGCTGCGTAAAGCTCGCCCATAGTGGTTTCCGCGCCGGTGTCTGCCCTGAGAATACGAGTATCCGCGGTGAGGCAGCCCGATTCGCGAAGATCTGACACCATGGGTTTCTTGTCGGTGCGCTGCTCCGAACCACGGTTCAGCTGCGAAAGCGCGATGAGAGGAACCTCCAGTTCCTTCGCCATCAACTTCAGCGCACGGGAAAACTCCGAGACCTCCTGCTGACGAGATTCCACCTTCTTACCCGAGCTCATCAGCTGCAGGTAGTCCAGCACAATCAGCTGCAAGTTATTGCGCTGCTTGAGGCGGCGTGCCTTCGCGCGAATCTCCATCAGCGTCATATTCGGCGAGTCATCAATAAACAGGGGCGCGGCGTCCATCTTACCCATCGCTGTTGCCACCTTCGCCCACTGGGAATCATCCAGCGTACCCTTACGCAAATCAGATAAGTTCAAAGACGCCTCAGCCGAAAGTACACGCATAGCAATCTCATTACGGCTCATTTCCAACGAGAAAAAGACCGTTGCCATATTGTGCTTAATCGCAGCGGAACGAGCGATATCCAGAGCGAACGTACTTTTTCCCATGGCCGGCCTCGCCGCAATAACAATCATCTGACCTGCCTGCAAACCGGCGGTCAGCTCGTCGAGCTCGATGAAACCGGTGGGGACGCCGTGAATGCCGTCGGGGCGGGCACCGTTAGCCTCGATTTCCTCAACCGTGGCATTCATAATCTCACCCAGCGGCGCATAGTCCTCGCTCTCGCGAGTATCAGCCACCTGGTAAATCTCAGCCTGCGCCTGATTTACCAAAGCATCGACCTCACCATCGCTCTCATAACCCAACTGCACAATCTTCGTACCAGCACTCACCAGACGGCGCAGCACGGCGCGCTCGCGCACAATCTCAGCATAAAACCCAGCATTTGCAGCAGTAGGCACCGAAGAAATCAAAGAGTGCAAATAGGGCACACCACCCACTCGCTCAAGCTCCCCGCGCTTCTTCAACTCATCAGCCACCGTCACCGCGTCCGCAGGCTCACCGTGACCGTACAGCGAAATCACAGCCTCATAAATACTCTCATGGGCAGGCTTATAAAAATCAGTACCGCGCAGCACCTCAACAACATCAGCAATCGCGTCCTTCGACAGCATCATGCCGCCCAGCACCGACTGCTCAGCCGCGTCATTATGCGGGGGTGTTCGAACAAACTCAGACTGATTTTCAGACACGAAAGCCACCTTGGATAGGGAAAAGAACCGGTTTCTATTATCCCCCATTCTTCAGCATCGCATGGAGTCTAGGGGGTTTATACTGAGCATAAGTAGTTCATCGCACCCAAGGAAGAAAAGATGAAATCCACACCCAACACTCTCATCGTCTGGATTTCAGCGGTGGCAGCAACAGTCAGCGTTCTCATAGTTGTTTTGACCACAGCGACCCTTGACTACGGGTCGCCCCTTACCCCTCTCATCGAAATATTCAGTGTGCTGGGCAACGTATCCTACATACTCTTAGCATTTGCACTGCTACCACTGATTAGCAAAATCTTTCGAGGCGAAGGTTCTGCCTCAGAGACCCGCACCGCGTGGGTTGCTCCTTTAGTAGCCACAGGGGTGCTGGTTGCTGTGTGCATACCGGGCATCATTCTTCTTTCTCTCAACTCGCCGGTAGCGTTCTAGGAGGCACACCATGAGTAACTACACCAGCACATCCGCCCCGACGACAGGACGCACCCTCGGGCTTCTCGGAATCATTTTCACCCTCATCGCCGTGCTCGTGATCTGGGTAGTCACCCTCGCGCCCCTCTTTGACCCTGAAAGTGAAATGTGGCTGTTCGTCTCGATCATCTTAATGCCCTCTGCCCTGCCGGGTTACATGATGCTGATACTCGCCGCAGGTAAGGGATACCGCAGTACACTCGCCAAAATCTGCGCACTCGCAGTGCCCCTCACCGCGGGACTACTGGGGCTTATGCTCCTTTGGTTCATCTTACCTAGCATCAGCATTCTCTAACCTCACCCGTCTTTAAATACCACCGGGCAATCTCCGTTCATTCTGCTGGGTGCAGTGAACAAAAAGTGAATCACTCCCAAACAAACCTCAACACCTTTACCAGCTTGAGGGGCATCTTTCACCAAGGACTGAATCTTCGAATTTATCTAGCACTGCGACTAATCTAACCTCATCCGGGAGGTACATATTTTTGTAAAGTTACTGATGATACCTTTCAGTCGCCAGAGGCAACCCACCGATTCGCTGTATGAATCAGATGGACGATACAGGGAAAAATACTCCTTGAAGTCCTGGAATGAGTGACTCATCCTACTCAAACAAGCACTAAAGATACTTGGCTCGCTGGCGATTGATGGAATACTAATTCTTCAAGCAAGCGCAAACGTACTGGTTTTACGCTTCAAATAATCTGCACATTATCCAGTCAACCATTTGCGATAACGAGCCAACTTCCAGAAGCTAAACATAACTACCTTCAAAGCTCACGGCTTAGAGAAAGCTGACGTATTTTCACGCGGTATACAGGCATCGGCTGAGGTCGTATAGTGGGTGTTTTCGGTGGTACGCGGGTTGGTGTTTTTGAACCACAGGGAACCCCTTATGGACTAAGATCTCTAGCCCGGTTGCACGCTGATATAGCAATGACCCTTCCTATTGGCTGAGATTATTTGGTCGAAGATTTAACTCTCATTGTGCCAATAGTAGGGCCATTGTCTCGATTGGTGTGGGGCTTTTAAATAAGCTTCCTAGTAGCTAGTAATAAATTATTCTGAGGCTCTCACCCCTGCATAGCTTCCAGTTACTTTCTGCACTGCATATCGAACCACTCTCTCCAATGGACCATGTGCAAAGAAAGCAAACCAGCACACAGAAAACAGTAAAAACACTCCAGCAGTAGTCCAAAAGAACCACGGTACCCTTACAACACCGCCAGGACCCACCATAATAAAGACTGATAAGACGTGCAAAGAATAAACCGTCAGTGGCATAGTGCCCAAAGCCACTATTGGTAAAGCTAGCCAACGCAGCCTAGCAGCGACCATCAGACATACCGATACCACGACTAGAGCGAGCCCCCCCGAGCCCATAATCTCAAGAGTTCCACCAGCGTGAGGTTCAGAGGCGATCCAAACTGCAAGGATTGTAGGTACCAGATCTGGCTCAACCAGACGTTCGCCTACTTCGGACCATTGGTTTATTATCTCCTCTTCTGATTCACCCTTTTTCTTATCGAGATCTTCCTTAGATCCTGTTAAAGTACAGCCAATATACGCTTTATCGAAACGCTCACATTCGTACTTCGTGAAGTCAAAGTCTTCAGATGGAACGGTCTCAGGTGGAACGTCCTCAGCAGAATATAGTTCCTTCTTCTGTTCCGCAGTTATGGGTGAAGAACTGGAGTCAGCAAAACTCATCAGACCTGGCAACATGATGCCAAGGACAAGAGCAAGCCCAGAGCTCAACACCATAAGCCCCACACCCGCACCAGCTAGCTTCGCAAGAACTTGAAAACTTCCTAAATCCAGACGTCCCACATACATCCCTAATAGCATCAACGATGTCCATGCAGCAGGAGAATAGATTGATTGGAAAACTAAAGCGTAGCCAAAACCGTTACTGGGCATTAGAGTCTGAGTCACAGCAATCAGAGGCGGACCGACAACCATGATACCGGCAGACCACCACAAGAGCGCTCGTGAGGTAGCTGTTACGAAAGGCAACATCACCATATACAAAGCCCCGTAGAGCGTAAGAATCACCATTATAGAGGTGCCGAGCGATTCCAGTAAAAGACCAAAGCCGAAGATAATGATCCCGCGAATCATGAGGTTGATTCTAGCGGTAGTTACCGCCTCAGCGCTCTTTGTTTTCCACGCTGCTTTAGTCATCAAAGAGATTGATACCCCAGCAAGCAAAGCGAAGAGCAAAGATGGGTGCCCATGAACTATGGCGTTATAGCTCTGTACATCAAACAGTGAAAAAACATCAGCTGTAGGGTAAGTATGTGCAGCAATCATACCGATAATTGCAAGCCCGCGTGCCAAGTCAAGACCCGCAAGGCGTGGTGCGGCCCCTAAGCGAGCTAACCTGCTGAAAACCGATGAGGATGGTATCTGTCCTATTGTCATAATTGGTTAGCCTAACCTAAATATCTCAACTTGAGAAGACGACATGCTTCTGCGTTTTCAGCAAGATGCCCTAGAACATCTTCATCGATGCTTAATACAGAGACCTAAAACCTTATTTATAAGGTCTTACCTCACACTAAAATCACTTAGTGAGTTCCAGCAAACTCTGCAAGAGGGCCAGAGGAGAAGATTCCTGCGGTTTCTATGCACAGATAAAAATAGGGGCAGAAACACCAATGCCTGCCGCCAAAAAATTAGTTGATACCCTAGATGGCACCTCAAATTCCACAATCCATCTGTATTCCCCCTCCACAGCCTGGAAAGAAAAAGGAGGGGACTGCAGCCGCTGAGTAATAATCCGGTTATTTTTTGGGGCAAGCGGTACACCTAAAACACCACTAGCTGGTGAGGAACTGGTACTGTAAGCCGATCTTGAAGCAGCCACCTCATTACCTTGAGGGTCAATAAGGTACACTCTCATGGTGGGGTGCAAGGTATTTGGCGCGTTGGCGGGTAGTGAAGTGATCCCGTACTGAGTTGAGTAAGTGCGCCCAGCTCTCAAAGCACCCAAAGCCTCACCCCCTGAGCTAATAGTTGTTGAGTAACGCACTAAGGCTATACCCCCAGGGTTGGCGGTAGTAGAAGAGATGAAGTAATCCACATTATCCGCCCCTCGATAAACCTTGTTTGCCTTAGGAGAGTAAAGAGAACCCTGAACAGGGTTCTCTAATGTCCAAGAAGCATCAAATCTCTTCTCATAAGACGGGCATACAGAAGCAGCATATGCTGGCACCAAGCAAGTACTAACAACAACCGGAGCAGCCCACAAGGAACCCTTTAATAGAGCGCGTCGTGATTCTTCACTTCTCTGTAAAATTCTATTGTTCATTTTTCTACCCCAGTTTACTTTCGCTCTTCATTAGGTAGTTACCTAATCTTGTTAGTACCAGATAGTACAGGCAAGTAAACTGCCTAAGTTGAAGACCCGACCTCTCCAACTAGTGATGTTTAACATGCTAGCTACAGGTGATGGTCTAGCTTTTTGAACAAGAGAAGATGCAGCAGTTCCACAGCAAAAGTTTCAGGCACTCAGTAAAAACTATGCGAAAAATATCATACGCATGAGTTACCCAGCGTGGAATCACGGTGGAGGATAAAACGCCAGCGTACAAACGCAGCTCAGCAACCCAGCACGTTGCTGACAGCCCTTACCAGCCACCTCGCCTGACCAAAACCCTAAAAATCACGCCTCTGACCTACCGGCAGAACATCATCCGAGCAGGCTACTACCAAATCTACGCCTACCACAGCATTGCAGGATGCACCATAGCAAGACCACAAGTTGAAGCCTGCCTCAAAGAACTCCGTCCAGAAGATGCCCTCGGTAAGGTGGCATATGATGGTTGCATTACCTACGCTTGATGATCAGGGAGCCTTCCGTGTCGAAGAAGACGAAGAAACAGCAGAAGAAGCTGGCTAAGGCGCTCAAGAGCCAGCATAAATTGTTGAAGAAAGTTGTCAAGCAAAACAAGAAGCTGCACCGCCAGTTGCGTGTGGTACATCAGCAGCTGGACGCACTGCCCCTGGCAGCTCAGGCACCCCATACCGCGAACGATGCTCAGCCCACGCGGTCTCAACCTCACCGGGCGCCGGTAGTGAGCACTAAAGACCGCCCGGGAGCGCCAGCCCCCTTACGCAGCGGCAAATACCCCTCGCCCTACCTGCGATACAAGGTGGCGAGTGCCCTCCGCATCACGCCCACGATGATGAGCATCCGCTGTATTCCCGCAGGTGGGGCGCGGGTGGAGAGTCAGCATCTGGTCGGTGAGTACATGCGGGTTCTGGTTTCGCGTGATGGCTCTGCCCTTGCAGAGCCTGAGTTTAAGGGCAGCAAACCGGTATGGGGCAAGCCCTCCCCTACCTCACGTAAATACACTATTCGTAAATTCTGGCCTGAATCTGGTGCCATTGAGTTGGGCGTGGTCATCCATGCGAAGGGTCCGGGCACCCAGTGGGCGCAGCAGGTTCAGCCGGGCGACCCCGTTCACCTCTTAGGACCGCGCTCTGGGTACGACATCAGCGATAACTACGACTTCTACCTGTTGGCAGGTGATGAGACGGGGCTACCCGGTATGGCTCGCTGGATTGAATCTATGCCCGCCACTGCTCGGGGTGCTGCCTATATTGAGATTCCTTCTGCTGAGTCCGAGCAAGAAATTCTTGCACCCGATAATTTCGAGGTTCACTGGGTCATTCATGAAACCGAGAACTCGCTGTATCAGGCAGTGAGTTGCGCCGAGCGTCCGCAGGGTCAGGTATTTATGTGGCTGGCGGGTGAGTCCCGCTCCATTCAGCCCCTACGCCAGTGGATGCGCACCGAGCTGAATCTTGGTAAGGATCACGCTCATGCCAAGGGGTACTGGAAAGATAAAGACTAACTCAAATAGTCCCTGGCAATCTGCGCTCCCAGTTCTTCAACGTGCGGACGCGGGTCGGCCAGAGATTCTTCGAGACTCACCCCGGTACCCAGCACCGAGTAGACAGCATCGAACCCGGCATCGCTCCACTGACTCTCATCAAGTTCGCAGGCACCGCAGACTGCAAGGACGCGTGCACCCACCTGACGGCAGGCAGCGGCAACACCGGCGGGGCCTTTGCCTTGAAGGGTTTGTTCATCGAATTTTCCCTCACCGGTAATGACCAGGTGAGCTCCGTGGAGTGCCTGGTGAAAGCCGGTAAGTTCGAAAGCGACATCGACGCCAGGTCGCATGGTTGCCCCCAAAACTGAGAGGCAGGCAAATCCTAGACCACCGGCAGCGCCAGCACCGGCGGCTTCGCTGAAGGTGCCCCTGGCAACTTTCAGGGCCTGCTCTACGAGCTGCGCGGTATGCGCCAACAGGCTATCGAGTTCAGCAACATCAAGAGCAGATGCGCCTTTTTGTGGACCATAAATAGCAGGAGCACCGTTGTTCCCATTCAGAGGGTTAGTCACATCGGACGCCATCACAAAAGACACCTCGTGCAGGCTGGGGTGCAGGGTCGAAAGATTAGCACGGGTGACGCCGCTCAGAGCAGAACCACCGTGCACAGCAGTCGGATTCTCAGACCCCACAAACCGCACCCCCAAGGCGCTGAGCATGCCCGCACCGGCGTCCGTCGTGGCAGAACCGCCCAGACCGATCACTATCTCAGATGCATCCTGTGCTACTGCGTGCAAAATGAGCTCGCCTACGCCGTAGGTGGTGGCACCGCATGCGTCCAAAGAATCCATGAGACGCAAACCGCAGGCTTCAGCCACCTCAATTACGGCTGTTTGTGTAGAGGGGTTCAGCGCATACCGGGCAGTCACCGGTGTACCTGCCGGGCCGGTAACGCGCGCAATTTTCTCTTCAAAACCTGCAGCGAGTGCAGCATCCACCGTGCCATCACCACCATCAGCAATAGGGCTGATGCGGGGAGCAAAGCCCTCCCCCAGGACTCGGCGCATACCGGTAGCAAGGGCGTCCGATAGTTCGACGCCGGTGAGTGAACCCTTGAACTTATCAACAGCAATGAGAACGGTCATGCTTCTAGTATCGCGCACCATCTACCGAGATCCGGATTTATTGCCGAAATCCTGATATAAAACAGGATTTCGGCAATAAATCCGGATCTCGATGCACAGAAGAAAAGCGAATGGCTCAACCGCATTTGGTTGAGCCATTCGCTAATCACACACACATACATACTTTGAGAAACCGTCAGGTTTCTGACCAAGAAAGTCACACAATCACTCTCTTAGCTCCCTGAGGAACCGTATGATTCAAGTATGCTCCGCCCACCTTGAAGTTGGTAGTAATCTGACTGAGAGTTACCTGTGCATCTCACAAATCTAGGGTTAACGTTCGTTGCGCCTGTAGTTATCTAAACGCTCAGGGGTAATAATTTCTAGGTTCTCTGTCAAAGGATCCCCCGGACGCCATGTTTCTCGCACCAGTAACCGTTTGGTTCTTCTGCGGGTTTTGCTACGAAAGCTAGGACGCGGCACCGTAATACTCACGGGTTGAGGTAGCTGCCAGTTGCGCCAGCGTGACAGCAGACCCAAAACGCCACAACTCAGGATTGCAACCGCCATGCCAAGGGTTGGCTGGTTGAGTGCTACGGTGAAGATAGCCATTTCGGCTGCGCCAATGAAGGCGATGGTTGCGTACAGTGAATTGCCGCCAAAAATTGAGGGAATCCTGTTGACCATCACGTCTCGTATGATCCCGCCACCCACCGCGGTAACAACCCCTAAGACGACTGCCGGGAACCAGTGCAATCCTACGCTCAGACTTTTGAGGGTGCCAGTGGCTGCCCAACAGCCCATACCCACAAAATCGACAATGAGCAGAAGACGGTCAGTGATTTTGCCGCCCAGGTCAATTGCGTAGGCGACCCCGGCAGATACAAGGGCTGCTACCCAGTAAGCGCTATCGGTGAGGGCAACGGGTAAACCGGTGTTAAGCAGGACATCGCGAATTAGCCCGCCGCCCATGCCGGATGCAACGGCAAGCATCAAAAAGCCAACCACATCAAACCGGAAGGCTCGTGCTACAGCACCGCCAAGCAGACCGTTGGCTGCAACTGCGGCAACATCAACAACGCGATACCAAAGGTCTGGGTCAAAAGTTGCCATAAATGCCCCTCCCTCGTCTTTCTTCCCGTATCCTAGTACACTGCCTTGAGACCGATAACGCCACCAATAATCATGGCGAGAAAAAGAATTTTGAGAGCGGACGCACTCTCCGCCCCAGTGAGCATCGCCCAGCTGACCGTCACTATAGCACCGATACCGACCCATACTGCGTAGGCGGTACCCACGGGGAGCCCCTTGAGTGAATAGGCAAGCCCCGCCATCGAGGCGCACAGCCCAACCACGAAAATCAGGGAGGGCACCAACCGCGTGAACCCCTCAGACTTACCCAGAGCTGTCGCCCATACCGCTTCGAGAACGCCCGAAAGAATCAGAATCAACCAGTACATCTTTGCTTTCTGAGCCGTCTTGTCGCTGACCGGGTACGGCCTCCCTCGTCCGGGGTCTTGCCTGAACGGCTGAAGACCTCGAATGATATTAGCAAAGTTTCAACTCACATCATCTTCGACAAAAAAATGCTGTACACCCGACGATGTGAGGTTCTGAGAAACCCCAAAGTTTTAGTACCCTCAGAAGAGATTATTCTTCTTTCATCCAGCAAGAGGCTTGCTGTGATTGGTCTTGTTGATCCGACTGCGGGTTTGATTCTTAGCTCCCTCATTGCCGTGGCTTTTTGTTGCTGGCGGTGAGCGCTTTTGCAAGAGAGAAATGATTTACCTGCCCTAGTACATGCAACGCAGGGAATTCTTGCACTGACTGCGGGTGCTTGTGTTCTTAGCGCGGTGTCTCTGGCAGAAATCTGGGGCGCCAGCCTGGTGGCACTCTTGCTGGCTTTCCTCTAAGCATTGGGCAGGTTCTCGTCAAACATTAACGAATATGGAGGGAAATCTTTTTGTTAAACACGAAGGCGAGATCCCCATACAGATCTCGCCTTCGTGTTGAGTATATTCAAGGCTCAGCATTACCTTGTTTATTCAGCACACACATTTTGCTTCACGTTCTCACCGAAGTCTTACTACTATTATGCATGCCTATTCTTGGGGGTAGTTTGAAAAAACCTGCAAGAAACCTGAGTGTTTAACGACTTCTACCTAAACACCTGAGAAAACCACCAAACCCATGAAAATAGTGAGCGGATTGAACACAAAGGCAGCCACGAGAAGAAAACTCAGCCAGAGAGTGTATTCTCTGAACTTCACCAAACCCACAAGAGCGAGTAAAGCAGCAAGACCAGCAGCAATCGACCCCAGCACCAGAGCCACCAGAAAAACAGTAACCACCACTGAGGTAGAACCCGCTGTAAAGAAGAATGCTACCAGCAGCATCAACACCGAAATACCCTCAGCAATACCGGCTGCTACTAGCATCTGCCCCGCCGGACTCAAACGTTTTTTCGCCATGCCTACAAGCATGGCAGAAACAGCGCTGGCAACACAAAAATCAAGGCATACAAAGGGACGCGCCAACCCGCTCTCGCTAAAGAGCAGGTGAGCGCGTCCTTTGAACTAACGCTAGGGGCTAACCCCTAAAAGAGTTAATTATTCAGCGACAACGTCGAGCTCAACGTTAGCAGTTACGTCTTCGTGCAGACGTACTGAAACGTTGTAAGTGCCGGTTGACTTGATTGCTGAACCGAGGTTGATTGAGCGCTTGTCAATTGAACCTGCACCAGTAGCTTCAATAGCTTCAGCTACGTGCTCAGCCTTAACGGTACCGAAGAGGCGACCATCAGCACCAGCCTTGTGAGCTACGGTGATGGGTGAAGCAGCAAGTTTAGCTGCCTGTGCCTTAGCGTCCTCAAGATTAGCCTTCGCGCGAGCCGCACGAGCTGCCTTGATTGACTCAACCTGCTTCTCGCCGCCTTTGGTCCAGGTAACAGCGAAACCGCGGGGCAGCAAGTAGTTACGTGAGTAACCGTCTTTAACGGTTACAACGTCGCCTGCAGCACCGAGACCGGTAACTTCCTGAGTAAGAATGATCTTAGCCATGTTCTTCTACTCTCCTTATTCTTTAGCGGCCAGCGCCTGAGTAGGGCAGCAGTGCAACTTCGCGTGCATTCTTGATTGCCTGAGCAATCTTGCGCTGTTCCTGAACGGTTACGCCAGTAACGCGACGAGCACGGATCTTACCGCGGTCGGAGATGAACTTACGCAGCAGTGCAACGTCCTTGTAGTCAATTACAGTAACGTCAGCAGCCTTGAGCGGGTTCTGCTTGGGTTTGGGCTTACGGATTTCAGCCTTAGCCATCGTGGTGCTCCTTATTAGTCTGGGAGCCCGCGGGTTTCAAACCGCGGGATGGTGGATATTTTGGTCTTAGTTAAAGAAGGTGAACGCGGTGAAGCGTGAGGCTCTCTTTAGAAGGGAGGCTCATCGTCAGCGCCGCCACCCCAGTCATAGTTACCGCCGGACTGAGCGCCCCACGGATCAGCTGCGGGAGCAGCAGGTACCGCGTTAAAGCCACCGCCGGTGTTGCCACCGTTGTTGTAGCCATTACCGCTACCAGCGTTGAACTGGTTAGCTGCCGGGGCTACTGGGGCGTTATTGTAACCGCCCTGCTGACCGCCGAAGCCGCCATTTTGCCCGCCTGCGTTGTAACCACCCTGACCACCGCCATTGAAGCCACCGTTTGCAGCGCCACCGTAGTTGTTACCACCGTTGCGCTGATTGCGGTTGACCGAAGCGGTCGCGAAACGGAGTGAGGGACCAATTTCTTCGATCTCTAGCTCCATTGAGGTGCGGCGTTCGCCTTCTTTAGTTTCGTATGAACGGGACTTCAAACGGCCCTGCGCGATAACGCGCATACCCTTCTTCAGGGTTTCGGCGATGTTCTCCGCAGCATCACGCCAGGCGGACGCGCGCAGGAAGAGGGTTTCGCCCTCTTTCCACTCACCAGACTGACGGTCAAAGACGCGCGGGGTTGATGCGATCGTGAAGTTAGCTACCGCTGCACCGTTGGGGGTGAAACGAAGCTCGGGATCGCCAGTGAGATTACCAATGACGGTAATAACGGTATCGCCGGCCATAATCAGCTCCTGTTAATGTCGAAAGAAGTATTACTTGAAAGGGTAGACTCACCGACTGACATTTTAGGGTCTAGTAACCGTGCCAGCGGGAGAATTTTCAAGAATTTACTTTGCAGAGATCTGCTGATCTTCCGGGCGGATGATCTTGGTGCGCATGACAGATTCATTCAGGTTCAGAACGCGGTCAAGCTCAGCAGCAGTCTCAGGGGTTGCAGTGAAGTTAACGACTGCGTAGATACCTTCGGACTTCTTCTGGATTTCGTATGCCAGACGGCGACGACCCCAGATGTCCATGTTGTCTACGGTGCCGTTGTCTTTGGTGACAACTTCGAGGAATTTCGAGAGGGTGGGCTCTACAGCCTTGTCCTCTACCTCGGGATTGAGGATAACCATCAGTTCGTATGCACGCATGATTAAACCCCTCCTTTGGGCTAAACGGCTATGGGATTTCCATAGCAGGAGTATCTTCTAGTTCTGTGTGCCTCGCGGGGATTGGCCGGTTGGCTACACAGACTCATTCAACTTTACAGTAGTGCGGCGGCTTTGGGCAGGGCTGAACAAGGTTTTCTAGCAACTTCGGTGCAACTCACACTAATTACGCCCCTGCTATTTACCGACGCGCGCACCTACGCCAAGAACGCGCCGCTTACCCGATAGATATCAAGCAAGCAACGCGTCCTAGTAGCTAAGAACTAAGCAGTTTTAGTAGCGGTAGCCCTGATTGGCGCGGGCGGTGGCAATAGCATTGAGGATTCGCACACGCAGGGGAATGGTAAAGATGTCAATAAACATCAAAAAACCCCAGAGGAAGAGGGGAATGTACCCGATAAAAAGAGCGACAGTGAGTGAGCCGATACCAAAGAGAGCCAAGTAGATGATTCCCATAAAAGGCGCATTCAGGTAGAACTTATGAATACCTAGCCCCCCCCCAAGAAGAACCAGAGCACGTAGGCAACAATCGAGGATTTCGACCTCACCACAACCTGCGGGGTGGCACCCCACAGAACGTTTGACTGACCCCAGCTTGCTCGTTCTTGGTCAGTAATAGGGGTAGGAATATAGTGATCGGGTTGCTGACTCATAGCCCTCCATCTGTAGGTGCGAAATGTGTTACTGCAAGATGCTTTCTGCGTCCTGCAATGACACGTCAATTTTCGCGCTGCTACCTGTAGATTCTACCCGCGCGTCAATTGCGGCTTCGATAGTTTCACGTTGAGCTTTACCGTCGATTTCGTAGGTTAGCTCGAAGACAACGGGGGAGCGTTTCTCAGCTTCCCAGACAGTGGGCTGCTCAAAGTTTTGAGCAAGGACGAGGGCAGGTCGATTCACGAGTTTCCAGCGGACCTTCTCGACCACCACGCGCTCATCAACATCACTGTCACTTTCGCTGTCATCATCTACTGCGGGAACAGCAACCCTACCCCGCAAAGACATTCCGTTTTCTACATATTTCTCAGATGAGGGGCACCCACTGGGCGATAGACTGCGGGCTTCAGCGCACCTTTTAACCAGCCTGCTCACCTCTTCATCAACCTCGGACCACATGCGAGATGAGGGACGAACCCCTAGTGACAGCAATTCCACTTTATTGTCAGTCAAGGCTACACTGAAGGGCTTATTCATGCCTACCAAGGAATAATACGAACCCTTAGGTGTGTCTAACTGATATTCACCGGGCAGAAGAACAAGACCCCACTGGGTAGCTCCACTAGGCATTACAGCCCCCTGACCGGCACCTAAATCAGTTTTCACACCGTTCACAGTTACCGCATCCAGCGGCAGCGGAGCCTCAATAGGCTGCACTATTTGCGTGGGGTTAACCAGCTGCCACTCGTCATTCAAAAGCCCCTCTTTTTCAAGACGCTCCACAGGAATATCAACGGTATGCCACTGGTCATGCACCTTGACCTCAACATGCGCTACAGCCTGATTCACACCGGCGGTCTCAACATCCTTAATACGGTGATCTTCGATACGCCCTGTTGACCTGCGGTAAGCGGCGCTTTTAATGAAGATTTTGTGATCGGCGGTGAAAACATCTTTATCAAGGGCAGAGAAATAGCTACCGCGCTCCAGTGAGCGCAAGTAGGAGTTCACTGCCTGCTCGGGAGTGCTATTGGTCGTGAGGTGATTGGTAATCGACGCGACCACTGCACCCACCAGCGCCAAGGAGAAAGCAACAAGCAACAAGCGGTTGCGCACAGTAATGCGATCCCTGGCGGTGAGAATACCCGCAATCACCTTAGGCGGCTTGTAGTTGCGGCGGGGCTTAGGTTTCTTGCCCGCAGAAGAAAGGCGGCTCTTGCCAGCCTGAGAGCTTTGAGGCGATGACTCAGCCACAAGAACCTCTTTCTCTTATCAATATCTAAATTATAAGTTTACTGTTTACGGGCGCCCGGGCTGACCAGCCCGCTCTCATAGGCGAAAACAACCACCTGCACGCGATCTCGCACATCGAGTTTAGTCAGAATAGAACGCACGTGGGTTTTCACTGTTGTCTCAGAGACGAAGAAACGCTGGGCAATTTCAGCATTCGACAAACCCTCAGCAATAGCGCCAACCACCTCGTACTCACGCTTGGTCAGCAGAGCCAGCTGACGTTTGTACCGTGCGTCCGACTCTTGAGCAGCAGGACGCGCGATGTACTCTTCTACCAGTTTTTTAGTGATGCGCGGGGCAACAATAGAATCTCCCGCACTCACCACCTGAACGGCACGAACCAACTCATCAGGTTCTGAGTCTTTGAGCATGAAAGCACTCGCGCCAGCACGCAGACCGGAGAAAGCATACTCATCCAAATCAAAGGTGGTCAGAATAATGACCTTTGAATCAGTCTCAGCAGTAATCTTAGCGGTGGCGTCAATGCCGTTGAGCAAGGGCATACGAACGTCCATGAGCACAACATCGGGTGCTAATGAACGAGCCAGATCGTACCCTTCAAGACCGTTCGCACCCTCGCCAACCACCTGAATATTATCGGTGGACTCCAAGACCATCTTGAAGCCCATACGAATGAGGGGCTGATCGTCAACAATAACAACTCTTATCTGAGGTGCCATATATACCCTCCTAGCTATTATTCCATGCCAAATGGGCTTTAACCTGCCAGCCACCCTCTTCGTGAGGGCTTGCTTGCACCGTACCACCGTAGAAAGCAGCGCGCTCTCTCATACCCGCAATGCCCTTACCAGACCCAATGCTGGGTGGCAGAGAATCACACAGTAGCGACCCATCATTAATGATAGTCAACCAAATATCTGGCAGGTTAACCTCCACCTTCACACTAATATGCTGGGTATTTTGCCCATATCGCAAAGCATTGGTCAGTGACTCCTGCACAATACGGTAAAGACTCAACCGCAGATTGTTATCAGAGGGGATCTCTTGCCCCTCGTGTACAAATCTCGCCTTCATGCCGGTGCTAGCAAAAGACTCGGTTAGCACCCGCAGGTTATCCACCGCTTTTTCTTCCGCACCCTCGGCGGGGGCTAGACGCGCATCCTCACCCTCATCAGAACGCAATACACCCAAAGTGCGGCGCATATCAGCAAGTGCGGTGCGCCCCGTCGTTGAAAGCTCTTGAAGAACCTCACCGGCTTTTTCGGGGTTCTTAGCGGCAACGAACCTAGCCCCATCAGCAAGAGTAATCATCACTGTGAGAGAGTGGGCGATTACATCGTGCATCTCGCGAGCAATGCGATTGCGTTCCTCAGCAGCAGCCAGAACCTGATTCTGTTTAAACCCAGCCAGAAGCGCCTGTTCAAACATGCGGTTGCGGTGTACCGCGCGTCCCACCAAGAAGAGGGTGATGTAGAACAGAGCAATAGAAATGATGTCCCCTGCAATGTAGGGGAAATCCGTTGTTGCTGACTCCACCCCTTCAGAGAACTCAACGCTAATGAGATCCCCAGAGTTGTTGATGGAGCGCAGATAGAGCAACACCTGTGTAGATATAGCCATAAGGGAATACAAAATACATCCCAGTAGACCCCGCCTAAAAGGCTCACGTGAACCCAGGGTGTACATAAAAACCCATGAGGTAGCACCGCTGACCACATTGTTCAGTGGGAATGCTACAGCAATCAAATCGACAACACCGCTAGCTAACAAAAGCCACAATGAATAGCGGTTGCGCCAGAAAATCCCCAGAGAAAAGAGAATGCCCAGTGATACCACCAGTAGAAGCTGAGCCCCTTGACTCAAACCTGGGGCTTGACCCGCGTCAGAATCCCCTGCCAATACCTGAGACGCTGACCCCACCACAAAAGACAACAGGTGCATAACCACCAGTGCCACATTAATAATGCCGGGATGCTCATTAACCCACCGCAGCAGCGGGCCGCGTCTTTTCGCCAGCAGGCGCTGACCCTCCTCAGAGAAATCAGCGCCTGCCGGTAATGTTTCATTAGCCTTCTTCAAGGCTTCTACAGCTTTCTACTTGGAATCCGTAAAACGGAATCGCAGGTATCCCAAAACTGCCGGGACAACACACCAAATGGCAAGGTATCCCGCTGCTTCAAGATTATTGTGTTTAGCGTCGGCTGCAACTTCGTAGGCCACCATGCTGTGCCCCAATAAGTTAGGCATGTAGGGCACCATATTAGTAGCCCATTCAAAACCTCCAGCAAAAAGCGCAAACATAATCGGCAAGACAAAGAGGCAAGAAACCACCAATACGATGCCGCCGGCATTATTACGCATGAGAGCGCCAAAGCCAATTCCCATCCACGCAAGCATCATGAAGTAGGCGGCTACTGCCAAGCAGTTGTAGAGCACACCAACCTCAAAGGGGTTAGCATCACGTATTGCAGGTTCAAGAATCGCGTAAGAAGCAAAGAACCCAAGCAACGACAGTACGAAGCCCAAGGTGAAGCTGTAAACACTCATCATCAGTAGCTTGGCGAAAAATACCATGGAACGCTTAGGTACTGTGGCCAGAGTAGTACTTATAGACCGCGTGGCATATTCAGAAGCAACAAAGACCACGGCAATAGATGCAATCAGCATATTTGCCATATCCATGCTCACTGCACCGTTAGAGAAAACGTCATTCGCGAAACTTGTAGCTGCGGACTGATCCACAGATCCGGCAGGCAAGCCCTCCATCTCTGCGGCAGACAGGGCACTCTTGTACATGCTGTTAATAAACAGACCGCCCAGCATGGCGAACCCGATAACCACCACCGCCAAGACGCCGGTCATCACCCAGTTGGTGGTGAGAGTGCGGAACTTAAGAAATTCAGAACGCACAACACCAAAGAACGAGAGTTTCTTGTCCGCGTACCGCGAAGCCTTCGGGGAAAAAGTTGTAGTAGTCATTTACTCGCCTTTCGAGCCCCAGGGGGTCTGGGCTTTCTCATACATGGTTGCTGGTGCTGCCTGCGGGGTGACGCTGGGGTTACCACCGTCCGTAATCACAGAACCTGCAGGCTCAAAACCACCAGAGTGGTACTCAACGTCATCGCGGGTCATCTGCATATAGACCTCTTCGAGGGTCGCAATCTGCGGAGTGAGCTCGTGAAGCACAATGCCTGATTCCATAGCTCTACGAGCAAGGTCACGGGCATCTACACCACTGACCATAAGACCGTCAGTTTCCACCGGGGTAATGGTGAGTTCCTCGGCAGTGGGAGCACCGTCTCGCAGGATGCGCTCAAGCTGCTCACGTGCGTCCGCACGTACCAGCAGACGGGAGTTATCTGCCTGCTCCAAAAAGTCTTTGATAGAGGTGTTAGCCAGTACCCTACCGCGGCCGATTACTACGAGGTCGTCAGCGGTCTGCGCCATTTCGCTCATCAAGTGTGATGATATGAGGACGCATTTGCCCTCGGAGGCTAAGTGACGGGCAAGGTTGCGTACCCAGATGACACCCTCGGGGTCGAGACCGTTAACGGGCTCATCAAGGATAACGTTCTGAGGGTCGCCCAACAGCGCACCGGCGATACCCATGCGCTGCCCCATACCCAAGGAGAAACCCTTAACTTTTTTCTTGGACACGGCACTCAGACCGGTCATCTCGATAACCTCATCAACGCGGCTCTTAGGGATACCGTGGGTAAGAGCCAGCGAGCGCAGGTGCTGCATGCCGGAGCGGCCGGGGTGCATGGCTTTTGCATCCAGCAGGGCACCGACTGATGCTAGCGGTGATGCGAGCGAGGTGTATTTTTGACCGTCAACGAGCGCAGTGCCTGAGGTGGGATTTTCGAGCCCGATGAGCATGCGCATGGTGGTGGATTTTCCGGCGCCGTTGGGGCCGAGGAATCCGGTGACTTTGCCGTCAGGCACGGTGAAGCTGATGTCGTTGACAGCTACTTTGTCACCGTATTTTTTGGTGAGGTTCGTGACTTCTAACATTGCGAACTTCCCTCCCTGTGTCAGCGAATGTGTTGGTGCTCTTCTAGGTTCATACTACGGCACTGAATGGGGACGTGTAAGGTTCTGCGGGCTGGTTTTAAGGGAAAGTAGAGCTAGCTCTACCCTCCTTGCGGACGATTTTTCGGTGGATTTTAGGGGCTTATGAGAAAACCCCACCTGCGGAGGTGGGGTTTTCGTCGTTAACCGGTGGGGGGCTATGAGGTGGTTTCTTGTTCTGCCCACCATGATTTGAGGCGGTTGGTTGCTTCTTCTTCGCCGAGGGCGCCTTCATCTAGCCTCATGTTGAGAAGGTATTTGTAGGCTTTGCCGACTGCAGGACCGGGTTTGATGCCTAGGATTGCCATGATTTGCTGACCGTCGAGGTCAGGACGCATGGCGTTGAGTTCTTCTTGTTCGGCGAGTTCTTCGATGCGGCGTTCGAGGTCGTCGTAGGCGCGGGCGATTTTGTTGGCTTTGCGTTTATTGCGGGTGGTGACGTCCGCCCGGGTGAGGCGGTGTAGACGCTCCAGTAAATCGCCGGCGTCACGCACATAGCGGCGTACGGCCGAGTCGCTCCAACCGGCGTCACCGTACCCATAGAAGCGCATGTGCAGCTCGACGAGGCGAGCGACCGCTTTGATGGTGTCGTTATCAAAGCGTAAGGCGCGCATGCGTTTTTTGGTGATTTTGGCTCCCACGACATCGTGATGCAAGAAGCTGACGGTGCCGTTGGGTTCAAATTTGCGGGTGGCCGGTTTACCGCAGTCATGCATGAGGGCGGCAAAGCGCAGTACAAAGTCGGGGGCGGGTACCGCACCGTCGGCACCGGTTTCTTGGGCTATGGCCTGTTCCATGACGGTCAGGGAGTGCTGGTAGACGTCCTTGTGGTGGTGTTCATCAGCCTCCAGTTTGAGGGCCGGAATTTCGGGCAGAATGTAGTCGGCAAGCCCGGTGTCTATCAGCAAGTCGATGCCGCGGCGGGGGGAGTCAGCCAGAATAAGTTTGGTCAGTTCATCGCGCACGCGCTCCGCAGAGATGATTTCAATGCGTCCTGCCATGTTCTTCATGGCGTCGAAAACATCGTCAGCGAGCGCATAGTTGAAGCGGGCAGCAAATCGGGCGGCGCGCATCATGCGCAGGGGATCATCGGAGAAAGAGGTTTCGGCGGCGCCGGGGGTCTGGATGATTCCAGCTTCGAGGTCGCGGGTGCCCCCATAGGGGTCTACGAGTTCGAGAGTGGGTAGGCGTAGCGCCATGGAGTTAATGGTGAAGTCGCGGCGAAAGAGATCGTCGTTGAGGTTATCGCCAAAAGCTACGGTGGGCTTGCGTGAATCAGGGTCGTAAGAATCTGCCCGGTAGGTGGTGATTTCTACGGTTTCATCGCCTTTACGAATACCGATGGTGCCAAAATCGCGCCCGATATCCCAGGTCGCATCCGCCCATTCGGCCGTTATCTCTAGGGTTTGGTCGGGGGAAGCGTTAGTGGTGAAATCAAGGTCGATAGCTTTCGTACCCAAGATGAGGTCGCGCACGGGCCCGCCTACCAGTGCCAGTTCAAAGCCGTGGCGGGCAAAGAGCTCCCCCAGTTCAAGGGCAATGGGGTCAATGTGTGATGTCTTAAAATTCGCAACCATAGTGCCTTAATCGTGCCAGATGTTTGGGTGTTCGGCATACTTTGAGGTGTTTGTCAGAAGGTATCTTGTGAAAGCGGGCAAAAGGTAGGGCAAGTTTTCGGTAAGGTAGTAACATGACTTTTCCAGTACCTAGAGCACCAAAGAATCGGGTTGTGACACCTGTGTCGATGCTGCCTACGGTTGAGGAAATCTCTGCTGGCGGCGTGATTGTTGATTTTGAGAAGCCTTCTTTGCCGGTAGCGATTATTGCCCGAGTGAACAGGGGCGGACGTGTGGAATGGTGTCTGCCGAAGGGTCACCCTGAGGGTGTTGAGACGAACGAGGACGCCGCTGCCCGCGAAATTGAAGAAGAGACGGGCATCGCCGGTGATGTTTTAGCTTCTCTGGGTAGTATTGATTATTGGTTTACGGTGGGTGGTCACCGGGTTCATAAAACGGTGCATCATTTTTTGTTGAATGCAACGGGCGGGTATTTGACCACCGAGAAAGATCCTGATCACGAGGCAGTTGATGTTGCCTGGGTTGATATTAATGATCTGGGCCGTAGGCTTTCTTTTCCGAACGAGCGTCGCATCGCTGAGATTGCGCGTGAGTACATTATTCATCAGCTTTCCTAGGTTTGTGGGGGGGCTGGTTAGCGGCAGTGAGGGCTTGTTGTGGCGCGTACCGGTGCTTTATCGAGCGCAATTATGGCTGCGGGAACGATGGTTTCTCGTGTGCTGGGTTTTGTTAAAACTTTTCTGATTACCATTGCTTTGGGTTCAGCAACAACGGTGGGCGATGTTTTTGAAACATCGAACACTTTGCCGAACCTGATTTATGTGTTGGTGGCCGGCGGTATTTTCAATGCGGTGTTGGTGCCGCAGATTATTAAGGCTGCTAAGCACGATGACGGTGGCTCTGATTTCGTCTCGCGTTTGGTGACGCTGGCGGTGACGGGTATTTTTGCTGTCACTGTGGTGGTTGTGGTGTGCGCGTGGCCGATTATTACGGTGATGGGACGCGGCTGGTCGCCGGAGCAGCGCGAACTCGGTTTCATTTTTGCGCTGTGGTGTTTTCCGCAGATCCTTTTTTACGGCATTTACACCATTATTGGTCAGGTGCTCAATGCCCGCGGTGCTTTTGGCTGGTTCATGTGGGCGCCGGTAGTCAATAACGTTGTAGCGATTATTGGTGTGCTGGGCTTTATCTGGGGCTTTGGTGCTCAGCGGATGAGCAACCCGCCGCTACATTCTTTGGAGTCGTGGACGTCCACCCAGACCCTGGTATTGGCTGGTTCAGCGACCCTGGGCGTTATTTGTCAGGCACTCATTTTGTTGCTGCCCCTGCGTACAGTGGGCTTGAAATTGCGCCCGAAATTCAAGTGGCGCGGCATGGGCTTGGGCGATTCAGCCAAGCTGGCAGGCTGGACGCTTGCTACCGGCATCGTCTCTAACCTCGCTTTTCTCTACCTGACCCGCGTTGCCGCTGGTGTAACCGGTGCTCGCGCGGAATACCTTGAACAGGGCATCCCGATTCTGGGTGTAGCGGCACTGAACTACTCTTCAATGCTCTACTCCCTGCCCCACGGCGTCATTGGTCTCTCCATTGCCACCGTGCTCTTCAACCGTATGTCTGAAGCCTCACAGGGCGACGACGCAGCAGGTCTGCGCCACGCCCTCTCAGCGGGTCTGCGCGTAGCCTCTGTTGCCACCGTCTTCTGCGCCGTAGCCCTAGTAGTGTTCGCTGGTCCCGTCGGCATGATCTTCTCAGGCGGCGACCCCGTCGTTGGTGCCCAAATCGGTCAGGTCCTCGCCGTTATCTCCCTCGGCGGGCCCTTTTTGACCATCGCCTTCATGATGGGCAGGGTCTTCTACGCCCAAGAAGACGCGAAAACCCCCTTCTACATTCAAGTATTCTCAGCCCTACTCATTGTCGTCGCAGGCTTCGCAGCCTCACAAGTAGACGCCCGCTACACTATCTTCGCCCTGGCAGGCACCTACGCCACCCAGAACATCTTGGCGGTCTATCTCAGCCACCGCGTCCTTGCCCGCCGACTCGGCGACTACGGGCAACACGATATCGTGCGTACCCACGCGCAGGTTGCGCTCGCGTCCTTCTGCTCAGCCCTGGTAGGGGCAGTTGCCCTGTGGTTGCTTGGCGGCTTTAGCTTCGCGGGTTTCGCCTGGCAGTCCCAGCTAACCGCCCTACTCGCTGTCGCTGTTGGCGGCGTTGTCATGGCCATCGCTTACTATGCCTTCCTGCAAATCTTCCAGGTGCGCGAATTTGACCAGTTAGCTGACCCGATTCGCAGCAAACTCGCACGCCGCTAACACAACACCACTGTGCAGTACGGAGCAGTCGCACGATAGCCGTCACAAACATAACGTGAACCGTTAGCTACGGTTCACCGGGTATTATTTGAAGTTACAGCCTTAACTTTGCATTCTAAGGCAGCAATATTTATAGGGGAGGGCCCTTGTCGCAACCATTCACACCAGGTACCGTGCTCGGTGAGCGTTACAACATCACCGGCAAAATCGTTGAAACCAGCGATGGTGTTTATATTTACGATGGTCAAGATCAGGTACTGGGTCGCAGTGTCTCTATTGTCGCAGCCAGTGCAGGACGCGGTGAGCAGCTTCTCGCTAACGCCCGCACGGTTGCTGCCTCCCCGCGCACTAACGTTCAGATTCTTGATCTGGGCCAGTCAGAGAACACCGCTTATCTGATTACTTCACATACCCGCCCGGCTATACTTACCGAATCTCTGGTACACGCTAATGCGGCGCAAAATGCAAACGACACCAACGCCCTCGGCGAGCATATCTTCGGTGACACCGCCTCCCACGCCGGCGAAAACAGCTACGTAAAGGTGGAATCAGAAAAGCCCACCCGCCGAGCAGAACCCCTTGAAGCGTCAAGGTCTGTAGCAGCCCCCGCCGCGGCAACCGCTGCAAGCGCCCTCAAAGAACCCGCCTATAGCGCCGAGACAGCCTACGAAACCACCTACGAACCCGACGAGTTCGAGGTAGAGCACGACGAGGACGACGAAGATTCCGGCTCAGGCATGTGGTTGCTCGCCATCGCCGCAATCATCTTGCTTCTGATCGGTGCGGCTGTCGTATACTCACAACTCGGCAGAATGGTCGATGAACCAGAAGACACAGCTGCCAATCCCACCGCAACCGCTACAGCCACTACATCCATTGCAGCCAGCGCGTCCGCAATCCCCTCACCGGAACCCACCGAAACCAAAGAAGAACTCCCCAAACCCGTAATCTCCGGCGTCAGCCGTCTCTCCCCCGCCAATCCCACCTTCATGGCAGATCAGGATGGCACCCTGGGGCACATGACCGACGGCAACCCCAACACCCAGTGGATGAGCTACGGGTTTGGCTCCCCCAACTTCGGCGGGCTGGTCAATAACTTCGCAATCTCCCTGGAGCTCAAAGAAGAAACCACCGTCTCTGAACTGGTCATCAACCAGGTCTCAGGCACCGGTGGCAGCTTCACCGTCTTCACCAACAGCACCAACTCGCTCGACGGCGCTACAGAGGTCGGTTCAGGCACCTTCACCGCCGCCGAAATCACCACCAAACTCAACGAAGAAGCGCAGAAGGGCGAAACCCAGTTCGTCATTATCCGCTTCGACCAAGCGCCTCTGCTTGCCCAGCCCATCACCCCCGCCTACGTGTACGGCTTGCGCATCGCGGAGCTCTCCGTCAACTAACGCCTCACAGCTCAGGACGCGCCTTCGCCCACCCGTTCACTCACCGGGCGAAACGCGCGTCCTTGTAGCGTTAAAAGGGCAAGCAACCGGCACTACCGGCTGAGCCCTATAGAATACTTCGCACTTTTGGAATAATCGATACTAATCCCGGGTTTAACCCGGTGTAAGCACATGCCCCACAGACGAAAGGCGTTTTAGTGAGCACTTCTCTACCCTTCGGCAACGTTTTTGCCGCGGCAAGCGTCAATCTTAACTCTGCAGGTGAAGACCCCGTTCAGGCACAGCCTACAGGCACCACCGATGAGACCGTTCACGATGTCATCATCGTCGGTTCAGGCCCTGCCGGGTACACCGCCGCGATTTACACCGCACGAGCCAACCTCAGCCCCATCGTCTTCGCATCATCCATCTCCCCCGGTGGCGATCTGATGACCACCACCGAGGTTGAGAACTTCCCCGGCTTCATCAACGGCATCATGGGTCCTGAGCTCATGGGTAATCTACAGGCGCAGGCAGAACGCTTTGGTGCGGACGTCCATTTTGAAGACGTCGCTTCCCTTGAGCTTGAGAGCGATGTTAAGACTGTTACCCTCACCGACGGCAGCGTTTTCCAGGCGAAATCAGTCATTATTTCTACTGGTTCTGAGTACCGCAAACTCGGTGTAGACGGTGAAGAGCGCCTCAGCGGTCACGGCGTCTCATGGTGCGCCACCTGCGACGGTTTCTTCTTCAAAGAAAAAGCACTTGCCGTTGTAGGCGGTGGCGACTCCGCCTTGGAGGAGGCACTGTTCCTCACCAGCTTCGCGTCAAAGGTTTACATTGTGCACCGTCGCGATACTTTCCGCGCCTCAGAAATCATGGCTCAGCGTGCTTATGACAACCCCAAGATCGAGATTCTGTGGGACTCAGAAATCGCCGCCATTGAAGGCGAGAACAAAGTGGAGTACGCAACCCTGCGCAACACTCGCACCGGCGTTGAGTCACGACTCGATATTGAGGGTGTTTTCGTTGCTATCGGTTCTGATCCCCGCACTGATTTAGTCAAAGACAAATTGGAACTGACCGCGCAGGGAACCATTCGCGTTGATGGTCGTTCCTCACGCACTTCTATCCCCGGTGTTTTCGCAGCAGGTGACGTCATCGACCCCACCTACCGCCAGGCAATCACCGCGGCAGGTTCCGGCTGTGCAGCAGCCATTGATGCCCAGCATTACCTGGAATCACTGTAAACACCCGCGGCCCCACCCCGCACTATAAGATTTACCCGCACAACAACCTCTAGGAGTAGATAATGAGCAAAGCTCTCGCAGTTACCGATTCAACCTTTGGTGAAGAAGTTTTAAAGTCAGATATCCCCGTGATCGTAGACTTCTGGGCTGAATGGTGCGGTCCCTGCCGCATGGTTGGCCCCGTACTCGATGAAATCGCTGGCGAGCACGAAGGTAAAGTCAAGGTTGTCAAGGTCGATGTTGAAGCTAACCAGGCAACCGCCATGAAATACGGCATCACCTCTATTCCCGCAATCTATGTCTTCAAAGACGGCGAAGTAGATAAGCAGACCGTAGGTGCTAAGCCCAAGCCTGTTCTGCTCAAGGAGTTCGAGGACTACCTCAAGTAAGCGCTCCTTGACCCCTCAGCGCCCCCTGTTTCACGTGAAACAGGGGGCGCTTGTGTATGCCAACCGCATAAATGCTTCACGAAATAAGTAAGGCTAGTAAATCTTGCTAATCTTATTTTTATGACACAGCAAAACATACTTACACCCCCTGAGATGGTGAGCACCCTCGTCAATTCCATGGAGACGAAGGCAGAAACACCCACCCTCAAACTCATCACTCAGGCACTAGCTGGCGGCGCGTTCATCGCTCTTGGCTTCGCTTTTTACATCAACACCATTACCGGCGCTGGTTCCATCGTCCCCCAGGGCATTTTGAAACTCATTGGTGGTGCCACATTCTCGGTGGGCATCATGATGGTAATTATTACCGGCGCTGAGCTTTTTACCTCCACCACAATGAGCCTCACTGCTCGCCTGTCAGGGCGCATCTCGTGGTTCAACTGGGCACGTCACTGGCTGTGCTCCTACGGTGGCAATTTTATTGGCTCCATGATGGTTGTAGCGCTGTGCTACTACGGTGGCTTGCACCTGCGCAACGATGGCGGCTGGGGCGAAACCATTATTGGCACCGCAATGATAAAGACGTCATATTCCTGGGGTCAGGCTTTTGCTTTGGGCATCGGCGCTAACTTCCTGGTGTGCGTAGCTGTTTTTATGTCACTGTCAGGACGCACCACTTTTGACAAGCTCGCATCAGCACTTGGCCCCATCACGGCTTTCGTGGCTCTCGGTTTCGAGCACTCTGTAGCGAATATGTACCTTATTCCTTACGCTATTTTTATTAGCGATGATCCCACCCTGAATTGGACCGCTTTTATCTTCTCTAACCTTATTCCGGTAACTCTCGGAAATATTGTTGGTGGCGGCATCTGCATGGGTCTTTACCAGTGGGTTATCCACGAACGCATGGGTAAAAAGAAAGCTTCGCAGGTTTAACAATCTGCCAAAAACAAAAACCCTCCACTTCTATATAAAAGTGGAGGGTTTTATTATACGCAACCCTAAAAAACCTGACAGGATCATAAGATACGACTCCTACGCATCGAATGCATCCGGGTGTTACTAAAAACTTGACAGCGAAGCGGGGCAGAGAGAGCCATTCACCAACAGATAGATTATAAGGTTTACTCAAAAGTCATATAAACAGCTCCGAACGCGGCAACGGTGAACTAACCTTCTTACCTAGTTCGCCGACGCTCACAAGGCAATTCACATCCCGGCTCACAGGAGGGTTATCCATAAGGGATTTCGGCGGCCGCTTACCCTTGTATACTGGGGTGTTTGCGGTGGGGCGAGGGTTGGTATTTTATGCTACTGGTAGGACTTTGAATAAACCTACAGAAACCCACCGGCACCGGGAACAAAATTATTCATCCACTGGTTGATTTTGTTCCCGGTGCCAACCAGTTGGCATTTCCCGCGCGTCCATCTTTAGTTGTTTTCACCTACCTTATGAATAAAATTTAAATAACTTATGTTATTTATATCTCTCTTATAATTTTCTTGTATAGAAGAAGTGTAAAAAATTAAAGAAACTATGATTTCAATTGAGAATTTTACAAATAATTCTAATCATCAGGCAGAAAACTTAATGACAGCAAGCATAGTCATTAAAAAATATTTAAAACTTTTCACGGTGTATTTTATAAAAAATAGAATTTACATTCTATTAAAATGCTTATAAAAACTTTTATATCCCGACCTTACACATAGACAATTCTTTGTGATAAAGCGTTGCCAGTGGAAAGGACGATCCGCAAGCGTCCCAGAGAAGCATCCATCAAGAACTGCCTATAAGCTAGTGAGTATGGGCAACTATGTACCCCGTTACGAGGATTTTGACGATTTCAGGTCTAAGCCCCTCATTCGCACCAGGTTCAGGGCATACCAGATAGCCTGCTGGCAGGGATACCTAGGCACCCACGAGTTCTTCTTAGGTCACTCACTGCGTGGCTGGGGCATTCTGCTCTTTACATCGGTTCTTTCAACGCTCTCATTCTCGAACCGATAATTGGCGTTTTTCTCCTACTGGCAGTCGGGGGGCTACTCAATCTAGCCAGTATTCACACTATTGCAGCAACAGAGCCTCACGTTAGCGAATCCTACGGGCAGCCCTACGACTCTGTATTTTTCGCCCTCCACATGGTAGGGTGGCTTTCAATTCTCTAGGACGTAAACTTCTGGAAAGGTAAAGAACCACAGACCCAGCACCCACCGATGGGCTCTCATAAGATTTAGTGACAATTCTCCCTGTCGGTTTCACTCAAAATTTCAGACAGCACACGGTGTTTCACGTGAAACATGAACACACAAAAGCGGTGGGGACGCATCCACAATGCTGCCCCACCGCTTAAGTTTTCTGCGGAGAATCCGGTCTTAGGAATCCATCTGCGGATCAAGCACCGAAATAATACGATTGAGATCTTCCACAGACGCGAACTCAATTGTCATCTTGCCCTTGCGCGCACCCAGCTGAATCTTCACGTTCGTGTCGAGCTTGTCTGCAAACGCATCCGCTATGTAGTCAAGACGCTCGTGGTGCTTCTGCGGCTGTGCGGGTTTGCGTGCAGGTTTAGAATCTGAGGAACCCACCGCGAGAACCATTTCTTCAACAGCACGCACCGAAAGACCCTCATTAACAACCTTTTGAGCTACTCTTTCAACCTCTGCGGCGCTCTTGAGACCCAGCAGGGCTCGCGCGTGACCGGCAGAGAGTACGCCAGATGCTACCCTGCGCTGTACCAGCGCAGGCAACTTTAACAGGCGAATAGTGTTAGAAATCTGCGGACGCGACCGCCCGATGCGCTGCGCCAGCTGCTCCTGGGTGGTTCCGAACTCGTCCAGTAACTGCTGGTAAGCAGCTGCTTCTTCAATGGGGTTCAGCTGGCTACGGTGCAGGTTTTCCAGCAGAGCATCACGCAAGAGATCAACGTTCTTAGTCTCGCGAATAATGGCTGGAATTGTGGTGCGACCAGCCCGCTGACTAGCCCTCCAGCGGCGCTCACCCATGACCAGCTCGTACTTCTCAGGAGCGTTAGTGTCTTCGCTAGGTCGCACTACAATGGGCTGCAGGATGCCGATTTCCTGGATTGAGTGTACGAGCTCCTGCATATCGTGTTCGTCAAAATCAATACGCGGCTGTTTGTGGTTGGGGTGAATATCAGCGATTTTAAGTTCGACAAACTTCGCGCCGGGTACGGGAACCAGAGTATCTGCGTTCTCAGAGCCGAAGAAAAAGTCGGCTGGACGCTTGGTTGCCCCGGCGCTACGCAGGGCAACTCCCATGTCAGCACGCTTTTTCTTCGTTTCACGTGAAACATTGTTCTTAGACTTCGATACTTTATTCACGTCCGGCTCGACAGTATTGCTTTCAGTGGGTCTCTCAGCAGCTTGCTCAACTGGCGCAGTCTCAGGCTGACGGGTCTTCCTCGGGGTTGAGATGCGAGGCTCGACAGATTTTTCTGTAGCTGAAGAACCCACCGTGGTATCAGCTTGCTGATGCTCTGTCTGGCTCTTCTGCGCTACCGGCTCCTGCTCTGCGGTTTTGAAGATATCGGTATTTTCGTCACCTGAAGGAATGAGAGCACCTAAGCCCCTCCCCAGTCCCCGTCGTTTTTCTGCCACGATGCTTTAGCTCCTGCTCTTGCTGAAAAATTCTTCCTTTCAAGTCTAAAGCAGTCAGAGAAAAAGGGGGGTCTACGATCCGCCGGTGGCGGGCTATGTTTCACGTGAAACACATAAAGCCCTGTTTGATTCTTAAGAATCAAACAGGACTTTATCTACAAATAACAACTGTTTTTAGTTGTTTATTTGTTTGCTATTTCAAGGGCGGCCTTGAGATAGGCAATAGCTCCAGTCGAGTGCGGATCGTAGGTAAGTACTGTCTGCTGGTAGCTGGGCGCCTCTGAAATGCGAACTGAACGAGGAATCATGGCACCCAACACCTCGTTCGGAAAGTGCCTGCGCACCTCTTCAGCAACCTGGGACGCGAGGTTGGTACGACCGTCGTACATCGTAAGCATGATAGTGCTGACGTGAAGCTCACTATTGAGGTGCTTTTGAATCATGCCGATATTCTTCAGCAGCTGACTCAAGCCCTCCAATGCGTAGTATTCTGCCTGAATTGGAATCAGCACCTCTTGGGCAGCAACAAACGCGTTAATGGTCAGCAGACCTAAGCTCGGCGGGCAGTCGATAAAGATGTAGTCCAGGCGAGACAGCCCTTCACGTTCGCGATACGCAGCGTAATCTGAAATTGCTGACTTCAACCGTGTTTCACGTGCAACCATCGAGACCAGTTCAATCTCGGCACCGGCAAGGTCAATGTTGGCAGGGGCTACCCACAGATTCTCTACGTCGGGAGCGGGCTGGACCACTTGCGCCAAAGGCAGATCTTCGATGAGCACATCGTAGGTACTTTTCACCTCGGTGCTGTGTTCAATGTTGAGGGCGGTGGACGCATTACCCTGGGGGTCGTTGTCAATTACCAGTACGTTGAGCCCTTTGAGCGCTAGGGCAGCTGCAAGGTTAACAGCGGTTGAGGTTTTACCCACCCCGCCTTTCTGGTTTGAGATGGTAAAGATGCGGGTTGATGCCGGCTTTTGGACTTCAGTTTTCATGAGAGCTGCGAACTGCTGGCGTTCCGAAACAGCCTCTTTGGCGAGCGGGGTGTTGGCTGCCGCCGATGATGAGCGCTCGATCTTTTCTAATGTTTCACGTGAAACACGCTTGCCACGATCGGGTGACGATGCTTTTGCATCTGAGGTGGGTTCCGGAGGTAGACCAAAATCCGCCGGCTTTACATTTGCGCTCATGAGGTTCTTTCCTTCAATACTGTCAGGGGTAACCGACACTCCCACACCCCCTCAGGGTAGGTTCAGTGCAGCGGTTTCTCGTTTCTCTAAGACTACCCGGCACGTCCAACAATCACCAGCAAGATAATTTTTTAAAACCTATAAAGGTTTATATTCTGAATATTAAGGGGTGTTTCACGTGAAACCGCCCCAACACGGTATAAATTTGCACGTTCTCCCATTGACAGTGACGTAAGTATAAATCTTGAAAATAAGGAGATGCCAGTGAGCAACCAACATGTCTTTACTTCAATAGTGATTGGTGCAGGGCAAGGCGGGCAGGCAGGCTGCGCGTGAAGTGAAGAAGTTTCTTGTAGAGAGCACATCAGCGACTACTTCAGGTTACGGTCGCCCCTAAGACTAGAGACAGCGGGGCATCAGTAGCTAGCAAAAAGCCCACCGTCCCTGCGAAGGGGCGGTGGGCTTGAGGTGAGACAGAAAGAGACGTTAGAGCGTCACTCGTACCACGGTAGTGGAATCTTCTAGCAGGTTCTCGCCGGCGAGAATAATCTCGGTCTCGCGAGCGCCGTACTTATTGAGCTTCTTTTTCGCTTTGGTGATTTCTTCTGCTGCGCTGCGACCTTTGAGGGCGAGCAGGGTGCCGGTGCCTCGCAGGATTGGCAGGGTGATGTCGAGCAGTCCTACCAGGGCTGAGACGGCGCGGGCGGTGACATAGTCGGCGTCCACCTGCCCGACAGCTTGTTCGGCGCGTCCGCGGATGATATCGACGTTCTCAAGACCCAGATCGTCAACGACTTCGGTGAGCCAGATGACGCGGCGCTCTAGGGGCTCTATGAGGGTCAGCTGGAGGTCGGGGCGTGCAATTGCTAGGCAGAGGCCAGGAAGCCCTGCTCCGGATCCTACGTCGGCTACTGAGGCGCCCTGTTCGATGTGTTCCTGTACGACGGCACAGTTGAGCACATGACGTGCCCAGAGGCGGGGCATTTCGCGTGGTCCGATGAGGCCGCGTTCGATGCCGCTGGTTGCGAGGTGTTCAACGTAGCGCTGCGCTAGGGGCAGACGGTCGCCAAAAACGGCGTGTGCGGCGGTGAGGTCGCTACCGGTTAGTTCGGGGGTTTGGCTCACTGGTTACTCGCTTTCGACTGAGATAACGATGTGGCGGTCGCGTCCTTCGCCCTGGGATGCTGAGATGAGACCGTGTTCTGCCACGAGGTCGTGAACAAGTTTGCGTTCGTAGGCACCGAGCGGGGGCAGGTGTACCTCTTCGCCGTTTTCTTGGACGGAGGTGATGGCGTCCATTGCAAGTTTAGCTAGGCGCTGCTGGCGTCCTGCACGGTGGTTGGCGATATCGAGGATTAGGCGTGAGCGGTTGCCAGTGGAGGCGAGAACGGAGAGGCGGACGAGTTCCTGTAGGGAGTCAAGCACCTCGCCTTTGGAGCCGATGAGAGCTCGAAGGTCTTCGTTCTCTTCACCGTCGGTTACTACCGAAATGTAGTTGCGGTTGTTACGAATTTCGATGTCGATGTCGCCGTCGATATCAGCGATATCAAGCAGTTCTTCGAGGTAGTCAGCGGCGATGTCGCCTTCCTCTTCGAGGGTGGTGATATCTATCTCGTCGAAGATTTCAGTTTCAGACATTACAAAGCTCTTTTCTGGTGGAAAGGGGGTAGGCAAAACGTAGAGGCTAGAAGCTATTTGTTCTTTTTGAGCTGCTGTTTCTGACGTTTTTTGCCAACGGGTTGTACTCGCTGACCGCGGGTTGCGCGTTCGCGGATTTCTGCCTGTTCCTGGTCGTGCTGTTCTTTAGTTTTGCCAACGGGGGGCAGACCTTTAGCGGCACGGCGGGCGTTAAGTTCGCGTTCTGCCTGTGAGTTGGGTGAGGGGTTGTTGCGGATAACCCACCACTGCTGCCCCATTGACCAGAGGTTTGAGACGGTCCAGTAGATCAGCACACCGATGGGGAAGTTAATGCCGGTGATGAGGAAGATGATGGGGAAGACGTAGAGCAGAATCTGCTGCTGGCGGTATATGGAGGATTCTTTGGCAGCGTCAGACATGTTTTTGGCTGAGAGCTGCTTCATGGTGATGAACTGGGTCAAGCTCATCAGAACCACGAGGACGCCTGCGATGGCGATGGTGGAGGTGTGGTTGCCGTTGCCGGGCTGCATCATGGTGGAGAACAGGGGCGCACCGAAGACGAAGGCATCATTGAAAGAGGTGACGTCAGACGGTGAGAGCATGAGAATACCCTCATTGTTGCGAGCTGCACCGGGTACACCGTTCAGTACCTGGAAGAGGCCGAAGAAGATGGGCATTTGCACCAGAATGGGTAGGCAGGACGCGAGAGGGTTGGTGCCCTTTTCTTTGTAGAGCGCCATCTGCTCCTGCGCCATTGCCTGGCGGGAAAGCTGGTCGGTCTTACCCTTGTATTTTGCCTTCAGCTTCAGCAATTCAGGCTGGAGTTCCTGCATGCCGCGCATTGATTTGATCTGCTTCAAGAACAGCGGAATGGTGAGAACACGCATAACCAAGGTTAGGCCGACGATGCACAGCACCCAGTTCAAACCGGATGAGGGATCAAGACCGATGGTGGTGAAGAGGTTGTGGAAACCGGTCAGGATCAGTGAAACGATCCATTTGAAGGGCCACAGTATTGCATCAAACATTAAGTTATCTCCTACGCCAGGGGCTTATTCTGGCAGGGTTGGGTGGGTATCTGGGGGCGTGCCGTTATGAGTGAGGGGCGACGCGTTCAGGATGGTTCAAAAGTATTATTTTTGGTTCTTCACCGGGGGTGAAAGAACGTTTGCCAGCGGGCACTGGGTCTAAACCGCCGGTTGCCCAGGGGTGGCATCGCAGTAGGCGTCTGACCGTGAGCGATAGGCCTTTGCAAGTGCCGTGAACGGTGACTGATTCTAGCCCGTAAGCTGAGCAGCTGGGGTAGTAGCGGCAGACGTTGCCGTACAGGGGTGAGACCAGCATGCGGTAGAGCTTGAGAAAAGCAGTGAGCGTGTTTTGGGGCAGACTCCACAGCGCGTGGGTAATGGAGGTGGGACGCACGAACTCGTGGGGTGCATCTTCTAATCGCTGCTCGTTGGTATCAGCGGTGCGCGGTGCGGTGCCCATGGGTAAATTAGAGCTCCTCTCGCGGCTGCGGTACGGGTGCATCTGCAGCGTCAGGGCGTGGTGCTACTGCAGTGGTTTCAGCGGGGCTGAGTTTGGCAAGGACGCTAGCGAACGCCGATGTGTAGTCATTATTGAGCGTTTTGTAGCTAGCTGAGGCTGCTGCTGGTAAAGCTCTTACTACAAAATAATAGCCCTCCGCGTGGGTTCTTAGCGAGTCTGCACTGATGTGGCGTAGTTTGCGCTGTACTTTATTGCGCATTACCGAGTTACCAACGGCTTTAGACACAATGAAACCCACCAGCGTTGGGGTGTGCTCTACCGGCGCGGCGTACAGTACGAGGGTTTTGCGTCCTACTTTGGCACCGGTGCGTGTTGCTACTGCGAACTGGGCTCTGGTGCGCATGCGGTGTACTGCGGCAAGCATAAGAGTTACGGGCGTCCTTGGTAGAGGTAGTGAAAAGTAGTGTGATAAGGAGAAAGCCCCCAACTGAACCAGTTGAGGGCTTCACCGTTTAAGCTGCGAAAACCTTATGCTGAGAGCTTTGCGCGACCCTTTGAGCGGCGGTGTGCGAGGATTGCACGACCAGCGCGGGTACGCATACGCAGGCGGAAGCCGTGCTTCTTGGCACGACGGCGGTTATTCGGCTGGAAAGTACGCTTTGACATGATGTTGTCTTTCGGTTGTTTCACGCGTTCACGGTGCTACAGAAGAAAAGTTTTTCTGTAGACACTGCGCGCGCAAATTTCTTGCTGTGTACGGTTTCGCCCGGATCTACGGTCGCTTGTGCTCCTTATTTTCTTGGTTTTAACACCGAGTAAATTGGGCACAGTCCTGTACACATACGACTGGACAACTCTAGAAGATTTTTGGTAGTGGGGTCAAGTTTAGGGAGTACTCGTTTTAATCACAGGCTGTATACACAGAGTCATCAACAGGTGTGGATATTTGTAATTTCACGTATGCTGGAAGGAAGTTATCCACAGGCAAGCTATCAACATCCACAAATGACAAGTTTTCGCGGATTTTTGCAGGCTTTGCTCACGGTATCCATACGACTTACCCCAGGTAAATCACAAGTTTTCCACCCTGTGTATAGTTGTGTGGATATTCGGTGCGCTGCTTGTGGACTAGCCTCAAAAAGTTTTTCGAAGAATTAAAGGTGAGCCATGGTTGAGAACCTCGATGACGATCTGAAGCAGCGTTGGGCGCATGCGACCAGTCTGTTGCGTTCACACTCAGGAATCAGTCAGCGGTGGAAGGCATTCGTGGGTTTAGCGCAACCACAGGCACACATGGGCAACGTGTTGCTAATTGCTGTTCCTAACGAACTCACCCGCGATGTTTTTCAGAACCACATTAAAGCTGAGTTCAAGGACGCCTTAGATACAGCCTTTGGGGCAGGTACCTCCGAGGCTTTTGTGATCGATACCGGTCTTTCAACGGAACCAATCACCCCCGCTCTCACCGCTGATACCGCAGCAACAGTGCCTACCCAGCAGGAACAGCCCCTCGAACCGGTGGCAGAGGTACAGCCCGAGCCTGCGATCCGCTCCAATGCTCAGGCGAAGCGAACCCTGCCCTCGCTCAAAGATTTAGAGGCAGAACAGGGTATGTCTTCGCCTAATTTTGCGGCGCAAACCCCGCATATTGATTCTTCCGCCCTGGATGTTCCTTCATCAGATACACCGCAATCAGATGCCCCCCAGCACGAAGAGGCACCTCTCGCAGAACCCGCACCTGAACCAGCCGCGTCCGCACCGTCGGCAACCGGTGCGTCCACAGCCCAGTGGGAATCTTCAGCGCGTCTGAACCCCAAGTACACCTTCGATACTTTTGTCATCGGTCAGTCCAACCGTTTTGCTCACGCAGCAGCTTTCGCGGTATCAGAAACTCCCGCCATGGCATATAACCCACTCTTCATATACGGCGACTCGGGTCTGGGTAAAACCCACCTGTTGCACGCTATCGGTCACTACGCCAAGCACCTCTACCCCAGTCTGCGCGTACGCTACGTAAACTCTGAAGAATTTACCAACGATTTCATTAACTCCATTCGTGATGATGAGGGGTCATCTTTCAAACAGATTTACCGCAACGTAGATATGCTCTTGATTGACGATATTCAGTTTCTCGCGGGCAAAGAGCACACGCAGGAAGAGTTCTTTCACACTTTCAATGCCCTGCACAACCACCAGAAGCAGGTGGTGATCACCTCGGATATGCCGCCGAAGCAGCTCACCGGTTTTGCTGAGCGCATGCGCTCGCGCTTTGAGTGGGGTTTGATTACCGATGTGCAGCCGCCAGAGCTTGAAACCCGCATTGCGATTTTGCGTAAGAAAGCTCAGAACGAGAATCTGAATGTTCCCGATGACGTGATGGAGTACATCGCCTCGAATATTTCCACCAATATTCGTGAGCTGGAGGGTGCGCTGATTCGCGTCACTGCCTTTGCATCGCTTAATAAGCAGGATGTTGATCGGGCGCTGGCTGAGCTGGTGCTCAAGGATTTGATTACGGACGATGGTGCTTCTGAGATTACGGCATCGCAAGTTCTCACGGCTACAGCTACATATTTTGATGTCACTCTCGATGATTTGAAGTCGAAGTCGCGTACTCGCACGCTGACGACGGCTCGGCAGATTGCTATGTATCTTTTGCGTGAGCTCACCGATATGTCATTGCCGCGTATTGGGCAAGAGCTGGGCGGACGCGATCACACCACCGTGATGCATGCAGATCGTAAGATTCGCACTCTGATGGCGGAGCGACGCACGATTTTTAATCAGGTGACCGATCTGACGAACCGCATTAAGCAGGAGCAGCGTACCCAGAAGTAGTGATGTGAACCCTGTGGATAAGGTGTGCGTCCACAGGTCTTTAATGTGGACTACTCTTGAATATTTATTCAAAGAGTGTGGATGGCTCCCTATGTATAAATATCCATTCACAATGCATGCACAGTGATACTAAGTTTTCTCCACACACCATCAACAGGCATTTTCCGCGGATTCACGGGCTCAGCTGGGATTTTCCACAGAATCCACAGGGGTTATTAACACTACGATTCCTTAAAGAAAAGGCCAAATAACAAATTCTGTGCTGCGCTACCTGGTTCATCGGGGGTGTAGGGATTGGATTTTTCGTAATTACATGATTCGGCTGTGACTGCTAGGGGTCGAGATAGAAATTTAGGTAATTACAAACTTTTCTGACCCCCTTAATCGGGTAGACTGAAACATCGAGCTTGCTGCTCTTGAAATAGATTCGTTGTTGTAGCCGGAAAGTTCACCGTGTAAGGGGTATTTGGCGTGAAGTTTGTTGTTGATCGCAGTGTATTGGCAGATGCTGTTAGCTGGACTGCCCGCTCCCTCTCCCCTCGTCCCCCAGTGCCTGTACTTTCGGGTCTGCTCATTAAGGCTGAAGACGGAGCAGTTTCTATTGCTAGCTTCGACTACGAGACCAGCGCCAAGCTCACCATCGAGGCTGAGGTTGAAACCGAAGGCACCACGCTGGTGTCGGGTCGTCTACTGGCTGATATTTCTCGTTCACTGCCTTCTTCAAGTACCGATGTAACCTTCGAGGTCGTAGACTCTAAAGTTCACCTGACCTGCGGAAACTCACGCTTTAATTTGGCTGCTATGCCCGTTGCCGATTACCCGGAGCTTCCCGCTCTTCCCAATATCTCGGGCACCATCGATGGTCACACCTTCGCACGCGCTGTCGCGCAGGTGGGCGTTGCCGCATCCAAAGATGACACCCTGCCCATTCTCACCGGCATCCGCATGGAAATTGAGGGCGACACCATCACCCTGCTTGCAACCGACCGTTATCGTCTGGCAATGCGTGAGCTGACCTGGTCACCGGAATCCAGCGACATTTCAACGGCTGTGCTTGTCAAGGCAAAAACCATGAGCGAAGTCGCCAAAACATTGGGTGCAGCCGGTGATCTGAACCTGGCACTCTCTGGTTCTCAAGAACTTATCGGCTTTGAATCAGGCTCACGCCGCACCACCAGCTTGCTGGTTGGCGGTGAATACCCCAAGATTCGCGCCCTGTTCCCTGAGAACACCCCCATTCACGCGGTAGTACGCACCCAGGATCTTCTCGAAGCCGTTCGTCGAGTCTCATTGGTTGCTGAACGCAACACCCCCGTTCGACTTGCCTTCACTGACAGTCAGCTAACCTTAGATGCAGGCACAGGCGAGGACGCGCAGGCTACCGAGCAGATTCATGCGCAGCTCACCGGTGAAGACATCACCGTGGCCTTCAATCCCTCCTACCTGTCAGAGGGTCTCAACGCTTTCGGCTCAGAGTTCGTACGTTTCTCCTTCACTACTCCCCCCAAGCCCGCTGTGCTCTCAGCACAGGAGGATCCGCTGGGTGAAGATTCTAAGGAATACCGTTACCTGCTCATGCCGGTACGCTTACCCAACCAGTAACCGCAACTTCGCTGTGATTGCCCACTTGCTTAGGCGAAATACCCCGGTAGTCTCCCACTGGGTATAAAGCGCAGCAACATCTTTGAAAGAGAGGGTACGTGCTATGTACATCGACCATATTTCGTTGATGAACTTTCGCACGTACCCTTTGCTGAACCTCGCCCTCACCCCCGGTGTCACCGTTTTTTTGGGTTCTAACGGGGTGGGCAAAACTAACATTTTAGAAGCGGTCGATTACACCGCCCAGCTTTCATCACACCGCGTGAGTAATGATTCCCCGTTGGTGAGGGTGGGCGCAGATCGCGCCTATATTCGCACCAGGGTGGTGCGCGGCGGGCAACAGACCATCATGGAATTCGAACTGGCACCGGGCAAAAGCAACCGTGTACGCATCAACCGGGCAGCTCCCGTCCGCGCTCGCGAAGCACTGGGCATTAACCACACGATTTTGTTTTCTCCTGAGGATCTGCAGCTAATCAAGGGGGAACCTGTCTACCGTCGTCGTTTCATTGATGATTTAGCGGTAGCCTTGCGACCTGCTGTCAATATATACCGCAGTGAGTATGAAAAGGTGTTGCGTCAGCGCAACTCCCTTTTGAAATCCATGCGCTCCCGCAGGGCTGATGTAACAGACCTCAATACATTACGTATTTGGAATGAACAGCTGGCGGACGCCGGTGCCCACTTGGTACAGGCGCGTCTGCGCGTCCTGGCTCTGCTATTGCCTCAGTTGCAGCGCGCTTATCGCGAGATGACCGACGGTGCTAAGACTGTGGAATTCACCTACGAATCGGTCGCCCTGCCCCCTGTGACCGCCACTGTCATAGATAGGGCAGCGCTCATGAGCGTAGAAGATCTCAAGCGCGCACTGCTGCAATCGCTGGGCGAAAAGCAGAAGGAAGAACTAGAACGCGGAGTGAGCCTTGTCGGGCCCCACCGTGATGAACTGATTTTAGAACTCGGTGGTATTCCGGCTCGTGGCTTCGCTTCCCACGGTGAAACCTGGTCTTATGCTCTGGCGCTGCGCCTTGCCTCTTGGTACGTGCATGTGAGTGACAACTCCTCCCCCGGTGCCTCCCCTATTCTCTTGCTCGATGATGTTTTTGCTGAACTCGATACCGCCCGCCGAACCCGCCTGGGTGAAATTGTTGCCGGTGCCGAGCAGGTACTGATTACCTGCGCCGTTGACACCGATATACCCGCTGCTCTGCGTGAAAATATGAGCTTGGTGCAGGTGGTTACCGGTGAGGCGCAGAAGGTGGATGCGCTCACTCCCTCCCCGCGGGCTGAGGCGCAACCTGCGCGTCCTGAGAACCAACACCGCGAACCGACAGATGAACACGAGGCTTCGGAGCGCCCATGAGCCAGCCGGTAGACCCGCATCGCTATGAAGATGAGGTCGATGCGCCCCATGCTTTGCTCAACAGATTGCGTATGAGCGCGACAGCTCGCGGAGAAGGACGTCTGAATAAGGCGGCGTCAAAGAAGCTGATCCGGGATTTTGGTGCGGCGATGAGTGCCACTCCGGGGTCTAAGCGCAAGCGATCTTTTTATGCCCATGATCCCCGCCTACTGGGGGGTTACTCGGGGCCCAGCAAGAGTGCTCGTGACCCCAAACCGCTCACCGAACTCATGGAAACCATGATCGCTTCGCGCGGGTGGAAGGAGCCTGTTGCAGTCTCTAGCGTTCTGGCACGCTGGGAACAGCTGGTGGGTGCCCACCTTGCCTCCTATGCGCGTCCTGTGAGCTTTAATGACTCCACGGTGGTGATTGAGTGTCAAACGACACCGCAGGCAGTGAACTTGCGCATGATGACTCATGAAATCCTCAAAGTGTTTGAGCGTGAGCTGGGGGCGGGGGTGGTGCAGAAAATCCAGGTATTTGGGCCTGAAACCCCCTCATGGAAGCGTGGACGCCGCGTTGCACCGGGTATGCGTGGGCCGCGAGATACCTACGGGTAGATGGCGTACGTGCCTGTATAGAGCGCGCTCGCGGTGCTCTGTGCATGGGACGGCAGAACCCTCGCGAGAGCCTCCGTGAGCCACCGCGAACATCCAAAGAAGAAAAAACAGCCGCCAGATGTGTTGAGGACTCAAAAGGTCTTGACCTACAGCTACGGGGGGTCAAGCCCTAAAAACCGCATTTACGGGCTTTTAAGCGGGACTTACCCCTTTCAATCCGGTAGAGTAAGAGGTAATCGTGCGCTCTGCGCGCCCTTCTCTTTCGAAGCTGAAAACGATCACGTTTAAGCGACTGCTCGGTACCTGAAATAACTGCTGGCAGTTGGCAGTTTTCAAGCAGTGTAGAAGTGGCTGTGAGTTTGGGGCGCCTTTCTAAGCACAAGGAGCCTGAGAAAAACAGTGGCAACTGAAGAAACACCGCGCGAATACGGCGCGAGTGACATTACCGTTCTTGAAGGTCTCGAAGCCGTTCGCAAGCGTCCGGGTATGTACATCGGCTCAACTACAGAGCGCGGTCTGCATCACCTGGTCTACGAAGTGGTCGATAACTCCGTTGATGAGGCGCTGGCAGGGTATGCCGATCGCATTGATGTCACCATTCAAAAAGACGGTGCGGTGCGCGTTAAAGACAACGGTCGCGGTATTCCTGTAGACGAACACCCTACCGAGCATAAGCCCACCGTTGAGGTCGTCATGACTATTCTGCACGCCGGCGGTAAGTTTGGCGGCGGCGGTTACGCTGTCTCCGGTGGTCTGCACGGTGTTGGTATTTCTGTGGTGAACGCGCTCTCAACGCGCGTGCTGACCGAGGTTCGCCGTCAGGGGTACTCCTGGAATATCTCCTTCAAAGACGGCGGTCACACTGACCAGCAGCTCATCCGCGGTGAGCCTACCGATGAAACCGGTACCACTCAGACTTTCTACCCCGATGCCTCAATTTTTGAGACCGTAGATTTCGATTTTGAAACCCTGCGTGCGCGTTTTCAACAGATGGCGTTCCTCAACAAGGGTCTTACCATTGCTCTTACTGATGAGCGTGAGCAGTTTGAAAAGGACGAGGTTGCTGGCGATGACGAAGCCGCTAAAGAAATTCCCCTGAACCAGGTGGGCGCAAGCGACGATGGGTACAAGACCGTTACCTACCTCTACGAAAACGGTTTGTTGGACTACGTGAAGTTCTTGAATGAGTCCAAGAATCTGACCGTGGTGAATGAAGAGGTTATCGACTTTGAGGGTGAAGATACCGAGCGTGTGATGACCCTTGAGGTCGCGATGCAGTGGACTTCTTCTTATAAAGAGTCGGTACATACCTACGCCAACACCATTAACACTCACGAGGGCGGTACCCATGAAGAGGGCTTCCGTACCGCACTGACCACCCTGATTAACCGTTACGCCCGCGAGAACAAGCTACTGCGTGAAAAGGACGATAACCTCACCGGTGAGGACGTTCGCGAGGGTCTGACCGCGGTTGTCTCGGTCAAGATTTCAGAACCTCAGTTTGAGGGTCAGACTAAGACCAAGCTGGGTAACTCTGAAGCGAAATCCTTTGTGCAGCGCGCCATGATGGATCACTTGGGTGACTGGTTTGAGCGTAACCCCAGCACTGCTAAAGAGATTATCCGCCGTGCTATTACCGCGTCCCAGGCTCGTATTGCTGCGCGTAAGGCACGCGAGACCACCCGCCGCAAGGGTCTGCTCGAATCAGGCTTTATGCCCGGTAAGCTCAAGGACTGCTCATCGAAAGAACCCAGCATCTCTGAAATCTTTATGGTGGAGGGTGACTCCGCGGGAGGTTCAGCGGTGCAGGGTCGAGACCCTGTAACCCAGGCGATTTTGCCCCTGCGCGGTAAGATCCTCAACGTTGAGCGCGCTCGCATTGACCGCGCCCTCTCCAACTCCGAAATTCAGTCGATGATTACCGCTTTCGGTACCGGCATTGGTGATGAGTTCGATATCGAAAAGGCGCGCTATCATAAGGTAATTTTGATGGCTGATGCTGACGTCGACGGTCAGCACATCACCACCTTGCTGCTGACCCTGCTCTTTAGGTTCATGCGTCCGCTTATTGAAGCTGGCTACGTGTACCTGGCACAGCCTCCGCTCTACCGTCTTAAGTGGTCGAACGCGCCACATGATTACGTGTATACGGACGCGCAGCGCGATGAGGCTTTGCGCGCCGGTCAGGCAAAGGGCTGGCGCCTGCCCAAGGATAACGGCATTCAGCGTTACAAGGGTCTGGGCGAGATGGACTACTCGGAGCTGTGGGAAACCACTATGGATCCCGAGAAGCGCACCCTGCTGCAGGTGACCATGACCGATGCTGCTGCCGCTGATCAGATTTTCTCTGTGCTGATGGGTGAAGACGTGGAGGCGCGTCGTGAGTTTATTCAGCAGAACGCTAAGGACATTCGATTCCTTGATATCTAAGGGTTTTTCGTGTGAAAAACCGGCTATATAGCTGATGAAGAATATTAGGTATTGAAGAAGAGAGACGTAAGGAATTGAACATGAGCGACGAAACTATTAACAGCTCAGAACCCCTTGAGGGCGTTGTCGTCAATGAAGAAGGCGCTATTGTTGCCGGACGTGTGGAGCAGGTCGACCTGCAGGGCGAGATGCAGCGTTCTTACTTGGACTACGCCATGGCGGTTATTGTTGGGCGCGCACTGCCCGATGTTCGTGACGGTTTGAAGCCCGTACACCGCCGCGTTATTTACGCGATGTACGACGGTGGCTACCGTCCGGAGCGTTCTTTCAACAAGTGCGCTCGCGTGGTGGGGGACGTGATGGGGCAGTACCACCCGCACGGTGACTCGGCTATTTATGACACCCTGGTGCGTCTGATTCAGAGCTGGGTCATGCGTTACCCGCTGGCTTTGGGGCAGGGTAACTTCGGTTCACCGGGTAACGATGGGGCTGCGGCTCCCCGTTACACCGAAACTAAGATGGCTCCCATCGCCCTGGAAATGGTGCGCGATATCAACGAGGACACCGTTGATTTTCAGGATAACTACGACGGCAAGTCGCAGGAACCTACCGTTTTGCCTGCCCGTATTCCTAATCTCTTGGTGAATGGTTCATCGGGTATTGCTGTGGGTATGGCAACCAACATTCCGCCGCACAACCTGCGCGAGGTTGCCGACGGTGTGCAGTGGTTCTTGGAGAACCCCGAGGCTACCAACGAGGAGTTGCTTGAGGCTCTGATTGCCCGCATTAAGGGCCCGGACTTCCCCACTGGCGCAACTATTTTGGGCCATAAGGGTATTGAGGATGCCTACCGCACCGGTCGTGGTTCTATCACTATGCGCGCGGTGGTCAATGTTGAGGAAATCAAGGGTCGCACCTGCCTAGTGGTCACTGAACTGCCGTACCAGGCAAACCCCGATAACCTTGCTATCAAGATTGCTGAGCTTATTAAGGACGGCAAAATCGGCGGTATTGCTGATTTGCGCGATGAGACCTCTGGCCGTACCGGTCAGCGCCTGGTTATTGTGCTCAAGCGCGATGCTGTGGCGAAGGTGGTGCTGAACAATCTTTACAAGCACACCTCCTTGCAGGAGAACTTCTCTGCGAACATGCTGGCGATTGTGGACGGTGTGCCCCGCACACTGTCGCTCGATGCTTTCATCCGTCACTGGGTTAACCACCAGATGGAAGTTATTGTTCGCCGTACTAAGTACCGTTTGAAGCAGGCTGAAGAAGAGGCGCACATTTTGCGCGGTCTGCTTAAGGCATTAGATGCGCTCGATGAGGTTATTGCCCTGATTCGCCGCTCTCCCACTGCTGATGAAGCGCGTACCGGTTTGATGCAGCTGCTTGATATTGATGAGTCACAGGCTCAGGCTATTTTGAACATGCAGTTGCGCCGTCTGGCTGCTCTGGAGCGTCAGAAGATTCAGGATCGCCATGACGAGCTGATGCGCATGATCGACAAATATAACGCCATTATCGCTTCAGAGGATCGTCAACGTCAGATCATTTCTGAAGAGCTGGGCGATATCGTCAACCGTTACGGTGATGACCGTCGCACCAAGATTCTTATGGGTTATGACGGCGATATGTCGATGGAAGATTTGATTCCTGAAGAGGAAGTCGTGGTGACGATTACCCGCGGCGGTTACGTCAAGCGAACCCGTAGCGACCAGTACCGTAGCCAGCATCGCGGCGGTAAGGGCATCAAGGGCGCGTCTTTGCGCAGTGATGACGTGGTCGATCACTTCTTCGTGACTACCACGCATACCTGGATTCTCTTCTTCACTAACTTTGGCCGCGTTTACCGCACCAAGGCATACGAGTTGCTGGAGGCAGGACGCGACGCGAAAGGTCAGCATATTGCTAACCTGTTAGCCTTCCAACCCAATGAAGAAATCGCTCAGGTGATGGAACTTTCCTCCTACGAGGATGCTCCTTACCTGGTGCTTGCCACTAAGAACGGTCTGATTAAAAAGACCAAGCTCTCTGACTACGACACCAACCGTACTGCTGGCGTTATCGCTATCAACCTGCGTGATGGTGATGAGTTGGTATCAGCAATGCTTGCCTCAGCTGAGGACGATCTGATGCTGATTTCCCGCAAGGGGCAGTCACTGCGTTTTACCGCCACCGATGAGGCACTGCGTCCGATGGGTCGAGCCACCTCCGGTGTAACCGGTATGAAGTTCCGCGATGATGATGAATTGCTCAGCGCCAATGTCGTTAGCGATGATTCCTTCGTCTTTGTTGTAACCGAGGGCGGCTACGCTAAGCGCACCCAGGTTGACCAGTATCGCGTTCAAGGACGCGGTGGCTTGGGCATCAAGGTTGCCAAACTCGCCGAAGATCGCGGCGATTTGGTGGGTGGTTTGATTGTTTCTGAGGACGATGAGGTACTGGTTGTCATGCAGGGCGGCAAGGTTGTTCGCACCGCAGTGTCAGAGGTTCCCGCGAAGGGGCGCGACACTATGGGCGTCATCTTCGCAAAGCCTTCAGTTGGCGATCAGATTGTGGGCGTGGCACGTAATCACGACCGCCAGCTTGAAGAGGAAGCTGAGGGTGAAGAGGGCGAAAACGGTGCTGAAAAAAACACCGCAGAAAACTCTGAGGTCGCAGAAAATGAAGTACCGTTAGATAATCAAACAGATGAAAACACCGCTGACGCGGTTGAACCTGCCCAGCACGGAGGTAACTAGTGAGCACCAACGCTTCAGCGCCTAAGAGCTCAAGCGCGCCGCGTAAGGGTGCTGCCCGACCGCAGCCCCGCCCCACCGCAACTCGAGGAAACAAACCGCTGGTACGCCCTGCCCCCCGGTCGAAGGTGCGCCGCGCTCGCCTGGTGGTTGCCAAGGTTGATACGTGGTCAGTTGCCAAGCTGATTTTCTTGCTTTCTGTTGCCCTGGGTATTGTGACTGTGGTTGCCACCGTTATTCTGTGGTTGGTTATGCAGACGACCGGTGCTTTTGATGGTTTGAATGAGCTTATTAGCTTGCTGGGTACTACCGGCAACAATATTCAGATTGATCAGATTCTTTCGCTGGGGCAGGTTGCTTTGTTTGCAACTATTATTTCGGTGTTCAACGTTGTCTTGCTGACTTTGTTGGGCGTTATTGCTGCCATGCTGTACAACGTAGCTGCCAAGCTCGTGGGCGGTATTGGCGTAACCCTCACCGACGACTAAACGTTACATTGGATTCAAGCTGTACAACCCGCGTCCTGGGCGTCTGAAAAGGTGTTTCGGGCGCGGGCTGTGTGCTTTACGGGTAGTGCTTACGCAACCCCTGGGGGGCTTGTGATGCATAACACCGCCTTTCGATTTGGCAAGAGGGTGAAACCTGTGTAGAGTTGTATTTCGTTCCGCTGCGGAACGGAGGGCGTATAGCTCAGGCGGTTAGAGCGCTTCGCTGATAACGAAGAGGTCCCAGGTTCAAGTCCTGGTACGCCCACTCTCCGAAAGCTCAAGGGGTCACGATGAAGAAACTGATAGTCATTGCTATGGCTGGTGCGGTAAGTTTCATTGCGGCTCGCAAGGTCAAGGAAAACCAAGAAGCGAAAGCTACTTGGAATGAATCAACTGATTCACTTAACTAAATAGAGATTCAGCTCTTTATTACGGGGGCGTGGCGCAATTGGTAGCGCACCTGCTTTGCAAGCAGGGGGTTAGGGGTTCGAGTCCCCTCGCCTCCACGTTTCGGTGATTATATCAAGAGGGAAACGCCCGGATCCATCCCGAACCCGGAAGCTAAGCCTCTTCGAGCCGATGGTACTGCACTCGGTAGGGTGTGGGAGAGTAGGTTATCGCCGAGCTAATTTTATAAAAAACCCAGTCACTGTGTGGCTGGGTTTTTTGTTTATGGGTGTTTGTCTCTAGAAGTGGCCTCGCGTTTTCGGAGAATAGGGAACCTATATGTCCTGCAACGACATATCTGCTCCTATCGCTATTCTTTTCTAAACGTGTTCGGCGAGAATACTGAACGCGTTTTTCTATTATCAGCTACCTGTCTCTGTTATATGAGGGTGAACGTAGTATGGACTTATGACTATTTCTACCCTCGCCTTGCGGTCTGTGTGCGCTGTTAACGGGGCGGACGCGCTCTCCCGCGACCGTTGGCCATTCACGGTGCCCAGTGTTCGGGCTGTGCTTGCTGAGGGGCTAGATTTCGCGCCGCTGACGGTCATCGTGGGTGAGAATGGGGCTGGCAAGTCTGTGCTGGTAGAAGCTCTGGCGGTTGTCTACGGCTTGCCTGTTGAGGGTGGCACGTCATGGGATCAGCGTGAGAGTGCCGAGGGTGAGTCTTTGCTGGCTCGGTGGCTGCAGCCGGTGCGGGGTGCGGCGAAATCCCGCGAGGGGTTGTTTTTTCGGGCTGAGACGGTTCACTCGTTGGTGAGTTATCGGGTGCTTGCTGGGTCTGACATGGCACCGCGTTATTTTAGGCAGTCCCACGGTGAGTCTGTTCTAGAGATGGTTGAGGCTGCTCGTTCTCGCGGTGGTTTGTGGATTTTTGATGAGCCCGAGTCGGGGCTTTCTTTTAACGGTCAGTTAAGGCTCATCGCCTTGATAATGGAACACCTTGAAGCGGGGCACCAGGTAATCCTGTGTACGCACTCGCCGCTGCTCATGCAGGTGCCGGGTGCGCGCGTCCTTGAAGTTGGTGGGTGTGGTATGCGCCCGGTGAATGTTGAAGATCTTGAAATGCTGATGCATTGGAAAACATTTCTGGACGCGCCGGGCAGGTATCTAAGGCACCTGTAGCGATGAAATAAATTTTCTGGAAGGTCTTGATTCTTTTTGTGATTCGAGTTACTTTTGTAGTGTCACTTCAATAGTGAAGTGACACTTGCATGAGCGAATCATGAAAGGGGAATCTCATGGCAATGAGTTCACCCCAAAAGATTGCGGTATCAATGGTGATAGGTGCTGGTCTGGTCGCAATGTTATCAACGCATGGTCATCTGCTGAAGTGTTCTACTTCAATAACAATGCGTCATATTCGTATCTTGGTAGAGCAAACGATGTCATCGATCATTTTGACCGGAGGTAGTTAATTATTGTTTCGAGGCACGTTTGCTGTTCTGACAAGTCTGTCTCACAAACAAGAGAGGTAAATATGAAGCGGATACTAACTGCTACTGCCTGTTTGGTACTGACTGCTTGTGGTGCAAACACCGGAGTGGGTGAGGTTCACCCCCAAACTCGAGAAATTATCAATAACTACAGCACTCCGAACCCAGATATTGAGGCAGCTTATAAACAGTTGGTTGAGCAATGCCTTATGCAACGAGGTGTTCCCCAAGCGCAAGGGCTTGAAAGTTCACAGCGCTCATCGCTTCTAGGGATTAGCGGAATATTTACCTCTGAAGATGCAGCCAGAGATGGCTACCCCGGCACTTACAAGGAATCTTCGTCACTCACTGCTGAACAGCAATCGGCTCTATACGGCTCGTCTCAGAGTTCAACTTCAGATATCACGTTGTCATCGGGCGTAGTAGTTAGCGTAAGAACAGACGGGTGCGTATCTGTTGCAGAGGAAAAAATTTATGGCTCATTAGAAAATGCTACCCGCTATAAAAACTTCATCAATGAGATGAAAACCGGTGAGCAAGAAGGAACAATTGAAGACATCTTTGACGCTGCTGGGAAAGAAACGAGTGCTTACAAGGCCTGCATTACAGATAAAACGGGATTCACTGCTGAAACACCTGAGCATCTAGCGCAACAGGTTGAAGAAAAACTTGGTCAGTATAGGTTGCCCGGCCAATCTCCTCATACAGAAGAACTAAATATTGCTGTGACCGACTACAAGTGTCAGCAATCTTCAAAGATTGTGGAAAAAACCAACAAGGAGTACCTCAAGCGCATCTCGCAATGGCTGAAGGAAAACGAAGAGATGGTGCTGAAAATTCGTGACATCGAAGAGGCTGCACAACAGAACGCTATAGATATCGTCAATTCGTAATACATCATCACGCTTACAAGGACGTAAGTAGAGGAAGAAATCATGGACCAGCAGCAGTACCCGCCGCGTCGCGGCATCATTGTTCCACTCTTGGTGCTGCTACTGGTTGCTATGACCTGTTTAGCACTCTATGCCTTCCTCATGGGAACGAATACGCAGGCAGAGTCAGAGAAAAAATCTGAGGAAGCTGAAATTCTCACGGCTAAGGTTGTGCAGCAAACCTTGGCTGAGACATATCAAGCCCCCGTATCTGTTGTTCAAGAAGGCGCAGCAGAGATAGCACCGCCCGTTAGTGCCTCGTCTGTGGTGACGCGCGAAGCACCTGCTGTTGGCACGGTTCTAGAAAGCGGCGATGTTGTAGCAACTATTGATGAGCGTCCCTTATTTATTTTTGAAGGAGGGGTTCCTGCCTATCGTGATCTTGCACCGGGTGTACGAGGTGAGGACGTAGCCCAAGTTCAGCGCACCCTAGTAGCACTGGGATACCCTATTTACGATGAGCTAGGGGAATACGGCAAAGACACCGCTAACGCTGTCTACCTTTTCTACCTCAACTCAGGCTACTACCCACCGGGTAATGTGGATGCGTCTCAAGACGACGATGCTCGCTATACAACTAGTATGCCACGCTCGGAATATTTCTTTGTGCCTCACGAGCGCTACACCGTGTCTAGCTTGTGCGGTGAGGTGGGTAAAGCGCCCCAACAACCCCTGTGTACAGTCGGCGATGGTAGCCAAACCTTGCGATTTAGCGTTGATTCATCAACCACCGCTCAAGCGGTGAAACCTGAACAGCAGGCAGTTGTTACCCTCAAAGACGGTCAACGTCTGCAAGCGACAGTGGGGCAAGCGCGTCCCCCTGAAAAACCCTCATCTGCTGTAAACACCGATAAAAGTGCAGACTCCGCACCGGAAAGCCAACAGCTCCCACCAGAAGGAAAAGTTCAGTACTTTGAGCTGAACATAGAAATTCCAGAAGGTGCAGACTTCACAGAATCCTCTGTAATCGTGACAACTGCATCAAGCTCCCCCGACGCTATTACGGTTCCCGAACCGGCAGTGAGCGTTGAAACAAGCGGCAGACAGTATGTGCTCGTCAACGGACAACAGGTTGATATCACCACCGGTCACTGCCAAGGCGGTTACTGCGAAGTCAAAGACCCCAATCCGTTGCTTACCCCCGGTGCAGAACTGACTCTGCCTTGAATATGACCATGCCTGCACCTCTTCTTGAAGCCAAAGAACTTTCCCGTTTCTTTGAACCGAATACCTGGGCTTTGACATCTGCCCATCTCACTATTTACCCAGGAGAATCTATTGCAATCACCGGGGCGTCAGGCTCCGGTAAATCAACCCTGCTAGCCCTCATCGGGCTACTAGACACGCCCACCAGCGGGGAACTCATTCTTCTGGGCGAAAACCTCAGCACCGCCAAGGACGCGCAGCGAACACTCATGCGCAAAGAGAACATCTCATTTGTTTTTCAAGCTTTTCATCTTGTTCAGCATCTTAGTGCTCTCGAAAACGTTCGATATGCCCTTGAACTCAGAGGAACCCCCAGACATCAAGCAGCAGAAAAAGCCAAACTAGCGCTACAAGAAGTGGGACTTTCTCACCGAAGTCACGCTCGTCCTTCTCAGCTGTCAGGTGGCGAGCAACAGCGGGTAGCGGTAGCACGGGCACTGGCAAGTAGCGCGGCTCTACTGCTGTGCGATGAACCTACAGGAAACCTTGATACCCAAAACTCCCACAAAATTCTAGACCTGCTCCTTAACTCACGAAGCGAACAGCAAAGCCTCGTCATTATTACTCATGAGCCGGATATAGCTGCTCGCTGCGATAGGCAGTTCACGATGACCGACGGCAAACTGACCGAAGAAAAACAGCAGGTTCAACCATGAAAACCACGGTTTACTACGCCTTTCTCAGTGTTATTCGAAGGTACAAAAGAAACCTGCTCACCATAGGAGCCATGCTCGTGGGCGCAGCCAGCGTTGTTGCCCTCATAGGCATCTCAGAATCATCAGCATTACACAGTGCTACTCGATTGACTAAATACGAGTCCGCCCATATTGGTGTGAGGCTGCAACCCGACACATGGCAAATAAGCGAAGAAGAAATCCAAAACCGCATCAACCAGGTGCCCTCCGTCGAAACAGGCGGAACACTCACCATCAGTGAGCAGCCAATTTTAAACGTCTCTACTCTGCGCCGCACCACCCATAAGAGCGTCACCCTAGCTATCGTGAGCCAAGAAGGCTTGCATGCCCGTGAAGCCACCATTACCGAAGGAGCCTACTACCGTCCCCACCATGCAACTGAGCCCACCGTTATGCTGGGTTCAGCACTGGCCCAAGACCTGGGAGTTACCACCCGACCAGGGTCAAATTGCCTACTCATCAACAACCAAGCAGTCAGCGTTGCAGCAATTATTAAGGACGGCCCAGACAAGGCAGCGCTCGCTGTAGCAGTTATGGTGTCGCCAGATTCAGCTCTCTTTCCCGAAATCTTTACTTCTGCTCGTGCCCTTGTCATCAAGGTGGCTCCTGGGGGCGCAGAAACAGCAGGTGCAGACTTAAAAAGAGTTCTTGACCCCTCTCGTCCTGATGACGTTAATATCGCGATTCCACCCTCTCCTCAGCAGCTCAAACGTCAGCTCACCGAAGATTCCCGCCTGCTCACCGCTGTTATCTTAGGAGTCATGGTTGTTTCTACCAGCTTTGGCATCATGATGACCATGTACATGTCTGTATGGGAGCGCCGCCGAGAGATAGGTATTAACCGTGCATTAGGTGCTGCGCGTAGGTCAGTAGCGATGCTGTTCTTGATTGAAGCAATTATTGTGGGCGCACTGGGTGCGCTAAGCGGCTTTGTCGTAGGCATCTGTATAGCTTTCACTGTTGCCCACGTTAACGGATGGGACTTTTCAATACCTGCGTACACGGCAGCTTTACCTCTGCTGGGCGCCCTGGTCGGTGCTCTCTCTGGGGCTTTGCCGGCGTATAAAGCCAGCACTGTTGAACCCTTAGAACTTTTGCAGTAATCAGCATCTCACCCTTTTTAAGATGAACAGTGGGTAAACATGAGTTAACCATGCGGTTCTAAGGTGTGGGTTTAAGGTGTTTGAGCGCACGAAAGCCACTGGTAGGTGGGTGTTGTAGGTGGTGGTGATGCACGGTTGTTGTGCATAGCTTCCCTTGATATATCAAGGTTTTAAGACCCCTTTATTCCTTGGGATGTAAAAGTCAAAACCTATTTATCGTTTGGCTTTGTGTGGGTTTTCTCGAAGTTTTGCCCACTTTTAGCTGTGGGTTGTGTGGTGTTCACCTGCTTTTATCTTTAATCTGAGCAGACGATAATTCTTATGTGACTACTGAACTGATTATCCTGGCAATCGTGGTGCTCACTGCGCTGGCATTCGACTTCACGAACGGATTCCACGACACCGCGAACGCGATGGCAACCTCCATCGCCACTAAAGCTCTCAAACCTAAAACCGCTGTAGCGCTCTCAGCAGTGCTCAACCTTATCGGCGCTTTTCTTTCCATTGAGGTTGCTAAGACCGTCGGTAAGGGTCTCGTAAACCTCGACTCGGCAGGCTCAAATAACAGCCTCATGCTGATCGTCTTCACCGGCCTCGTTGGCGCGATCCTTTGGAACGTGCTCACCTGGCTGCTGGGTCTGCCCTCATCATCATCACACGCTCTCTTTGGCGGTCTTATCGGCGCGACCCTCGCGTCCTTGGGTGCTAATGGCGTACTGTGGAGTGGCGTCCTCTCCAAAATTATTATTCCCGCCATCGCAGCGCCCTTCATCGCAACCATCGTTGCAACCGTGGGCACCTGGTTGGTATACCGCCTCTCGCAGCCCGTCTCTGATGAGAAAAAGCGCTCGGGCTTCCGTTACGGTCAGGTAGCCACTGCTTCACTCGTTTCGCTGGCACACGGCACCAATGACGCGCAGAAAACCATGGGCGTTATCTTCCTAGCACTGGTAGCAGCCAACGAAATCGACCCCGAAGCAAGCATTCCTTTCTGGGTACGCCTCACCTGCGCACTGGCTATCGCTCTGGGTACCTACCTAGGTGGCTGGCGCATCATCCGCACCCTTGGCAAGGGTCTCGTTGAAATCGACTCACCGCAGGGTATGGCAGCAGAAGGCTCGTCAGCAGCAATCATTCTTACCTCATCACACTTCGGTATGGCGCTGTCAACCACTCACACCGCAACCGGCTCAATCCTGGGTTCAGGTCTGGGACGTAAGGGCGCAGAAGTGCGCTGGGGTGTCATGGGTCGCATGGTTATTGCCTGGCTCATTACTCTGCCCGCCGCGGGCGCTGTTGGTGCTGCCACCTGGTTCATCGGTCACTACATCAACCACTTCAGTGGTAGCGAATGGTTGGGTGAACTCGTCGTCTTCCTCATTCTCGTAGGCTTCTGCACCTGGATGTTCCTGCACTCACGCAAACAGCCCATTGACCCCACCAACGTCAATGACGACTGGGAAGACTCAACCTCCGTAGCGGCACCCGTTGCCACCGCAGCGGCAGAAGCTGTTAGCTCACAGAAGGCAGGACGATAACCATGAGTTTCGCAGAAATCTTTGAAAAGATCATCCCCGTTCTGCTGGCAGGTCTCTTCTTCGGTGCCGGTATGCCCGCCCTCTACTCACTGGGTATGCGCTGTATGGCAGGCACTACCGAATACACCGCAGACGGCAGGCTTATCGAAGTTGATCCGCCCTCAAGCATCGCCAAAGCGGTTGGATACCTCATTTTCGCGGTCATCATTGTGGTGATTGTTCTGGGTATCCTCTGGATTGCAAAAGACTTTATCTTCCACATGACCGGTTTTAACCTCTTTGGTCTTACTGGCAACTAGGATTTAAAGAAACTGCACTTTACCCAAGGAGGCAACGATGCCCGATAAGAACGTTATTTCACGTGTGATTGACTGGCTGAGCGCAGGCTACCCTGAGGACGTGCCACCCACAGACCGTGCAGCGGTCATGGCGGTGCTACGTTACAACCTCACCGACGGCCAGCTTGAAGAAGTCATTCGACGCCTCATGAAATCCCGCGAAGCCCGCGGTGAGGAATACGTGAGTGATAACCGCATCAACGAGTACATTCGCAAGGTCGTTGGTCAGGCACCCAGTGACGAAGACATCGACCGTGTGGCAAAAATTCTCGGATCGCGCGGGTTGAAAATCGATGCCCGTCACCTTGAGGAAAACTCAGATACTGCAACCGGTGAATACCGTGCCGTAGATTCTGACACCAATCTTCAGAAGTAGTCACATACTCTCAAGCCATAAGGCACCATCTGCTGTTTACCCCCCGGTTAGCCTGGGGAAGGCAGGTGGTGCCTTTGTGGTGGTGGGTGCGGGCGGACGCGTCCGCCCGAGGTATGAAGTGTCGGTGGGCTTGCGGTTTTACCGCACGCAAAGTAGTAGTGATACAGAACACCGTGTACTGATTTGTTTTAAGATGTTTACCTGCGGTAAGCTATTTATACACCACGGGGGCGTGGCGCAATTGGTAGCGCACCTGCTTTGCAAGCAGGGGGTTAGGGGTTCGAGTCCCCTCGCCTCCACGTTTCGGTGATTATATCAAGAGGGAAACGCCCGGCTCCATCCCGAACCCGGAAGCTAAGCCTCTTCGAGCCGATGGTACTGCACTCGGTAGGGTGTGGGAGAGTAGGTTATCGCCGAGCTAATTTTATTAGCCGGATAGGTGAGAAAAAGACCCAGTTCTTAGGAGCTGGGTCTTTTTCGTTGTGCTCACGTCCGTGGTGCCTCCTTGTGCCACCATGAACGTGCAGCATCCACTCAGCTCGCGGTGTCACCGCAGCCGATGCCGCCGGATCAACCGCTAGCCGGTGATATTTCTTACCTGCTAATCTGCGCATTGGTAATCTTGAGCATCTGCTCATAAGCTAGAAAAGCTGTAACCCCGATTACGCTTGTTCTTAAAAGTAATCACCACACACGTTTTTAGCGTGTTACTGACACAAAAGGTGCCTCTATGTCTCCACAAGCCATTGGCTTCTCGCTGCTCATTCTGGGAGTAGCGTTACTGATCGGTAAGTTTGTTCGCGTGAAATCAAGCATGGCGCAGAACCTGTTTCTGCCCAGCTCTATCATCGGTGGCGCGCTTCTTTTGCTACTCGGACCTCAGGTTCTCGGACGCTTTGGAGGCCCCTGGGGCGAGTTCGGTTTCTTCAACGAAACCATGATTACCACCTGGAAGGCTCTTCCCGGTCTGCTCATTAGCGTTATCTTTGCGACCATGTTCTTGGGTCAGCCTCTGCCCAACCCCAAGCGTGCCTTCAAGCTGGCAGGCCCGCAGCTTTCTTTCGGTGTTGCGATGGGCTCAGGCCAGTACGTTGTTGGTTTGCTGCTCACCGCACTGATTTTAATTCCCGCCTTTTCAGCATCCCCCATGTCTGGTGCGCTCATTGAAATCGCTTTTGAGGGCGGTCACGGCACCGCAGCAGGTATGCGCGACGTAATGATTGAGCTCGGCTTCGAGACCGGCGCTGACCTCGCTGTTGGTCTGGCAACCGTTGGTATCGTGGGAGGCATCGTTATCGGTATCGCCATGATTAACTGGGCTGTTCGCACCGGCAAAACCAAGGTTCTGCGCGGGGACGCCCACATGAGCGTTGAGGAACAGAAAGGCCTGTTCCGCTCAGATGAGCACTACGAAGCTGGCAAGATGACCTCACGTCCAGCGTCCGTAGAGCCCCTTTCACTGCACATGTCAATCATGGCTGTGGCAATCATCATCGGCTGGGTGATCCTCGAAGCGCTGCGTTGGGTAGAATCACTGACCTGGGGCAAGATCATGCTTGATGAATCGACCCCTCTGGAAATCTTCTCTTACGTTCCATTGTTCCCCATGGCACTCATTGGCGGCGTGATCGTACAATGGATCGCTACCGCGCTGAAGGTCGATCACATCATCGACCACCAGATGATGCTACGTATTCAAGGCTGGGCACTGGACTTCCTCATCGTTGCCGCAATGGGCACCCTCTCACTGGCAGCAGTGGGCGAGAACCTGGGCACCTTCCTGATTCTGGCGATCGCCGGCATTATCTTCAACGTCGCGATCTTCCTGTTCCTGGCACCGCGCGTACTCGGCTACTACTGGTTTGAGCGCGGCATCGGCGACTTCGGTCAGGGCATGGGCGTTACCGCAACCGGTCTGATCCTGATGCGCGTGGTTGACCCCAAGGGCGAAACCCCCGCCTTTGAGGCTTTCGGCTACAAGCAGCTCATCTTTGAGCCCTTCTTCGGCGGCGGTATGGTGACCGCGCTGGCAGTGCCGATTATCTTCTTCTCGGGCATCTGGCCACTATTCTTCTTCATGCTTGTACTGTTCTTCATCTCAGCCGGTATCGGTTTGATGATGCAACGCAAGAACAAAGATTTTGACGGTCCGCTGACCACCCGCCACGCCATCGTGGACGAGACACGCTAGAACCTCTAACCTCTGTAGATACTCAAATACCCTCTCTCAACCTGCGCCCCTCGGGACTGTGGGGTTGCGGGAGGGTATTTTTATGGATGGAGGCAAAGGCTTTAGGCTATTGCTCTGAAAATCAGGTACATGGTGAGCAGAAAACCCACCGCGTAGTTGGTCCAGAGAAAATTCTTCCAGCCTTTATTTGCGGTTGCCGAGGTCCGTATCCGTAATGCCCACAAAAGGAGCCCCGCTAAGGGGGTATAGGGTAGCACCGCAAGTTCCACCAGCGCATTCGACAAACCTAAGCTCAAGAGCAAACAACCACTGATTAGCCACAAGGACAGCGCGAAAAGTACCGCCTTCAAACGCGCCAGCGCAGAATAAACCTGTATAAGGCTGAACTGCTCCCCAATGCGGTACGTTCTCGCAAGAACAGAAAAGGGCATACAAAAAGCGGTGCGAGAGCACACGCTCTCACACCGCTTGAGAAAAATGTAAGACTTAGCGAGCCGCGGGGGTCTTCCAGGGATCCTCAACGGGGCGTGATGCCTTGTACGCTGAGAAACCAGCAACACCAGCAGCAACAATCAGACCAACAATGAGCAGACCCTTGCCGCCCTTCTTTGAAGCCTTCTTCTGATCCTTCGCGTACTGCTTAGCAGCCTTAACAGCTGCCTTCTGAGCCTGCTTCACAGCCTTCTTGTTACCGGTTGCCTTAGCAACAACGGTCTCAACCTGAGTGGGCACCTCAGCGTCAGAGAGCTTATCAGCAACATTTGAAGCAACCGCAGCTGCCTTGAGGCGAGCATTTGATACTGCATCCTCAACAACGGGGCTTACGTTCTCAATCTGCTCCTGGAACTTATCGCTCAAAGTCTCCTGAACATTGTTCAGCTTCTTAGCGCCGTCCTTCTGAGCAGCCTTGAACGCCTTCTGAGCGTTCTTGCCGGTTGCTGCAACAGACTTCTGAGTCTTGTTCAGCTTCTTCTCGCCCAGCTTCGCGGCCTTAGCGGCGTTCTTCTCAGCGATCTTCGCGAACTTGTCAGCCTTCTTACCAGTGGTCTTCTGTGCCTTAGCAAAAGCCTTCTCAGCTGCCTTAGTAGCCTTCTTTACCTTGCGGTCTTTACCGAATACCATTCGATATACCTCCCTATAGGTGCCGGTACTCACGCCAAAAAATGAAACGACGAGCTACCAGCAAACGTATGTTTGTATATCAGCTTACGTTCTATCGCCCCAAAACCCTAAGAAATCACCTCTCAACACTCAAGGTTTCACTGTTCGCTAAAGTTTTCCTCAGACCGCGATTTCAGGCGTTCACTAGCGTCCACCCACTTTCGCTACCTGCAAAAGAACCCCCAAAGTGTAGCGCGGGGCTGTTCATGCGTGAGAAGATAACAAACATGACTGCAACAGCTAAAGCAACTATTCATACCAACCACGGCGACATCGTTGTTAACCTCTTCGGTAACCACGCGCCGCTCACCGTTAAGAACTTCATCGGTCTGTCAGATGGCACCCAGGAATGGCGCCACCCCCGTACCGGCGAAGTACAGAACGGCCCCCTCTACAAGGACGTCGTTTTCCACCGCATCATTCGTGACTTCATGATTCAGGGCGGTGACCCCCTGGGGCAGGGCATCGGTGGCCCCGGCTACCAGTTCAAGGACGAGATTCACCCCGAACTCTCCTTCAACAAGCCCTACCTGCTGGCAATGGCTAACGCTGGCCCCGGCACCAACGGTTCACAGTTCTTCATCACTACCGTTGAGACCCCTTGGCTCAACGGCCGCCACACCATCTTCGGTGAGGTAGCAGATGAGGATTCCAAGAAGGTTGTAGACGCTATTGAAGGCGTAGCAACCGGCGCTATGGATCGCCCCGTTGAAGATGTTGTTATCTCATCAGTAGATATCGAACAGCTCTAAAAATTTTTCAAGCGCTAACGCGCTAATAAAGGCTCAGTGGATGCCCGTACAATGTGCGGGCATTTACTGTATGCCCGGTAGTTAACCATGGAGATAAGGACGCGCGTGAACCAGCAAGACCCCTATTCACCGGATGATGGTGCACGAGATTTTCAGGCACCTCAACCTACCCGTTACGGTGCCTACGAAGAGCACCAGCAGTTTCCCACCTGTGCTCGCCACCCCGATCAGGTGAGCTATGTGCGCTGCGGTCGATGCGCGCGTCCTACCTGTGGACAATGCCAGATACCGCTTGAAGTAGGGATGATCTGCACTGACTGCTATAGGCAGGCGACCGGCAAGAATTACCATCAAGAGCAGCGTAAAGACCGCGGCGGGGTGTGGGCGAATTACCCTGTGACGATGGTGCTGATTGTGCTCAACCTTCTAATATATGCAGCTCAGGTTATATTGCCGGGTGCGACTGTTCTGCAGCACCTAGCCTTCAACGGGCAGTACGTTCAGTACACAGGGGAGTGGTGGCGTATGCTTACCGCAGGTTTTGTACACTCACAATCCAACATCGCCCACGTGGGTATGAATATGTTTACTCTCTACCTCTTTGGGCAGGCTCTGGAACCGCTCATGGGTAGGGTCAAATATTTGCTGACCTACCTGCTGGCGATTTTGGGTGGATCTTTAGCTGTTCTGATGATTGCCCCCACCGCGACGGTGGTAGGTGCCTCAGGCGGCGTCTTTGGTCTCTTCGGTGCCCTTTTGGTGCTAACCAAACTGCGCGGCGGCAACACCCGCTCTCTCGCGACCCTTATCGCCATCAACTTCGCCTTCGGGCTGATCTTCCCCAATATCTCTTGGGAAGGTCACCTCGGCGGTCTTATTGCTGGCGCCCTTATGGCTGGCGCCCGCGTTGCTAATCTGCTGAAACTTAAAAACAAAAAACCGGCAGTCCACAGGTAATAGGTGGCGGGCTGAGGGGTGGGGCAGACATGTCTGCCCCACCCCCCTTTCTCTCTTTGTGTCGTGTGTTGCGGTTAATTAGCGGCCTCTAATGTGAAATGTCGTAATTACATAATCCACAGAAGTTATCCACACCTGTTAGTAACCACAGCAGTGTAATTCCACAGGTGTTAACAAGCCTGTGGATACTGCAATTCAGGGTTTCTTGGCGTCTTGGACACCCTTGGAATTACAGGCATGTAAGGAATATCCCCAGAATTATCCCCATCTGTGGAAAACCTTTAAGAACAGGGTGTGGACTCTTTGTAATTTTAAAAAACTTTCATTCAGCTAAGTGACAGAGCACCAAGAGCACCAAAAAGGGCACCCACTAGGGGCGCCCTCTTGAAGGAAAAATCAGTACTCGTGAATGACTTTAGCGAGTAACAACCTCACCGGTTACCGCATCAACGTCTACCTCATCGTCGTTGCCAACAACATCAAAGGAAACTTCCCATACCAGGCGGTTGTTCTGGGCATCAATGCGGTCAAGGCTCACGCTCTCTACCTCTTCGCCGGATTTCTCGCCCTGCGCGGTAGCGATTGCGTCCTTGATATCAACCCGCGCCTCGCCGGCATCGCGAATATCGTCGCTGTCAGAATCATGATCTACATCAACATCTTCAAGCTCAACCTGGGTGCCGTGAATGTGAATATCGAGTTCTTTATTATCCTCGACGGCGCTAACATCCCAGTGGTCTGAATCGTCATCAGCACTGATAGAGACAATCTGCGCATTGGGATGCGCTTTGCGCACTGCATCTACCGCGCCCGCTACATCAAGGGCACGTGAAACCTTTGATACTGGGGACTGGCTGGTTGCTGAGCTTGCCGCTGAAGTTTTAGCTGCTGCATTTGAGGTGTTTGCATCGGCTGTCGGGGTGGATGCCGGTGCCTCTGCGGTCACGGTGACAGTTGATACCTCGGGAGCAGGTTCTGCGGTGTTTGAACCGCATGCGCTCAAGGCGAGAAGGGCGAAAATTCCTGTTGCTGCGTATGTAGTTTTCTTCATCATGCTTATAATTTTGCCAGAAGAATATGAAAGAAACATGAAAAACCCCTTGAGGCGCGTAAATTGCAAGGAAATGGTTGGCAGGTCAGCGCCAGGGGGGGGCAACGAACAACCGGTCACCGCAAACTTGCTGGTAATACCTTCACTGTGGAGAGAACACCGTGAAATCATATGCTATAGCTGACAACCGTGGGCAACGTGCAGGAACTAGAACCTAGCTTGCCCTGACTGGTTTTAATCTTGTGCCCCTGATAGTCGGTTTTGTAGGTAAATGCTTACCTCCCACTATATTGACGGCTGGTACGCTACTGCTCACAAAGTGCCCTGGAACTCGCCCAACTTCGTCTTCGCCCCGGTGTTGACCCTGCTTTATATTGTGATCGGCATTGCCGGCTGGAAGCTGTGGCAGAACTCCGCTACCACCGGAAACCTGATGACTCTCTACTGGGTGCAGCTGGTGCTTAATGCTGTATAGTCACCGCTGTTCTTCGGTAGGTACACTGCCTGAGGAACCACAGCCCTATGGCCTTGCCTTTGCTATTATTCTCGCTCTGCTCCTTACTATCACCGTCCTCTTACGAGGTGCCTTCACTCGTGGATTCACTCCTGTAGGTTTTCTATTACTACCCTATTTTTGTGGGTGGAGTATGCCTCTACACTCAACCTGTGGGTGGCAATCTTTAACTAAGGCGGAGAGCGCGTCCGCCCAGGTCTCTGGCGTCCTACTGCCCCAACAGGGCGGATCAGCTTTACTCAAAGTGACCACCAAAAATCAGGGGTGACCATCAAAAGTAATACTGACCGTGAAATGTACGGTCAGTATTACTTTTGATGGTCACCTCTTACTTTTCGCGGTCACCCCGTGGGAAAACCGGGTTGTCGCGGACGCGTCAAGTTCCTGAGCATCTGGCCGCTCTTCAACCTCAGCGGAGCGGTGGTTAGCTTGCTCATTCTCTCAGGTATTTTGCTGGTTTCAGCCCTGCCTGCTGCCATTGCCACCGTGGGTGGGACAGCCATCACCGGGGTAGCCTGGACGGTAGCGACGCCGCCGGTGACTAAGCTGCCGCCCGGCACGTCCAGAAAAATACCGAGAGTACACTTTAAGACATGTTTTGAAAGAAAATATGTCTTAAAAATGCACTCTCGGCGGTGCAAGGGGCTTTAGCTTGCCTGCGCCTCTGCTTCCTCTACATCTGCCGCTGACACCTCAACGCCGGTGTAGAGCCTAAACTGCTCAGCCGCCTGCAGGGCGATGACTTCGCCGCCGGTAATAACCTCTTTGCCAGCTGCTCTGCCCGCCTGAATCAGGGGAGTCTCCACCGGCATAGCGACCACATCAAACACTATGGACGCGGCGTCGATAGCTACCTGGGGGAAAGAAAGTTCATGCTCCTTAGCACCCCCAGCCATGCCAATAGGAGTTACATTCACAATAACGGGGGTCTGCACACCTTCGGGTGAAGAAACCCATTCGTAACCGTATTTGGTTGCTAGCGCGCGTCCTGCTTCTTCATTGCGGGCAATAATGGTTCCCTGCGTGAAACCGGCATCAAAGAAAGCCCCCGCAACAGCCGCCGCCATGCCGCCCGAACCGCGCAGAGCAAAGGGTAGAGACGGATCAACCGTGTGGCTTTTCAGAAGAGAAGCCACCGCAATAAGGTCGGTGTTGTAGGCATGCAAGTAACCGTCGGTGTTCACAATGGTATTGACCGCGCCAATGACCTCTGCCGAATGGTCGATTTCGTCCATGAGTGGGATGACGTCTTTTTTGAAAGGCATCGATACGGAACACCCGCGAATACCTAAGGCTCGCACGCCACCAATAGCTGCCTTAATGTCGGTGGTGGTCATTGCCTTATAGAGAAAGTCTAGACCGAACTTCTCATACAGGTAGTTGTGGAACTTGATGCCGTGGTTTGAAGGGCGACCCGAGAGAGAAATGCACACCGTCGTATCGCGGTTGAGTGGTGGGCGTCCAACGAAGGTTTCTGATGAAGACATTATTTGCTGCTCTCTTCAATAAGAGTTGCTGCCTTTGAGCGCGTATCATCGCCAGCAGCCACAAATGTTTCACGTGAAACAGCTACGGTAGGCACAATCTCATTTCCGTCATTGACGCTCTTGATGAAGTCAGAACCCGCTGAATCCTCCCAAACATTCACCCACAGTGCCTTATCGCCCAGCTCGCCCAAAGACTTATCAAGACGCTTGCAGAAGGGGCAACCCTCACGCCAGTAAACGACAACACCGCCGTCCTCCATGAACTTTTCTGCCTCAACCTGGGTGCCCTGCGGGCGTGATGCTGACATGACTCTTAACTTTCTTATAAACAATGGAGTTACTGAAATACTTTCTAAAAAACAAAACGCACCGCAAGGGTATTCCCCTCCTACGAAGGGTTACCCTGCGGTGCGTCGCTGTATCAGAGACTTACTTGTTGTCAGTCAAAGAATCCTTGATGCCCTCTACAACACCCTTGACATCTTCAATCTTCTCTTCAACAGCAGCCTTAACCTGGTCTACCTTGCCTTCTGACTCAAGACGCTGATCGCCGGTGATGTCGCCACCAACCTCTTTAGCCTTGCCAGCCAACTTATCGAAAGTGTTTTCTGCGCTCATCAATGAGCCTCCTTTTTTACTGTCTGCGCCACAAAGCACGCAGTGAATCAAAAAAATTTTTACCGCTCACGCGGTGAGAGTGTTCTACTTACCGAAGCCTGAGGGCTTGTCGTTGATAATGCTCTCTGCCTTTTCAACGTGCTCGTCGGTAACAACCTCTTTGCCAGCCTTGTTATTGACTGCGTCCTTACCAGCGTTCAGACCCTCGCTGACTTTACCATTGATACCGAAACCTATAGGTGTCATCCTTTCATCACGCGGTTTCTACTCCGAAACCATTAGAAGTGACCCGCAACTCAGCGTTGCGGCTTGTTCTAAGCATACTGAATTTTTGTTTCTCTGGGAACTTTCTACAGATGTTCAGTTGCCAGCGAACACCTCCGGAGTGCGCTGCTTAGTGGTCGCGCTGCGCGGGGAACCCCGGTGACATCGGCAGAAATTCAGGGGACGCGTACCCCCACGCCGCGTAGGCATCGGCAACTGCCTGCGACACTGCATAAAGGCTGTCAGCTTCTACCAGCGCCATGACAGCACCACCAAAACCACCGCCCACAATGCGCGCGCCCAAGGCACCTGCGTCCAAACACGCATCCACCGCCGTATTGATCTCAGGGCGTGAAACCTGCAACTCATCGCGCATCGACACAAAGGACTCCGTAAACAGGTTGCCCAACTCAGACCATGCGGCGGGGGACTGCGCGTCCGCCACCGAAATAACGTAGGCGGCGCGCTCTACTAGACACATATCATGGAAAGCGTGACGCACCCACCCGCGCGGCGCCTCGGTGCAACGAGTAACGGAATCCATAGCAACCATCGCTTTGTTAGTGAGATCATCGATAGCAGCAAGACGCCACTGCTTAGCCTCAGCCTCACCCAACCCTGCACAGCGCAAATCATCGGGCAGAGCATCGCGCAGATAAGCCAACCCCAACGCCTGGGTGGCGCACTCCGTCACAGCACGACGCGCAGCGAACTCACCACCGGCAAGCTCATGCGGAGTATTAGTGTTAACCACCAAAAAACTCAGACCGGCACTCTCAAGATCTACATCAACCGGCTGTAACGAAAAATCACGGAAATCAACAACCAAAGCCTGACCGGGTGTCGAACGCAGCGATGCCGTCTGATCCAAACCACCCGTATGGGCACCTGCCACCTTATTCTCAGCGCGAATACAGACCTGAGCAAGACGCGCCCGCAACTCACCATTCGCTGAGCTGGCATCTAAAACCTGCTGACGCAAAGTAACAGAAAGATCCATGAGCGCAAGAACCGTTGAACACTCAATTGCCGCAGATGACGACAGCCCGCCACCGACCGGAACGTTTGAATCAATCATCAAATCCGCGCCGAATTCAGCAGGCAGGGTAATATCACCAGCCTCCTGATTCAACGACCAAGCAACACCGGCAACATAGGTAAACCAACCCTTAAGATTGCCCGGGTGAATATCGCGAATCACCACGGTGCGCTCGTCCCCAGGCATCTGCACCGACTCAGCACGCAAAACCCCATCACGACGCAACCTGCCCGCCACATAGGTGCGGTACGGCAGAGGCATAGGCATACACGAGCCACCCAAAAAATCAATGTACTCACCCAACAGGTTCAGGCGACCGGGAGCCGACCACACCCCATCCGGCTCTACACCGTACTTAGCCACAAACGCATCGCGGACGCGCGCTACCAGCACCTTGTGGTCAGGTTCAGATGCCCAGGCAGGCTCAATAATAGTCACGAGATGCTCCTTAGCGCTGAAAAAAGATACGCCCCCTAGTCTATGCCTTCTGACGAGACGCCGCGGGGTTAGAGCGAGTGTGAAACCAAAAACCCTCGTGCGACCGCTTCAATCGACAGGGCATAGTACGCTGGGGCAACAGTAGACAGTTCGGCGGCTGTAACCAGGGCGCGCGTCTGCTCTTCCTCAATGAGCGAAAGCATGCAGTGCAGCACGGTTTTCGCCGCAAGAGCGGGGTCGGACGCATCTGCCGCCCCAGGCACCTGCTCACCGAAAACAGCATCAAGGTCAGTGAGGAACACCAACCGCTGCGGGTGCAAAGCCAAAGCAAGACGCACCACCTCAGCACCCTCACGAATACCCACCAGCTTCTCGTAAACCCGGGCGGACGCGTCCACCACCGCCGTCACCTTCTCATCAACAGACACCGGTGTGGGCGAAGATACCGGAACATCAACCAAAAGACGCGATGCAAGGTGACTCAGCAGATCCTGCTTATTTTTGATGTGGTAGTAGAGGGCACCCGGAGCAACGCCCAACTCAGCGGCAAGACGGCGCATCGACAAATCAGCCAGACCATACTGCGACAGCACAGTAAAAGCTGTATCAAGAATCTTTTCACGGGTGAGCGCCATGCCAACCATTCTACCCACCACACATCCGCACCCCACCGCCGCCCGCTACCCCCCCCTCGTGGTGTGACCACCTTCTGCTTAGGTGTGACCACCCTCTGCCCAGATGACCAGGTTTATTGTGGTCACCTGAGCAGAGCATGGTAACAAAGGGCGGGAGTAGAATAAAAACATGCCTTACACAGAACTGACCCAGCGAGTAATCACCGGCGCACCCGCCACCCCCGAAGAACTCAGCGAACTGCTACAGGCGCCCGCCTCTCAAACCTTTTCTATCATCGATGCGGCATCATCACTGCGATACCGCTTCTTCCAAGCGACCATCACCACCCTAGAATCCACCGCCAGCGACGACTCCGTGGGGCTGCTCGACATCGCGCCCGACCTGACTCCCGAAGACATGACTACCGACATCGCCCGCTTCTCGGGCCACACCGGCACCCTCATCATTGACTTCCCAGCCCTCGAGTGCCACCGCCCGCTCCCTGCCATGACCGCTCTGCGCGTCATCGCAGCCACCCGATTCGCCGCACCGCGCGCCACCATCATCGTGGGTGAAGGACGCGCCCGTACCCTTAACTCCCTCCAAGCCCTCGCCCTGCACACAGCCAACGGTCTGGTGCTCAGCGACCGCGACGAAGAGAACGGACGCGCCCGCCTCGCGGAGACTCAGATGCTCAGCGACGGCAACTTCAAGGTCCTAGGCTCAGAAAACACTGATCTCGTCGCGGAACAAGAAGAGTACATGCGCGCTCAGGGGTTTGAGATCCCTGCACCAGCTGAATCAACGGGTGGATGCGGCGGTTCCTGTGGCTGCGGTTCAGGTGGTTGCGGCGCGTGAGTCCCGCACCAGGCACCGATGCTGACGCGCCCTCCACGGTGGCGTCCACACCTGCCCCCACCGATAACCCCCAACCGGTGAGCACTACCCCAACCACCGGCGGATCAGCGCGATTCTTTTCGCTGGGCGCTCGCGGAACCCAGACCGTTCGGTGGAGTTTTGTTGATACTAACCGGGAACTCTACGAGAACCGCACCCCGCTGCCCGGTTTTACCTGGCAGAGCCTTATTTTTGCTCTAGTTGTTGGAATGTTTGCCGGTCTTATTTTTGGGTTGCTCATGGCGCGTGCCGGCGGTTTTCCGCAGTCGCAGGTTGCTGTGTTGGCGTTGGTGGGTGCCCTGTCGCTGGGGGTTGGTTACGTGCTTGCCGAACTCATGGGTAAAACTGTAGAGGTACTGGGGCTCAGGCGCTTGATTTTCTTTGCTTTACCCATTGGTAAGGTGCCGGTGGCGGTGATGACTACCTTTGTGATGTCGTTTTTTATTGTTCAGGGGCAGTCCTATGTTTTTGTGCTTTCCGGTGCCCTCTACTTTGCCCTGTACGCGTTAGGTGTGATGATTCTGAACTATCGCAGTTATTTTGAGTCGCAGCGAAACTCTCTTTTTTAGGTTCTGCCCGCGGTATTCGCGGAGTTTCGAGCGTGCCCTAAACTATGAAATATAGCTCACACTACAGATGCCAATTACCTCTTGACTCGGTGCCACGCGGTGGGTGGATTTGCTCTGGATGCGGGCACCTTCTGTCCTTTGCACCATGACCTAAGGTTCACCAGCCAGCAGCGCGGCGAGGAACTCACTACCGCCGCCATGCAAGCTACCGTGGACGCGCTTTGTGGAGCCTGCGGGCATGTAACGGTCAAGAAATTCCCAGAAATATTCTCTACACTTGAGTAAGTACAGAACACAGCCGTATATGCCTTAATTGACATGCGTCCGTATGTGTAGACACCCGGATCTACGAACCAACGAAAAATAAAGGAACAATGGACTTCAAAGAACTCTCACCAGCATTTCTCACCTCCCTCGCAGCAATTTTTGTGGGCGCGATTTTGGCGGGCACCGGCTTGACCTTGGTGACAGTTCTAGGATGGTTGCTGATTCTTGGCGGCATCGGGCTGAATGTCTTCGCCGCCCTCGTCTCAATCCAGCAGGCTAAGGGCGCTCCGTTGCCTTTTCTGACTGCATCCCATGAAGACCATGGCGAATCACCAAGGGAGTCTGCAGAAGTTCAAGAAGTTGAACTGAATGAAGACCCAGAGCCTGACACCGAGTCGCAGCCCATCGTAGTGACCGATAAGACCGAAGAAAAAGACAGCTCGATCTTTCGTACCGTACGCAGAAAACCTGTTGGTAGCAGGAGCTAAGGCAAAAATCTTATGAACACTAAATTTCTGCTATCACCGGCGTACCTAGTCTCTGTGGGCGCTATGCTCGTGGGCGCTTTGCTCGCGGGGACCGCCTACATGACGGTGGGATGGATTCTGTTCATCACTGGACTTGCCCTCAACGCTATGGCGCTGGTTGTTCTCGCCAACCGCGAGCAGCTGCGCCGCGCGTCCGACTCTCAAACCCCTAGTCGAGCGAAAACCTCAACCGCTACACCCACGTCGGTCAGCAAAAAAGCACACGACAAAAAAGCACAGAGCAACGAGAAGCGGGGCAAAAATTCGCAGCAGACAGAGAAAATATTCCCGCAGAAATAGAGAAGTGAAAAAGGCAGGAGCATCACGCTCCTGCCTTTTCTGCAATAGTTTTTGACTAGCCCGTCTCACCTGCAGTGAAGGGTGTTAAGCTCCTGCCTCACCGTGGTGGGTTTTGTCGTAGATATGAGTGGCATCGAGAATCTTTGCATAAATGTTCCTGAGCACTGCGGTTTCCTCATTGCTAATGTTTTTGAAAACGATGTCGCCAATTACTGAGTAGTAGACCTTGTAGGCTTCAGAAAAAATCTCGTAACCTTTATCGGTAATGCTGACTGCTAGGCCTCGTCTGTCTTTGTCTGCTTTGCACTTGTGAACCAGCCCCTGTTTAACCAGCGAATTGATCTGGTAGGTCAAGCGCGAAGGTGAAATGCGCAGGGAATGAGAGAGTACGCCCATGCGCAACTCTCCGCTGTTAATAGCGTCGGGAGATTCTACCAGTAAGTGCAACAGCTTGTAGTCAACGAGCCTAATACCGGCACGTTTTTTGAGCGTGCGGTCGGTGAGTTCCCGCAGGTAATCACCGGAATCTATATAGAGCTGCCACAGATCAACGGGTGAGAGGGAGGTCTCATCGGTGTTTGGCATAGTTTTTGATGTCACCTTTCCCCGTAAGTACGAATCGCAGATTAATCTAATAAGTATTATCAATACTAATTACTGGCAGTAGTTGTGGGTGCTATATCTGGCATGTTTTCGGCGGCGGTGCACACATTGAGGGGTGAAATTTTGAAATTACACAAAATTCCACCTGGAGCCTGGGTTTTTGTTGGGGGAGGTGCAGGTGCCGTGACACGCTACTTCATCCTAGAGATCACCCCCTGGGATGGTCTTCTGATGGGGTACAAGATTCCCTGGGACGTCCTGCTCATCAACTGCGTGGGAGCTATCGCGTTAGGGTTCCTGACCGGGTACATGCAATCCGGGGTTCGTACGGGGCGGACGCGACCTCACTCCGACGCTGTACGTTTGGGGCTGGGTGCAGGATTCTTGGGCGGATTCACAACATATTCGACTCTGGCTATGGGAATCCTAGAGCTTACGCGCGGGGGAAGCCCGGCAAGTGCTCTTTTCTACGCGAGCATCAGCCTGCTACTGGGTTTCTTTTTATGCTGGTGGGCAATGATCGCCGGTGAAAGGTTCGCTCATCGCACCGTAGGTGATCTCTCATGACTTTGATGCTGACCGGGGCTATATTTATTGCCGGTGGGGTAGGTGCCTGGTGTAGATACACACTGGATAAGCTCATGAAATCTGCCCTGCCGCGCAAAACGTATCTTTCTATACCGCTGATTAATGCCGCAGGTTCGCTGATGCTGGGCGCGCTCGTAGGGGCACTGCCCTTATTCGCACCAGAACTCACCTCCTTCTCGACCTTCCCAGCCATCGCGGGAATTGGTTTTTTGGGAGCCTTCACCACCTTCTCAACAGCCATGGTCGAAGCTGTCACCGCCGCGAGGAACGCGCGTCCGGCTCTCGCCTGCTGGCTACTGTGCGGTCAGCTCATGGTGTGCATTATCGCTGCCTGGTGCGGTTTCTTGGCGCCATTTTTGATAACACTGATGAGAAGGTAGGTAAACACCACACCCACAAAAATTGATGTACCCGTGCCCAGCGCGTAGAGTGCAAGTCTGGTTTTACGTTTGAGGTGAAGAGGCGGTTACTTGCATGAACCTAGCTGATCTTTTAGTGCAAGCCGTCATCCTGTGGGTGGGCTTGGGGCTGATTCTGGTGCCCATTTACCTGACTACCAGCCACCACTGGAAAGAAAAAGTACAGCGACACTGGTACATCGTTCTGCCGCTTTTTCTGCTGTACATCTGCACAGTCATTTCATTTACTTTCCTGCCGCTACCTGATGACAGTGAGTTCAAATGTAACTCCAGCCTCTACTACCCACGCTTCTTTCCCGGATGGAGCCTGCAGTTTGCTTTGAGAGATAGCGGCGGCAACCTTTTATCTGCTTTGGCTAGTACATATGTTCTTCAGGTAATACTTAACGTGCTTCTCTTTCTGCCGCTCGGAGTCTTTTTGCACCGCGTCCTAGGATTCAATTTTCGCCCCTGTGTTCTGGTGGGTTTTGCTGCAACCATGCTTATTGAACTCACCCAAGCAACCGGGCTTTGGGGCTACTACGACTGCCCCTACCGCACCTTCGACGTAGAAGATCTCATGGCAAATACGCTTGGCTGCGCCGCGGGATGGATTCTCTGCGAAGCACTGCGCCTACACGGCAAACGCGAACTGCCCAACCTGTAAAAAATCACCTGGCTCACTAAGATTCAGGGGTCGCTGAGAACCATAAGAGGTGCTTAGTTCCACACCGTCAGCGCGCATGAACCCCGGCTTCAATGAATAAATATAGGGTAGTGTGAATATGTACTTTTAGCCCGCACCATCACCGAAGACTGGCGCGGCACGCAATTTTTGCACTCTCAATTTCAAGAGGAAACATGGCTTCACCAGAACACGTGAAAGACCCCAGCGACGCCTACGCCCACGAACAAGTTGGTTTCAAACAGGGGCTCAAACCCCGCCAAATCCAGATGATTGCCATGGGCGGCTCCATCGGCACCGGTCTCTTCCTGGGTGCGGGCGGACGCCTGGCGGACGCTGGCCCTTCCCTCTTTGTGCTCTACGCTATCGCCGGTTTCTTCGGCTACCTGATTCTACGTCAGCTGGGCGAACTGGTTGCCTACCGACCCTCGTCCGGCTCATTCGTCTCATACACCCGTGAGTTCTACGGCGAAAAATCCGCCTACTTCGTGGGCTGGATGTACTGGCTCTCCTGGGCTGCAACCGCCATCGTAGATGCCACCGCGATTGCCATCTACTTTCGCTGGTTTGGGCAGTACATCGAGGCAATCAACGATATTCCCCAATGGGCCATCGCCCTCGTTGTAGTGGTAGTTGTGGTTGCCATGAACCTCGTATCGGTCAAACTCTTTGGCGAACTTGAGTTCTGGTTCGCGCTGATCAAGGTCGGTTCGCTCGTGGTCTTTATGATCATCGGTATCTTCTTCGTCATCTTCGGAACCCCCAACGGTAACCCCACCGGGTTCTCACTCATCGCCGACAACGGCGGCTTACTGCCCAACGGACTGATGCCCGCGCTGGTAGTTTCTCAGGGCGTCATCTTTGCTTACTCGGGTATTGAACTGGTCGGTACCGCATCGGGTGAAACAAAGGACGCGCGCACCGCCATTCCGCGCGCCGTCAACACCGTGGTCTGGCGCATCGCAATCTTCTACGTCGGTTCAATTCTGTTGCTAACCCTGCTACTGCCGCACACCGCATACTCTGCCGACGAGTCACCCTTTGTGACCTTCTTCGACTCCATCGGTGTTGGATACGCAGCCCCCATTATGCAGCTTGTTGTCATCACAGCGGCAGCATCATCACTCAACGCGGGTCTATACTCCACCGGGCGCATTATGCACTCCATGTCGCTCAACGGCTCAGCGCCCCTGTTTGCCGGCAAACTCTCCCGCTCAGGCGTACCCTACGGCGGCATTCTACTCACCGGTATTGTTTCCATTATTGGTGTGGGTCTTAACTGGTGGGTTCCCGCTCAAGCATTTGAAATTGTGCTCAACATTTCTGCCATTGCCATCATCATTGGCTGGGCGGCTATCACCCTGCCCCATATGAAGTTCGTTGCCCTGGCTCGCGCGGGCAAGTACATACGTCCGCACTACCAGGCGCCCCTAGCGCCCGTGAGCAACTGGGTGACCCTCGCCTTCCTCTTGTCAGTGATGGTTCTTGTTGCTTTTGATTACCCGGTGGGAACCTACACTATGGCGTCAATGGCTGTAGTGCTGCCGCTAATGGCTCTGGGCTGGTTCTTTGTGCGGACGCGCGTAGCCGACGTAGCGGCACGGCGAGCTGACGCACATGATGACTCAACCACAACCATCACTCTGCCCTAAGACCCTCGAATTTTGAGAGTCCGGGGTTTTGATGCCCGGTTTCTTCCTTTGAAGTGGGGAGCTAGCGCTGATCGGAGTGCGGGATGGGGCGCGGGCTCAAGGAGCTGGACGCGGTCGTTAGCCTTTTTGTCTCGCTTGAGGTTCTAAGTGTTGCTTCTTGACCACTCGCGTCCGCCCCGCTCACCCTCTACACCTTATAAGCGCGATACCGTCCGTCACTGCCTGTCATCATAAGCCGTCTGAGCACTCGGTTATTCCCTACTGAACAACCCCTCACACGGCAAAGACCGCACCTAGCTAAAAGCTAAGTGCGGTCTTTCCTTTGAGTTTCCCTAATATCGGTGTGAATACACTAAAAATACAACTCAAACCGTTTTGCTGAGCAAATCTTTACGGAGGTTATATGCCAAACGGCCGCTTAGATAAATGCCACCGACCAGACCCCATTTTTCTGGCTCGGGGCGTAAGCGGCCGCTCAGCATACCGTGCAATAGCCAGTACCCCTACGGCTATGTACGTTTCCCTAACCCTGGTATGCCCACACGCGGACGTAGTCCACTTCGAGTGCGCAATCCCGGGTGCTATCAGCCATGCCACCCCACCAAGCGTTACCAGCCTGCATGCTCAGGCGGATGTTAAGGTTCGCTCCGGTGGGAAGCGCGGTTGCATAGCGCGGGTTGTTTGAAGAGACAAACATGTATTCAATGTCGTCAAAGTAAAAACGAATACCCGCAGGGGTCTTTTCAACGGCCCAGGTGTGGTACTCGTCTGCAAGTACCTGACCCAGAACCGGAATCATTTTGTTGTGCTTGGACTTGTTGCCCTGCTGCTGACCGTAGTGTACGGATGCTTCTGAGCGGTTGGTCGGGTCAAAGCTCTGCTTGCCTGAGGTGTAGCCGTATGACTCTGAGATGTCGATCTCGCCAAGCAGTTTGGTGTTGTCGGGGCGCATCCAGATGCCACCCCATGCGCCGATGTGTTCGGGGCGTGAAACGGGTTGCTTTGCGCGGTATTCGAGGCGGAAGTACTCTGCTGAGAACTTGCCGATGGTGTCGATATAACCGGTTGCCCAGTTGCGTACCTTGCCGTCGCGGTAGATGCGTTCCTGACCTGCGGGGAGCTTTTTCAGCCAGATCTTCGCAACTGAATCCTGAACGGTGACAGCATCTGAGAGGATAACTGCCTGATCGTAGCCAACATAGTCGTTGTTACGGATTCGCCACTTTGAGCCATCGACGGTGCCGGTGCCGTAGTAGGCGGCGTTGTCGAAGTCGTCTTCGAAGATGACCTGCCCCCAGCCGGGCTGAACCATTGAGCCACGGAACTGGCCCCATTCGCCTGCGGTTGCCTGTGAAACGTTGAGCTTGGTGGCGGCGGGAGCGTGGCGTGAAACGTAACCGCTGACGCCGGTGCCGGTGCCCTGGGGCATACCTGAAAGGGGTACGTTGATGTCATCTGCTGCGATGCGAATCGCGGGCTGACCTGCGAAAACAACCTGTGCTTCGAGGTGACGAGCGCGGGCGCTCAATGCCAAGTCGAAGGAGAGTTCCTGGTCAATGAGAGGGCGGGCAATGTTGAGAATCTGATGCTTGATGACGGTGGTTCGGTTGTTGATAATGCGCTCAATGGTGAACTCGTACTGGCGGTATGAGGTGATTGCCAGTGCTGCTGCGTAGAAGTCCCTGCCATCTGCTGAGCGGCGGAGGATCACGCGGGGGTAAACGGAGCCTGAGCGGGGTGAGACGGTGTCAAAGTGTGCTGATACCAGCGCGTCGGAGGGGGAGGGCTCGGGTGCTGGGATGAAGCGGGATCCGGTGCTGGGGTTTGCAGTGAACGCCTGCGCAAAGGGATTGACGTAGGTGACGTCGTTGATGGGGGTGAAGCGGAGGCGACCTGCGGGCAACTCTGCGCTGTTGAGTGCAAGAATGTTTGCATTTGCTGCAGGCACGAAGGCGAGGGTTGCTGCGCCTGCGATTGATGATGCTAGAACTGAGCGACGTGAAAGAGTAAGCATGATTTTTTCCTGTAGTCGGGGTACTCAATGGGGTACGTGTTGTTCGGGGATCGTTTGGGCAGTTGAAGTGCTAGAGACATTGGGGTGAATGTCTTTCGCTTGGGGTACCTTCTGTGCCTTGGCGACAGAGAAAAATCTATCAGGGATTTTCTTGCCCACCAGGTGGGGGACAAATAAAAAAGATGGGTGCAAGCCCTTGAGGGGTATTGGTTTCAGAAGAAACTATTGGTTTTCTAGGTAAAACAGTTTAAGGGACAAAATAAGTGTGTTATGCAACATATTTTGAAAGTGTGTCTTGTGTGGGTGGTTTTTAGAACGCTAATAAATAAAAAGCCAATCAATGTAAAGTAAAAAGGTTTTCTTAAACACGCTGTGTGTTAACGAAAGCAAGAATCTTCAGCTTTGAAATACTGGTAAATCCATTGGTCAAAGTGGGTAAAGAGTGGTTTTGTGGAATCCTGTCATCTCTATTTTCTGGGCGCAAGCAGAGAACATGGCTGGTGTAGAAATTGTTACCCAGTGGTAACGTACATGCCTACTGAGGGGCTCTTTTGCCTCTCGCTGCCGCTGAGCAGGGGTCAAGGCTGGTCTTGTAGAGCTTTGGGGGGGGTAAGCTGTGAGGTTCTTAAAGTGCCTGCCTGTAGTTTTGTCTCCTGTCCGGTGAATGGGGACAAAATTTAGTCGCTCAGGATGCATAGGCGTGGCTGCACATCACTAAAACGCGCCGCCGACTCATCTCTTTGCCAGCTTCTACCCGCTGTAAAAGGGCGAAACGCGCGTCCGCCCCCGATCTCAGTCAGGGGTGTGACCACCCTCTGCCCAGGTGACCACAATAAACGTGGTCACCTGGGCAGAGCATGGTCACTCCGGCTCCGTCCGACCCCTTCTGCCCCGCCCTGCGTGTCGGGCAAAAAAAGGGGCAGGACGCGCGGTGTTGCATCCTGCCCCCTTGGCTGGCTCACGGTTGCCCAGTGTTTATTTGCCTTGCGCCCAGCTCAGAATGTTACGCATAAAGTCTTCGCAGGCTTCGATTTGGGTGAGCTCAATCCACTCGTTAGGGGTATGTGCTTGGGCAATGTCACCGGGGCCGCAGACGATGGTTGCCACGCCCGCTGCCTGAAACTGCCCGCCTTCGGTGCCGTAGGGAACCTTAGCGCCCTCACCGATGCCGCCCATCTCGCCGCCGAAAGTGATGATGGGTGAGCCTTCTTTCGCGCCGAGGGCGGGCACGCGCGCGAGAAGTTCGTGCTTAATGGAAACCTGAGATTCCAGAGATCCGGGTTCTGCCCCTGAGAGCTGTTCGGCGCTGCGGGCGCGGGCGCGTAGCTCTTCGCCGAGGGCTTCAACATAGGCTTCGATCTCATCGATGACGGCTTGCGCGTCGATAGTGGGCAGTGCCCTGAAGTCGTATTCGAGCACGGTGTCTTGGGCGATGATGTTGTATTGTACCCCGCCGCGTGCCACGGTGACGCCGCCAGTCGAGAAGGGTGTGACGAACCCCCTATCGAAGGGGCCCTCTTCAATCCACCGCTGTGCCAGTTCATCAAAGAAGGTGATGAATTTTCCTGCTACAGCCACAGAGTTGACCCCGTGCGGGGCGAGGGATGCGTGCTTGGCAACGCCGCGCAGGGTGACGCGTCCGCGGTGGGCGCCCTTGTGCGCGGCGATAACCTGCATCATAGAAGGCTCACCCACCACGCAGAATTCGGGGGTGAGACCACGCTGTACCATGTCTTCGAGCATGCGAGGTGCTCCCACGCAGCCGATTTCCTCGTCGTATGAGAAGGCGAAATGTACCGGATGTGCCAGCTTCGCCTGGGCAAATTCGGGCAGCAGGTGCATGGCAACACCGATGTAGGCTTTCATATCTGATGATCCGCGACCGTAGAGTTTGCCGTCTTTGACGGTGGCGGTGAAGGGATCTGTGTTCCAATCTTGACCCTCAACGGGCACCACATCGGTGTGACCTGAAATCACCACTCCACCGGTGGTTGAGCCATCGTGGGCAGGCAACGTCACGAATATATTGGCACGCTCACCGTCGTCACTGTAGGTGTAATGCGGGGTGAAACCATATTTATCAAACTCGTCCGCTAGAATCTTCAGCAGACCTTTATTAGAGGTTTCACTGACAGTGGGTTCGGCAATCAGCTTTTCAATCCAGGGGAAGGAGTCTGGCAGGGCGCTCATAGCTACTTCTTTCATTTCTGTGGTGCTGTGTGATGTATACAAAAACACCGCACCTATTCTGCGGCGTTCTTCATTACCTTAAGAATGCCACCGACAAGGCGCGGTGTGCTGGCGCTGTTGAGTACCTGAAAAATTTAGTTGACTTCGCTGTGCTCACCGAGGGCGTGGAACTTACGGGCATGGTAGACCACGGGCGCCCCGCTAGTGTCGTGACGAATGAAATTCAGTACTTCGGCGGTGAGTAAGATAGCCGGACCCGCCTCGATCTTGTCGTGAAAACGAGCACGCAGCACTCGTCCTACTCCTTCAAGCAGGGGCTCGCCGGTGGGCAGCGTCTCCCAGGTGGAAAGATCTGCGAAGCGAGGGCAGCCGCTGGTCGCGAAGTTTTTGGCGAGCTGAATGTTCTCAGCCGAGAGCAGATGAATCAAAAAGGTGTCAGCTTTCAGCAGTTGCGCCGCCGAACCGCTGTTGCCTTTGAGCGAGAAGCTCACAATGGGCGGCTCTGCCGATACGGAGTTCACGGATGAGGCAGTGATACCCACCGGGTTGCCCTCAGCGTCAAGGGCGGTAATAATCGAAACGCCTGCGGGCTGAGCGCCAAACGCCTCTTTGAAAAGGTCGCTTACTGACGCGGTTTCGATGCGTGAGATTTCAGGTGCCAAAGTCATCATCAACTCCTTGTTGCGGCTGCAAATAACGGTGTTACATTCACAAAGACTAGAACCCATTGAGGTGTTAAAGCTAGGTTGTTTCGCTATATGTTCTTTAAAACCTGTTTATGACTTTATGACGCCAAAACTGCGGGTTCGTTACCAAGTGTGCTCACGAACCGCCGGTTGAGAGGGCATGTACAGGTTTTTGCGCGCGGACGCGTTTCCTCTGCACGGTCATGTTCTATAACGGGTGTATAACGCACGAGAACCGATAACTAACGCCGATCTGCGACATGCAAAGTCATCACTTCGATGATTGAACGCCCTCGGTATTAAGCTGAATTTATGACTACTCATGAACCCACCCATCTGGTGGTGATGGGCGTTTCAGGTACGGGCAAAACCAGCCTGGCTCTAGCCCTCGCCGAGCAGCTCAATCTCACCTTCGCAGAAGGAGACGATCTGCACCCGAAAGAAAATATTGCAAAAATGAGCGCGGGGATTCCCCTCAATGATGAAGACCGCGCGCCCTGGTTGCAACTCATCGCCCGCTGGATGCAAGAAACCGGTGCTACCGGTCAGAATACGATTGTGACCTGCTCCGCCCTGAAAAGGAAATACCGCGATACCCTGCGCTGTGCTGGTGGGCGCGTCCTCTTTCTTCACCTCGCCGGTGAAAAATCGTTAATCGCCGAGCGTATGAACGCCCGCAAAAACCACTTCATGCCACCTGCCTTGCTAGATTCGCAGTTCGAAACCCTTGAGCCACTTGAAGCAGATGAAAATGGCATTGTGCTTGATATTTCTGGCACCCAGCAAGAGATTATGCAGGACGCGCTTGCCCAGCTCAACAGCCTGCGCTAAAGATTTTTGAGGCAGCAACCGCTGCACATAACGAAAGAAAACACACAGAAATGAAAATTGAAGACTGGTCGCAGACCCTGACCGCGGGTCCGCTCCTTGCGATCGCAGCTGCTGCTATTGCCCTGCTCTTGCTGCTGATTATCAAACTCAAACTGCACGCCTTCCCCTCGCTGATTCTGGTGAGCCTACTGACCGCGCTTGCCGCAGGTATTCCTGTGGCGCAGGTGGTGCCGGTGATGCTCAACGGCTTCGGTAGCACGCTTGCCTCTGTTGCCCTGCTTGTGGGTCTGGGTGCGATGCTTGGCGTTCTCATTCAGACCTCCGGTGGCGCTCAGGTGTTGGCTACCAAACTCATCGATGTCTTCGGTGAAAAGCACGCCCCCATTGCGCTGGGCGTTGCATCTATGCTTTTCGGTTTCCCCATTTTCTTCGACGCCGGTCTTGTAGTGATGCTACCGATTATGTTCTCGGTAGCGCGCTGGGTGGGTGGCTCCATGCTGCTTTACGGTCTGCCCACCGCAGGCGCTTTCTCCGTCATGCACGTTTTCGCGCCCCCGCACCCCGGCCCCGTCTCAGCGGCAACCTTCTTCAACGCCAACATGGGCGTCCTACTTTTCGTTGGTCTTATCGTTGCTATGCTGACTTGGTATTTCGCTGTCTACCTCTTTAGTAAATACATCGGCAAGCGCATTCACCTACCCGTTCCCGCCATCCTCGGTCAAGAAGAAATCCAGACAGAACCCGCCAATCCGCCCAAATTCTCCACCGTTGTGTTGGTACTGCTACTGCCCATGATCCTCATCTTCATGAACACCGGCCTCAACACCCTGCTTTCCTCAGGCGTCCTGGCAGAATCCACGGCAGATGAAACCTGGTTCCAGTCCCTGCGTATGCTCGGTGAAACCCCTGTTGCCCTGCTGATTACCACCTTGTACGCCATGTACACCCTGGGCACCAAACGTGGCGAACACAAAACCCACCTGCAACACACCATGGAAGGCGCCCTGCCTGCCGTCTGCTCCGTCATTCTTATCACCGGTGCTGGTGGCATGTTCGGCGGCGTTCTACGCACCTCAGGTATCGGTGCGGCACTGACTGACTCCCTCGGCGGTATCGGCGTTCCCCTGATTCTTGCCGGGTTCCTTATCTCGGGCATCCTGCGTATCGCTCAGGGGTCAGCAACCGTAGCGCTGACCACTACCGCTGGACTGCTCGCACCCGGTGTCGAAGCAGGCGGATACAACCAGCTACAGCTGGCAGCACTTGTGATGGCAGTTGCGGCAGGCTCAATCATTCTGTCTCACTTCAATGATTCCGGCTTCTGGCTCATGAGCCGTTTTTTCAATATGGACGAAAAAACCACCCTCAAAACCTGGACTGTTATGCAGACCCTCATGGGTGTTTTTGCTTTCATCGTTGCGGCAATTGTCTTCGCGTTTGCTAGTGCGTTCTAAAACCAACGAGTGAAGGCTGTAGCCAGCTAGGAAAAAGTGGGTGGACGCGTCCGCCCACTTTTTCTATGCTCACAGCGGGTTGGGTACGTCCCACTCCCCGCCCCTCTTGCTTGCCCGACCTCCGGTGTGACCACTTTCTGTTCACCTGTGACCGTCCTCTGCCCAAGTGACCGCGTTGGTCGTGGTCACCTGGGCAGAGCGTGGTCACACCTCTAGAAGGAGGAGAAATAATCTGATTGCCCTGTAAAATTGGTATATTTGGATGACCTCTGCCAACTTTAGACCGAGAAGGAAAACAACCTATGTGGATCAACGCTTTACTACCTGCTGCGCTGGCACTGGTGGTTGTTTTCGCCCCCGGTCTCATGGTGACCATCGCAGCGCGACTCAAAGGCTTCGACGCTTTTGCTATCGCCCCGGCAATCTCCGTTGCCGTAGTTGCCGGCAGCGCTATACTCGCTCCTTTCTTCGGCTTTGACTGGGCACTGTGGCTGCCCTTCGTGCTCGCCCTTTTTATTGCAGTGCTCGCTGCCTTGGTAGTCTGGGGCTTTGATTCAGTGGGACTGTTGGACGCGCCCTCCCGTCGTCGACTGAACTCCACCGTGGACGCGACCCCTATGAGCTGGTCGTTCAAGGGGCAGCTCTGGCACTATCTCGCGTGGGCGCTGGCACTTATATTGCTTGTGCGTAATATGACTAACTCTTTGGGGAACCCCGAGTGGATTTCACAAACCTGGGACAACATCTTCCACCAGAACGCCATTCGATACATCGCTGATCACGGCAACGGTTCCGCGCTCTTTATCAACAGCATGGTCTCCGCCAATGAAACCCCTGCATTCTACCCGGCAGCCTGGCACGATATTGTTTCACTAGTATTTATGAACACCGAGGCATCTACTGCGCTCTCGACCAATGCTGTTGCTTTAGTAGTATCAGCGGTTGTGTGGCCGCTTTCGGCTCTCTATATGTTGCGTAGCATTTTTCCGCTGGGTCGCTTCGCCCTGATGCTTTCAGCTGTTGCCCTAGCGTCTTTTCCTGCCTACCCCTATCTTCTGGTGTTCTTCGGCGTTCTCTACCCCAACCTCTTAGGGTATTCGCTGGTGCCGGTTGGTATTGGCATGATGGCGCAACTCTTCCGCGTTGGTTTGGTGCGTCACCTTGCGACGGTGCAGACGGTGTACCTGGGCATTTTCGTCACCCTAGGTACCGCTATTGCTCACCCCAATGCGGTGATGTCCATGCTGGTTCTAGTGACCCCCATTTTCGCTACCCGCCTGGTGATGCAGATAGTTTCCGCGGTGCAAAAGCAAACCCCCGCTTGGGTTGCAGTGTTGCAGGTTTTGGGTCTGCTCGCCCTTTTTGCTGTGGTTTACTACCTGTGGGGAGTGGTACGTCCGCCCAAGGAAGCTGGCGATATGTGGCACCCTTACATGAGCCAGGGTGGAGCTCTGGGTGAGTTGCTGTCTCACCAGGTGCTGTCACTGACTAAGCCGCTGTGGTTGGTGAGTACGCTCTTTGTGGTTGGTGCTTACCTGCTGGTTACCGCCAAAAACCGCCTCTACTGGCTGTTTGGTACCTGGGTTGTTCTTGCCTATTTCTACATTGCGGTGCGCTCGTTGGATTGGGAGGATGGCCGTTACGATGTGGTGGGCGTCTGGTACCACGATTCCTATAGGGTAGCTGCGCTGATACCTCTGGTAGTTTTGCCATTTATTGCATACTTGGCACAGCATTTAGCTGAGTGGGCACAGAGAATTTATGCTGGTTGGACTGTGCGCAGGGTTGCAGCTGAGACTGCCTCGTATCGGGCGGACACGCGTCTGCGGCTTCTGCCGGCTGCCGGTGTAGTTGCTGTGCTTGTGGTGGGTGGTGCCCTCCAAACATCAGCGCCGTTGACGAAATTTATTGACAGTATTTTCTGGCAGTATGCCCCCGAAGATGAGTCACCCCTGCTGGGTCCTGATGAGATCACCATCTTTGAACACCTCGATGACTATGTTGAAGAGGACGAAAAGATTGTGGTGCAAGCGTTCAACGGTGGTCCGCTTGCTTACGCCTACACTGGTCGTGAGGTCAGTGCCTACCATGCCCTGTGGGACATGACGGACGATGAAGCCTACGTTTATCAGAACCTTAATGCCGCCAATGAGGACCCTAAAGTCTGTGAGATTTTAGAGCGCGAGAACTACCGTTACTACCTGGAATTTGGACACATTGAGGTCAATGAAGCTGACCATTCTGTCTGGTATCCGGGTTTCGAAGAGATTGTTGAGAATAATGTGGTTGAAGAGACCTACCGCGCCGGTGGTGCCAAACTCTACAAGATTACTGCCTGCGATTAGGCTGTCTGGCCTCGTCACGCGTCTTGAAATATTGGGTCGGGTACAAGGATTACTGCGTTCAATACCTCACCCCTCCTGCAGAGGTTAGATATGAGCGAACTGCTAAACTGGCAACAATTCTGTGTACTCTGTGGGGGTACACTGCCTTGTTTTTGGAGATTGTTTGATGCAAAAATCTGCACCGCACGGTGAGTTGCGCGTACTGGTTATTATGCCTGCGTGGAATGAAGAGGAAACCATTGGGCAGACGATTGCTGAGCTGCAGGCAAAGCGTCCTGACTTGGATTTGATCGTTGTCAATGACGGTTCAATTGATCAGACATCTCAGGTTGCTCAGGCTGCCGGTGCAAAGGTGATTGAGTTGCCTTACAACATGGGTGTGGGTGCTGCAATGCGTACCGGCTATAAGTATGCCCGCTACAAGAACTACGACGTTGCTCTACAGATGGACTCCGACGGGCAGCACCTGCCTGAATATATTGAAACTCTTCTAGACGGTTTGCAGCGGGCTGATATTGTGATTGGCTCCCGTTTTGCAGGGAAAAGTGATTACGAAGTGTCAGGCCCTCGCAAGTGGGCAATGAGCCTGCTGTCGGTTATGTTTACCCAGATTTCTGGTGAGAAATTTACCGATGTCACCAGCGGCTTTAAAGCGGCTAACCACAGGGGTATTCAGCAGTACTGCGATTTCTACCCGGCTGAATACTTAGGCGACACTATTGATGCTACGGTGATGGCTATTCGCTCTGGATGCAAAGTGGTTCAAGTACCGGTGCAGATGCGAGAGCGGCAGGGCGGCACGCCGTCTTCTGGTCCTATTAAGTCAGCGATTTACCTGGTACGTTCCTTCTTTGCTTTCGCTATTTCGATGACCCGTCAGAAGACCTCCAGAGAGGGGTAATCATGCCGTCTAATATTTTCTTTTTGATTCTTTCCCTTTTTATTTTCTGTGCTGTACTGATGCTGGTGCGCAGCCAGAAGATGAAAGAGAAATACGCGGCTTTATGGTTGATTATTTCGGCTATTACTATCGTGCTGGCTCTCTTCCCCTCTCTCCTGTCAGTGGTGACAGGTTTTACCGGCGTCGTTATGCCGGTGAATCTGCTATTTTTACTGGCAATTATCATGCTTATGGGGGTTTGTATGCACCTTACCCTGGAACTATCAAAGGTTTCTGATGAGGTGCGCACCCTTGCCGAGGAGATCGCGATTTTGAAGGCTGAAACCCTTTCGCGTTCGGAGGCCTCTCGCACGCCAGGTATTCCCCTCAGCGGCAGAAAGAAGACTAACCAGTGAAGATTGTTTTTCTGATTAATAACTACCCACCGCGTATTGGTGGGCTTGAGCAGCACGTGTACTCTCTGGCAACCCGTCTGGTGGGCTTGGGGCATGCGATTAGTGTACTAACTCTGGGTGAACGTACTGAGGTAAACATCGAGGACGGTATCACCGTTTATCGTTTTAAAGAACTAGTACAGGTAGATGGAGTATTGGGTTTCCCAACCCTAGGTGCTACTGCAGGGCTCTTTTCAGCTCTTAAAAAAATCAATCCGGATATTATTTCGGTGCATACTCGTTTTTTCACACTCACTTGGCTCGGTGTGCTTTGGAGTAAGCTGCTGAAAATACCCGTGCTGCACACTGAACACGGTTCTGGCTTTGTTGTCTCGGGTAGCCCCGTCATTGGTGCCGCTAGCCGCCTGGTTGATTACACCCTCGGACGCGCGTCCTTGCGGGCAGCCAGCGGAGTGGTATGCGTGTCTGAGCCTTCACAGCGTTTTGTTGAAAAGCTGGCGCAGGTTAGCCCGGCATTGTTCTACAATGTTTCCCCCCTGCCCATGCGTTCCTCCGGTGACATAGTGCTGGATCGTAAGCGTCTGGTCTTTTTGGCGCGCGTGGTCGAGGTCAAGGGGTGGCGTGACTTCTTGGACGCGGTTGCCCTGGTGCGTGCTCAGGATCCTGAGGTTCACGCGGTGGTCTTGGGCGACGGTGCAGACCGCGCCAAAGCGGAATCTTATGCTCGTGAGCTGGGCATCGCAGAGGCAGTAGACTTCCGCGGGTTCGTTGACCACGCTGAGGTGGCTCGCATTTTGCGGGGCGCTACTTTAGTTAACCCCACCGTGGCAGCTGAGGGTTTTCAGACCACCATCATTGACGCCTTCGTTTCGCACGCGGGCATCGTCACCTATGATGTTTCAAGCGCGCGCGTCCTTGAACAGCGCGGAGTACCGGTTCGTATTGTGACCGAGCGCGGCCCGCAGCAGCTGGCTGAAGCTGTTCGGCAGGAAATAATCACACCGCCCGCCCCCTACAGCGATGACGAAATTAAAAACTGGGGCTGGGAGCACCAAGCAAAGCTCTATGAAGAATACGCTCAACATATTGTGAACCGGGGTACATAGTTGATGTCTGCTGAAAAATCTACAGGAAAACTTGCTGTTTTTGTGCGCAGTGGTGAGCTTAATCGCTGGCTCGACCAGGCTGTTGAGTCTGTCCTGGCAAGTGATTACGCCCTATTGGAGGTTATTGTTCTACTCAACGGCCCGAGTATCGGTGTGAGTGTTGATGCTGTTGCGGCGCAAGAAGCAGCACACCCCTGGATGCAGGACGCGCGCGTTAGTACCTACCGCTATGACCGCTACCTGGGGATGAGCGGCTCTATGATTGAGGCAACCTCTAAAATTTCGGGCGATGTTGAGTTTATGGCGAATGTCGATGGTGATGATTATGTCGCCCCAGAGAAATTCTCTGCTCAGATTAGTTATCTTCAGGCTCATCCTGACTGCGTACTGGTGGGTACTGGTGCTTACATGATCGATGGGGAAGGTGCTGTTACAGGTGAGCTGGGGGGCACCCACCGCGATGACGTGCGCTCAAAACTGTACTTGTTCAACCCGTTGCCGCATTCGTCTGTGCTTTACCGCCGTTCAGCTTTTGAGAAGGTTGGCGGGCATACTCCTGGCTTGTCACAGTGCGAGGATTACGACTTCACCTTGCGCATTGCCTGCCACGGTAAGGTCGCGCAGTTGGCGCAGAAGTATGTGTACTACCGGGTGCATCAGTCTAATTTGAGTAAGGGTGCTACTGCTTCTGGGCCGCACATGAAATGTGTGAGTGAAGGACGTCGCGCCCTGGCCCATGCAACCGGCACCCCTTCGGTGGTTGCATGCCCTCAACATCTACTCTGGGTGGCAATACAGTATATTCGCACACGCGGGCTTATCAGGCCTTTGCATGAGTACAGAATCAGAAAGTCCTCCTAGCTTATTGCGTGTAGTCTTTCCACGACTATTGGCAGATTGAAAGGTTATTGCTATGACGAGCTCTGCGAGTGTTTTGTCTGTGGTTGTGCCCGCTTATAACGAATAAGAGGGCATTGCTCTTTTCCACACGGACTACCTGTTGCCTGCCCTCGTTGATTGCGAGCCGCTGCTCTCTGGTAAGGATAAAAATGCTTTTGAGGTTATATACGTTAACGATGGTAGTAGCGATAAAACTTTGGCAACTCTGCAGTCTTTAGCCGATGCGGACGCGCGGGTAAAGGTTGTGAACCTATCGCGTAACTTTGGCAAAGAGGTTGCTACTACCGCAGGTGTTTCTGCTGCCACCGGTGACGCTGTGGTGATTCTGGATGCCGATGGGCAGCATCCGCCCCACTACCTACCCCAGTTCATTGAACGCTGGCGGGGGGGGGTGCCCAGGTTGTCGTGGGTGTACGCTCAAACCACGGTGGCGGTAAGCTCAAAACCCTAGGGTCGCAGGCTTTCTACAAGATTCTGAACTCGATCACTGACAACCCCACCGTGCCCTACTCCACGGATTTCAGGCTGATTGACCGAGTGGTCGCCGATGAGTTTTTGCGATTCAGCGAACGCAAGCGTATCGCTCGCGGTCTGATTGACTGGCTCGGGTTCACGCGTGACTATGTGGAGTTTGAAGCACCTGATCGTCTTGCCGGTGAAGCTACCTACGACATGCAAAAGCTGGTGGGCTTGGCGCTGAACAGTTTTATCACGATGAGCATTAAGCCCCTCTTCGCTTTCGGGTACATCGGGCTTTTTATTACTCTGGCGGCATTTATTGCCGGATACGCGGTGATAGTGCAACAGTTCCTCCTTGGTGATCCGCTGAGGTGGAACATCACCGGTTCAGCCATGCTGGGTATTCTGGTGTCGTTCTTGGTGGGCGTCATGCTGATTTCCCAGGGCATTGTGGCTGTGTATATGTCGCACATCTACATGCAGGCACAGGGGCGTCCGCTCTTCGTTATTGACCGTTCTACCTCACGCAACCTCGGTGGAAGCGCCAGAGCGGGTGACCCGTGGAATTCCTAGCGAAAAATAAGACCCTGATGCGCTATGTGGGTGTAGGCGTCACCGGTGTTATTTTTGAACTTCTCATTCTTTACATCGTCAAGAACGTGCTGGACGGCGACAATAAGATAGCAGTCACCGCCAGCTACTGGCTGGGTATTATCTTCTCTTTTCTGCTGCAAAAGTTCTTTGCTTTTGAGAATAAAGAAACGGCTACCAAAGTGGTGGGCGCCCAGGTGCTTTCCTACTCCCTGCTGTTACTGGTGAACTACCTGTTTACTCTCGGGTTTATCGCCCTCTTCGCTGAGATGCTAGGCATTTATATTGCCCGCATGGTGGCGCTGATGATTACAACGGGGTGGAACTTTTTTGTCTACAAGTACTTCGTGTTTAAGAAGGTCAAGTAATGGAAGTGACCGTCACTAGCTACAAGAAGTTTAAGGATTTTACGCAGAACAACAAACTGACAGTTGTCGCGGGAGTGCTTTTTTCTCTGATTCCAGTGTTCCTGATAATTTATTTCGCTCGGTTCTCATGGGCGGCAGGTATTATCGCTGATGACTACCCATACTTCATGAAGTTCAATCTTTCAGGCGGTGCTTTCGAATACTTTTGGAAGCATATAAATACTCACAATGGAAGGTTTGGGCAGGCGTCCCTCTTTGCGTTCCTTTTTTAGTAATGGGGGGAGAGAACGATCAGCCTGGTCCCTTTTTGCTTTTTTATCGGGATCTCACTAACTATTGCCGCTATTACCAACCAATTGCTGGATTTTAGGAAATTTAAATATATTGCATTACTGGTTATCGGGGTAAATCTCACCGGCGCTGCTTTACTGCTAGCTCCAAGTATCGTTGACTCGTACCTTTGGCTGACTTCAAGTACGGTATACTTCGGTGGAGTAATATTTTTTCTTTTAGTTTTTTTATTGCGCCTGCTGACATTGAACCAGGTCATTCAGCTAAAAATTGGGCTAGGTGCAGTATTCGCAGTGTCTGTTTACGCAGCTGGCTTTGTTGAACCTCTAACGGTCTGTATGTGCATCCTCTGGTTTATGGTACTACTTGATGACTTCATCAGGGGTAGGATGTTGAATCTTAAACTAACCGTAGCCGCTGGCCTCGGTACCGGTATAGGATTTTTGCTACTGTTCTTTCTGCTAGGGTCGCAGAATAGGCAGTCAAATATCAGTACAACCACAGGGGTGCAAGAGTCACTGAAGAATATGCTGACTAGTGAATTCCCTGAATTCTTGGATCACTCTTATGTGTGGCCTTGGCTCATCATTGTGCTTACTGGGTTCTTTACTGTGTTTATCGTGAAACCGGAAAGTAGTAACAGTTTCTACCAGCTCAGGAATTTAGCCTATGCAGTCCTACTTTTTGCTTTTATTTGCTTGGTCTATAGCCTGCTCACTGTGCATATTACCGGTGATATTCCTTGGCGTGCATATTCTGTTCCGGTTTTTGCCATGAGCGCTTCAGGTTACGCGGTCATCACATATGCTTTTAGTGGAATTTATCAGAAATATGCTACTACCTGGGGTGCAGTTGCAGCACTAGTAACATTGGTAGGAACGTTCATTGTTCTTATGGGGTTGGGTTTCTATGGCAGTGTCACCTTAGAGGCGCTCACTAAACGTAGTGACTTACTTGAACAGCGCCAGAGTGAAGTTGCACAACAGCTCAACTTTTCGGAAAATGCGCCTATTTCGGTTCGTGACGTTCCATCATTGTTGACTAGCGATGGAACTGATATGAAAAACCGATGGGGTTTTGAAGAGGCAATTGCGTGGCGCTTGGAAATCCCTGAGGATCGAAAATATGAGTTTGATTCATCATTGCCGGCACAATATTGTGCACCTGAGTCAATTCTGGTAAACCCCAATTTTTATTGTGAATAGATTGTTAACCTCGACGCTTCGCTATTCCTGCTAGGTGGACGGCGAATCCAGCCAGTGGCCCAGCAATAAGGGCGATGTTAGCTTTTGCTACGAGGTCAGTGCCCACTACCAAACAGACCAGCGAAACAAGGAGGGCAACAACCCAGCCCGCAAGATAGAGGCGGTGCTTATTGAGTGCTAACGCCACCGTGCCTGAGAGGGTAGTTAGCGCTAGCAGGGCACCTGCGAAGGTCAGCACAGCAAGCACTGCACCCGATAGCTGCCCGGCGTACTTAGGATAGATCAGGTCAAAGAGCCAAGGACCCAGTAGAAAAGCTGCCCCAGCACCTACAACGCCTATACCAATAAACACCGCAACCGGCTTGAGTAGTGCTTTCACCGGCTGATTCTGGTGCGCCAAGAAGTGGGAAATTGCAACGCCCTGAAAAGCCTGTAGGGGAATCATAATGGGCGCGCGCGTAATCGAGATACCCAAAATAATTGCCGAGAGCAGAGCCGCTTTTTCTGTGGCAGAAGTGCTTGAAGTTGCCTCCAAAAAGACGGGGAAACCGGTTGAAACCGCCGCCATCGCCAGTGCGGTGAGCAGCGTCCACAGCATCGCTTTAAAAACAACGGACGCGGGTTCTGCAACGCGGATGCGCGCCGCCGACCGTGCGGTGGGTGAGAAGGCCAAGAAAACTAACCAGAGGAAGGCAGTGGCAGTGAAGGCGAGCTGAAAGAAGAACACATCTTTGCTGAACAGTGAAGCTATGCCTGATGCCGCCAGGGTGAAAATACCGCCGGTAGAAATGAGCAGACCGTAGAGGGTCCAGGCTTTCAAGCCAGCCATTGCACCGATAAAGTACACGTGCAGGGCGTAGGCGACGGTGCCAATCAGCACCAGGAGCATCGACCTGCCGGTGTTGACCGACAGCACATAGTTCATAAGATAGGGTGACGCTAGCGCCAGCACCACCGCGCACAAAACGCCCACGCCCAAAGCTACGACTAGCGGACGCGCCCCACCGGGTTTGTTGTTGCTGACTGCGTCCTGCTGGGAGCCAATGAGACGTGCCGCTTCTTGCTGCACACCGAGTAAGGTTGCGAACACCAGTGACATCAAAGACCAAAAGACCAGAAACTCTTTATTGTCATCGACGCTGAGTACGCGCGAGCTGAGCCAGGTCACGGCGAAGGTGGTCGCCGCGCTGATGATTGATGCGGAGGCAATAAAAATAGACTGACCGCGGGTAATCACGGAATCTTGAGGTAACTGTTCTTCCATGCCACTTCTCTGTTCTGGTGTTATTTTCTGTGCCCGGTTTGATACCTATATATCGCACCGTTAAAACCCTTTCAATACTAGACCGTGCGTCAGTGTCGCGTTTTAGTCATCTACTACCTGCCGGCGGTGTCATAAGCAGAGGTGTGTCACATGACGGTCATGTTCCTTTCTGATTTTGTGGCAAGCGCTAAGGGTTCTTAGACTCTACTCATTGACCAAAGATGGTTGAACAGATCTAACCCCCGCGCGCACACCTGAGAACAAGGTGGTGCGGGGCTTATGGGTGAAGGAAAACTGTGGCACCTACAGCAGGCGCAATCGCCAAAAATCCGCGTAAGGCAGCATTCGCCTCATGGATCGGTTCTGCCCTTGAATATTACGATTTCGCGGTTTTTGGTACAGCGGCTGCGCTGGTTCTCAACCAGATTTTCTTCCCCGACGATTCGGCGGCTTTGGGCACTCTCAAAGCGATGATGACTCTGGGTGTTGCCTACGTGGTGCGTCCCTTTGGCGCGATGCTCATGGGCCCGCTGGGCGATAAATTCGGGCGCAAATTTGTACTGATGCTAACCCTCTTCCTGATGGGCGGAGCCACCTTCGCCATCGGATGCCTGCCCACCTACGAACAGGCTGGTATGCTCGGCCCAGTTCTTCTGGTGCTCTGCCGCGTCCTGCAGGGTCTCTCAGCATCGGGAGAACAGGCATCTGCCATTTCCATGTCGCTGGAACACGCCCATGACAAATCCCGCGCCTTCACCACCAGCTGGACGCTGCAGGGCACCCAATTCGGCTCACTACTGGCAACTGCCGTCTTCATTCCCTTCGCCGCGCTACCCGAAGAACAGCTGATTTCATGGGGCTGGCGCGTACCCTTCTGGCTCTCCGCCTTCGTGGTTCTCGCCGCCTGGCTGATTCGCCGCACCCTCGAAGAGCCACCCGCCTTCACCCAGACAATCACCGTGCGTCCGCACTCAGCTCCCTTGGGCGAAGTCTTCCGCAACCACAAACGCGCAGTACTCGCCGTTGCAATGTGCGCCCTAGTTAACACCGTCAATATGATCTTCACAACCTTCGCCCTCTCCTACGCCACCAAAGGCATCGGCATTGAACGCGGCACCATGCTGTGGGTTCCCGTTGCGTCCAATGCGCTGGGTCTGCTCGCCATTCCGCTCCTCGCTCGCCTCTCAGATAAGGTTGGACGCAAGCCCGTCTTCATTGGCGGCGCACTAGTTGCCGGGGCGCTCATGTTCCCCTACCTCTACATGATTCACGAAACCAATATCCTCGGTATCTTCGTGATCGGTGTGCTCATGCACGGCGGCTTCTACTCCATGGCAAACGGCATCTGGCCCAGCTTCTACGCAGAAATGTTCCCCACCCGCGTCCGCGTCACTGGTCTGGCACTGGGCACCCAAATCGGTTTTGCCCTTTCAGGTGGGCTAGCACCCGTTGCCGCTACCGCGCTCGCCGGTGCCGATCTGACCGGCTGGGTGGGGCCTTCCATCTTCACTGTTGCCGTGGCAGTTCTGGTGGCTATCGTTGCTAGCATGCAGCGTGAAACCGCCCACCTGCCGCTCGAAGACATCGACCGCTAAAACGTCCGATTATCCCCACAGAGTCGTGTACAACACTTGCTCAGTACCCGGTCAAGTCTTCGTTTAAGGAGCTAAATAGACTAAAATAGCTCCTGACGTTACGCAACGGTAACAACCGTGCGTACCTGGCGAAAGCCTATAAATCTTATGTTTTAGACGCATCATCTGCCCTAGATTCAGTAATTTATTCACAGGTTCTAGGGCTTTTTGGTGAACTCCCCTTGTTAAAAATGAAACTTTTGACACGGGATATAAAGCGTTGAGAGCAACAAGACTAAAAAATAGAAAGGTCACCATATGACCTTTCGTCACTCTCAAGAAAGAAAAACGATGAGCAAAGTTCAGAAGACTGCCCAGCCGGCAGCTGGCCGCTCCTTGCGTGCAACCCTCACCGAGGGTCTTGCTACCGAAGCGGGCAACAACATTTCATGGCGCAGCGTTTTTGCTGGCCTCGTCACCTTCATCTCACTCTCATTGCTGTTCACCCTCGTAGGTGCAGCAATTGGTTTGGGCGGTACTGACCTAACCGCAGCAGACCCCACTGCTGGCGTAGGTACCGGTCTCGCAGTGTGGACTATCTTCTCACTGATTCTTTCACTGGGCCTCGCTGGCTTCATCGCTGGTTTGACCGCTAACCGCGCGGGTTTCATCCACGGCTTCTTGACCTGGGCAACCGGCGTTATCGCAATTGTTATCCTAGCTACCTCAGCTGTATCATCAGCTTTCGGTGCTGTCGGTAACATGCTCGGCACTGCAGGTCGCGCAGCAGGCGACGTTGTTTCAACCGCCACCAACGCAACCGGCGACGTATTCAACCTCGTCGCTGAGCAGGTTGAACTCGACACCACCGGCATTGACCGTGAAGTCATCACCGCTCTGGAAAACAGCAAAATTGAGCAGTTGCACCCCGACTACCTGCAGTCACAGCTTGACGCAACCATCAAGGACGTCCAGGATGCAGGCAAGCGCATCGTTGTTGACGGTGAAGACGCAGGCGCTGTAGCTGAAGATGTTAAGGGCAACATCGAAGAGCGCGTAGCATCGGTGACCAAAAACATTGACCGCCCCACCCTGGAACGCGAAATCGCTGCTAACACTGACATGTCACAGCGCGAAGTGAGCCAGGTAGCTGACAACATTGTTTCAGCCTACGAAGATGCTCAGAAGAACGCTGAAAAGCAGCTCAACAACCTGCAGTCAGGTGCTCAGGAAGCATTCGACCGCGGCGTAGTTGTTGCTAACGACGCAATGAACAACACCGCGAAGTACTCCCTGTACCTCTTCGCTGGTCTTGTGATTGCTGCTATCGTAACCACCGGCGCTGGCGTTGCTGGTTCACGCTTTGGCAACAAGGTTCAGAACGTCTAAGGAATTTTATTCCTAGATACATGAATCCCGTGGGGCTCGTCTGAGTTCCGCGGGATTTTTGTTTAAAGATTCTTGGAGCGTAGGTTAGCTGACCTTTTTGAGCAGGGCTGTTAGCGCAGTTCTGGCTTCTGCCACCATGTCTTCGGGTGAGGTGAAATAGTATTTTTCGGCGATAGTTGTACCGGACGCGGGCAAGAACAGCTCCCCGCCAAATGCAGCCGGAACAGGGTTTGGGCTCTCTGGCTCTTCTAATAGGGTGTAGCCGTAGGCGGTGGTGTCATCGAAGCTGAGGTTCAGCACGTAGCGGTGCGCTCGTCCGCCCACTCTAAAGGTGCGCGAAAGGTCAGCATCATCAAGAAACTCACCGTCGAGTTCTAACCCGCCGTTGTATTCAAGCTCCCACCCGAACTCGCGCGCCAGCGCGTAACTGACCTCTTTAATGCCGGTATCTTGTGCCACGAAGGAGCCTCCTGAGAAAGAAAAATGGATTGTTATATTTTACTACCCTGCTCAGAATGCAATTTAAGACATGTTTTGGGTGAAAATATGCCTTAAATTGCATTCTCGATGGGAGATCCAACCAGGGTTGCGAAGTGTTCCCTCATGCGGTGCGCGTTGGGGGTGATGTCGGCGATCAGGGCGAGCGCGTCCACTGCTTGACCTACCGCCATGTAGCCGCCGGGCAGAACGTGGCACCCTAGCTGGCGGGCGGCAACAATGAGCGGGGTTTCTTGGGGGAGGTAGATGACGTCGGCAACCCACAGATTTGCGTGCAGGAGAGAAAGGTCGAGGGGCGCACCGGGGTGTACGTGCATGCCAATGGGTGAGGCATTAACGAGGCCCTGCGCTTGGGGTAGGACGTTGGCGAGTTGTTGTGGGGCGGTGGCGATGACCTGCGCCTGCGGAAAAAGTGCCTGAAGGTCGAGGGCTTTTTCGGTGGCTTTAGCGGCGTCGGGGTCTACCAGATGTAGGACGCGCACCCCTGCTTTCAGAAGGGCGTAGGCGGTTGCTGAGCCGGCACCGCCGGAGCCTAGCTGCACAACGGTGTGTAGGTGTCCTGAGGCTGCGGTGACTTTGGGTAGCCCCCATTTCATGCCGGTGAGAAAGCCGGAGTAGTCGGTGTTTTCGCCGTGGCGGGTGCCGTCTGTATTTATCAGAACAGTGTTGACGGCGCCGAGGGCTACGGCTTCGGGGGAGATGGTGTCGAGGTAATCGAGCACGCTCTGTTTGCAGGGGTGGGTGATGTTGAAGGCGTTGAAGCCTAGGAGGTGGGCGGCATCAAGCAGCGCTGGGAGGGAGTCGCCGTGAAGTTCTAGGGCGTGTAGATCTATGGGGCGGTAGAGGTAGTGCAGTCCGTGGTGGGTGGCTTCTGCTTCGTGCATGGGTGGGGTGAGTGAGGCTGTGATGCCATCGCCGATGAGACCCACTAGGTACGACTCGTTTCTCAGGCTCATAGGGCTTTATCTTAGTGGTCTTTGCCGGGTGGTTAGTAACTGTTTTTACGGTGTAAGACGGTGGGTGTTTTCGCTCAGGTGAATGAGTGGCTGATTAGATAGCCGCGGGCTAGACTTAAAAGGATTTGCAATTGAATCTATGGCGGGTACACAAAGACGTGGCTTGCACTATGAAAGGCATGACGTTGGTCGAACACAATGGCGTTGAGAACAAGTGGTCAGACGAGTTGGAGTGGGTGAATCAGTATATTCTCCATTCCACTGAGGATGAGTTGTCGATGTTTTCGGCAGCTGATATTGAGCAGATGGCGGTGGCGCACCGCAAGCTGGCGGGTAGGCGTGAGCGCGGCCAGGCGGTAGTTGATGTTATTGATGTTGCTGGTGCTTCTACGGTGTTGCTGGCAACGGATGACATGAGCTTTTTGGTGAGCTCCGTGACGGCACAAATTGCGGCGAAGTATGGGGGTATTGCCACCCTGATTCACCCGACCTTCATTGTTCAGCGTGATGATGCGGGTAATTTGGTTGATCTTAAGGGCACGGGTTTGGCTCAGCCGGTGGCGTCCGGTGATACGGTCTCGCTGCCGAGTTTGAAGGTGTCTGACGAGTCAGGACGCACGTTTGTTGAGTCGTGGATTGCTGTTCGTCTTACTTCTTTGGTTGAGGGTGAAGACCGTGCCCGCCTGATTGCTGAGATTGCTGAGATTCTTGATGATGTGAAGGTTGCTGCTGCTGACCGCGCGCAGATGGTGGAGCGCGTCCTTGCTATCGCTGATTCGATGGGGGAGCTGCAAGATATTACCCTGGGTGGTCCTGAACATTATTCGGGTTTTGTGAATTCTGAGGATGACCCGGCGTCTCGTGTTGCCCCGGTGCAGGAATTCTTGCGGTGGCTGACGCGCGGTAACTTCTTGTTACTGGGCGTGAAGGCGCGTGATCTTTCGGGTGATTCCTCTGCTGTGGTGTTGGAGGATCGCCCCGGTTCTGCTTTGGGTATTTTGCGGTATGACGCGGACGCCCCTGCTCGCCGTATTGAGCTGACGGGTACGGCGCTGAATAACGTGAAGACCCCGCATCCGCTGTATATTACGAAAGCTAATTCGCGTTCAACGGTGCATCGTCATGATTACCTTGATTACATTGGCGTGCGCGATTTTGATTCTTCGGGCAAGGTTGTTGGCGAGTATGTGATTCTTGGTTTGTTCTCGATGCAGGCGTATGCGCTGCCGGCTGCTGAGACTCCGCTGGTGCGTGAGCGTGTGGCGATTGTGCGTCGTCGCTTGGGCTTCCACCCCGGTTCGCATTCTGATAAGACTCTTTCGGGTATCATTGAGGATTTCCCGCGTTTGGAGCTTTTGCACTCGAACGTGGAGTCTTTGACGGAGATGTTCCGCGGCATCATGGGTCTTGAGGAGCGTCGCACTACCCGCTTGTTCCTGCGTCCTGATGCTTTTGGTCGTTTTGTGTCTGCTGTGGTGTTCTTGCCTCGCGACCGTTATAACACCGCGGTGCGTCAGCGTATCGAAGAGGTGTTCCGTAGCGAGTTTGACCTGCTCAATATTGATTTTGAGGTTCGCCTCTCGACCTCGTCGCTGGCGCGCTTGTATTTCCGTTTGCGTTTGACTGACCCCAATACGGTGCCGCAATTGGATGTTCAGGCAATCGAGAAGCGTCTACAGCAGACGGTTCGTTCGTGGGGTGAGGCTGCGGGTGCGGCGCTTGAAGAGGGCGGACGCGCTTTGGCGGCTGCGTGGGCTGAGGCTGTGCCGATGACCTACCGTGCTGACTATGAGGTTGCGGATGCGGTAGAGGACGTTGCAATTTTCGAGTCGCTGGATGCTGATGCCGGGCGTCCTGCCGCTGTGCGTTTGGTGGAACATAACGGTGTGACTCGTTTGAAGACTTATCTTTCGAAGGCGCACACTCTAACCGAGTTACTGCCGGTCATGCAGAATATGGGTCTGACGGTGTTGGATCAGAAGCCCTATGAGATTACTCCGGCTGATGGTCGTAACTTCTTGCTCTATGACTTTGGTGTGCAGCTGCCTGAGGGTGTTGAAGCGCAGGCAGTGCAGGATCTTTACGAGGACTCCCTGAATGCCTTTTTGAAGGGGCTGCGTGAGTCTGATTCACTGGATCGCCTGTTGCTTGCCGAGCAGCTGTCGTGGCAGCAGGTAGCGATTTTGCGCGCCTACACTCACTACCTGATTCAGCTGGGACGCGGTTTCACTCCCCAGTTTATGGCTGATACTCTGCTTGCTTTCCCGCAGGTCACCGGTGTCCTGGTGCGTTACTTTGCGGTCAGCTTTGACCCCGATTTGGGTCTGTCTGAGCAGGAGCGAGAAGACGGACGCACTGCCCTCTGGGCTGATTTTGAGGCAACGCTGGGTGAGGTACCCACTCTTGATGCTGACCGTTTCTTGCGCTCCTTGGGTACGGTCATGGCAGCGACCTTGCGTACCAATGCGTATGTGGGCAGCTACTCACGGGCTATTAAGATTGATCCTGAGGCGATTGATTTCGCACCTCTGCCCCGCCCCAAGTTCGAAATTTTCGTTTATTCCCCGCGCGTGGAGGGCGTGCATCTTCGTTTTGGTCCGGTAGCCCGCGGTGGCTTGCGCTGGTCTGACCGCCGAGAGGACTTCCGCACCGAGGTTCTGGGTCTGGTTAAAGCTCAGATGGTGAAGAACTCCGTCATTATTCCTACCGGCGCGAAGGGTGGTTTCTACCCCAAGCAGCTACCTAATCCTGCTGTCGATCGTGATGCTTGGATCACTGAGGGGCGAGAGTCCTACAAGATTTTCATCCGCTCATTACTGGATGTCACCGACAACCTAGAGGTTGCAGGTGACGGTACTGAAACCGTTGTGCACAACCCGCGCGTTATTGCCCGCGATGGTGATGACTACTACCTGGTTGTTGCAGCCGACAAAGGCACTGCGGCATTCTCTGATACAGCTAATTCCATTAGCGAGGAATACGGTTTCTGGCTGGGGGACGCCTTTGCTTCCGGCGGGTCGGTGGGCTATGACCACAAGGCGATGGGCATTACTGCCCGTGGTGCCTGGGAGTCGGTCAAGCGTCATTTCTCCGAGCTGGGAATTAACTGCCAAGAGGAAGAATTCATCGCAGTGGGAATTGGTGATATGAGTGGTGATGTCTTCGGTAACGGCATGATGCGCTCACGCACCACCCGCCTGGTTGCCGCCTTTGACCACCGCGATATTTTCCTCGACCCCAACCCTGACGCGGCGACCTCCTTTGAGGAGCGCGTGCGTCTGTATGAGACCCCCCGTTCGTCCTGGCAAGACTACAATCGTGAGCTGATTTCGGCAGGTGGTGGCGTCTACTCGCGTGGCGCTAAGTCGATCGATATCACCCCCGAGGTGCGCGAGGCGTTGGGTATTTCCTCAAGCGTGGAAAAACTGGCTCCTGCAGAGCTAGTCTCAGCGATCCTGCGAGCGCCGGTTGATCTGGTCTACAACGGCGGAATTGGCACCTATGTGAAAGCTGCATCGGAAACCCATGCTGAGGTGGGCGATAAAGCCAACGATGCTCTGCGTATTAACGGCGGTGAAATTCGCGCCAAGATTGTCGGTGAGGGTGGTAACCTCGGTTTCACCCAGCTGGGTCGCATTGAAGCCGCTGAGGCTGGCGTGCTTATCAATACCGACGCCATCGATAATTCCGCGGGTGTGGAAACCTCTGACCGCGAGGTGAATATCAAGATTCTGGTGGACCGCCTGGTGACCGCCGGTCGCCTCTCGGCTAACGAGCGCGCGTCCTTCATTGAATCCCACCGTGAAGATGTCGGTGCGCAGGTGCTGCAAACCAACGTCGAGCAGAACGTACTCTTGCAAGCTGAGCGTCACGGCGTGATTCCCGGTGTTGAAGCCTACATTCGTCTCATCGGTTATCTGGAGCAAGAAGCCGGTCTCAACCGTGAGGTGGAGTTCATTCCCGGTGACCAGAAGATCCGCGAGCGCTACGAAGCAACCGGTATTACCCTCACCGCCCCAGAGCTGTCGGTGCTGGCTGCTTACGTGAAGATTCACCTGACTCACCAGTTGCAGCAGACCAACTTTGCTGATGACCCCTGGTTGGGCGGCGTGCTACGTAGCTACTTCCCGCCCGCTCTGGTGGAGCGTTTCGGGGACGCACTTGAAACGCATCCGCTGCGCCGTGAGATTATCTGCACTCAGGTGGCAAACGAGATTGTGAATATTGGCGGCATTACGCACGTTTACCGCGTCATCGAAGAAACCGGTGCGCCGGTGGATGTAGTTGCCCGCGCCTTCATGGTTTCACGTGAAACATTCGGTCTTGCGGATGAGGCAGCCCTGCACCGCGCCCTGCCTGCCGACACTCCTCTAGAAGCCTGGCAGTCAGTAATTCGCGACTGGCAGCGTATTCTCGACCGCCTGGTGCGCTGGTTTATTGCCGAGCGTTCTGTGGTGGTGGGGCACCCCATTGCAGATATGATTGAGCGCTTCTCGCACATCAAGACCCTGCGCGAGAACCTGCCCGACTATCTTTCCGAAGACACTCGTGCGCGCGTCCGCGCCAAACGTGAGCAGGCGCAAGAGTGGGGGCTGTCAGAAGAGCTTACTGTTTACTGGATCCGCGCCTTTGAGTCCTTTGCGCTGATGGATGTACTGCGTATTGCAGAAGCAAATGAGCTGGACGCCGACCAGGTAGCCCACCTCTACTTCTCAGTTTACGACCGCTTCTACATCAATGACATGCTCACCTTCGTCTCGCATCTGCCGCGTACCGACCGCTGGGAGACCCTGGCTCGCTCGGCGCTGCGTGATGACCTTTACGAGATCGCTGCCGCCGTGGCGTTGAAGGTGGCACGTGAGCAAGGTCTGGACGCGTCCATGGACACCCCCCAAGAAACAGCCGAGTTGTTGCGCGATTGGGTTCGCATCAACCCCGTCCGTACCGGACGTGTGGACGATATGTTTGATGAGCTGCGTGGCGGTGCTATTGCTGAGGGTGAGCGCCCCCGTCTGGCAGTGCTCTCAGTGATGATTCGTACCCTGCGCGCGATGGTTACCAGCTAGTCAGCGGTTCGCCGAGATCCTGATTTATCGCCCAAATCCTGATTTAAAACAGGATCTCGGCAACAAATCAGGATCTCGGTGGTTGGGGTGGCATCAACTAGACTGGGAAAGAGAAAACTTCTACCCACTTTTATAAAAGGAGCTGCCCATGATTGGTGCTCACGTTGAACACAAGGACGAGTTTGTGCTGGCTGGTTTTCGCGAGCTGGTGAGCCAGGGCGCTGATGCGGGCATGGGTGCCCTGTGGCAGAAGCTAACCAAGCACGCTGAAGAGCGCGGCGTAACCATGGAGGGTGTGCGCCTTTTCGGTGTCATTCTGGGTATGAACCAGAAGAATCAGTTCGATTACATGGCTGGTATTTTGGTTGAAGATAAGGACGTCGCGGCGAAGCTCGGTTTGAACGCGATTGTTGTTCCTGCCGGTGAGTTCGCGGTGACGAATGTTGAGGGTTCCATTCCGATGAGCATCATGGCAGGCGTGGATTTGCTGATGGGAAAGTACCTGCCGACCTCCGGTTTCACCCCCAACGGCCCGGTTTTTGAAGCCTACGGTCCCGGCGACCCCACCGCCGATGACTACCAGATGCAGGTGTGGGTGCCGGTTAAAGCCGCCTAGCGCTCGAACCAGAAAAGATTATGTGAACATGTACTCTGTGCGCACGAGGTGCCTATTGCGATGGTGTACCCCGTGCGGGCAGGGCATATTTCGCGTGTAAGGCATCTTCTATTCTTCGATGAACTTCCCGGCTCTGCGGGAGCTACCTTTTGAACTACATCCGTGTTCGAGTTCCCTGCACAAAAAAGGGGGAAGTGCGGGTGGGTGCCGGGGGTGCAGCGTCCGGTTATTCTTCTTTGGGTACGTAGGCATTCTGATTTTTCGGCTAAAGTTCCAGGCGGTGAATCTGCGGGTGCGAGCTTGTACTCTGCTCATAATTTCGTTACCTGGTGCGCTACACGCGGGGTAACCGTAGCGCTCAAGAGTTGCCTCAGATGGTGGCGAAATCGGCACTCTTGAGATGCGCGGTAATATCGAACCCGCGGTCAAGATGTCGTTTCGTACCACGTCAATGGTGGCGTCGTGAAAAAGGCGTTGCTCAGCGGTGAAGGTCGCGCAGACCAGCGCATCCTGGTCGAAAATGGTGGGCAGTCAGAACTGAACTAGCCTACACAAAGCCTTATCGCTTCAGGGCACGGGGCGTGAACATAGAGAATGGGCAATTGCTGTTCGCTGGTAGACACCAGATGAACAACAATTGCCCACTTTCAGAGAAGTTCAGAACGGTTGGGGTTACGAGCCGCAGCCACAACCGCCGCAACCACAGCCACCGGTGTTCTGCGCGGCAGGCTGCATCATCGCCTGGGTGATAGATAAGGACGCGCCGCCCCCCTTCACCGCCACCGAACCCTGGGTGGGAATACCGTCGCCGAAGTCGCCACCCATCAGGTTCACGCGATTACCGATCTCCGGGCCGCCCACGGGCTTCTCAGCAATACCCGCCAGCGTTGCCGCGAAACCAGCAGGATCAAGGGCAGGAGCTGTAGCGGGGTCATCTGCGCCACCGGTGCCACAGGCAGCTGCCGCCGCAGAAACCTTCTTCTGCTTCACCTCGTTGCTACGCGAGAAACGGCGCATCTGCTCAACGGTGGGGTACATGTACGACACCTTCACCAGACCGTCTGCCAACATCACCGGCAAAACATTACGCCCCGAAACCTCAATCAAATCGGCAACCGGCACACAATCCTCAAAAGCTGAAGGGTACGAATCCGTAGAGTAAACCGCAATATTTGCACCCTCATCAAGAAGCGCCTGCGCCTGCTCCAAAAACTCGGTGCGCTGGGCATCGCCCGCGTCCTCAGGGTTCTCACCCTCACCCCAGATAAAAATTTCTAGCTCACTGGTGCCCAACTCATCTTTACGTGCCATCACACTACCTTTCTGCACTGAAACCTTACGCCACCTGTAACGGAAAAGGCCGAGGAAAAACTTCCCGACCCTCACCCCTCACCTACTACCCAAACCAGCGCTTGAGGGCACTACGGAAACCGCCCTCGTCGCTGCCGCGCTCGCCGCGGTGCTGGTCAACAAAACCTGACCTGGTCTCTTCAGACTCCTGACGCTGGGCAACTTCATCGAGCTTAAAATCAGCGACCGACTTGCCGCGTTCATCCTCCATGACCTCTTGCTCTTCAATGATGATTTCACCCTTGGATTCTGATGCTGGTGGGGTTGATTCATCACGCAGCATCGCCAAAGCCTCAACTTGGCTGCGGTACTCTTCGCGCGGCTCAGTCGTCTCGGCGCGTTCTGCTGCCTCATCGTAAACGCCGCTAATCTGCTCTAGGTAGGCGCGCGCCTCGCGGGTAGCGTCATCCTCAGAAACAGCTGGGGTAGCACCACCGACTGAACCCGGTTCGGTGCTGATAAAGAAAGAACTCGCTGACTCAAAATCACCCTTAGACGGTGCCAGGGTGTGCGGCATCTCAGCCTCCACCAAGAAGCGCGAATCGGTCTCAATCTCAGCGGAAGTCTTCCACTCCTCGGTGCCCTCAGCCACATCAATGCGGGGAGTATCATCGTCGGCAATCAGCGGGGTGGGCTGGGTAGCGGGGGAGAGCTCGGAGGTCTGAATAACGATGTCCTCGCCCTGCTCCTTGCTGCTCTCTGTGGGTTCAGCCGATTCAGCTGACTCAGCGGTCAGTGCCTCAGGCTCCCTCTGCGTCGAGCTTTCAACCGGCTCAGCTGACTCAGCCGGGGCAACAGATGCAGGTTCAGCAACTGCGTCCTCACTTGCTGCGCCCTTCCCCTCAGCGGGAACACCTTTAGGCGTTGCCGCGCTCGCTTCGGTCTCCCACTCATTGACGCTCAGTGGCTTGGTGCCGAACTGAGTGAGGACGCGATTGACCACCTCGCCCTGCTCAGCGGTGAGTGCATTAGCGGTGGTGAACTGCGCTATATTCAGGTGCTTAGGCAGATTGTCATCCTCGACCAATACCGTCCACACGCCAAGAGGTGCGGTCAGGCTGGTAATGCTCAAATTCTTCGCTGCCGAAGTATTCGCCAGTTGATAGTCATGATGCTGGGTGAAGCGCAGCTCTTTCAGATGCGTCAGCGGAGTGAGCTGTTCAAGATCGAACGGTATTGAAAGCTGCTGAATCTCAATGACCGTGCTCTCTTTCAGGTGCTGGGCGCTCGGCGTCACACCGTCTGCGAAAACAGCAACATTGCCGTACTGAGCATCAACATCTGAAACGTCTCCTGCACCCTGCCAGCTCGCAGCGCGCGCCTGGGCAGAAACCAGCTCACCGTTAATGAACTCGGTCAGCGAACGGGCAACCAGGCGCGGAGGAGTCAGCTCACCGTGGGTGAACTCCACTACCTGACCTGCGCGTCCTGCCGGGCCCGGTGCAATATCAAGAGCAAACTGATTACCGGCGTCATTGCGGGCAAAAACAATCCACTCACGGGCAGTAAACAGCGGGCGAACAGCGTCCGTCTCGGCAGGTGCGGGCATCGGAGGAATCTCAGATCCACCGGCGCGCAGAGCATCATCAACCACGTTGTCGCTCTCACCGGTACCCGCCTGCAAATCAGCGGCAAACACAGGTTTACCCTCAACTTCAGCGACCTCACCCTCACGCACCAGCGCGTAATAAAAGCGTAGCTCCGGAGGGAACTCAAGACCACGGCGCTGCTGCTCAGCGTCCAACTCAACCATCGAATAACCGGTGCCGTGCCCACGCTGTAAGAGGAGCTTACGCATCAACAAAGCATCATTGCGTACTGCCGAATCCTCAGCGACAGCATTCGCGTCCTCATCCTCACCGCTAATAGGGGTGGGAGGATGCAAACGCCCCGCCTCAACGGTCTTTGCCTTAAAATCAGCGGCAATAACCGGGGCATGACCCTGCACAAAGGCAGAAGAATCAACCTCAGTGACCCTCACCGGCGCACCAGCCTCAGACACCACTTTCACGTAGTAAGACTCCGGCAGATAACCCTCACCCAACAGCTGCGCCAAGGTCTTTTCAAGCATCGTCGCAAAAGCCTTCAGGGACGGCGCCAAGGTAGAAGTTCGCACCCCATCGCTACCGTAGAAAAAGGGGCCATTCAGCACCCCGTCGTCCACAGAAAAAACAAACTCAATACGCTCATGCGTTGCAGATGCGTGCCACTGCGACAGTGCAGCAATGGTCTCAAGGCGCGAAGACAAGGGGAGAGTAGTGCTCATGTTCTCCATCATACAAGCCGTGCCTTACAAAGTGCCCGCCACCGTCCCAGCTTCTACACTCGGGTGGGCAGTTTGCTGTAACAGGGCTGCGTGCCCGCATCGACAGCAAACACACGCTGATTTTCCCCTCTTGGGCGGACGCCTGCGCCAGGGTATTGCGCCGCAGTCTCGCACAACTTAAAAACTTTTTAAAAAGTTTTTTAAAACCGCGTCATAAAATCCGTCATCACCCCTCTTTAAGGGTGACGGCGTGAAAACCGCCCCTTGCTAGACAGTGTGTTCAGTGATTAGGGAATATGCGTGAGTAGAAAGTGTCAGTAGCTCATCCTGGGGAACTGCTGGTTTGTTTTCTACTAGCGCGTACGTGCGAAGTGAAGTGCTGATGACTTCGTGCAACTGGGCAAGCAATGCGGTAACAGGTTGGGGAATCTGTTACCGCAAGCAAGGAGCGACGCTGAAGTCACATGCTACTGGGGAGTAGCCTGTTGGCTCCGGCAATGTCGTTGCTCTGACCCGCACCGCTATGGGGGTAGTCGGTACGAGCAGAACCTGCTGCAGGTGGATACCTCGGGGAAAGATAACCTCCTGCAACCTTTAAGTTCCACGATGCTGTGGAGCTCATTGGCTAATCATTGGGGAATGACTAGCGCATACAACACCGGTAAAGGCCCGGTGATCGCTCCGTTAGGGTGCGGTCGCCGGGTCTTCTCCATACCCCGCACAAGCCCCTTAAAGGTGTTCTCGCTCTCATAATGCCCTTTTTGGCGAAAAGCAGTGTAGGCTAAAGGAAGTGCTCATCGGTTGATGTTGTAAGTATTTTAGAAGCATTGTAGTTTTTGATTTTTTTGCGTTTCATCCACTGGAAAACATGAGAGCACGACCTTCGCGTTCGAGGTTTGAACGCAGGAAATTTCCAGTAAGGAATAACAAAAATGGCTACAGGTATCGTCAAATGGTTTAACGCTGAAAAAGGCTACGGATTCATCCAGCCCGACGACGGATCAGAAGATCTGTTCGCTCACTTCTCAGCAATCAACTCAAACGGCTTCCGTTCACTCGAAGAAGGTCAGTCCGTTGCATACGACCCCGAGCAGGGTCAGCGCGGCATGCAGGCAGCTAACATTACTGTCCTGAGCTAATAAGCTTTTATGAAAATCCCCACCCGCCAAAGGCGGGTGGGGATTTTTTGTGTACTGAATGAAAGTCTTGCGGAGGGTATGAAATTGTCTCCGTGGTTATTTACATTTCCCCGTACTTTAACCACGGGGAAATGTAAATAACCACGGGGAGAAGTCAAACCGTTTCTGCCAGGCTTACTAGCTCTACACTCTTTCCTGGCTTAGGGGCTTTGCCGCAGGATGCATAAACCTCCGACAGGGTGCGGGTGGCCGTGGTTGCTACCCAGCTTCTACCATTTGTGTGGCTGATGCTCACCTTCATCAACTCATTATGGTTGTTTTCTCGTGTTTCACGTGAAACATAAAGATCGTTCATGCCAGCAGACTCACCCTGTTCAACCAACAAAGACCTCACCGCAAGGTCAGCCACCTGTTCCTCAGGTGTGTAGCAGGAGCGTCCGCGCAGTCCTTCGAGTTCAGGGGCATCCCCGCGATGGAGAGCCTCGAAAGTCGCCCGTGCGCTGGCTGGGCTGAGTCTGCCGTAGGTGTAACCGGTGGGCAGAAAAATAGCGACCGGGGCAAACCGATGCCCTCCGGTGTGGGAACACTCCCAAATATTCTCATCGGGAAAAGCCGCATCAAGCGCCGCCGCAATGGGACGACCAAACACTGCGCAGCAACGATCACGTTTGGAATGGGCGCACAGAAGGGCAAGAGTTTGCCCGGTTTCTTGCGCCCCGACAGTGGGTAGAAGGTGCGGAGCATCAAGGGGCAGGTGCAGTAAATCCTCCGGCGAATCGACGGTGAGTTCGTACAGTTTTTCTGCGCCCGGCTGGGTGACTGCTACAAAGACTCGACGAGAGTTGTGAGTATCAATCTGACCGGCGCGTCCGGGTTTGCGAATCAAAAGCAGGCGCGCCCCGGCGTCCCTCATCTTGTGGGTGAGCGCAACAGAAAGCTCGGCACCAAAGGTAGTGCCATCGAGAATATCTTTGCCCCAGTTACCGGGGTGCTCCAAGCAGACCCAGACAGTCTCAGTAGATGCTGTGCCCGGTAAGGGTTCGGCGTTGAGCAGTGAACAGGAGTCAGCGAGGGAGGTGCGAGGTGAACTCATGCCTCTCACTTTACCGCCGCTGCGCTCGGGAGGGAGCGGGTTTTGTATATTTCGTCTGCGGTTCAAGAGAGTTAGGTAGTTTGAGCTGCTTGGTAAGCTGGTGGGCATGGCAAGTGAAGAAACGAAACCCGTTCGGGTAGACGCCTGGTTGTGGGCGGTGCGTATTTTCAAGACGCGCGGGCTAGCCACGGACGAGTGCAAGGCTGGGCACGTTCGCGTCAACGATGAGCACGTGAAACCTTCGCAGAAGCTGCGTATTGGCGATGTGGTGCGCGTGCGCTACCCGGGCTGGGAGAAGGTGCTTAAGGTCGAGAAGATGCTTGCCAAGCGAGTGGGTGCGCCGGTGGCGGTGACCTGTTATGAAGACTTATCAGAACCTCGACCTGCTTATTTCAGCGCCGGTGTTCCCCGGCGTGATCGCGGTACCGGCAGACCGACCAAGTTAGAGCGCCGCAAGCTCAATGACCTGCGCGGTTATGAGAAACAGTAATGACCATAATCTACCGTTTAGCGACCCTTACTGATGCGCCTGCTCTTGCTGCTGTGGCGCAAGCGTGAACGTTTGGTTTGTGGGCGGCAAGAGACCACGAGCCTTGGTTTGAACCGTTTTGTTGGTGAATCAGCGCAGTTCTGAGGAACCCCCGGTAGCAAGCTCGCCATGCTCTCGTCCATCGCGAAGGCGAAACTGACCGGTGAGCGTCCCTCGTGGAACCAGCGGAACTATTGCACTCTCGGCTAGGGTTGATGGAGTGAAAACCTCTACGCCCTCCCTCAATCGCCAGATTCTCGCCCTCGCTGTACCGGCTTTTGGTGCCCTCATCGCTGAGCCGCTTTTTGTGATGGCTGATTCTGCCATCATCGGTCACTTGGGCACCCCGCAGCTTGCCGGGCTAACCCTCGGTTCTACAGTGGTGCAAACCATTGTTGGCTTGGCTGTTTTCTTGAGCTATTCCACCACTCCGGCGGTTGCGCGCGCGTTTGGTTCCGGTGATTTGAAGAGGGCATACACGGCAGGACGCGATGGGTTGGTCACAGCCTTGATGCTGGGAGTTTTGGTAGCAGGTGCCCTCTGGCTAACTGCGCCGGGTCTCATCACAGCACTGGGTGGCACCGGTGAGATGCACACTTTTGGCGTGGACTATTTACGCTGGTCACTGCCGGGACTGCCAGCTATGCTCGCGGTGCTTGCTGCGGTGGGCGTCCTGCGCGGTATGCAAGACACCAAAACCCCGCTCTACGTTGCCACTGGTGGCGCGGTGCTCAACGCCGGGCTGAACTGGGTACTGGTCTACCCTGCGGGTATGGGGGTTGCAGGTTCGGCGCTGGGAACATCGGCGGTGCAATGGCTCATGGCGCTAGTCTTGGGAGCAATGGTGGTGCGTGGCATGCGCGCCCATCACGTCTTAGCAGTACCGGGAATAACCGGGGTGGCGGGGGTGTTGCGCGTGGGGTCTTGGTTGATGTTGCGCACACTTTCAATGCGCATCGCCCTACTTGCCACCGTGTTTGTGGTGACCGCCCAAGGCGCTGAAAACCTCGCGGCATACCAACTGGTGCTCACCTTCTTCAACTTCCTCGCCTTTGCTCTAGACTCTCTCGCAATCGCTGCCCAAGCCCTGCTGGGCAAAGAACTCGGCGCTCGCAATCTTGACCGGCCCGCAGAGCGCGATGCAGTGGTCGTTCTCAAGGATCGCCTGGTGCGCTGGGCACTCGGATTTGGCCTAGTCACAGCCCTGTTATGCCCGTTAGTTGGGTTCTTCTCAGCGCCGCTTTTCACCTCTGATTCTCAGGTGCAACACCTCTTTGCGCTCGCCATGCTGGTGGTTGCGGTGGGGCAGCCACTCGCGTCCTACGTCTTCATTCTCGACGGTGTTCTCATCGGCGCCCAAGACGTGCGCTACCTAGCACTTGCCTCCCTGCTCAACGCGGTGGTTTACCTGCCCATGCTGGTAGCTGTGTACCTGATTTTCTCGGGCAGCGCATCTGTTGCCGGCTTCATCTGGCTCTGGGTTTCCTACGCCCTTGGCTACATGGGAATACGCGCTCTCACCCTGGGGCACCGTGCTCGCCAGGGCGTGTGGATTAAGTAAGGACGCATCCGACCGCCGGCAGGGTGCGCGGCAGAGGAACCGAAACCGCGTGCTATGGTTAAACTCCATGGTGAATAAAATTGGTTTTGACCGTGAGAAATACATCGAAATGCAGTCCGCTCATATCAAGGAGCGTCGAGAGCAGATCGGTGGCAAGCTTTACCTCGAAATGGGCGGCAAACTATTTGACGACATGCACGCCTCTCGTGTGCTGCCGGGGTTCACACCCGATAACAAGATCGCGATGCTCGATCACATTCGCGACGAAGTTGAGATTCTAATTTGCATCAACGCCAAAGATCTCGAACGTAACAAAATCCGCGCTGACTTGGGTATTTCCTACGAAGACGACGTTTTGCGTCTGGTAGATGTTTTCCGTGAGCGCGGTTTTTTGGTGGAGCACATTGTGCTGACTCAGATGGAAGACGACGACCGCAAGGCTGTTGCTTTCAAGGAGCGTTTGGAGCGTCTGGGGCTGAAGGTTGCCCGTCACCGTGTGATTCCCGGTTACCCCGCAAACACTGATTTGATTGTGTCTGAAGAGGGACTGGGGCAAAACGAATTTTCTGAGACCACCCGCGATTTGGTGGTTGTAACCGCGCCGGGCCCCGGCTCAGGTAAACTGGCTACCGCGCTTTCGCAGATGTATCACGAACGCAAACGCGGTGTTGAGGCCGGTTACGCGAAGTTCGAGACTTTCCCCATTTGGAACCTTCCTCTTGAACACCCCGTCAACCTGGCTTACGAGGCGGCAACCGTTGACCTCAATGACGCCAACGTGATTGACCACTTCCACCTGAGCGCCTACGGCGAGTCAACGGTTAATTACAACCGTGACGTTGAAGCATTCCCGTTGCTGAAAACCATGCTGGAGAAGCTGACCGGCACCACCCCCTACCAGTCACCGACCGACATGGGTGTAAACATGGCGGGTAACTGCATTACGGACGATGCCGCTTGCCGTCGCGCGTCCGAGCAGGAGATCATTCGCCGCTACTATAAGGCGCTGGTTGATGAAGCGCGTGAGGGTCTGGATTCTACCCAGTCTGACCGTGCCGCTATTGTTATGGCGAAGGCTGGCATCAAGTCAACTGACCGCATGGTGGTTGAGCCCGCCCGCAAGCGTGAGGAAGAGACCCAACTGCCCGGCGCTGCAATTGAACTGCCAGATGGCACTATCGTTACCGGTCGTACCAGCGATTTGCTGGGTTGTTCATCGGCGATGCTGCTGAACGCACTCAAGCACCTGGCCGGTATTGACGATGAGGCACACCTGCTCTCACCCGAGTCGATTGCTCCGATTCAGAGCCTAAAAACTGAGCACTTGGGCAGCACTAACCCGCGTCTGCACACAGACGAGGTGCTGATTGCACTGACCGTTTCAGCAGCTACAAATGCGGACGCGCGTGCCGCCCTAGAGCAGTTGAAGAACCTGCGCGGCGCTGATGTTCACACCACCACCATTCTGGGTTCGGTTGATGAGGGAATCTTCCGCAACCTCGGTGTGCTGGTGACCAGCGACCCGAAGTTCCAGCGTAAGAGCCTCTACCAGAAGCGATAAACCCTTACCGCCGAGATCCTGATGTGTTGTCGAGATCCTGTTTTATATCAGGATCTCGGCGATTAATCAGGATCTCGCTGTTTAAGGATGCAGATAGCGGGTAGGGTTAAAGCATCAGTTCGTCGTAGGGAGATTTAAGGGGTTGAGATTGTGCTAGGTACTGTTTTGATTTTTCTGGGTCTGGTACTGCTGGGTGTTTTGGGCTTGATGTTGCTCATGAGTATTCTAGTGGTTCCGCAGTCAGATGTGTACGTGATTGAGAAACTGGGTAAGTATCACCGCACTCTCTTCTCCGGTCTGCATTTTCGGATGCCGTTTGTTGACCGGGTTGCCTACAAGCAGACGCTGCGCGTGAAAGAGCTTGACCTGATGGTTGCAACAAAGACCAAGGACAACGTGTTCGTTCAGGTTCCTGTGAACGTGCAGTATTTCGTGAACGAGAACGAGCAGGATATTAAGAATTCGGTGTACCGCCTGTCTAACCCTGAGAACCAGATGCGTTCTTACATTCAGCAGAATATTGTGGGGTCACTGTCGAAGCTCGATCTTGATGAGGCGTACGGTTCACTGCACCAGGTTGGTCTTGCGCTGCAGGGTGAGCTGACCGAGAAGATTGGCGAGTACGGTTACGTTATTAAGGATACGAACGTCATTGACGTTGACCCCGCGCCCGAGGTGAAGGACGCGATGAACCAGGTGAACGCGTCCGAACGTAAGCGTCAGGCACAGATTCTGACCGCCGAAGGTAACAAGGCTGCCGCGATTTTGGAAGCTGAAGCTGAGCGTGATGCGCGCCGTCTACGCGGTGAGGGTATCGCCCAGGAGGGCGACGAGATCGCTAAAGGCATGAAGGAGCGCATTGATAAGCTCAAGGACGCGGGCCTATCAGCCGAGGCTGCTGTGGAGTGGCTGAAGTTCAACGACGGCATCGCAGTCTATACTGCTTTAGCGTCGAGCAACAACGCCAAGATCATCATGATGGACAACAACCTGGGCCCGACCTCCGGTCGCCCCATGACCTCCGAAGACATCACCCGCAGCATCATTCGCGCGGACGAGGTGCAGGGTAGGTAGAGAGTGATATATTACATTGATCTTTTACGCGCTGCAGGGGCTGGCAGGTCTCCTGCAGCGCGTTTTATAGGGGTGGAGGGAAAATGGTTAGGGAGTGTGGAGTTTCCACAAAGGATCTTGTTCCCATCTATTGGGGAAACCCATCTGCGACTCCGTGAGAAAAGGAATGTCAGCCAAATTGTCCTGCACTAGATTTGCGACGTTCTTCGACCAACTTGAACCCGGTGAGACAGCCTCAAGTGTATACGCTATACACGCTAAGGCACCGTATAATTTTTCACTCTGAGGTAACGGCAAGGAGCTTAGCTGAGGGATTTGTCTTAGTATAGGCGTACCGACAGGAGGTAACGAACAGTTCCAGATCCGGGCATGATGGGCCGCTTTGTTGCGTAGTACTGTTAACTGCCGTAGAACTGAAGCGAGAGGATGCGCGTCCCTATATGCGGAGTTTTGATTACTTGTTCGACGTATTGATGAAACGTCAAAACCTAATAAATCAGCGATTTTTTCTTGTTCCGTGGTCTTCAACATACTATAAGTTTTAGACATATCGCTGAAATCTAGAACATCGGCGAGTACCCAGGGAGCTAGCAGAACACCATATTTTTCCACGTTGTGGTGAACTGACGTTCGTTCTCTTGAATTGAGCGATCTACTGATACGACCAGTCACTGTACTGATGAGCTGGTAGTGGTCAAACTCTTTGCGAGGGGTGATCCTAAAAGTATCTCTTTGATAGAAAGCGAGGGGACCCATCGCCCCTAATGTTTCTGCTAGCGCTGTTCGTCCGGCAATTTCTACTCTTTCGATGCCGTCGTGGACTAAAGTTCGAAGTTTTCTATCAAATTCGTAGAGTTTTACAATGTCTGAAAAATCTGTGTTTGGCTGGAACGTATCATCGCGAATTGGGGTTCTTTGTCCAGTGGATGCTGGATTCTCTGTGCGGCAGATGTACCAATATCCACTTAACCGATAATAACCAACATAGCTTAGCCACTGCTGCGCTTCAGCTGGGTCAATCAACATCCCGCGGCTCTTCAGTAGGTCAATTTGTTGGTTGATAGTGGTGTAAGGCTTAATCTGCGCATCCATAGTTTTAAGGTAGCAGAAAAGAAATCCAGCCCACTCCAGAGAAACGAGTTTCTCCGTGCGGGCTGAACGATTAATACATACTTTACATGTATCTGTGGATAAATGCCATATTTATGTGGATTATGTGCATCACGAGGTCTCGTGCGGACGCGTGGGCCGGCTGTGCGGGTTCCCGATCTTTTCACGATCTTCTTGGGGGCTGGATCCAGCCTGAACGACCATGATGTTCCTAGCGTTGAGAGAGGGCATCATGGATTTATTGCACGTAGTTTCAGTAGACAGTGACTTTGGGAAGGCTCTACTCATTGCGGGCAGGCGGGTAACGCCCGAAACTTTTACGCCCTTCATCCGCACATGCCGGGTCACCCAGCAACTTGTAGTTTTCTGCGGTGCTGGGACGCTGCATCCGGCAGTGAGTGACGATGTAGTGACTGCTTTTTGCGATGAGGTAGGCACCCGTCAGCCTGTAAGTAGATGGTGCGACGCAGTGTCTTTTACCGAGATGCAGAGAGCAAGACTACTCAGGCAAGTCGCACTCGCACAACGTTTGGTGGGTGAACACGCCGTAGGTATAGAAGACGCAGCGCGAACTTCCGAGGTATTGGGTTTTGCGCTCGCCCTCTTGGGGTCTGTAGACCGTGATTTCGGTGTCCCTCCCCTCATCTACAATGGATGCCTTGTCATGAGCCAACTGGAATGGGTATCAAGGCACCTACTCACCGGAGGCACAGAAGTTCTTGTAATTACAGGTTTCCACGCTCGGTGGTGTGAAGAAAAATGAGTGCCCACCGGGCAGCCTACTCGACGAAGAAGAAGCAAAAATCTAAGCTGCTTGTATGAGTAATGCGAACGAAAAATTACCTTATGGGCTTTATGAACTTGCGAAGTCACATCAAAACCTTGCACTAAGTATTCCAGAAGACGCGGAGTGGTCAGAAACAGTTGTCGACGCAGATGACGCTCTGCATATCCCCTCACTATCGCGCTATGTTGCTGAGCGAATTACTCATCACCTTGAACAAGCAACGTCTAAAGAACGTGTAGCAATCGTTAATTCTCTACTGAGTCAGTTAGGGTCTGAGCTAGGCGAAGACAGGTTGGAATCTACCGGTGATAAAGGTGCGCTCATACAGCTAACGGAGCTTAAGCCTAAAACGCAGACGCAGCCATCAGCACGTCCTGCTACTCCCCTGTCAGAGGTGGCTCTTCTTACTAACAATCCTAAAGAACCGAGCCTTTCGGACGAAATTCAGCGTGAGCTAGAGAGCGCTGACCGCGTGGACCTTTTGTGCTCTTTTGTGAAGCTATCAGGCATTAATATTCTGAGGAAACAGCTGAGCTTTTTGAAGAGTAGGGGCATACCCTTTCGTGTTTTAACTACGGTATATATGGGGGCTACCGAGCGCCCAGCAGTTGACAAACTGGTTAAAGAGTATGGTGCCCAAGTCAAGGTAAGTTATGAGCAAAGAGTAACCCGCTTGCATGCCAAGGCATGGATTTTCTACCGTAATTCTGGGTTCACCACCGGATATGTAGGTAGCTCTAATCTTTCATATGCAGCTCTAACGGATGGTTTGGAATGGAATGTGCGCGTTTCGAATTCAGTTACACCCGGTATTTTGCGTCAGTTTGAAGTGGCTTTTCAGAATTATTGGGAGTCAGATAGTTTCGAGAGCTATGACGGCAGCGATGAAGACGGTGCCAAACTTGAGAAATCTCTGCTCAATGCTGCGATAGGTAGAGGTTCCCAGCGGCGTCCAAATATGGCCATCAACTTTTCGCATGTTGATGTTCAACCTTATCCACACCAGTCGTTGATGCTTGATGAGCTTCACGCTGAAAGAGGTAAAGGGCATCATAAGAATTTGGCTGTCGCTGCTACAGGTACTGGCAAAACTATATTCTCTGCACTGGATTATCGCAGATTATGTGAAGCTGCCGGTGGCCGTAGATTGCGTCTACTTTTTATTGCACATCAGAGTGAAATCTTAAATCAGGCGCAAAGTGCATTTGCAACGGTTATGCGGGACGAAAGTTTCGGTGAATCCTTATTCGATGGTAGAAAACCAATTCACAACGAACATATTTTCGCAACCATTCAAACCCTTGCACAGGGTGCTATGGAGGAGTATTCACCGGACTATTTTGACCTCATTATTATCGACGAATTTCACCACTCGGCGGCACCGAGTTATCGCAAAATACTGGATTACTTTAGGCCTGAGGAACTGTTGGGACTAACCGCGACCCCGGAACGTACTGATGGGACAAACGTTGCAGCTGAGTTCTTTGAAGGACGTATAGCAACCCAGCTTCGCTTGTGGGATGCGCTTGAAGAAGGTTTGCTGGTGCCTTTTCACTACTATGGCATCGATGATGGTACCGATCTCAGCGAAATTAAATTTCACTCGGGAAAGTACAATGAGTCTGATCTGACGAAGTACTATATGAGTCACACAAGACGTACGCGCGTCATCTTGCAACAGCTGGAAGACAAAATTGCTTACCCTCAGCTGATGCGAGCTATCGGTTTCTGCGTCAATGTGGACCACGCAAAATATATGGCAGAACAATTTAATACAGCTGGTCTATCTGCTACATATCTTGAGGGAAACAGCACACTCGATGAGCGCACTGAAGCAATCCGTCGTCTTAAAAATCCTGATGACAAACTGTGCATAATTTTTACCGTTAATCTTTTTAACGAAGGTGTTGATATTCCTGAAGTCGATACCTTACTCATGCTTCGTCCTACCCAGTCTACTACGTTGTTCCAGCAACAGCTGGGACGAGGGTTGCGTCGTACGGCCGATAAAGCGGTGCTCATTGTCTTGGATTTTGTGGGTAATCAGGCTAGTGGTTTTAGGTTTGATATGAAGATGCGCTCTTTCACGCGCGATGGTCATATCACAAAAAGCTTCATTGAGAGTCCTGAACTTCCTGCTGGATGTAATTTACAGCTAGACCGCAAAGCCCAAGATCAAATTCTTAGAAGCATTAAGAAACAACTTAACCCCAAGGTTCCTGCAATGGTTGACCAGCTAAAAGTATTTGTTGAGGAGGAAAAGAAAAAGAACCTCGATGTTGTGGTTACCGAGTTGCTCGAGCCGTACCTCGAAAAGCACGGTTTAGAGCTGGCAAACATATATGGTAGGTCCGTTGCCTATAAGCAAGGACAAAACAAGAAGGGGCTCACTTTTACTTTCTTGCTGGATGCAGCCGGGCAAATCCCCCAAATTCCTTTGCTTTACGAAGAAGGTTCACGGGTGCAGCAGATTGCTAATCGTATACGGGCATTAACCCATGTCAACGATGCGCAACGGGTTGATTCCTATACCAGATTCCTTACAACAGATATAAGTGAATCCCAGATGACCTTAGCTGAAAAGCGTATGGCATGGGGTCTAGTATTTTCTTTTTGGCCCTACGGAAAATTTGAGGCGGGTAAAGAGAACCCGGTAATGACTCTTGACGAGGGCCTAATCGAGTTGCAGAAGCACCCATATTTCATCAATGAGTTACTGCAGATCTGGGCTTACAAGCTTGATATTGACCGGCATCTTCCTCAACAGAGTGCATCTCTAAGTCCAGATATTCCTTTATTAACTCATGCATCCTATAGTCGTGAAGAGATATATGCTGCGCTGGGGGCGCACGAGGGTGACAAGTTTACTAGCCCCGGTGGCTCTGTAAGCGGGGTATTAGAAGCTAAACAGACTAATACGTTGGCATTGACAGTCACTCTTGAAAAGTCAGAAAAGTATTACTCACCAGAAACAATGTACAGAGACTATGCCATCACAGAGAAGAAATTTGCATGGGACTCTCAGAACCGAACGACCCCAGAAAGCCGTCTGGGAAAAATTTATCGACACTGTTCAAATAAAGGTGAAATGCCCTTACTGTTCGTTCGGTACGTCCGTGAAGATGGTATGGGAACAAGCCCCTTTATGTTTATTGGTTCGGTGAGTTATCTGGCTCATACTGGCTCGCGGCCTATGCACATTACTTGGGATTTGGAGAGGGATTTGCCTGCTGAAATGTTTAATCTTGCGAGAGCTTCAGCTTAAATGTGGAAGTTCAAAGCCTAAGGTTTAAAGCGGACCTCAATATTTGGTCTTTTTGCTCCGCCTGCTGGGGAATTTGGGTTTCTATATGGTCAGCTTTACTTCTTGTAGAGCCAGTGATCCACCGGTTCTCCGCTGCTCCCCTCGCCTAGCAAAGTTGAAGCCTACTTGCGCCTAGACTTCATTCGCTGATTTTAGCGTAAAGTTCGATGAGATTTTGTGACAGGTTGTTACGGGCGCGCTGGTATGCCTGACTAGGACGAACGCACCTGCTGGGGAAGTTATCCACAAGTTACTTGGTAGTAAGGTGCGCCAGCTTGCCCGCTGGGCTATCTTACAAGGTAACCACTAGAACCACGCGAACCATAGCGAGTACTCGCACTGAACCTCTAAGGAGACAACACCCCATGTGCCTTATGCCCTCAAAAAGTCTTGCCGTCTTGGCCCTTGCCGGGGTAGCTCTTGTTGGTTGCTCGGCAAAAAATGAAGCAACTGCTGAATCAACGGCTAGTGCGACTGCTTCAGTATCAGAAACTCAGGCGACTGCCAGCTCTAGTGCTAGTAGCTCGGAACCTGAAGTCTCGCCTCTACCCACTCTTGCTAACGGTGAGGAGGTAAAACTAAGCGATGAGGAACGTACCGCGTATGAAGCGGGGAAGTACGTGCCTGCAACTGAAACCCACCCCGCCTTGAATGTTCCTAAGCCTGTGATGCCTGAGCTTGCGAAGGAGCAGAGTTTTGAGGGGGCGAAAGCGTTTATCGAGTACTGGATAGAAACTGAAAATTACGCTCATCAAACTGGAAAGTCCCAATTTGCTGAAGCTGCCACATCAGCTTCTTGGAAATCTCAGCGGGGCATCTATGACTATAACCGCTCTGTATATGCTGAAGGGGCCTGGCTAACAGGCGGTACCACTAGTATTAGTGTGGAAGGGGATAGTTTTGTTGTATCCTCCGGTAATAAGCATGATGCAATTGTTATCTATACGCGTGATTTGGGTGGGGTCTATGAAAATACAGGTGCGTATTTTGAAGATGTACCTGCTTTTAACGAGACCCGACAGCCTCAGCTTGTGACTGTTGAATTCGTTGGGGGCCAATGGGAGATCGTGAAGCTAAGCGGTATTGATGGGGTTGATTATGGCGCGGATAAATAACAGTTGGTTTTTGCTTCCGTTAGTCTTTTTCTTGGCTTTTATTTTTTATGTGCCACCTGCCAATGCTGTCAATAGTAACTCGGAAATCTATGCCACTGCCTCCGGGGGGTCGACATCAGTAGGGGGTTTAGGGGCTGCATCGGTTGAATATCAGCAGGGTCTTGTAGCTCAACAGAATTTCGCCAGTAATCCTGATGCGTCCGCCCCGGTAGAACCTGATCCTAACAAGTACGCCTACACGGAACCCTGCACGGGGCAATCCACTGACTGTAACCTCACCAAATGCACCGATTCTAACGGGAACACTGGGGTTACTCTCTCCCTATTGCGTGCTGACGCTAACGCCGCCGTTGAGGGAGTCGGTGCTCATATTGATTGGGATAATCAAAACAGGTTGGCTGGGTGGCAGCGTGCTGGTACTTTTTGCTCGGCTATCTTGGATGCTCCTGAGGGTGATGCGCCTGCGCAGCAGCTGATTATTACCGTTACTAATGAGGATTTTCGCAGTCTTAATGTTTTACCTGCCAGCATTATGGGTCAGGGTTCTGGGCATACGTTGAAGAACTTCAACACAAATTTGTGGGCTGATGCTCAGGAGCAGACTTTTGATACCCAGATTAGTGGGCGCAGTGTGCGGGTTGTTGCTACTCCGGTGAGTTATATCTTCGATTATGGTGATGGAACCACCATTACTAGCTTCAGTCCTGGCTATGGGTTGCCTGCTGGTCAGGAGTGGGCTGATATTCCTACTGATACTTCTCATGTTTACACTGAAACCGGTGACTATAATGCTACGGTGACCACTGTTTACAGTGGTAGGTATTCTGTGGAGGGTGGCCCGTGGTTGCCGGTGGCTGGCACTAATGAGGTGGTTTCTGATCCTCGCGTGGTGCGGGTGTGGAAGGTGAAGGTGGGTAACGTGGCTGAGGATTGCCTGGCGAACTCAACAGCCTGGGGCTGTTAACCCAAATCCCGCGCGTCCTGAAAACTGAAATCAGCACATATTAACCGAGAACTGTGTACCCTTAGAACCGCTGTTGGCGAGTTCGGAGACTGGTTTTGGTGCGCCTCTTCGTCGCTGAACGTCGCGTCCCAACCAATGTAGTTGCGCTCCGTCTCATCAATACGTCTGCCAGCGCGAACACGAACGTTAACAGCCTTTTCTGGAATCTTCTCAATAAAAGGGGCACAGCAATTTCCACTTGCAGCGCAGGAAGCACCAGTAAAAACGCTATGAAGAAAAAGAACTGGCAGAAAAGTTTGGTCTCATCTCTTACTACGCTAAGGGTTACACTGATTCATATTTGGGTGTAAAAACTGCGAAAGTTAAGAAAGAGAATATCGCCCAGCTGGTTCAGCTCACCCTTGACGCCATGGTTGCAGCTCAAGAAAGTGTCTCACCTTAAGAACTGACGTGAAGCCTCCACCTGTCAATGACGGGTGGGGGCTTTACTTTTTCTCTCTGAAGGTAACCGTCATGTTCGAGTAACCGCACCGGTCGCAGCAATGAGCCACTATACCTCTTACAGCTTGTCTGAATCCAACAGGCTTAGAGAGTCGTCCAAAGGATCAAGTGCTGCGAAGTCCATCCTTACACTAGTGCCAGTAACTCCTCGTGTACCCTTGTATCGCCGGTGAGTTCCGGGTGGAACGAAATGCCGATGATGTTGCCCTGGCGCACGCCCACAACCTCACCGCGATACTTAGCTGTAATGACAACATTTCCACCAACACGCGAGATGCGGGGCGCACGAATAAAGACGGTTTTTACCGGCGTGATCTCACCCGTGACGGCCTGCCAATCGAGAACCGCCTCAGCAGAATCAACCTGCGAACCAAAGGCATTGCGTCCTACCGACACATCCAGCACCCCCAGCGACTGCTGACCCGGTGCAGAATCATCAATTTCCCGCGCCAACATAATCAACCCCGCACAGGTGCCCAAGGTTGGTAGCCCGCTTTCAACCGTATCAATGAGTGGCTCACGCAGACCAAAGATGCGCGTCAGCCGGTCAATAGTAGACGACTCCCCACCGGGTAGCACCAGGGCATCCAAGCCAACCAAGTGCTCAGGTTTCTTGACGAGAACGACGCTCGCCCCCAACCCCTCAAGCACGGCAGCATGCTCGGCAACGCCACCTTGCAAAGCCAAAACACCAACAGTTTTACCGTTGCTAACAAGAGCATCAGCCACGAAAGAACCCCCAAAAGAATGTGATTACAAAAAGCCAAAGACCCTGTACACCGACGGACGCACGCGACAACGACGTATGGACAGAGCGAAGCGGAAGGACGCCTAACGCCCGCACACAAAGCGAAGGAATCAGTCGCAGAGCGGCGTCCAGAGGCGTACCCCTCCCACAAGTCAGACAAGGCGCTCACAAGCTCGCAGTGCAAAGCACATTCTGGGAATCTACCCCCAAAGTTCACCAGCGCCAGCACTAATCTTCTCTACTCCACAATTTTTACTTCCTCGCACGCTCGGAAAATACTTATTGGTGCTCGCAAGCTCGCACTGCCCTCTACTCACCGCTTCGCTGTGTTCGCAGTAAATATGATTTTTTGGTTCGCCTGTCGGCGAAAAAATCATATTTACCAGCCTCTCTCCGCCAGACGATGCGGTGCCGGAAGATCCGACACATTAATCCCCACCATCGCCTCACCCAAACCACGCGACGCATCCGCAACAGCCACCGGATCATCAAACTGCGCCGTCGCCCTCACAATCGCCCTCGCGCGCGCCTGCGGGTTGCCCGACTTAAAAATACCCGAACCCACAAACACACCGTCCGCGCCCAGCTGCATCATCATCGCCGCATCCGCAGGGGTCGCCACGCCACCAGCCGTAAACAGAACCACCGGCAACTTACCAGTGCGAGCCACCTCAAGCACAATGTCATAAGGAGCCGCCAACTCCTTCGCCTTCACATACAAAAGATCAGGCGAAACCGCGTGCAACGCCTGCAACTCAGCGATCTGGGTTTTGATAGTGCGAATATGCTTGGTCGCCTCAGAAACATCACCCGTACCAGCCTCACCCTTAGAACGAATCATCGCCGCGCCCTCAGCAATACGACGCAACGCCTCACCCAAGTTCGTCGCACCGCACACAAAAGGAACCGTAAAAGCCTGCTTGTCGATATGATTCACGTAGTCAGCGGGGGAAAGCACCTCGGATTCATCAATGTAATCAACCTTCAGCGCCTCAAGAATCTGCGCCTCCACAAAATGCCCAATGCGAGCCTTCGCCATCACTGGAATAGAGACAGCATCAATGATGCCCTCAATCATGTCGGGGTCAGACATACGTGCCACGCCACCCTGCGCGCGAATATCAGCGGGTACCCGCTCCAGCGCCATAACAGCTACCGCACCAGCATCCTCAGCGATGCGCGCCTGCTCGGGAGTCACCACATCCATAATGACGCCGCCCTTGAGCATGTCAGCCAAACCGCGCTTTACCAGGGGTGAGCCGGTGATGTTTTCGTTAAAAGTCTTGTAATCAGTCATGTCTTTCATTCTGAACCCGTATCTGGTCTACTCTAAGAACCAGAATCACAAAGAATTTTTAGACCAGATGTATTCTCCGAGAAAACCCCACCATGTCCCGCTCTTCCGGCCCCGCCGAATTACCGCTTGCCATCAGCCGTGATGTGCCTGAGTCGATTCCTACCCAGCTTGCTGAACAGCTGCGCGCTCACATTCTGGCGGGAACCCTCGCCCCTGCGGACGCGCTGCCCTCAACCCGCGCGCTGGCGGCACGGCTTGATATTGCCCGTGGGTCGGTGGTTGCTGCCTATGAGCAGCTTTCCGCTGAGGGGTACCTTGAAACATCTAAAGGTGGCACCCGCGTTACCAAAAACTTGAAATTACAAGAAGTTCTTGGGGCTTGCTCAGGTGGGACTCAACCGGGGCACCTTCCTCGTAGCCAACAGGTGATGCTCTCAAACGGTGAGCCTTTAGTAGCGGGTGGGGGAGTGCGTCCGCCACGACCACCTGTACCGCCTAGAAATCGCACTATTAACCTCACTCCTGGCAGTCCCGATACTTCACTCTTGGCGAGTACTGCCTGGCGGGCGTCCTGGCGTGTCGCTGCCGCTGAACCCACCGCCAATTACGGTGCATCAGGTTCGCCCGCCCTGCAATATCAACTCGCTGAGCACCTGCGTACGATGCGCCACACGGTCTGCGCTCCGCACGAAATTATGGTGACTGCCGGTGCGCGTGACGGTTTTCGTTTGCTGTTGAGTTCTCTGCGAACCCAGCGCCGAGAGAGACCGCTGCGTATCGCGGTGGAGAACCCCGGCTACCCTTCGCTGTATCAGATTCCGGCGGTTTTTGGGCACGAGATCATACCTGTGAGGGTCGATCAGCACGGGCTTGACCCCGCTTCTTTGCCCGCTGAAGCTCCCGATCTTGTGCTGGTTGCCCCGAGTCACCAGTACCCGCTTGGAGCGTCGATGCCGGTCACCCGCCGCCTTGAACTGCTGGACTGGGCGCGGGAAAATAATGCCTACATCGTTGAAGATGATTACGATTCAGAACTGCGTTACGTGGGCGATGCCCTTCCGGCGCTCACTGCTCTTTCGCGGCAGCATCCTGATGATCGAACAATTATGCTGGGGTCTTTTTCTAAGACGCTGACCCCCGCTCTCGGTCTGGGGTTCATGCTGGCACCGGTGTCTCTTCACACTGATATTTTGCGGTTGCGGCGGGTCATGGGTAACCCTGTTTCAGCGTTGACGCAGGATGCCGCTACTCATTTCTTTGCTCGGGGTGGGGCGCATCGGCATATTGCGCGTATGCGCCGGGTCTACAGGCAACGCCGTGAAACTCTTGTGACTGCTCTGGCGCAGAGCCGGTTGCCTGACTGGGTGAATGTGCTCCCTATGGACGGCGGTCTTCACTTGGTTCTTGAGTTCACCGGTGTCTACGCTAGTGCAGGCTATGAGACGCTTGTCTGCGAAACTCTTATGCGAAGCGGGGTGGAGGTAGCGGCTTTGGGGGACTACTGGGCGCACGCTGCCCTCACCTCTCGCAGCCTGCCGCCAACTGGTACGGACGTGCCTTCTGATGCCCAGCGAACTTTTGGCGTAGTGCTGGGTTTCGGTGTTGAGGCGCCGCATCGTTTGCAAGCTGCTGCGCAGAAGATGACGCAAGTGCTCGATAGCATGGGTGTCGCCTGAAGATCTTTCCTGAACAGTTGCCCCTGTGTACTACCATTCTCACCCTGAAAGAAACTAAGCTAGGGAACGTGAATTTTTCTCTTGCTGCGCACCGTTTTGTTGCGCCGACTCTCGCCTTGTCCTTGGTTTTTGTGGTGTACGGTCTTATTACCGTTTTCTGGCAGCGACCTACTCTTGATTTTGCTGCGGTGCTGATGAGTATTTATTTTTTGTGTATGGGTGGTGCGAGTTTTTTGAACTCGCGTGCAGCGAGCACTGTTGCCTATGAGGGGGATTCTCGCCGGGCGGATGCGAGCCTGCAGGACGCGCCCGTCGGGGTGAATATCGGCAGCGTGGGTCAGCTGTGGCGTTCGTTGGCGATGATTCAACTGGCAGGTGGTGTTCTCCTGCTGGTGGTTCCTCATACTGAGCTGTGGATGACTCTTATTGGTAGCATCATTCTGGGTCTTACCGGTGTGGCGCTTTTGCTGATGGGTTTGCGTGTTAAGAATGTTCTGCCCACTGATAAGGATTGGCGCATAGCCGGGTTTGTGACCGTGATGTCAGCCTTGGGTCTCACCGTGCTCTCAGATTTGGGCGCAAAAGCTATGTTGGGTGTTACTGCGGGTGGTGCGCTCATTGCCGGTATCTTCATGGTGATTGGCGCTATTTCCCTGCGCGGTCAATCCAAAAATCACCGTTAGTAGTACTCACTAAGGGCGGCGTTTACTGAGCGGTAAGTAACGCCCCGCCCCGCCGTAATACTGAGTACTTCTGGGTGGTGGCGCGGGTAGAGTAGATTGAACACTCTTTTGTGGGAAGGAATTCTAGGTGACTCAGAAACGTGGCGGCATAAAGGAACAAATTAAAGGACCGCTTCTTATTGCGGTGGGTCTTGCCCTCGTAGCTTTTTTCGGTGTGGCGCTCTTTGCTACCGGTGGCACTAATAACCCGCCTAAGGTTCCCCTTGCGGCGTCTGTATCAGGTGCTGTTTTTGTGGTTACTCTGGTTATGTGTGCAACCCTCATGATGATTGAGACACCCAACGACGAATCCCTCGGCAAGGGCTCGGGCATCAACCGCTCCTCAGCGAAGCTCTATGCTGAAGCCCGCGCTAAGCGCGAAGCAGCAGCCCGAGAAGCCTCTAAGAATAAGACCTCATCAGCTCAGCACAGTGACTCAACAGCTCACACCCCTGAGCAACCGAGCGCCTAGAAAGACCCACTAAAGACTTTTACATGCACAAGGGGGCGCGTCTTGAGACTTCATAGAAGTCAAGACGCGCCCCTTGCACATACCTCAAATTGCCAGTGTTAAACGTTCACAGCCTCAAGATTGATGACGGTATCGTCATCAACATGCTGTCTGATAGCAGCTGTTGCGCGGCGCAGGACGTCCGGCACGCTTGCTTGGCGACTGACGCCTAAACGAGCGGTTACGCGCAGGGGTTCCTCTGAGCCGAACGACGGTGCGCCTGCGGCGGTGTCTCCCACGGGTGAACTGGCACGCTTCATCACATCAGTGGCACCTTCCACCATAGAACTAATCGCAGCACCAGCGGTCCCAACCGCCTCACCCAACATCTGAGCCGCTGTAGTTGTGTCATGAGCGGTTTGCGGCTGCTGATCATTTCCGTTGTTCAACACCGCCGAACTCACCATGCGCAAGGCACCACCGACCAGGGGCGCGTCCGCATACAAACGCTCAACACCCTCAACCTCGCAAACTGCCTTGTACAAGGTGCCCAGCAACTGCTGATGATCGCTCTCATCACTGTGAGCAGGGTCTTCAATATGCAATATTTTAGGCATGAGGCGGCTCCTCGGGCTTAGCATTGAGCTCCGTTGCCGGCGAGTGGACGTCCTCAACCGTGATATCTACAGCCACAAGATTCAGCTCACTCGTACGGTCAATTTCTTCAAGGACGCGCGCTCGCACTTGCTGCGCCGCATCGGGCACCGCGGTGTTTTGGCGGACGGAAATATTCATTTCCAGTGTGATTTCGGCGTCGGGGGTCTCAATGTCACCGTGCAGGCGAACCTTGCCGACTAGAACGCCGCTGACGCTCTCGCCGGCGCGGCGAGTGGCAGAAAGAATAGCGCCCTCCGTCACGCTGAGCGTGTCGAGGGGGTGATCGCCGGTCAGCGGAATGGCGCGCCCCGCTTTCGTCTCAAGAATAAGATTCTCCAGCAGAGTTTCAACCCAACCAACGTGTGCTGTTTGGGTGTTCTCATCTTCATCGATGAGTTCCTGGGTGGCGCGTTCTAAGCGCTGCAAAGCTTCAAAACGTTGAGTGCAGGTAGGGCAGTTTTCAATGTGTTTGCCCCGGCGCTGGTGCTCGGCACCGGCGATACCGCTGTGCTCATCGTCAAGCCAGATACTCAGGTCTTCAAGGGGGATGTGATTGCTGTTCACTTCCATTCCTCCATTTCCTGAACTAGTTTGACGCGTGCGCGGGCGAGTTTTCCGCGTACGCTTGCGGGTGAGATTCCCAGCAGTTCGGCGATTTCCTGGTACGACGAACCACCTATTTCACGCATAATCCAAATCTCGCGGGACTGCTCTGGCAGGGTCTCAAGAGCGTGGGCGAGAGCGTTAATCTGGGAACCGGTGATAGCACTCTGCTCGGGGGTTTGCTCTTTTGCGTGAGATTCTGCAACAGAATCAATCGAAACATTCGATTTGCGGGTGCGAATGAGGTCTATTGCTTTTCGGCTGGTGAGGGTCATGAGCCAGCTGCGTACTTTGCTGTGGTCTTCGAGGGTGTCGAGTTTCTTCCACGCTTGGATAAAGGTTTCTTGTAGAACGTCGTCAGCATCTGCGGTTGTGCCGGTAAGGCGAATGGCGTAGGCGCGCATCGCGGGTGCATGCTTACGTACCAGTGCTTGAAACGCTGCTTGATCCCCGTTGCTGGCTCTTTGGCTCAGCAGGGCGTCGGTTAATTCGCCGGCGTACTCCGCAAAAGTAGAAGACGTCATCGGTTTCCCTTTGTAGTGGGTATAGGGGTAAGAGACGCTCTCTCACCAAGTAATAAGTTTATATTACTGTCTACTTTCTCGGCAGGTAGACCCGAAAATTTATGCACCCCCTGTAGTGGAGTGTAGCGAAGATACCTCACAGGAAAGTGACTCCACCGTGCGCCCGAGAAGTCTCTCGAGATGAGCGGTGAGGTGTGGGGATGCGCTTTCAATGTGGGTGTTGATGGTGCGGGTGAGGGCCTCTGACCCGTTCTCAAAATCTTGCTGGCTAAACTTGGGGTTATTGCCGAGTAGGCGTTGCGCTAGGGGGGTTTTTGCTGAAATCGCAAGCCCCTGCGTCCGCTCGCTGACGCGCGTAGTTACCTCGTCATCGGCAACCCCGTAGGCGGCGGCAATGAGAGAGGTGGCGACGTCTTCGTAGGCACCGGTGGTGTAGGTAATCGTCAGGTTTTTATCGGGGTTGTTGGTTGTCGGTGCGGACGCGCCTGCGCCCGAAGACGAACCGGCGGGAAGATCATCTATAGACCCCACCTCAACGCTGGCAACTTCGACGGTAACAGCTGAGACGCCGGTGCCGGTGAGCTGTTCTATGTGTTCAAAAATGGTCTCGCCGACAGAGTAAGCAACATCGTGTGGAAGGTGCCCCGCACTGGTGTTGATGCGCACAAGAATCTGAAAACGCCCACGCTCGTACTTGGCGGTTACACCCTGTTTTTCGGGGTGCTTATTATCAAAGAGAGAAAGAACCGTGCCCATTACACGCCCCATGGGGCTGCCCAGTGATTTCACGCCGGGAAAATCGCTCAGAAGAATACCGACCATCTTTTCAGCGGTTGCCTCGGTAACGATGGTGCGTCCTTGCACTGTTTGAGCTTCAGTCACTGCAATATCCTCGGTAAAGATAGGAGGCGACGCCGATAAACGGTAAGTGGAAGGTGCCTAACGACGCCGCCATAGTAAGACGGGGTGATTAATCGATGTGTCACGCCGAAATATAAAACTTTTTCTTACTACCAACTTAGCAGTACACCGCTAGCAGGTAGAACTCACCTACCCGATGATACGGTTTAGGGCTTCCACACCGTCAGGCGCATGGAGTTAAGCACCACGAACACCGAGCTGAACGCCATAGCAGCCCCCGCAATCATGGGGTTGAGCAAACCTGCCGCCGCCACCGGAATCGCCACCGTATTGTAGGCAAAAGCCCAAAAGAGGTTGGATTTGATGAGTTTAAGGGTGGCTTTGGAGAGCTTGAGAGCGGTGGGCACAGACTCTAATTCTGAGCGCATCAGGGTCATATCGGCAGCTTCCATTGCAACGTCGGTGCCTGAACCCATCGCGATGCCCAGATCAGCCTGTGCCAGAGCTGCTGCGTCGTTAACACCATCACCCACCATCGCCACGCTGGCACCTTCACCTTGCAGGGCGCGCACCCGCTCTACCTTCTCTTGCGGGGTCACCTGCGCATACACGTTGCCCGGTTCGATACCCACCTGGGAGGCAACTGCCTCTGCCACAGCGCGCGCATCCCCGGTCAGTAGCATGGGGGTAATACCCAGCTTCTTAATCTCGGCAATCGCCGCCGCGGTACCATTCTTGGGGGTATCTTGCAGACAAATTAGACCCACCGCCTGATTCGCCACCGCCACGGCAACGGTTGTCAGTCCGCCGGTTTCTTGCTTGTGCAGTAGCTCCTTCTGGGTGCTTGTGAGCGCTACCCCCTGTTCTGTCAAAAAACTGGGTTTGCCCACCAGCACCGCGCGTCCATCTGCCAGCGTTCCGCTGACGCCACCACCGGCAAAAGACTTGAAATCGCTGACCTGTGGTAGGGCGGACGTGTGAGCCCCCGCCGCCGCAATCGCACGGGCAAGAGGGTGTTCGCTGTGGTGCTCAACAGCGGCAGCCGGTACTAAAACATCAAGATGCATATCAGCATCTGTAGCAAAGGGGTACACAGCCATGACTTCAAGGTCGCCGGTGGTGACCGTACCCGTTTTATCGAGCACCATCGTTGATACCTTGCGGGTATCTTCAAGAACCTGGGCGCTTTTAATAAGAACGCCCAACTGCGAACCCCGCCCTGTACCCGCCAAGAGAGCTGTAGGGGTTGCCAAACCCAGAGCACACGGGCAAGCAATGACCAGTACCGACACTGCCGCCACAAAAGCACGCGAAACATCACCGGTTACTACCAGCCACCCCACCAGGGTCAGTAGAGCAAGCACCAAAACTACCGGAACAAAAATTGAAGAAATCCTGTCAGCCAAACGCGCAATAGGAGCCTTCGACGACTGCGCCTCAGCCACCAAATGACCCATCTGCGCCAGGGTAGTTTCAGCACCCACACGAGTTGCCTCAACGGTTAGCGCGCCCGAAGTGTTTACGGTGGCACCCGTGACCTGACTACCCGGAGCAACCTCAACGGGAACAGACTCACCCGTCAGTAAAGACTCATCAACCGCAGAGGTGCCTGTTTTCACCACACCGTCCGTTGCGATTTTCTCACCCGGACGCACCGAGAAAACATCCCCCGGCAGAAGATCTTTCACGGGAATCCGAATCTCTTTATTATCCTGTATAAGGGTTGCTTCTTTTGCTCCCAGATCTAGCAGGTTGCGAAGCGCCTGCGAAGAACGTCGCTGCGTCCGCGCCTCAATGTAGCGGCCCAGCAGCAAAAACAACGCCACCATGGTCGATGAATCAAAGTAAAGATTGTGGTCGTGCGCGCTCATATCCGTCATACCCGCGTGCCCCGCATGAGCGGTCACCATAGGGTCTAAGAAAAGATTGGCAGCAGAGAAAAGGTAAGCAGAAATGACGCCCAAAGAAACGAGGGTGTCCATAGTGCCCGAAAAATGCCGGGCGTTAATAGCTGCCGAACGGTGAAAAGGCCACGACGCCCAGGTCACCACCGGCAGCGCCAAGAGCGCAACTACCCACCCCCAATGAGCAAATTGCAGGGGAGCGAACATGGTAATCGCAAAAACCGGCAGTGCGAAAAGCGCAGCCACCCAGATGCGTTTTTTCAACATCTCGGGCGAATGCAAAGACGTTGTATCAACCTCAGCGGGCTGCTGGTCAGTTTTCAGCTGCGCCGTATAACCTGCCTTTTCAATGGTTTCAATCAGCACCTCGTCGCTGATGCCTTGCGGGGCAATTACCCGCGCTGATTCCAAGGGCAGGTTGACGGATGCGTCCACCCCCTCAAGTTTTCGCAACTTACGCTCAACACGACCAACACATGAAGCGCAGGTCATGCCGCCAACGCTCACATTCACGATGCGGGTAGTAGCGGGCGTGGTAGAGAAACTCTCAAGGGGAGGCACGGTGAATCCTTTATCTCTAAAAATCGAGAGTGCAATTTAAGACATGTTTTCGCGAAAAAACGGTCTTAAATTGCACTCTCAGCGAGTAAAACTAGTTGGTAACAACCTCAAAGCCAGCTTCAGCAATAGCAGCGTTCACTGCGGTCTCGCTGATGGGGTCAGTGTGCTCAATGGTGATGGTTGATTCGCCGTCTTTGACAACGTCAACAGTTACCTCATCAACACCCTCAACCTCAGAAACCTCTTCGGTAACGCTCAGCGCGCAGTGGTTGCAGGTCAGACCGGTTGCTCGAACGGTAGTAGTAGCCATGGTGTGCTCCTTTTTTCTTCTCTATATTTCTTAGGGGCTCTTGCCGCGGGGGCAAGAAAACTAGGGGGCGCGTGTTAGCTACGCATCATGCGGGTAATAGCGTCGGTGGCTTCTTTGATTTTCTCGTCAATCAGACTTTGATCGCCGGTTTTCTCCGAGGTGATAGCGGCATCAACAACGCAGTGGCGAATGTGCTCTTCCAGCAAGTTGGTAGAAACCGCGTGCAACGCCTTATTAATAGCCGCAACCTGGGTGAGGATATCGATGCAGTACGTGTCGTTTTCGATCATGCGCTGAATACCGCGCACCTGCCCTTCAACCCGGCGCAGGCGCGTAAGGTGCGCGTCCTTAGAACTGTGATAACCGTGAACCTGGTGGTCGCAGGTGGTTCTCTTGCTCATATCCTCCACGCTATACCCCCAGGGGGTATATTTTCAAGACCTTTCCACCGTCAGCAGAGAGCAACAGGCAACCGGTTACAGGAACGGGAACTTTTTACCCCTGCCGCCTACCGTGTCTTTGGTAGGCTTAGGAGCATGGCTTCTTATATCGAGGACTACGCTCTGCTCTCAGATATGAACACCGGCGCTTTGGTTTCGCGTGCGGGTTCAATTGACTGGTTTTGCGCCCCGCGTTTCGACTCCGGCGCAGTATTCGCTGCCCTGCTGGGGGAGCGCGATAGCGGACGCTGGCTGCTTGCTCCGCTAGAGAGCGTCAATCCGAACCCAGTTGAAGAAATCAAGATTGAGCGTAGCTACCGCGAAAACACTTTCGTCCTGCAGACGGTGTGGTCTGTGGGGGACGCATCGGTGCGAGTCACCGACTTTATGCCGCTGGCTGCGGGCACCTCGATTGTGCGTAACGTGGAGGGTCTCACCGGTGAGGTCACCATGTACAACGAGTTCGCACTGCGTTTTGATAATGGCAAAACCCAGCCGTGGGTAACTCGTTATGAGGGCGCTATTGACGCTAACGGTGTGCCTGATCCCGATGAGTCGATGCTGGTGGGCATGGCTGGTCCGCACGCCCTGGTGTTCCGCGGCTCGCCGATGCCCGACGGTCAGCCTGACCAGCACGCTGGCACTTTTACCGTGACCGCCGGTCAGAACTACGTGTTCACCCTCTCTTACTTTGCATCTAACCAGAACCCGCCTGCGCCCATCGACTACCCCAAGGCACTGACCTACGCCGAAGAGCAGTGGAGCGAGTGGTCCTCGCTGTACGTTGATGAGGTTCCTGAACCCACACCCACGCAGTCCCAGCCGGTTGTTGCAAGCGAGCCGGAAGCATCCACGAACCCTGTGCCTCAGGTGGCACCACCTGCAACCGATGTAAGTGTCGATGCCCAAAGCATCGAGGTTACCCGCGAGGTTGACAGTGAAGTTATTGAACCCTCAACCCAGACCATCTCTTTTGAGGTGGACGCGGCAACCTACGAAGAGTTCGCTCAGACCAGCGCTAACCCCGTCGTTGAAGAAGACGATGAAAACGCTGCTTTTGACGCTGAATTGCGTGAGGCTCGCCTGCGCTCGCTACTCGTGTTGCGCGCGCTGATTTCGCGTGAAACCGGTGGTTTGGTTGCTTCTGTGACTACTTCCCTCCCCGAGGTTATCGGCGGTAAGCGCAACTGGGATCACCGCTTCGCTTGGCTACGTGACGTTGCTATGGCAATGGACGTTACCCTAGCTCACGGTCACGAACGTGAAACCGCCCAGCTGCGTAACTGGATGCTGCGCGCGCTTGCTAACAACCCCTACAAGTTGCACTCGGTGTACGGTGTTGCTGGCGAGAAAGATGATCTTGACCGCCGCCTGGCTCTGACCGGTTATGAGGGGTCTCAGCCGGTGCGTTCGGGTAACGGTTCGCATTCCTATTTTCAGGGGGACGCGCTGGGTCAGGTGCTGGCTACTTTCGCGAATCTGCGCCGTCACGGCGTGGGAGAAGATCACCTCTCGTGGCCGCTGCAGCAGGCTCTTTTGAACTCTGCGGTGGAGCGTATTGGTGAACCTGACCGCTCAATTTGGGAGATGCTGGGTGAACCCCATGTATTTACTCACTCTCAGGCGATGCTGTGGGCTGCTTTTGATGCCGGTGTTACTGCGGTAACTGAGCACGGTATGACGGGGGACGCCGAGGTATGGGCTGAGGCTCGCGACCGCGTGGCGGCTGAGATTTTGGAGCACGGCTATAACGAAGAGCTGAACTCTTTTGTGCAGACCTATGACGGTATACACGTTGATGCCTCCCTTTTGCAGCTCGCTCACATTGGGTTTGTGGCGTGGGATGATCCGCGCATGCTGGGCACAGTGGAGCGTATTGAAGCTGAACTGATGCACTCATCGGGCATGATTTACCGTTACATTAACCGTGACAATATCGATGGTTTCGAGGGGCAGGACAACCCACACTTTGGTGCTTCGCTGTGGCTTGCCGAGCAGTACCTGCGTTCCGGTCGCACCGAGGACGGTCGCCGTCTGCTGCGTACTGTTTTGGATCTTTCCAACGACTTGGGTTTGATGAGTTCTGAGTATGATTTTGACTTGGGACGCATGAGTGGCAACTTCCCGCACGTCATTCCACACATCGCGCTGATTCGCGCGGTGGAGGCACTCTAAAGAATGCTTTAAACGCCGGTGGGTGCGGCTCAGAAAAATCTTGAGCCGTACTCACCGGCGTTTTTATTTTTAAGTTTTGTGCAGGGCAGTGCAAGCGGCAGAGCTAGTTGTTCTGCGCCATGACGTCGAGCATCAGGGGTTTGTCGCTGGGGGCTGTGGCAGTTGCATCCTCAACAGTAATGCCGAAGTCCGTCACCTGACTGAGATCCTGCCCGGTCATTTCGGTGAAGACCTGACCCACCGACCCATCATTGAGTGTGCCTGAGCCTACAATCTGCCCCTCTGCATTGTAGAGCCAGATCATGTAAGCCTTTCCCTCCGGTAACGGGGGAAGGTCAGCGGTAGCGATGGCAGCCATATTGTGCGAGGGGGAATAGACCACAGAAACGTTGGAGCCGTCCATGTTGCCTTTCGCGAGAGAAACATCCTCAGCCATGCTGATTTGATCGACTAACGCGGTGCCTGCGCTCTGCTGTTTCAGGGCAGTTAGCTGGGTGCGCGCGTCCTGCAACTGCTGGTACTGGGTGAAGCCCCAGCTACCTGCAACCAGGGCAGCTGCCGCCGCAACGAGGGTGAGCGCCCGCCAAGTGCCACTCCAGCGCTCCTGGGCTCGGCGCTGCGCGCGAGAAACAGGTGCATCAAGGGGCGAAATGAGATGTGCTGATGAAAGTGAGGGGTCTTCTGCACCGGGTAGGGACGCGCCGCCCTTTCTAGCCGGGGGCTTAACCTGCGGTGTGCTGCGTACCTGCTGCATGAGCTGCGCCTTGAGGTAGGCGGGCGGAGCAAGGGGCATAACCCCCAAACCTATAGTTGCCGCGACCTCCTGGGCATCCCGCACCTGTTCCCGCGTTGGCTTATCAAGGGCAGCCTCAAAAGTCGCCCGCTCCTGCCCACCCAGGGAATTCAGGGCGTAACCAGCCGCGTCCTCACTCAAGAACTTATTGCTCACCGTAAACCCCCTCCAAAGCAGTGCGTAACGCCAACAAACCCGCCCGCGTTCTAGATTTAACAGTACCCAAGGGAACATTCAGTGCCCCGGCAATATCGCGTTGCGTCAGACCACCAAAATAGGCAAGGGTAATAACTTCTGTGTACTCCACCGGCAAGGACGCCAGTGCTTGAGCCACATGCTCAGCTTCAAGATGGGAGTTCACCGTCTCGTGGACGTGCTCATACACCTCTTGAAACTCCGCAGTGCCCTGAGACATATCACGGTTGTAAGATGCCTGCACCGACCGCACCCGGTCAACTGCGCGCCGATGGGCAATCACCATCACCCACGACCTCGCTGAACCCTTCGCAGGGTCAAACAGCGGAGCCTTCTGCCACACCTCCAAAAAGACCTCTTGGGTTACCTCTTCAGCGTGACTCTGATTGCGCGTGACCCGCCACACCAGCGAATAAATATAAGGTGCAAGCTGATCGTACATTCGTTCAAAACACTCTTCACTACCCGTAGCAGTACAGGCGATGAGCTCTTTCAACTGATCCTCATCAGTTGCGCCCACCGCCTGAGATGCCGGGTACAGGGTACGGTCTGTCATGCCTCTTATGCTACTCGTTAGCTCTACGCGAGCATGAATAATCCCAGTGTGATGTCGTGTTACTTCTTCATATCGTCCATGCCATCAGACATGCCGCCCATATCGTCCTTCATCATCATTGACTCGTCCATCATAGGTGAGGGCATCATCGACTCGTCCATCATCTTCTTATCCATGTCATTAGACATGCCGCCCATATCGTCCTTCATCATCATTGATTCGCTCATCATGGGCGAAGGCATCATGGATTCATCCATCATCTTTTCTTTATCCATGTTGTCCATCTTGTCGTCCATCATGGGAGACTCACTCATCATGGGTGAGGGCGTCATGGATTCATCCATCATGGCTGATGAGGACGCCGGTGCTGAGGTTTCTTTCATCATGTCACCGGTTTTTTCGGCGTTAGCGCCGCAGGCTGCCAGACCCAGAGCGAGGGCTGCGGTTGAAACTACCATGAATGAACGCTGTGCAAAAGTTGCCACGATTTTCTCCTTGAGAATGATTTTTACCAGCCCTTGTTGGGGCGTTGACATAAAGAGTTCGTAGCCGGGTGCGCGAGCGGTTTAAGTTTTTTAAGAAAAACTTTAAAACTTTTCTATGAGAGGGGTGATTGCGTTCTGCTCACTGTGACCGTACTCTGCTCAGGTGACCGCGTTTATCGTGGTCACCTGAGCAGAACGTGGTCACTAGTGACGGGAGCCTGGTCACCTCTGAGTAGAGCCTAATCACATGAGGAGCAGAGCAGAGCGGACGCAGGGGCTGGGTGGACGCAGGGGCGGGCAGTCGGGCGGACGCGCGTCCTGAACCTGCCTGCCGTGAAATGAAACTTCATCACAAAAATGCGCCCCGCGACCTTCAACAGTGAAGGCGGCGGGGCGCACCACAAGTGTTTAACTTATTCTTTTACCGGTCATCATCATTATCTGAATCATTGTCGGTATCATCGACGTCGGCGTCCTTATCACCCTTATTGTCCATGTCATTCTTGTCGTCGCGCTCGCCGTTAGCGTCGTCGGCATCCTTATCTGCGGTGTCGGGTGCGTCTGACTCGTTCATGTCGTCAGTGTCTCCGGTGTTGATAGCGCTGGGCTCAACGGTTGAGGTGGGTGCCTGGGTGGTTTCGGTTTCGGCGGGTTTTGAGGCTCCACACGCTACTAACCCGAGGGTGAGAACGAGGGTGCTGAGAGCTAAAAGTGGGGTGCGTGCTGCGGGCATCGTTGCCTCCAAGGGTAAAGATAGTCAGTAGTCTGTTCTTTGTACTCTAAACCTCTTACCATGACCTTCGCAACACCCTGTGAAGCTGTGTTACTGCTCAATATTGTTGGCTTTTGCGTAGGCTGCTGCCCGCCCGGCACAAATCATGAGCTGCACTTGGTGAAAGATCATCAGCGGCAAAATAAGCAGCCCTAAGGACGCGCTGCCGAAGATAATAGCTGCCATGGGCAACCCGGTGGCGAGGGATTTTTTGGTGCCGCAGAATTGAATGGCTATCCTGTCGGCACGGCTGAATCCCAGGCGTTGCCCAACACTGTTGGTTAGTGCCAGCATGCCCAATACCAGCAGTATTGAAAGACCTACCAGTACCAGTAGCTGCGGGGGTGAAACGTGCGTCCAGACCCCATCGACCATTCCCGCAGAAAAAGCGGAGTAGACCACCATACCAATTGAGGTGCGATCAACGTGTTTGGTGATTTTCTTTTTGGCTAGGTTGCCTACCCAGCGCCGCAACAGCTGGCCCAGTACGAAGGGTGCCAACAGTTGTAGGGCGACATTCACAAAGACTTGCCCTGAGATAGTCAGGGAGTCTGAGCGCATGAGCAGCATGACTAGCACTGGGGTAGCCACCACGCCCACTAAGTTGGAGGCACTTGCTGCCACGATGGCACCGGCAACATTACCGCGTGCTACTGATGTAAAAGCCACCGATGATTGAACGGTAGAAGGCACGAGACTCATAAAGAGCAGTCCCAAATACAGTTCATTGCCAATAACGTATTTAAGCGGAAAGAGCGCCAGCCCAATCAGCGGGAAGACCAGGTAGGTGAAAGCGAGAATGGTGCTGTGCAGCCGCCAGTGTTTGAGACCTGCCAGGGCTTCTTGCGGTGACAGGCGTGCGCCGTAGAGAAAGAACAGCAACGCAATTGCCGCTTTGGTGGCGAGCGAGAAAGAGTCGGCGAAATCCCCGCGTGCGGGCAGCGCAATAGCGAGAACCACCGCCGCAAGAATCATGAGAATCAGTGGGTCTGGTTTGCGAAGAAAAGTTGGTAGTGGCACTGTTCTAGTCTACGGCTGGGCGGATGCGTACACGAAGAATAGAGCTGAGCGTTCCGGTGGTAGCAAGAAACCAGTGAACTAGAAAAACTACCAGCAACATCGCTGAAAGGGCATGTCAGCCTATGTTGTAGGCACCCAAGGAGCGCACTCCTACGGGGAAGGTGAGCGCTCACCAGGCTGGTGAAAAAAAGTAGCCCGCGGGCAGTAACGTTGCGTCCTGACCTCTGAGCGAATACGCAAAGCCTGATAGGGGCGGTGCCTGCTGGTGTGGTCTGGAGTGGCGGTGCCGGGTGTTGATGCACGAGAAGGCATAGTTTTTAGTTTATAACTGCTCGTTCTCCTACGCCCGCCTCGGGTGTGACCACGTTATACCCAAGGTGACCGCGTTGATTGCGGTCATTTGAGCACAACGTGGTCACAGGTGAGTAGAACCTGGTCACACCGGGGGGGGAGGCGTTGGGGGGGGGTGGGTGGAAAGGGCGAAACGTGCGTGCCCAGCTAGCCCGGTGCGCCCGCCCTCTGGCGTCCGCTCGGTATACCCGCCCCTGAGTTGCTCTTAGACTTGCAGGTTTTTCCCGGTGTCAGCGTCAAAAAAGTGTACTGCGCCGCTGGGCTTGATCCAGACGTTGCTGTCGCGGGTGAGAGTACGCGCCGGTACTCGCACCGCCACGCACTGTTGCAGATCAGCTCCGTGCCCGGCGAGTTCTACCTCGTCGGTGCGAATGTAAGCGTAGGCGTCCGCGCCTAATTCCTCGATGGTCTCAACACGCCCCGCAATACCTTTGCCCTCGTCGGTGAGTTCTAGATGTTCCGGTCGTATGCCCAGCAGGACGCACCCTGCGTTCCCCTGCTCGGTATTGGTTTGAGGTAAGGGCAGGACGAAGCTACCTAGAGAAGCGCCCTCGCCAGTCACGGGGCACCGAAAGAAATTTATCGAGGGTGAGCCTATGAAACTGGCAACAAAAGTATTGGCGGGGTGGTCGTAGATGCGGGTGGGGGTGTCGAGCTGTTGCAGTACCCCCTGGTGGAGCACTGCTACGCGGTCGCCCATTGTCATTGCTTCTATTTGGTCGTGGGTGACGTAGAGCGTGGTGATACCCAGTTGCCCGGTCACCTCTGAAATGTGGGCGCGGGTGTGCTGACGCAGTTGGGCATCCAGATGTGAGAGGGGTTCGTCCATGAGGAAGGCTTGGGGTTGGCGTACGATTGCGCGCCCCATTGCCACCCGCTGCCGTTGTCCACCTGAAAGCGCTTCGGGCTTGCGGTCGAGGTAATCGGTGAGATCCAGCTTTGCCGCTGTCTCTTCAACTGCGCGCTGGATAAGATCGCGGGGCTGCTTGGCGACCACTAGCGGGAAAGCCATGTTTCCGCGCACTGTTAGATGTGGGTAGAGGGCGTAGTTTTGAAAAACCATGGCAACATCGCGGTTTTTCGGTGCCACGTGGGTGATGTCTGCACCGTTAATGAGTATGCGTCCGCTCGTGATGTTTTCTAAACCCGCTAGCATGCGCAGGGTTGTTGATTTTCCGCACCCCGAGGGGCCTACGAGTACCAGAAACTCGCCGTCGGCGACCTTTAGATTTAAGTTGTCTACTGCTGGGCGTTGAGCGCCGGGGTACGTGCAGGTGACGTTCTCAAAGGTGATGGTGGCCATGATTTCTTTCGGTAGCTGCAAGGTATGCCTGCGTGCGGACGCGGGTTTCTAGTGTATCGCGGGCATCTGAGCTGTGAGCTGACCTGCCGAGAGCGCAATTTTGAACATGTTTTGCGTGAAAACCTGTGCAAAGTTGCACTCTCGGCGGGGCGCTGGTTTTAGTCTTCGGGTTGGCTTTGCGGCTGGGTCTGACCTTGCCCCTGGCCCTGCGGTGCGTTCTGTGCTGCGCGCATCCGCTCTTCGCGTATATGTGGGGGCGCCCACTGGGTTTCGAGCATGTCTGCTACGCGGCGGTCGCGGTGACGGGCAGGTACTTTCTGTTCGACCTGAACAATACCGAAGTGCTGGTTGTTTGGGTTTTCGGGGTAGGTTGCCATGTAGTCGGTTGCCTGCAGCGGGTCTGCCCAGGTCTCTGCGGGTTCGGCGGCAGGAATCATAGAGAGCGGGTAGGGCGGGTTATTCTTGGGGCGCCAAATGAGACGTCCGGGTTCTGAGCGGTCGCGCAGGGCGTGGGCGCGCCAGGTGCCAACGGGGTGGGATGCGTTGAGGTTGGCGATCCAGGTGAAGAAGCCGCCTTCGTAGACAGCGCGGTTGGCGTATTCGTCGAAGTTCACCTCGTTCATGAGGTATTTGCCGGCGGCTAGGACGCCGGTGACTTCGGGTGCGCCCTGGGGGCAGAAGCGGTAGCCGTAGTTATCGGCGGTGTATTCTTGGGCGCGGGAGAGAATGGAGCCGACCAGGGGTAGTTGCATAAAGAGCGAGGTGAATATTAGGCGGAAGTAGCTGACGTGACCGGCTGCGATGTGCCCGACTTCGTGCCCGATAATGAAGCGCAGAGCGTTGGGGTTGCGCGGTGCGCCGCCGATTTCGAAGAGGTCTGAGTAAATCACAATGAAGCGGCGGTGCCCGTGGCCTGAGGCGAAAGCATTGATCTGGCCGTTGCCGAGCATTACGTAGGCGTCGGGGACGCGGCGTAGACCGGCGGCACGGGCTGCTTCTACTATCATTTGGTAGGCTTCGGGAAACTGTGTGGGGCTAATGCGTACGGCGTTGACGCGAATCTGTGCGTACATGAACGCACGCACTAAAAAGAGGAGTAGTGGCAGGTAGACGGCGAGCAGGGTGAGCTGCACCATGAGGCCGATATTGCTGGCGGTTCCTGTGGTTTCATCAACCTCAATCGCCATGAGGTCTGGAATGAACGAGGTTAGAAAGTAGATGCCCACACCAATATAGGCGAAGAGTGTCACACCGTAGGCAGAAATCAGCCAGGGTAGCTCGCCGGGGTGGCGTATGGCGTTAGCGAATTTGAAGGGCAGTAGTGATTGAAAACGGAAGAGCTTAGGGCCCGGTAGTGGGGTGAGCGGTCTTTGGCGGGTGTCTTCTGGCATCCAGCCTTGTGAGACGTCGTTGGGTAGCGGGCGTGTGAGCCCTTCGCTGGGTGCGGATGCGCCCTCTGGTGCGTGGTGGTCTCCTGGTTGGTTGTTCATGAGTACCCTTCAAACAGTTTGTGGCTGTGACACTGAATATAAAACCAATCTATAGAGTTCGCGGTAAATATCCAAAGAGGCTGGCGGGGATGTGAGGGGGGGTGGGTGCGTTCTATCTGCTTTCTTGATTCAGGTGGGGTGGGTGCGTCTTATCTGCTGTGGGCTGAGAGGTGCCATGCCGCGTCCATGTCCCCTACTGGGTGACTACATATTTCTCACAGGTGGCGGGAACGTGATTATACCGTTGGGGTGTAGTCAGATTTTGCTTGCGGACGCGGGTGGTGGGTGTGGGTGAGTGCCCGCCGACGCGCGTCCGTGCCGCTGGTGCTTAACTTCACAAGTAGCCTTATGGTGTGTGGTGGTGCGCGAAAACTTCAGGTACTGGAGTGCAGGGTATGCGTGGGAATGAGTATGCTGAACCCTGCATTTCCCCAAGTCAAGCGGCATTTGGTGTGGCATGGGATTGTTCGTGCCGAATTGTACTTTAAAAGATCAGATATTTAAAAGGAGTCGGTGCGTGGCAAGCCTTTCCGCCAATTTTTATTGCGCCTGAAAAAAGCGAATATATTCCAGATTTTTATAGTTTATGATTATTTCTCACCTAAACAATTACTTGCAGTGTCAATCAATAATGTTTACTGCGTCAAGTAATGCTGCTTGAGTGTGAGTATCCCCGAAAGAGAATCATGACATCATCCATTAACCGCCGCTCGCTGGTAAAGGGCGCCGCATGGGCAGCCCCCGTCGTTGCAGCAACTACCGCCATCCCAGCATATGCGGCATCTGCCCGCTCTTGCCCCACCGTCACCATTGCTCAGACTGCCGGTAGTGTCGCAGGCACCTACGTAGTAACCGTCATCTACAAGGGCACCGCAGAGGGCATGTACATCGGTGGTGTGACCCGCTACAACGATGTTCAAGAGCCAAACCAGCCTGCCATGGTGGAATACATCGATTACGACCGTAACCTGTTTGAACTAGATTTGGATGCTACCCAGTCACTGCGATACATCGGTCCCGCAAAAGAAGTCGACACTACCTTCACTTTTGTCATGGGCAATAATTTTGAAGAGGCTGAGTTCCTCTCATCTGCCCCTGAAACCGTTGAATTCATTCCTAATTCTTTGCAAACTGGTTGGACCGCAATAGCTGGGACAACCCGTTGCGGTCGTCTGCCCTCAACGTATGGTGCTAGTTCCTAAGCCATATTTGCTACTGCAACTGTGAAAATAGAGATGTAAGAAACTTCAATAAGCCCGATGCTTATTGCTCGGGTTGGATACAACGGGGCGTTAGGTTGTATTTGGCTGCGTGAGTGGGTCGCTTTTCTTTGCTGTGGGTCGGTGCTTGTCTCCGGCCTTTTTTCAATGAAAAATAGGGCTCCGAACATGCGGTTTTGCATGCCAGGAGCCTAGATGGTTGCGAAGTAGCTCGCCCTAGATTTTGACCTCAGTGCTGTCTTGGAGGGTGAAGATGAACCCGCCCTCGGGAGTGACGGTCAGGTGGTCTACTAGGGTCCGCCAGAGCATCGGGGTGAACCGGTCGGTTGTGGTGAGCTTGTTGCGTTCTTTGAGGTAGTACTCGAAGCGGACTTTTCTGACTCTCAATTCATCGAGTTGCCCTGCTAGTTCGTTGTACTTTTCGAGTGACTGCTGGTAGTTCGCTTCCATCCGCAAGCTTTGCTCTCGGTATTCTTCAGCGTCGATTTTTGCCCGCGCGTTGCGGTGAGCGAGGTCGAGGAAATCAGTCTGGGCCTTATTGAGGGCTTCGAGCGCATCTGCGACTTCTTCTTCGAGGCTGGTGGTGTCCAGCTGGGTCGATACGAGTTTGTCGACCTGGCGGTGGACTTCGCGTTCATTGATTATTTTGCCCAGCAGGGTGTTGAACGCTTCCTGAATTTGCGCTTCGTTCAAGTGCGGTGTGGTGCAGCCGGTGTGCTTTTCGTACTTGGCGTTGCAGCGCCAGATGACCTGGCGGTATTTGCTGTTGGAGTGCCATGTTTTTGACCCGTAGTAGTGTCCGCATTGCCCGCACACGATTGTTGAAGATAAGGGGTGTTTCTTCGAGGCGTGGTGGCGTCCGCCGCGTTTGATATTGGGGTCGAGCAGGGTCTGGACGTAGTCCCATACCGCTGGAGCGATGATTGGTTCGTGGTTGCCACTGACGTAGTACTGGGGTACTTCGCCGGTGTTTTTCGCTTTCTTCTTGGTGAGAAAGTCGATGGTGTAGCTCTTTTGTAGCAGGGCGTCGCCTTTTTATTTTTCGTTGGTGAGGATGGTTTTGATGGTTCCGCCGTGCCAGGTTTTGCGCCCTTGGCCTGTGAGCCGTCCCATTGCTTCGAGGCGTCGGGCGATTTGGTGCATGCTGATGCCTTCCAGGAACATCGAGTAGATGAGCCTGACGGTTTTGGCTTGTTCTTCATCGATTTCTAGTGTGTTGTTCTCGCCGCGTTTGTAGCCGAGGAAGTTGTTGTAAGGTACGGTTACTTTCCCGTCTGCGAAGCGTTTGCGGTGCCCCCAAGTGACGTTCTCACTAATGCTGCGGGCTTCTTCTTGGGCCAGGGAGGACATGATGGTGATGAGCAGTTCACCTTTAGCATCAAGGGTCCAGATGTTTTCTTTTTCGAAGTAGACCTCCACGCCTTTGTCTTTGAGTTGGCGCACGGTGGTCAGGGAGTCGACGGTGTTGCGGGCGAACCGGGAGACGCTCTTGGTGATGATGAGGTCGATTTTCCCTGCCAAGGCGTCAGCGATCATGGTTTGGAAACCAGCGCGTTTCGCTGTGCTGGTGCCGGTGATGCCTTCATCGGTGTAGACCTTTACTAATTCCCATCCGGAGTGTTCGGTGATGTATCGGGTGTAGTAGTCCACTTGTGCCTGGTAGGAAGAGACCTGGTCATCGTGGTCGGTGGAGACGCGCGCGTAGCCGGCAACCTTTTTGACAGTGAGTTGCTCCAGTGGGGATCCGGTGTGCATCCGCCTGGTGGCGGGAATGGCTGTGACTGTACGTGTGCTCATTTCTCCTCCTCTTTTCCGTTCGTGCCCTGCTGGTTGTTGGGTTGGCAGCGTCCTTGGGCACGCATTTCGCGCATGAACTTAGAGGCCTTGGCTTTACGTTCAGGCGTCCAGGAACGTTTTGATGCTTTCGCTTTACGTGCTTTGCCCTCGGGGGTGAATCCGGCTTTGATGCGCCTGAAGCGTTCAGCTTTTTCTTCTTCGGTCATCGCTGCCCAGCGTTCTCGGTTGCGCCGGCCAACCTCGGCTCTTGCCTCGGGTGTCCAACGGTCTTTTTGCGCCTGGCGCATTTTCTCGATGGTTTCGGGGCTGCGTTTATAGCTGGGCTTGCGTCGCTTCGTTCGGGCAAGGTACTCGCGGCGTTCCTCTTCGTTCATGGATTCCCAGAAGGAACGCAACTTTTGCCCATGGGTCTTGGCGCGTTCTTCTGTCCAGGTTTGGTGGCGGTAGTCGATGGTGGGGATTTCCAGTTCGCGATGTTCTCCGCTGGTCAAGATGAAAGTTCCCCACCCGTTGCGTGTGATTTCGATGCGTTCGACTACCTCTCGCAGGCTTTCAATGGTGAGCTCCTCGATGCCTAGTTGTTCTTGGCAGATATGAATCAGGGAGCGTTCAGCGATTGGTTTTGTGGGGCAACTGGCTACGCCGTCACGGTTGGTGCGGCACACCCAGCGCCTACGAGAATCGTCTTTCCGGCCTTTTTTCGTCCAGTTCGCGGCGCGGAAGTATCCCTGGCAATGGGTGCAATAAATCATTGAGGTGAAGGTGGAGGTGCGAATTGACCAGTTAGCAAATGCTCCTTGGCTACGTCGTTTGGCTCGCTCGGTTTGGACCTTGTCGAACGTTTCCCGGTCAATGATGGCGGGCACAGCGTTCTCGACCCGGTACATGGTTTGCTCGTTGTTTTGAGGGCGAGCATGCACACCCAAGCCGGGTGTTATCCAGCGGCCCAGCACCAGGGTGCCGGTGTAGGCCTCGTTCTTGAGCCAGCAGCGGATAGTTGATGGGCCGATGCTTTGCCCGTCGCGGCCTTTAATGCCTTGTTCTTCGAGCTGCTCACTCATGCGCTCGGCCGATACTTTGTTCAAGAAACTGTCGTAAACCCACCGGATGACTTTGGCTTCTTCTTCGACGATGGCCGCGTCCGTACCGTCTTTAGAATCTGTGTACCCATAGAGGTGGAAGCCGTTCGCTCTGCCTTGCTCGAACTTCTTACGCACCCGCCATTTGACGTTTTCGCTTAGCTGTTCAGATTCTGCTTGCGCGAAGGAAGCAAGCAAGGTCAGCATCAACTCCCCGTCAGCGGAGAAGGTAGAGATGCCTTCTTTTTCAAATCTGACTTCCACACCGATTTCTTTGAGTTCGCGGCATGTAGTGAGCACGTCAAGCGTGTTGCGTCCAAAGCGGCTGATGGACTTGGTGAGTACCAAGTCGATCTGCCCGTTTCGGCATGCCGCGAGCAGTTCTTGGAAACCTGCACGGTTTTGGTTCGTTCCGCTTTTGCCCTCATCGGAATACACGCCCATGTACTTCCAGCCGGGTGTGGACTGAATCAAAGTCGAGTAGTAGTCAATCTGTGTAGCCAAGGACTTAGGGGTTCGCTCAGTGACAACCGAGATTCTCGCGTAGGCGGCCACCCGCAAAATCCCTTCCCACTTCTCACTCACAGGTGGGCTTATCCGTTCCATCTTTTTGCTGCTCATCGTCAACGTTCTCCTTCACATTCCAAGGGGTTCAAGTTCTTGATGGTTTGTATCCATCTGACTCAATAACTCACTTGAAAGCTTTGGAAAGTCCAGGCGGACGCGGGCTAATAAAGCGGTGCGAGAATCAGGAAAACGGGCCTGAATATCTTCGAAGCAGCCGCGCACGTCATCAAGCGTTAAAACCCCTTGGCCAAAGAGTTCTTCAATGTGCAACCACACCAATAACGATTGGCTCTCAACAAGTGCGTTGCGCTGTTCCATCACTGGCCCCACCGAGTTTTTACGTAGCAGGCGTGTGAGCAGTACTTACGGCGCGCATCCCCATAAATACTCACCCGGATCCCGCAGCCTTTGCACATAAAAACACGCTCTGGGCTGCGCTTACCCGCCTCGGGGTGCAGGTGCCACCAGGTGCGTCGGTGCTTCGGGGAGCAAAAACGCTGGCTCGAACGTGAAGGGCTAAATCCAGTGCCGCAGTACCGGCACACCCCCACGCCTAACGGCTGGGCGGGTTTAGTGCCTTCGGGGATGATGTGCTGGCGGGCTAGGTAACCTTTGGCGGCATCACGCGAAATACCAAGATGCGCGCTTATCTCGCTAAGCCCATAACCAGCCCGGCGCAGCCTGGTAAGTGCCTGTTTTTCTACCTGTGATAATGCCACCTGTTAGCACCCCCGGTGTGCTAATTGGTGCCCCACCTCTTGGGGCTCTCGCAGGTATGTCAAAAGCGCCCCGAAAGTTAACCACCCCGCTTGCGTGATCACCTGAAAAACAAGAAAAGCCCTCGCGCCATGACCACAAAGGGCCACTAGCGCGAGGGCTTTCAATTCCGGAACAGGTTACCGGCTGAACAGCAGGGTTTTAACTCTCAGAGCGCATCAGACGTTGGGCTTCAAAGAACCAGTCTTTAGCTTTATCGAGTACTTCACCGACGCCACGCCGCCCGGCGGTGTCACGCCCATCCATACCGCCTTGATCGAAGGACTCTTTGGGGGCGATGAACTTTTCGTACTCGTAAAACACAGAGACGATCTCCTCCAAGAACTGGGCACGCTGTGCGGTATCCATGCCTGTCAGCTGAGAATCAATGGAGTCACGAATAGTCGTACCACCATTTTATTTCCTCAACCTATAGGCGGCTGGGCAAAACCCTAGCCTTGGCTAATACCCAAGTTTGCGGTTCACAATCCGCTGCTCGGCCGCGTAGTTGGCTCCCAGGCGTCGTCGGCGTTCGTCTCCGTTGCCGAACTCGCCTCGGATGACCGCATCAGCAAGGGCGTTCAAATCCGGTCCAGCAGAGGTGGTCGCGGAGCCGTAGCCCAGGCGCTGGTTCACAATCGCCTGCACAGCCGAATACTTAGAACCTAAGCGGCGCTTGCGTTCCTCGCCATTGCCATAATCGCCGCGTAGCACAGCGTCCGCCAGGGCGTTCAGGTCACCAGAAGGCGCAGTTGTGGTGGTGGCGGGTTTGGCGTTGCCGGCTCCGCCACCTCCGCCTAGCCATGGTGCGAGCACGGACGTGGGTGGGTAGTAGCGTCCAGGGCAGTCCGTAGACGTACAGTCCTTGTGGCCAAGAATGGTCAGCGGCCCATGCTTAGCTTGCAGGTCACGGATTAGTTCAGCCACGGTGGCTTTGTCGGCCTCATTGCAGCGGGGGTTGCATTCGATCCCGATGGACTCAAGGTTTTTCACCCAATTACCCGCGTGGTAGGCAGTGTTGCCGTCTGCAACCAACTGGGCGACGCGTCCGGCCTCTGCCACGTAGTGAGCGGAGGTGTTGTTGCCGCCGCGTTCGAACCAGCGGATAGTGCCCTCAAAGGTGGGGTGTTTGGCGGGGTCATCCCAGTGATGCACCACAATGTATTTAATGCGGTGGCCTTGGCGGCCTCGGGTGAAAGCGGTGGCGTCATGGGAATGGTCAATCGTGTAAGACATAGCAGTTTTCTCCTTGATGTAGTGGATGGGTTTTTAGGGTTGGACGATCACGTGCAACCAAATCAGCGCGGTCAATAGCGGGATGATGGCCTGCTCCCACACCCACCAGCCCACCCCGATTACAGAGGCGAGCATCAGGGTGCTGACCAAAGCAGTGAGGACAGTTGGCAGGTGGGAGGCTGGTTTAGTCACCATCACCACCTGCCTCGCCATCCGGCGCGGGTTTGGTGGTGTGGGCCAGAGGCTTCCGCACTTCTGCGATGTTGACTTCAGGGACATGTGGACGCGGCACCGCCACCGGCTCGCTCGTGTTTGTTGCGGCGTGGCGGCCGTGGGCCGAGTTCAAAAGACCATCCGTTGCAGTGCTTTCACGCTCGGTGAGGGTGGCTAGGGCCTGGCTGAACTTGGGTGGTACTGGCAGGCCTAGGACGGTGGCGTTTTCGATCAGGGAGATGCCTTCGTTGGCGATGTAGAAGAAGATCAACGCCCCGCGAAGCACCCCCACCCCACCAAGCACGTGGGTGTCCATCAGCTGGGCTAGAGCAACGAAGGCGAGGATAAGCATCTTGCCAAACAGACCTTTGAAGCCAACCGCGCTGGATAGTTTTCGGGTGGTGATGGCTGCCATGACGCCGGAGATGTAGTCGGCGGTGATGAAGGCGAGCAGGGTGTAGAGCAGGGCATCGGGGGTGCCAAACACCCAACCAGCCCCTGCGCCAATGATTCCGGCGATGGTGCGTAGATAGTGGTCTAGTGGCATGAGAAATCAGTTCCTTCCAAGAGAGGTTTGGGCATGAAAAAAGCCCCGAGGCTTCATTGGCCGTCGGGGCTTGGTGGGAGTGTGAGGATGTGGGTTTCAGGCTCTGAAAGAGGTGGAGGTTCCACCTGCTTTGGCACCTGAGGCTTAACGGCCTCATCTTCTGGCTGGGTCGGGTTAATCTCCATCAGTACTGGCCTCCTCTAACGTGTCGCACAGCAGGTCATAGGTTATGGCATCACTGCCGGAAAAGGTGCCCGGATAATCCACTAAGGCTTTGGTGAGGACCCCGTACTGTTCCTCGTAGAGGGATGGCACGGTGACGGTTTCATTCATCAGCGCCTGGTGCTCTGTCACGAACTCACTAGCCTGACCGGGGTCCTTCAGGGTGAAACCGCCGGCCTCATCCAACAGGATTTCACCGTCCTCGTTGAGGGTGGCGTACTGGCGAGCCAACTCCACCTCAGATACTCCCAATGCTTCAAGGTGAGCGAGCAAGGCAGAGTGGAGTTTGGTTCTGGCACGTGATGCACTACCGGCTAGTTCTAGCCCATCAAGTAGGCCGGTGATAGCAGGTAGATGGTGGTTGCGAATCTTCAATACAGCCATAGAGAGAATAATCATGTGCTCATGGCCGTCAACAATCTGCTGGCTATGGCCGTCTTCATCCCAGACTTTGATGGGGCGGTTATCAAAACATGTCAGCCCTAATACCGTGTTGTCTTGGGGAGAGGTGAAACCAGTTAATGTCTGCCCGTACGTGCTGCTCGGCGAAAGCCTCGATGTCGATACGGGTCGGGCGATCAAGAACCCCAGGGTCCCATTCGCACAAGATCTTCTCGGCCTTGATCTCAAGGCCCCGCGCTGAGTAACGGCGCACCACTATCGCTCACCGTCCCCAGCTTCTGACTCGATCACCTCAATAACCTTCTCCCAGCCCTGTGCTGAAAGTTTGGTATCCCGAGCCCTGCGCAGGGCAACCCTGGCCAGGTCGGTATCCATGATGTAGCCACCAAGATCAGTTGGAACAGCCTCTTTATCTCTAGCGATCACATCACGCATCAAGTCACGATCAGCGCTAGAAAGCTGCAATTGGGAGGCAATCCCTTCAGCAAGCTCAGCCGAGGGCAGGCGTTTACCTGCCTCTAAATCTGACATGTGCTGCCTGGTTACCTCGAGTTTCATAGCAAGGGAGCGTTGGGTTACTCCCGCTGCTAGGCGGCGATCTTTCAAAAAGGCTCCGAACGAGTTCTGTTGCGGATCCATGAACGCCTCCTTTCTATACACCATTAATGTCATATAGTCAGCAGCGCGGCTGACATGTTTAGAATATCACGGCTTTCCTGTCGGGGCGAACAAAAGTTCGATCCCGTGCGGTTGGGGTAGGGGTTAAACGTTGCCAGCGTGCCAAAAGGACAAAACCGTAGTCATGCGGTAAATTTTAGATATTGCGACGCTCAAGGTTCACAGGAGGTGGTAGACGTGGGCTTCGACTTCGGTAGAGCTAATGACGCACAGCGTCTAGCCATCGAAACTACTGATGGTCCGGTGCTGATCACTGCCGGTCCTGGTACTGGTAAAACTTTCACCCTCGTACAGCGCGCCATTTACTTGATCGAAGAGCGCGGTGTTGCCCCTGAAGAGATCATGGTGGCTACCTTCACCGAGAAGGCAGCCAAGGAGCTAGTCACTCGTATCACCAATGAGTTGGATGCTCGTGGGATCAGTGTGAACCTCACTGAGATGTATGTGGGCACCTTCCACTCTTTGTGTCTGCGGATTTTGAAAGAAAACCTCGAGTACACCCGCCTGAAACAAGGATTCAGGGTTCTCGATGAGTTTGACCAGTCCTACACGATCTTCCAGAATTTCCATCACTTCAAGACTGTTAGTGGCTGGGAGCAGGTTCTAGGCGGGCCACAGACTGGGACTTGGCGACGTTCAACAATGTTGTGTTCGTTGGTCAACAACCTGTGTGAAGAGCTGATCGATCCGGCCGCCTTACTTAGCGATTCTGACCCGGATATGATGGCGATCGGTCAACTAGCAATGAAGTACAGGGAGTTGCTGGCGGATGAAAACTTGTTGGATTTTGCCTCAATCCAGGTTGAATCCCACCGCCTCCTCACTGAACATCCCGAGGTTGCGGACAAGCTTTCGACGCAGCTGCGTTACTTGATGATCGACGAGTACCAGGACACTAACTATGTTCAAGAACAGCTCGTCTTCCTCCTAGCCAAGGAGCACGGAAATATATGCGTAGTGGGTGACGACGACCAGGGTCTTTACCGTTTCCGTGGAGCGACAATCCGAAACATTCTTGAGTTCCCCTCTAAGTTCCCAGACGGTGAGTGCCGGATTATCCCGCTCGTGACGAACTACCGGTCGGACGCGCAGATCGTAGATTTCTACAACGAGTGGATGACTACCACTTCTAGCTCAGAGTTCAGCTTCGACTGGGCTGGCTTCCGTTACGACAAGACCATAAAGCCAGCAGGGCCCACACCATTGTCTTCACCATCGGTGATTCGCCTAGAAGGAGAAGACGAAAAGGATTGGCAAGCCCAAGTTCTGCGCTTCGTGGAGCGGCTCAAGGCTTCTGGGAAACTCACCGACTACAACCAGCTAGCCTTCCTCTTTAGATCAGTCAAGTACCCCAAAGTCAAAGCACTGGCCAAGTATCTCGAAGAGCACGGCATCAACGTCTACTCGCCGCGCTCTGAAATGTTCTTCGACCGCACCGAGATCAAGCTCGCGATCGGCCTGCTGCTCCTGGTGTTCCCGGCATATGTGCAGTCCTTGGGGCAGAAAGACAGTCCAGCCGCGAAGTTTCTCAAACCGGAGCAGAGGACGTATTACTCCGAGTGCATCAAGCAGGCTAACACCCACTTGTCCACGCCTGAGGGCGAAGACCTACGTGAATGGCTAGTAGCGCACGGTCGTGAGCACATCGCGCTGACCGCACAGACTGACTACGCGATCGCAGGCCTGTTCTACCAGATGCTCGCCTTCGAACCATTCGTCTCCTACCTGGCTACGCCGATGGATACCGGGATGGTCGACCTGCGGCCCACAAGAAACCTGGCACTCCTCACCCAGATCATCGGGAAGTTTGAATACCTCTACAATGTCTCGATTCTCTCTGGACGCAAAGGCAAAGGACAGTCTCAGCGTCACATCGACCGCACCATAGACCACTTCTTCACCCTCTACTTGCGGCTGCTCATGGAAGGGGGCATTGGCGAATACGAGGATGACTCCGAATACGCCCCCTCAGGATGCGTCTCCTTCCTAACTATCCACCAGTCCAAAGGTATGGAGTTCCCGATCGTCCTCACCGACTCGCTGCATACCGTGCCACGCAAGGACAGAGAAACTATCATCGACCAAGTCATTGCGAAGTATTCCCATCGTGAGGCGTTCGAACCTGAAGACCAGATCAAGTTCTACGACTTTTGGCGCGTGTACTACACTGCGTTCTCACGCGCCCAAAACCTCCTCGTCCTCACCTGCGTGAGGGACGGTAAACGCACCCCCTCAAAGTACTTCCGACACGTCTACAACGATCTTCCCGAGGACAGCAGCGAAGCGTTCGATCTATCTGAGTTCACCTTCGAGACAGTCAAAGACGTCAACATCAAGGCGAAGTTCTCCTTCACCTCGCACATCTCGGTCTACGAGACCTGCCCACGCCAGTACAAGTTCTACCGTGACCTCGAATTCTCACCCGTGCGTATCTCCGCCAGGCTCTTCGGTACCTTGGTTCATCAGACCATCGAAGACGTCCACCGTGCCGCTCTTCGCGGAGAAGAACACCTGATTACTGCTGAGAACGTGGCCAAGTGGTTCGACGTGAACTACACCTACCTCTCACGGGCCGAACGCACCTACCTCGCACCCGCCCAGCAAAAATCCGCGCTCGGACAAGTCCAACGTTACGTTGAACGCCAGGACGGCAAGTGGGAGAGAATCAAACAAGCCGAAGTAGACGTCAGCCTAGTCAAGCCTGAATACATCGTTGATGGCACCATTGACCTCATCCGGGGCGAGAGCGGCACCGTCGAGATCGTGGACTTCAAGTCCGAGAAAAAACCCGATCTCCACTCAACTTCCAAATGGCATCAGGACCGGTTAGAGCGCTACCGTCGCCAGCTCCACCTTTATGCCCATCTCGTGCACGAGCGCACCGGCGAAACTGTCTCGAAGATGCACGTGTATTACACCGGCGAAGAAGACTCCAACCCGCAGATCAGTTGGGACTACTCACCGACCGCTGTGGAAGCGACCATGGAGGTCTTCGATGAGACCGTCCACAAGATTATGGCAAGGGAATACTCCGGATGTGCTCGGAGCGAGAAAACATGCGGCACTTGCGACTTTAACGCGTATTGTTCAACGCAGCCAGGAAAGCCAAGGAACTAGAGGAATAAAGGAATAAAACGACAATGGCAGATGAAACACTCTTCGAGTTCGATATCCGCGAACCCATCAAAGGCTTTCCTGAACTGAGGTGGACCGGCAAGCGCCCATACACCTCAACCCAGTACTACCCAGCCCAACTGCGCGAGTCCTACGGTGAGCCCACACCAGACGCCGACGGTAAAGACTGGATGAACAAAATATTCTGGGGCGACAACCTCCAAGTCATGAGCCACCTGTTGCGGGAATATCGTGGCCAGGTCGATCTGATCTACATCGATCCACCATTCGACTCCAAAGCCGACTACAAGAAAAAAATCAGCCTACGCGGCAAAACCGCCACCTCGGACGCCACCAGCTTCGAGGAAAAACAGTACGGCGACATCTGGACCAACGACGAGTACCTTCAGTTCATGTACGAACGCCTCATCCTCTGCCGAGAACTCCTCTCGGAAACGGGAAGTATTTATGTACACTGCGACTGGCATCAATCTAGCCGAATTAGAATTCTATTGGATGAAATATTCGGTCCACAAAACATTCGCAACGAAATTGTCTGGCGTTACTTCGGCTTTAAACGCGCTACGTCTAAAAAATTCCCACAAAAGCACGATTTAATCTACTCGTACACAAAAACACCTGAATACACTTGGAACGTCCAATATAAAGAGCATTCCGAAGAGTATAAGAAGCGCTTCAAAAAGGATGAGAATGGACGGCTGTACCGGGATGATGTCAATCCTACTGGGGGCGGCTCTCGAATTATTTATCTTGATGAGGTTCAAGGTGACATCATTGACTCAGTCTGGACGGATCTTCCTCCAGTAAATCCTGTAGCTAAGGAACGTCAAAACTATCCTACGCAAAAACCTGAATCTCTAATTGAGCGGATTTTGTTGTCATCCTCAAACTCCGGAGACTTGGTGTTTGACTGTTTTATGGGATCAGGAACCACTCAGGCGGTAGCGATGAAACTTGGTCGCCGGTTCATTGGCGCTGACATTAACCTCGGAGCAATCGCTACGACGACGAAGCGCTTGTCGAAGGTTTCTGCTGAGCTACGGGCGGCTGATGAGAAGGCGTCTTCTCAGCTAGCTGTTGATGGTGAGGAATTAGTGAAGCATTACAATGGCTTCGAAGTTTACAACGTAAACAACTATGACTTCTTCCGAAACCCCATTCAGGCACGACAGTTACTGATCGAGGCTTTGGAGATCCAACCGTTCTCTGCTTCGCAGGTGTGGGATGGCGAGCTCGATGGTCGTATGGTGAAAATTCTTCCCGTCAATCGGATTGCTACGAAGGCTGATTTGGAAGAGCTCAAGGCAAACTTGCCATACAAGACGTACGAACAGCGTAAGGCAGAGAACCCTTCGAGTGTAGTTGAGAAGATCACGCTGGTGTGCATGGGACACGAGCCTGACCTGAAAGCGTCACTGGAAGCTGACTTACCTGAGTACAAGCTCGACATCCAGGTCGTTGATATTTTACGGGACAAGAGCGAGCTGCAGCTCAAGCGTGAGGCAGAGGCCGAGATTGTCCGCGAAGGCGACAAGCTGGTGATCCGAAACTTCTTCCCACTCAACCTGCTACAGAAGCTTTCGCTACAGCGCGAGAACGTTGAAGATTGGCGTCAGCTTGTGGACATGATCAGTATCGACTGGAACTACGACGGTGTCGTCATGCAACCAGCTCTCCAAGATATTCCGGGGAAAAACGAACTTGTCAAGGGATACTACGATATCCCGGACGATGCTGGGACCGTGAAAGTCAAGATCACGGATGTGCTCTCTGAGTCCCTTGAAGTGGAAGTTGAGGTGGACTGATGGCAGTACTTGGTACAGAGGCACCCTTCTTTTCCCAGCTCTGGTTCTACTACGACCGAAACCGTGGGAAGATCCGTTCTCGCTACAACTCCTTGACCAAGAAGTTCTTGGCCTACAACGATCCGGTGGAGAATCCAGACGCGTTTTTGCGTCAGCCCCAGTTCGAGGCTCTGGAGATGTATGTCTTCCTCAAAGAATTTATGCACAACGCTCAGGTGGTTGAGATTTTCGATCAGTGGCGAAGGCGTGAAGGCGACTTCTCTGAGGCCTCCTATTATGGCGTTGACAAAAATGGTGCAGTGACCCTCTTCAACTTCATCACCGAAGAGGATACTGAAGCCCTTTTTAAGCAGATGCGTAAGTACCGGGAGGCCTACCCGAACTACATCTACGCACTAACCATGGGGCTGGGCAAGACCATCCTCATGGCCACGTGTATTTTCTATGAGTTCTTGCTGGCCAAGAAGTACCCCAAAAGTGACCTGTACTGCCACAACGCTCTGGTCTTCGCACCCGACAAGACGGTATTGGAATCCCTACGAGAGATCATCACTTTTGACAAGTCGAAGGTGGTTCCGCCCGAGTACGTCAAGGCTTTGGAACCCTTGATCAAGGTCCACTTCCTGGACGACTCTGGGGTGACCTTGCATGTGTTGGATGACTCGGACTTCAATATCGTCATTTCCAACACCCAAAAGATCATCACCAAGCGCAAACGCAAGGAAGACAAGCCTGCTGACTTGTTCTTCCAAGACATCGCGAAAGATCCAGTGCTTGGTGACCTCTACGGGCCAACTGCCCTGGAAGCTCCCGACTCACCTGACCTGGTTCAAGACGAGAAAAGCCTGATTGAGAACCAGCGATTCAAGAAGCTCACACGTCTAAAGCACCTCGGCGTCTATGTGGATGAGGCCCATCATCTTTTTGGTGCGGACTTGGAAAAGGAAATCCGTAAGGGGTCTGGTGCCAAGACTTCGCTGCGCGACACCATCAACCTACTTGCTGAGCGCACCAGTGTTGTGGCCTGCTACAACTTCACCGGAACACCTTATGTGAAGACTCAGCCGCTTCCTGAGGTGGTCTACGCCTACGGCCTACGCGAAGCTATCCAGAACGAATACCTCAAAGATGCTTTCCCACAAGGTTTTGAGGACATTAAAGGTGAAGTCTTCGTCCGTAACGCTATCAAGGAGTTCTGGCAAGACTATGGCGGCCAGACCTTTGAAGGGCTAAACCCGAAGCTTTGTTTCTTTGCTACCACTATCGAAGAAGCAACCCAAGAACTTCGCCCCATGGTTGAGGCGGCCCTAGCAGATCTTGGGCTGCCATCTTCGAAGATCTTGGTCAACGTCGGGGATGCGAAGATCACCAAGGACGAAGACATCAGGAACTTCAACGAACTCGACGTGCCCGGCTCTACCGGTAACGAGAAACAGTTCTTGATCCTGGTGGGCAAGGGTCGTGAGGGCTGGAACTGCCGCTCCCTATTCGGGGTAGCGATGTTCCGCTCGCCAAAGTCCAAGGTATTCGTACTGCAAGCCACGATGCGTTGCTTGCGCCAGATTACAGAGACTCAGCACCGTGCCCGCGTTTTCCTCTCGAACGAAAACCTCGAGACATTGGATGCGGAACTGCAATCCAACTTCAACATGACCATCAACGACCTGAAGGGTAAAGGCGAATCTACGAGTATCGCCTACGAGGTCAGGGTTGTTCCGCCACCGCGCACGCTCGCAATTAAAGAGATTACGCACCACTACGAGTTGATTGAAAAAGATCCTTCTGAGCCGGTCAACTTCGACCTCGAACACTTGGACCTTGAGAAGTACCTGGTCAAGGTTCATGAGATCGCCACGCTGCGGCGTGAGCAGGCGGCTAAGTCACGTACGGATGCCTCTCTCAATGATTCACGACCGTTCAGTGAATTGACCCTGGTGGCTGAGGTAGCAAGGTATCTCAACATGAAAGCGCTGGACGTCAAGCGCCATCTCGATGCGTCGGTTGATGGAATGGGGAAGACTGTCGAGACGGTCTCTACCTACAACGAGGTCCTCTACGACGTCATAATCCCTGGCCTTTTCAACCACCTATGGGAAGTGCGCTCCACCCAAGAGATCCATGATCGCGAAGTCGTGCTCCTCAAAGATCCCAAGGATGCCGATTACTACACGTTCCGTGCGAAACCAGAACTCGTCATCACTCAGGACAGTTCTGCGCTTAGCAAGGATGAAAAATCCAAGACTTTCCACGCCGACACTTACTGTTTCGACTCCAAGCCTGAACGTGAATGCTTCTTACAGTATGTGGCCAGCGACAAGGTTGAAGAGGTTTACTTCACTGGCATGTTCACCTCCGGCCAAGGCGAGCTCTCAGTCCAGTACTACGACCCCGATTCGCAACGTATTCGTTCCTACTACCCGGACTTCCTAGCCAAGATGACAGACGGCTCATACCAACTCATCGAGGTAAAGGGAGATAACAAGATCGACGACCGCATCGTCAAAGCAAAAGCCGAAGCGGCCACAGAAGTAGCCACCGCCTCCAACATCGAATATATCATGTACGCCGGTAGCCAGCTCACAAATACAAATGTGCTTACTGATCAAGACTTCTCTGACTCCATCCTGGAGGTGGACCAGTGAAAGGAAACGCACTTACCGCAGCGATAAACAAGCGCTTCCGCTTCATCGTCGAGCTCGGCAGTGAAAATATTGTTTAAAGTATGAACCTAATGCTTTAAAGTGGACTCCCTTCAAAGATCTGATCGCAGAAAATATTAAAGCTCTTGAGCCAGAGGCCAATGACTACTGGACCAGCCACTTGCTTAATCCCTGGACGGAACTTGAGGATGCAGTCAAACGTTTAACTGAGAGCGCAGTCTTTGGTTTCATCCGAAGAGAATGGATCGGCAGAAGACCAGCTCGAAAATCTTGTCCGCCAAAGCTTCAACGGCCTCTACCATGACCTGGTAGAGGCAGAGGCTAACATCATTGAGATTCACTTTGGGGTTAACTCCTCGTGCACGAAGGATCTGCGTTTTCCGGAGATGAAGTCCTTCATGGCTTGGGCCTCAAAGCGTTGCGCAAGGACAAAAGAAGCATGCGATTCTCAGGACGCATTGGCTGCTTTCCTTGTGACGCTCAAACAACCATCCTACTTGTACCAGTCAATTAACAGCAGTTACATCTCCCAGAAACTTCCTGATCTCTGGGCTCTTAAACACCAGTTTTCTCAGGATGGTGACCTCAGTGATTTCGCTTCTGACCTTCTGACTTCCTCTAAGGAACAACTCGCGAAGAGCGCGTCTCAACTAGCTGCATCTGACACTGACTTTAGAGTGTCTTTCTCTGCTCTAACCAAGAAGATGACTGCGTATCAGAGTGAGATCAACGATTGGAAGGTGGAGCAGCAACAAGAGATTGATAATCTCGAAAAGCTCCACCGAGAAAAACTAGCTCTCGAAGAACCGAAGAAAGTTTGGGATCACGCAGCCACTATGCACACCATCCGTGCAATCTGCTGGACCTTGGCTGCCGTGGCAGTAGCAGTGGTAACAATCTGGAAAGGGTCAGAAGCAATCCACTGGCTATTCACAGCAAACCTACCGAAGATTCCGCTTCTCTCCAATTCCTTCCTGGCGATTGCGCTGATTACCTTCTGCGTTTACACCATACGAGTATTCGTCAAGATAGCCCTGAGTAACAGCCACCTCGCTGCCGCCTACAGGCAGAAAGCCTCGATGACCTACTTCTACCTCTCTTTGATGGAAAAAGAGAAGGCCGTCAGCGGCGAAGAACGTGCCTTGATTCTCAACTCCCTGTTCTCTTCCGTCGACACCGGCCTGGTTAAACCAAGCGACAACAAAGACCTAGAGACACTGGCCGCGATTGCTTTCAAGAGAGCCTAGAAAAACTCCGATGCCTACGATGCCGAAGTCACTCACTGATGAGCAGCAGAGCGGCTGTTGATTGTGTTGAATCTACAGTCTCTCTGAAGAGCCTCACCGCAATCATTGATGTCCAGACATGACGCTTCGTATCGACTGAAGCCCATCACTGAATGGACTCTTAACGTAGAAGATAACCCCGAATCACTTTCCTAACCACGGCGCGCTTGCCCCGTTCCGGTTGAGCTAATGGGTCGCTATTCTCGCGCACCTACGGTTGCTCCTCTAGGTAGGCTCTCTAGGCTCGTCATGAAGAGCACTTCCAGGCAACCCTGAATAGCCACTTTCGCCTGATAGCAAGCGAAAACCCGAGCGGTCAGACAGAGCAATCAGCTAGACTGGTTGTATCCAACTCATGACGTTCTGCGTCCTCTCCTTGCGGAGGGGCGGGCTTTTTGTGTGCCTCGATATCAGCTCAGCAACTTGGGTCGCTTACCTGTTGCTTACTGACCGGTGTACACGCATCCACCTCACCCTTTGTTAAATGACCACGCATTTCTTACACCCGCTGCCTGCTGGTGTATCGCCTGACGCTACCGTGCTGATGCGCTCAGCTTTTCAGTGGAACACGCCAACCTGCATGCAAGGGGAATCTGTGAAACATAAAATTGTTTCTGAGAATATAGAACTAATCAATAACTGCTGAATATTTTTCTAAAAGGAGTAAAAATTGCCAGAATGAAAATTATTCCAATAATTGCGGCAATTAATGTTTGCCCGTTAATCTACATAATAATAGGGAATGCCTTTGAGGGTTGAATTTACACTACTGAGGTAGCCAACTGATATTTTATGATCTGCATCTGATAGAGCATCCTTTGCTCCTTTGGTTAGCCTAAATTCGTTGCCTTCAAGTGCTACATATTTATCGATTGCGAGCTTTTGCTTATGGGATAGAGACCCTATTCCCGCCTTATTTTGTGGGGTTGGTGCATTCCCTGCCGCAAATTTATTAATAGGCGTAGCCGATTTTCCTCATGGTGTAACCTGCTTGTTGACGTTAGCGTAGCTAGGGATTAGTTCCCATTGGGAGGGAAGGGCAATAAACACAGTTGCTACAGTGTTCTTGGTGTTTCGGTCGATTCGCATCATAAACTCCTTGAGTGCTTGGTTAGTCGCTTTTGACTGAAACTTGGAGATCAAGATTTACCTATCGTGACCTGCACAATATCAGTATGGGTGGTGGAAATCAATAGTTTTTCAGATCTTGATTATTGAAGGCAACCTGGTAGGAATCTGTTTCTGGTAAGGACACGCGTCCGCCCACCTTACAGCTAGCAACCACAAAGATGCCCTTGTAACCGGGTAAATTCCGGGCACAAGGGCACTTTGCAGTTACAGGGGTAATTACGTGGTTACCCCAGAAAAGCTGTTACTTAGGCGGCAACAAGTTCTACGGTTGCCTCTGCAATAGCCTTTTCCTCATTGGTCGGTACAACCAGAATGGGGATTGCTGAGTCCTCGGTGGAGATGATGCGGGCGTGGTCGCCACGAACCTTGTTTGCCTCTTCATCAATCTTGATGCCCAGGGCACCCAGGCGGTCGGTAACCAGGGTGCGGAACTGGTGGGAGTTCTCACCGATACCTGCGGTGAAAATCAGCGCCTGCGCGCCACCAACAGCAACGTTGTAGCCACCGATGTACTTAGCAACACGGTATGAAGTCATATCCAGCGCGAGCTTGGCACGCTCGTCGCCCGCCTCCATCGCATCAACAACAGTACGCATGTCATTGTTGCCAGCAATAGCGAGCAGACCTGACTCCTTGTTGAGAATGGTGTCAAGGCGCTCAGTAGTCATGGTTGAATCCTGCATCAGCACAGAGGTCAAAACTGAGGGGTCGATGTCGCCTGAGCGGGTGCCCATAACCAAGCCAGCCAGGGGGGTGTAGCCCATAGAGGTATCCAGGCACTTGCCGTCCTCAATCGCGGTGATAGACGCGCCATTGCCCAGGTGAGCAACCACAGCGTTAAATTCGCTACGCTCAATACCCAAGAAGTCAGCGGCAATACCGGTCACGTAATCGTGGGAGGTGCCGTGGAAGCCGTAGCGACGTACACCGTAGTCAGTGTAGAAGTTCTCGGGCACAGCGTAACGGAAAACGTGCTCGGGCATAGTCGCGTGGAAGGCGGTATCGAACACTGCAACCTGCGGAACACCGGGGTAGGTTGCGGTCGCAGCCTTCAGGCCCTGTACGTGTGCGGGATTGTGCAGCGGTGCCAGCGGTGACAGCTCGTCAATCTTTTCGATGACTGATTCGTCGATGATAACCGGCTGTGAGAAGACGTCGCCGCCGTGTACAATACGATGGCCGATAGCGTCGATGGTCTTGCCGTGTAGGGGCTCTTCAAGATCCTTAGCCATCAGCTCAAGAGCCGCAGTGTGGTTAGGAATCTTAGTACCGATGTTCTCAATTAGACCCTTGGCAATCACCTGAGCATCTTCGGTAGCGCCTTCAGTGTCGCGCACCTGGTACTTCACAGATGAAGAACCGCAGTTAATAACGAGTACGAGCATAAAAATAACTCCTTGTATTGGTATGAAAAATAGAAAAGTTGTTGGCTGTAAGGACGCTTGTTCGTGAGACCTCTGGCGTGCAGGCAAAGCGAAAAGGTTAGCTTGCCGACGCTGTGCTTGCTGGGCGCAGCGGGTCTGAGTTAGCGCAGGACATAAGAGCTGTGCTCAGTAGTTCCGATGCGAAGCACTCCTTGTAAAACATTGCATACAGGGGTGACCATCTTACAAAGTCTGCGCTTGTATAGCAGTAATCGCGACGGTGTTGATGATGTCTTCTACGGTGCAACCGCGTGAGAGGTCGTTGACGGGCTTGTTGAGACCCTGCAGAACCGGGCCCACCGCAACGGCACCTGAGGTTTGCTGAACGGCCTTGTAGGTGTTGTTGCCGGTGTTGAGGTCGGGGAAGATGAAGACGGTTGCTTTGCCCGCAACTTCTGAATCCGGCAGTTTGGAGGCTGCGATTGATGCGTTGGATGCGGCGTCGAACTGGATGGGTCCTTCGAAGGGGAAGTCGGGGTTTGATACCTTGAGGGCTTCGACGCCTTCGATGACGAGTTCAACGTCTGCACCTGAACCTGAGGTTCCGGTGGAGTAGGAGAGCATGGCGACCTTGGGGTCTACGCCGAACTGGCGGGCAGTTTCGGCGGAGGCTTTGGCGATGTCGGCGAGCTGTTCACCGCTGGGGTTGGGGTTCACGGCGCAGTCACCGAAGACTAGCACGCGGTCTTTCATGAGCATCAAGAAGACGGAGGAGACGATGTTGACGCCTTCGCGGGTCTTGACGAATTCCAGTGAGGGGCGAATAGTGTTGGCGGTGGTGTTGACCGCACCTGAGACCATGCCGTCGACGATGCCCTTTTTCACCATCATGGTGCCGAAGTATGAGGGGTCGGTCATCTTCTCGCGTGCCTGTTCGAGGGTGACGCCCTTCTTGGCGCGCAGCTCAGCGTAGGCGGCTGCGAAGTCTTCGGAGTATTCGTTGTTGTCGATATCGATGATGCAAACACCCTTGTCGCCTTCGTTCTTTGCAACGGGAAGGTTGATGCCTTCTTTCTGGGTGATTTCAGCGATTTTCTCGGGGTTGCCGATGAGTACGAGGTCGCAGAAGTCGCGTGCGATGATTATTTCGGACGCGCGCAGGATGCGGGGGTCGTAGCCTTCGGGCAGTACAACGGAGCGGCGGTTGGAGCGTGCCTTTTCGATGAGCCCGTGCAAGAAGCGCAGCGGGGTCATGGTGACGGGGCGGTCTAGGTCGAGGCGTTCGAGTAGTTCCTGGTCATCAACGTTGTTTGACCATGCACCGAGTGCGGCTGCTACCTTGCGGGGCTGACCGTTGGAGAGTGCGCCGTGTACGCTTGCGACCGCGCGTCCTGCTTTGAAGGTGTCTAGATCGGTGTTAAAGACGGGGAAGGGTGAGCGTTCAACCAGTGAGCTCAGTGCTGAACCGGGGGCTAGAGTTTCGTCGAAGCCGCCGGTGAGCAGCATGCCTGAGGGGGCGGGGAAGCTGGGGGCGAGTGCTGAGGCTAGGGTTGCTACCATGACGTCTGAGCGGTCGCCGGGAACGATGACGAAGTCGCCGTCGTTCATTTGTGACAGGAAGTTCGAGACGGTCATCGCCGCGATCTTGATGTCGTGGATGTCGCGGTTGAGCATGGTTTCGTCCATGTCAGAGGCATCAAGTTCGAGCGCCTTGACGACTTCGCGGACGGAGGGAAGCGCCAGCTCGGGCAGTTCGGGGATCGCATAGACCGGGCGGTTGTGAACGCCACGGTGGGCATTGGTTTTGATGTCATCTACAAGTTCGGGATCGCAGCGGTTGACGATGATTGCCAGAACATCAACTTTGGCTTCGTTCAGTTCGGTGCGGGCAACGTCTACAGCATTGATAGCGTCGGCAGTGTTTGAGCTCTGAGCGCCGATGACAGCGATGACAGGTACACCGAGGTCGCGGGAGAGCTGCGCGTTGAGGTCGAACTCTGACGTTGCGGCGTTGTGCGCCATCAGGTCGGTACCATCAACGATAATCGCATCGCACTCTTCAGCCATCTCGGAGTAGATAGAAACCGCGGTGGAGGAAATTTCTTCGTAGTTACCTTCAGCCAGCAGTTCACGGCAGCGTTCGAGTGAGATGCCGCCGCGTGCTACAGAAATAGTTGATTCGCTGCGTGAGGTGAGCAACTTGACCATGGGATCATCGGCTTCGGTGACGCCGTTGAAGACGGGGCGGAAGAAACCGATTTTGTTAGCTCGCTTGAGCAGTGAGGTCGAAAGACCCAGTGCAATCAGGGACTTGCCTGAGAGCGGGGTCATAGCTGAAAGGTAAATGCCGGTGGCCATGTATCTAAAACATCCTCTAGCGGTTGTGCTATACCGCTCTGTGCGGTATAGCGTGTGTTGCTCTCGCACCTCATGAAGATTGTTTTAACCGTGGGGGCGCGAAAGCCCTGTGTTCTTCTCTTAATGCTACTGAGTCTGGTGAGTGGGTGTAAATCGAAAGGGCTGAGTTGAATATGGCGTTGGGCACGCTTGCAGGCGTAGGGTAGGGAGTATGACTACGTATGACCTGGTTTCCCGTCGTGTGTTCATTTCTAGTGTGGGTGCTTTTGCCACTGCGGCAACGCTGTCAGCTTGTGGTGGTTCGGGCAGCTCCTCAGCCCAACCTAGCCAGGGTTCTGCGACGATCTCGGCGACTGCGTCCGCTAATCGTAGACCATTGCCAGTACCGCCGATTCTTGAACCTACACTTGAGGGCACCACGAAGGTTTTTGCCCTGGACGCGCGTACCGGCGAAAGCGAGATGAAGCCGGGTGTGCAGACCCCCACCTGGGGTTATAACGGGGCGTTGCTGGGCCCCACTCTTCGCATGGCTAACGGTGATAACGTGCGTATTGATGTGAAGAATTCTTTGCCTGAAACAACAACCGTTCACTGGCACGGTATGCACGTACCGGGCATCGCGGACGGCGGCCCCCACCAGCCCATCGAACCGGGTACATCGTGGAGCGCGTCCTGGCAGGTACGACAGAACGCCTCGACTCTCTGGTACCACCCTCACCCCCACGGGGAAACCTCCCGCCATGCCTACCGCGGGTTAGCGGGTCTTTTCATTATTGATGATGAATCCACCGGTACTTTGGGGCTACCCGAGGAGTACGGGGTGGATGATATTCCCCTAGTCATTCAAGACCGCCGTTTCAACGATGATGGAACTCTCGATGAAACTGACCTGCCTGATCTCGGTCTGCTGGGTGATACCACTATGCTCAACGGCATCACCAACCCTCATTTTGAGGCAACCACCTCACGGGTGCGTTTTCGTGTGCTCAACGGCTCTGTCATGCGCCTGTACAATCTCGCGTTTTCAGATGATCGCGAGTTCAGTCTGATCGGGTCTGATGGTGGTCTGCTGCATACGGCAAAAACCGTCAAGAACCTATACATTAGCCCCGGCGAGCGAGCGGAAATTCTCGTAGAATTCGCACCCGGCGACGAGATCACTCTGAAAGCTGTGCCCTTCACCGACCGGTTGGGTATGAGCGAGGGTAGCCAGCCTGAGTTCGGTATCTTTGATTCCTTTGAGCTACTGACCCTTAGCGGCCCTGCCAGCGCCAGCGACGCGGGGCAGGTCGCGTCCACCCTCAACCAGAAGGTAGCGACCTTACCCGAGACCAGCGAGCACACCACCGAACGCAGCTTTAGCCTCACCGGATTTCAAATCAACGGTGAGCTTATGGACACAGAACGCATCGACTTCACCGCCCACCCCAACGAATGGGAAATCTGGACCATCACCAACAACGACAGCTGGATTCACAACTTCCACATTCACAACACCCAGTTTCGGGTGCTCTCCTATGAAGACACTTTCTACCGCGACTACAACCAGGACGCGCTACTCACCGACGGCTGGAAAGACACCGTGCTACTACCGCCGGGCGTCGAGGTGAAACTGGCGGTACGTTTCACTGATTACACCTCTACCGCCTGGCCCTACATGTACCACTGCCACCTGCTCTTCCACGAAGATCAGGGCATGATGGGGCAGTTCATGGTGGTCGAACCCGGGCAAGAACCCGATGCCGTGATTGGCAACGGTGTCACCCACGAAGCCTCACACTCTCACTAGTTCTACACCCCTTGGAGAAAACCATGTTGTTCGCTTTTTCAGTAGCACCTACGACTACCGGTGAAGACGGCTCAGTACACGATGCGGTGGCTGCCGCGGTAAAGATTGTGCGCGAATCGGGCTTGGCACACGAGACCACTTCAATGTTCACCACCATTGAAGGCGACTGGGATCAGTGCATGGACGTCATCAAACGCGCCACCGAAGCAGTCGGTGCCTACGGTAACCGCGTGTCATTGGTGATTAAAGCTGATATTCGTCCCGGCCACGACTCCGGCGAAATCACCGGCAAGGTTCAGCGTCTAGAGCAGGCTATCGCTGATTCTGTGGGTTGAGATGCCCTAAACCAAGAAACCGCCGACCGCCTGATACGCGGATGTAGCCTGGATTAGATTCAGATAGGCTGTCGTGCCTTGTGGCAGGGAGCTTCACCGGATTGAGCAATCACCGGAATAGAAGGGCGACCGACTCCTACAGCGCGTGTTCACTTCACATTCTTTGTGTAAGAGATATGTCTAACCGGCGTGTCTATGACCTACACATCAACAACACCGCCAGATCACAAGGCGTATGCCGTCCGCGCGAGAGATTAGAGCCTCTCGCCATCTCTGCGAAGAGCGAGCCGTTTGTGCTTCTTATGCTTCGCCAATCGACCGACCGAGCCGACCGACCGGCCTGTGTCAATTGCTGATGCCCCTTGTGCTTTTCATTCAAATACCTTTGTGTATTTTGTTTGGAAAGTACAAGGGCATCCGTTTCTCTCCCTCCCTCACCTCTCTCCCAGCCTGAGCTGTGAGGCTGAGTCTTGGAGCAGAAGGAGAGAAGCAAAGATAAAAAGGGTCTGAGCGATAGCGAAGCCCGCTTAAGCAGACTTAAGATAAAAAGTTCTTAGATCATAGAACTTAAGTGAGGGAGTTGTGAGGGCGAGACCAGAGTTATCTCCTGCGCGTAAGAGAAGAAAGGCTTATGCTTGTAAGAAAGAGGAGGAGCGGTGGGTTAAGGCAGCAGGTGAGGTGCAGACCGTCTACCGGTGTATCTGCGATAAGAATCCTGATGCATGTAAGGCAGAAAAACATAAAGGAGATTGAACTCAGCATTCGAGGACAGTCGATTTTGTTAGAAATCGTTACCTAAGTAAGGTCGAATTCCCTCAAACCAATTGATAGCCTTAAGGTGTTCTAAACTACAGCGAGATAGATGTTTTATCTGCTCTAAGTGGCTTGAAGGAGAATAAAATTAAAAACCTCGGTAAGTCGATTGCAGGTCTCGTATCAGTAGCTCTGATTCTGGGTGCATCTGGTTTCGCTAATGACTCTGCCTATGCATATTCTCAGAAGCAGTGGACCGATTGCAGTGGGTGCCGCAATTCTGGGGTCAGCGTTCTTCGCCGACCTTGCCGTAAAAATTGTCGGAGCCGGTGTAGAAGGGCGTGGAATCGCGTTTTACGCAGATTGGGGTATACCACCGCTGAAAGCAAAAATTGAATAAATATCTGAGGTGATTAAAATGGTCGACACTAGATATATACCGGTATCTGAATTATTTTTCGCACTTTATTCTTGCTTTTATTTTTCATCTTCGCATGATTCAGCGGTTTATAATGTTGCCAGTATTTTAATTCTTTGTGGAAGTGTTGTCTACTCTGCATATCGTGCAAATAAGAACTACGTAAACCCTGCGGCATCCTTCATAAAATCCGTATTGTTTATGTTAGCTGTGGTATTTATTCAGGTGGTTTGGCATAGTTCGTTGGCTCAGCTAATAGTTGTGCTTATGAGCGCTTTGTACGCTTGTATCTTTTATAAGCAACAACGAGATGAAGCAAAGATGGAATCTTAGAGAGTAGAATATTAGCCTTTTAGGTTTCTACGGGGAGGTACTGGTAAGCTTCAGTACCTCCCCGGGAGTGTAACAACCCCAACGGTTGCGCACTGTTCTAGGCTCCGCGGAACATTCGGTGCATCTGCCCGCCCTCCCAGGCACCGGAAGTCGCGATGACTTCACCATCTGAGATAAAGCCTCGGGCAGTATAGAAGCCCTTGGCACGTTCGTTATTGGCGATGACCCACAAGTAGACATCGGAATCTTCAGGGTAAATAACAGCATTAAAAAGGGCCGCTCCCAACCCGGTGCCGTGGGTGCGCGCCAGCGTGTACAGATGGGTGAGCTGCCGGGCGTCCGGGGACGCCGGAGTAACGCCGGTATGCTCCTCCCAAGCATGCGCGCCCACCCCAGAGAGAGCAAAACCAACCGGAGCACCCCAATCAATCTGAGCACCAATCACGCAAGAAAGCCCGCCGGAGGGCGTCCACCCCGGAGTCTCATAAGCAAAGAAAGCTCGCGCAGCCGGGTCTGCGATAATTCGTGGCGAATTCTTTGAGCCAGCTATCACGCTGGGCTTCTTGCCGTTCCGCAAAATCTGGATGAAGAAGCTGCGGATAGGTTTCAGCCAAGCACCTGAGCTGCAGATCAATATATTTATTGGCGTCCCCGACCTCAACCGGAGCCAACACATACCTGCCATCAACAACAAAACCCATGAGCGTTCCTTGAACTTTTACCTAGCTCAACAGCCTATAGCGTAGGCTTATTCCGTGGCTAAACGACGTAAAAAACAAGAACCCCTCATGACCGAACCCGCCGGGCTCGTTGAAGGCAAATACAAGATTGATACCGGCATCGCCGAACTCATCGAAGATGACTACACCCCCAACGGGTGGGTGCTTGAAATCAACGGCATGGAATCCTCCCACATCGTTATAGGACGCCCACGCGAACTCGACTTTGAGTACATGCGCTGGCTTGCCGCCGTCATCGAACCCTACATCCAAGCCCACCTCGATGCCGAGAAACTACGCATCACCCACCTCGGCGGCGGTGCCTGCTCGATGGCACGCTACCTTGCCGATGCTTACCCCAAATCCCGCAACACCGTAGTTGAACTTGACGGAAAACTCGCCGAATACGTGCGCGAATGGTTCGAACTACCCAAAGCACCTCTGGTGAAGATTCGTGTGGGCGAGGCACGCGCCGTCACCGAAAGTTTCACCCCAGCCTCCCGCGACATCATCATTCGCGACGTCTTTTCGGGCTACATCACCCCCGAACCACTGACCACCCTGGAATTCACCCAGATTGCCGCGCACTCGCTGGCAGAAAATGGACTCTACATCATTAACTGTGGCGATACCCGCGACTTAATAGGCGCTCGCGCTGAGGCGGCAGCTATCGCTGAGGTGTTCCCCTACACATGCGCGGTTGCTGACCCTGCCATGCTCAAAGGCCGCCGCCGCGGCAACATTATTCTTGCGGGTTCTTTCTCACCGCTACCACTGGAAGGTGAGGTGGCGACAGCCGCGATTTCTAAGCGGTTGCTGGGTGGTGGCGTCCCTGCCCAATACAAGGACGATGCGTGGACGCGCGACTTCGCCCGCTCCGGCAAGCCCCGCCGCGACCCAGCAGTGGTTGAAGCAGCCGTCCCCACCGTCCAGAGTGCAATTTAAGACAGGGTTTCGCCTAAAACCTGTACTTTTTGCATTCTCGACGGGTAGGGTTGCCTTACTCCACGTTCCCATCTATGTAGAACCATGCCCCGCCCTCGCGTACAAAGCGGGAACTCTCACTCTGCACACCTTTTACTTTTTGCTTATCTGGCACAGCGGGCAGCGAGCGATAAAACGCGGCGAAACGTACTGTTCCGGTGGAGTCGAAGACCCCACCGCGCGCGTCCTGAATATCTAGGCGGTACCAGCGTAAGGTTTCATCGAGTTCTAAGGACGCCGGACGAGTGCTGGGGTGCCAGGTTGCAAGCAGGTAGTCTGTAGCGCCCACGGCGAAGGCAGTGAAGCGTGAACGCATGAGAGCCTCAGGCGTGGGGGCAGTGAGGGCGCCGGTTTCAGCGAATGTACTGTGAAAGCACGCGCAGCAGTTGCCGTAGGTTTCGCCCGTTCCGCAGGGGCAGCGAGTGTCTGTGTTCATGATGCTCTATTTTAAATCCGACAAGACGTGGGACGCGGGCTAGGGGCGCCTACTGCGACACTGAGCCTCTGCCCGTCCTTTTGCGCAAGTTGCCTGGGAAGGTGATGGGTCACGAAAGATCCTGGAGAGGTTTTAAAGATTTAGCATTTTTTCAAGGTTGGTAATCTCAATATCATAAGGAAACTGGTATCTTTTTTCTACTTCTATGATGTCAGGAATAGTGGAGTGTTTTTCCATTTTTTCTGTATCAAGGTTGAATCGGTAAATATCAGCGTCTTGTCCTTTGTGAAATTTTATCTGAAATAAGTATTTATCATGAAACTCAAGGAACCCTGGGCTTGTTTTGGTGTCGTAATCAGCTAGATGGAACACCGTGGTGTTATGGGCGGTTTTAAGGTCTGTTTTAATAACATCACCACTGCCGGAAATCCACCACAATGAATTATTGTAGGAGTATGCACTACTGAGTTGTGAGTGCCACATCTCATCGTTAATACGAGTTGACCAGTCGCCGCTCACCTCTTTTTCTGTAAATTCCCCAGTTTTAGTATTATAAGAAATCAGTGATGACCCGCTGAAGTCTTTTGGCCCTCCACCTATGGGATCTGTTATTTCTGGTTTGAAATTATCAACAAAGTAGTAGAGAGTATTTCCTTCGCAAATTGTTGGAACTGACTGGGAGTTGAATTTCTGATAGTTGAAAGAGCCTTGGGGATCTGGTGAAAAGTCTGGGTAGAGCGAGAGAAACTGGGCGGGTGAATTGGCAGGGCCGTAGCCGCTGTTGAAGGAGGTGTCATAGGGGCTTGTCCTGCCCCAAACGCTCCCATCTTCACACTGAGTCGCCCCAACAATATGGTGTCCGATAGTGTGTGAGGTTCTTTGGCCATTGTGATTAATGATGACGTCCCAGCGGTAGCCATGGGTGCTACTTTCAGATAGTGGTTCTTCGTTATCAAGCAGTTCTCCGTTATCAAGCAGTTCTCCGTTTTCTTGAGTCACTCCGACATTACTTAGCGCAATAGAGCCAGGCATATCGTGACGTAGGGGGAAGCTCAAGGGGATTCTTGGGGTTTCATGGTCTGGGTGGGCAGCGACAGTAGTTCCTTCTGGGGTTAAAACGTAGTCATTTTCGTAGTCGTAATAGTGCAGGTTAACTCCGTCAAAATTAAAACTTGCTTTTTCGAGGCCGCCGGTAGCAATATCACTCCATGATTTTGACTGTGGGTTGTAAAAAAGGATGCTGCCACCAGGGTTGTTATTAACTCCGCCAGCACCGTGATAGTCGGTTGCCATTGATAGGGCAAAAGCACTATTTTTTAGTTGTTCCTCAGGTTTTTCATTGCTGATCTGTATATTCCCAGGGGCACATGCAGTGAGTGCTGAAACTAGGACTATGGCGGTGTAAAAGGCACGGGGGTTTTTCATGAGGTTATCTCTTCGTGATTGTTGCATAAGTGGGAAAATCCCTGCTCACGCTGGTTCAGTTACAGGCGGATTTCATACCATGTTGTCCATGATGAGTTTGCAATATCGCTTGGATACACGCCTGGACCTCCATTGGCGTCAAGGTCAACGTTTGGATCATTTGATTTATAAGCAGCCCATACAAGCTGGGAACAATTGTATTTAGACGCATTAATTTTCTTATTGTTAAAAAATACGCCATTGTAAGGTTTTCCTACTTGTTGCAGGGCAAAATTAGCTGCTTTGATTTTATTGGGGCTCTGCTTATCCCAACCCACATAGTATTTATGAGCTGGGGCAGGCGCAACTCGATCTCCTGCATAGGTTCTTACAACTCCTTTCGAGAATCCAGCAGCCTCAACATAGTGGCTTAGAGTATAATAAATTCCATTGTGTCCGTGTCTGATGCCAAAACTGCTATTGGAAGAGTAGAAAATATCTCCAATGTAACGTGCTTTTCCAAAGAAGTTGTGCGCCCTCCCCTGCTTGCAACCTCAGCGTTTTGATTTGCAGTGGTGCGCGATTCATGTTCCATGCTGGAAGCATAGAATTGGTAATCTTGAACTGCTTGGGCAGCAGCCTGCTCAACTGAGATGCCTTCTTGTTGAGACAGATTCTTTAGGTCATCTATTACTTCGGTGCGTACTGTGTAATCATTAGTTTTTGCACCAACTGATGTTACAAGGTAATTAATATTCTGCTCGTAATCACTTTGAGCAAATACTGGTGAAACAGCGCCAAAAGTAAGAAAAATTGTTGCAACTGCAGTAGTGGTTAATTTCAGGAACTTCATATTTTTCCTAACTTTAAGTATGAGGCCGATCAAAAAACTCTTAGATAGTTCCGGGTGAGGTAACGGCGAACTAACTTTCTCGTAGGGTTCGCTAGAAATAACTAGGCAATTTATGTCAGACCTAGTCATTTTGCCTTTGCTGTGTTCCTCCGCCGTCAGAATTTTGAATAATCCTCTATTTAGTCATGGGAATTACCGGAAAATTAAATTTTCCGTGTGCTTTCAATCTAAACCTTCTGGTGCTTGTTCTGAAGATTTTGCTTGGAAGAGGGTACTTAAGTACTTTTGCCTTGATGATCAGCCTGGCAGAGGGGGAGTCTGCTATTCTCAATAGCAACAGATTCACTTCGTCCTGTCCATAAGAAGATACGTGTGCAGAGCATCAGCCTAACCTTCAAGCAACTAGCTTTCATGCCGGCACCACGCAGCATCAGGGTTGTTGCGCTCTGCGGTGCGTTTGCTCTGTGCTTCCTAGAAATCGCGTTTCATATCGATTACCTCTTGACCCCTTACGGCATGCAGGCTTTGGTTCTGGTTAGTCATTTTGCAGTTTGGGGGCTTCTTTTCTACAGGGGCAGTAGGCTTTCTATACTGGTGTACTGGTCAGCTCTTCTTTTTGGCTCACTTGTTTTTGCTACCTACTCTGACTATTATTTTCTTTTCTCGCTTGCGGTCTTTCCTGCGGCGGTAGCTTTCAGCTCTGCTCGTAGCAACCTTGTGAATTTCTGTATTTTTTGTGTTGCACTTGTGGACGACGTCCAAGGCGCCAGCATTTTCAACGCCGTTGCTTTCGTATTGGTTAGTCTTTCCGTCTTTTTCTTCTTCCCGCTTGCTCTCAGGATTCATTGGGAACGCAGACTGCACGAAACTAAAGAGCGTGAAGTGTTTCAGTCTCTGACTGAAGAGAGTAATAAGGAATTAGCTAGAGAACTTCATGATGGGCTCGCGCGACATATTAGTTCCCTTACCTTGCAAGCAAATAAAGCTTTTGCCACCCAAGATATTGATGGTAAGAATGAGCTCTTGATAATGATGAGCAAACAGTCACGCGATGCCTTAGACGATTTACGGCGGATTATGCGTGTGTTGCGTAAAGAGCAAGATTTGGTACCACGGTCTAATCTGACGGGTACTAGCATGAACCTCAACCACTTCCTGAATCAGAGGGTGGAAGACCTCCGCGAAGAGGGGTTTACTATGCAGGTGCAAATAAATGACCTTGATTCAGTGCCGACCAGTCTTATTCCCACAGTGCAACGCATTATTAATGAACTATTTTTTAATATTAAAAAACACGCTGATCAGTTAGAAACTATTACCTTTTCAGCAATAGTTGAGGGGAAAATTTTAAGTATTAGTACCAGTAATCGAACTCGTAGTGTTCTGGGTGTTCCGGGTACACAGTATGGTCTGGCTGGAATTGCTGAGAGAATAGAGGTTCTTGGCGGTACTATCGACGCGATCCGTAACCATTCTATGTGGAGAGTTCAGATTTCTCTCCCACTTTAGGACGTCCAGTGAAAAAGAAAATCACAGTTGTTGTTGTTGATGATGTACCCGAAGCGCTAGATGCTCTTGCTTTCTATATCACTTGTTACTCTGAGACTTTAGAACTTGTGGGTCAAGCTACTAATGGTATGGAGGCGGTAGAGCTCATTCGCGAGCTGCGTCCTGATGTTGTGCTTATGGATCTTCAGATGCCCGTGATGGATGGGATCCAGGCGAGCAAAATAATCCTTTGTGAGATTCCATCGACAAAAATTATTGCTGTGAGCACTTTCCATTCAGATGATTATGTGGTGCCAGCTTTGCAGGCAGGAGTACACGGCTATCTCCTTAAAGACTCTCTGCCTGATGAGGTCTATAACGCTATTATTTCTGCCGGACGTGGTCGTTCAACTGTTGATGCTAGGGCAATGCATAACCTTGTGTCTTCTCTGCCGCAGCCTCAGGCAGCGCCTGGGCAAGTGTGGAGTTCGCTCAGTAGTACTGAGCAGAGAATTACTGCTGCGCTCTGTAACGGAATGAGTAACCGTGAAATTGCCCGATATACCGGTTATGCGGAGTCAACAGTGAAGAACACATTGGTACGTGTGATGGAAAAACTGGGGGTAAATAGCCGACTGCAAATTGCAGTTGAGGCGGGCAAGCACCGCTTTCCTGTTCGAGAGCTTTAGTTATAAGCGGTGGTTGTTCAGGGAAAGAAGAACAAAATTGGGCGATTTCTGTTCTTTGACAGTCAGCGAAAGAACAGAAATCGCCCAATGGTGGGGGTGAGGTTTAGAAAACCCTAGCCGTGCATCCAGCCTTCAATGACGCCCATGCCGAAGAAGATTAGGAAGGCGAGCGATACAACGTACATGATGGGGTGTACGTCTTTGCCTCGACCCTGAATTACGCGGATGAAGGTGTAAGCAACGAAGCCCGCACCAATGCCGTCTGCAATGGAGTAGGTGAAGGGCATCATAATGATGGTCAAGAAGGCAGGAATGCCCAAGCCCCAGTCAGCCCAATCAATGTGGATTGCCTGGCGAACCATCAAGAAACCAACTACTACCAGCGCCGGTGCAACCGCCTCGAAGGGCACAATGTTTACCAGCGGTGAGATAAAAACAGCTAGCAGAAAAAGCACACCGGTGACGATGTTGGCGAAGCCAGTGCGGGCACCTTCACCGATGCCGGTTGCTGATTCTACGAAGATCTGGTGGGCTGAGCTTGATGAGCCACCACCTGCGATAGAGCCTGCTGCGTCAATCAGTAGGACGCGGTCGATGTTCTCGATTTTGCCGTCGGTGTCGATGGTGCCGGCCTCGCTTGCCAGACCCACAGAGGTGCCCATGACGTCGAAGAAGACTGCCAGCAGAATAGCGAACATGAGCATGGTTGCGCCCAGAGCGCCGAGTGCGCTGCCCGCGAAGGCACCGGTCATATCAACTGCACCAATCAGTGACAGGTCGGGGGTGCCTACCCACTGGGTGGGAATAGCGGGGATCATCAGTGACCAGCCGGTAGCTGAGTCTAGGGAAGAACCTGAGGGTGAAACCTTTTCAAGAATGATCGCCAGAATGGTTGAGGCAACCACGCCAATGAGGATTGCACCGCGCACGTTGCGAATAAAGAGTGCAATGGTCAAAAACAGGCCGAAAAGGAAGACGAAGATCGGCCAGCCTTGCAGGTGACCACCGGCGCCGAAAGAAACGGGGACGGTAGTGCCCGCTGCGTCCGGCATGCGGCGTACGATGCCCGCATTAACCAGACCAATCAGAGCGATGAACAAGCCGATGCCCACCACAATCGCGGTTTTCAGCGACTCGGGAACAGCCTGAAATACTGCGCGGCGGAAGCCGGTGAGTACCAGAATCGCCATGACGATACCTGCCCAGACTACCAGACCCATAATTTGCGGCCAGGTGAGGTTGGGGGTGGTTGCAATGGTGGAGGCAAGCAGGGCGTTAACTCCCAGACCTGCTGCCATGGCGAAGGGCTGCTTTGCCCACAGACCCATGATGATGGTGAGGATGCCGGCAATCAGGGCGGTTGCTGCTGCAACGCGTTCTACGCCGAGGGTGTTGCCTGCCGTGTCGGGGCCAAGACCCAGAATCAGCGGGTTAAGTACCACAATGTAAGCCATCGCGAAGAAGGTGGCGAGACCGCCACGGAATTCGGTGGCGAGGGTTGAACCACGTTCGGTGATCTTAAAGTAGCGATCCAAGCCGTTCTTCGGCTGTGGCGCTGAAGCGGAAGCATGAGCCGCGGTGTTCTCAGAAGACATTCGTGAAAATCCGTAGATACTCGTGGGGTGTGTGCGCCCCAAAATGAAAAGAGCGTCCCGCTGCGTGCATCTTTACCCCAGTGATTGAGGGCCCGGCGGCACACAGTTGACGCTCAGAAATGACGTATCAATATTACGGGGCGTGAGCACCGCACCCCACCGTTTGGGCGGGGGTGCGGGGTGTGTTTGTTCTTACGGACGCGCGGGTTCGGTGTTGATGCGCGCCCGGTTCTCTAAGGTTTACCTAACTTTTTATTTCAGTAGGTGAACATCGCTATATTTTGGGCAGGCGTAGCGGTAGGCTCACTGGTGGGTTGATAAGCAATCATTGAAAGATAAAAAAGTAGAGAGGCTCTGTGATATGAGCGAAAGCTCCGAGCATATTTCTGGCTCCGCTGATGTGGTTGGTCTTGACTCGGCTAGGTACCCCGGTGTTGATGAGATGGATTTCGTGAGTGAAACCATTGTTGATACTGACCGTCCTGAGCGTTACGCCAAGCAGTTGGCGTCGCATTTTGGTCATAAGATTCCGTGCAATGAGATTGAGCATGGGCACCGCCTGATTTTTAACCGTGAGGGCATATTTGGTGGATATGCCGATATCGTTGTTGAGCCAATTGACGGTGTTAATCATCTCAAGCTTGTAATTTACGCACCTGATGCTGCTAAGCGTGAAAATCTTGCCGGCGTGGTGGGCAGGCACCTAGAGCGCTTTGGTGAAAAAGACAGCATTGAAGTGTACTGGGATTTCTAGGCTTCACGGCTTAGACACTGATGTGGGCAGCTACTGTCGCGGTGGGTAGTTCAGCTGCCTGTTTGCGTGGGTAATTGCCCGCTGTCGTAGGGTGCTGAGTGGGCACGTCCGCCCGTTTTTTGGGTTTTGTCTCACTTATGCCTTGGAATCGCGGGGTATGCTTGCTCCCGGTGGCGTGGGCACAAGTAGACTGGTGGGAATACGTAATTACATAAATAATTCGCGCCCTTGTCAGGGGGCTTGAAAGGATTTACTGTGTCTGAAGCTTTGCGCCCCTTGCGCGTTGCGGTTATTGGTGGCGGTCCGGCTGGTATTTACACCGCCGATATTCTCACCAAGTCTGAAGAGGTTCGCTCGGGTGAGGTGGAGGTTTCCATTGATATCTTTGACCGTTACCCTGCGCCTTTTGGTTTGATTCGTTACGGTGTTGCCCCTGACCATCCACGCATTAAGGGCATCATTACCGCTCTGCACAAGGTGCTTGATCGCGGCGATATTCGCTTCTTCGGCAATGTTGATTACGGTACTGATCTGAACCTGGCTGAGTTGCGCGAACACTACGACGCAATTATCTTCGCTACCGGTGCTATTAAGGATGCGTCGCTGGATATTCCCGGCATTGACCTTGAGGGTTCTTTCGGTGCGTCTGACTTCGTCTCATGGTATGACGGTCACCCCGATTACCCCCGCGAGTGGCCCCTGAACGCCAAGGAAATCGCGGTTATCGGTAACGGTAACGTGGCGCTGGACGTTGCGCGTGTGCTCTCTAAGCACGCCGATGACATGCTGGTGACTGAGATTCCCGATAACGTCTACGAGGGTTTGAAGAGCTCCCCGGTCACTGACGTTCACGTTTTCGGACGTCGCGGCCCGGCGCAGATTAAGTTCACCCCGCTTGAGCTGCGCGAACTTTCGCACTCACGCGACGTTGATATTGTTCTCTACGAAGAGGACTTCGAATTTGATGAGGCGTCGGACGCACTGGTTCAAGAAAACAACCAGGTCAAGACTATGATGAAGACCCTCACCACCTGGCTCACCGACCAGGAAGAGTCAGAGCAAACCGCTTCGCGTCGCTTGCACCTGCACTTCTTGCAGTCACCCGTTGAGGTCTTGGGTGAAGACGGCAAGGTCGTTGGCATCAAGATGGAACGCAACGAACTTGATGGCAAAGGCGGAGTCCGTGGCACCGGCGACTACACCGAGTACCCCATGCAGGCTATCTACCGTGCGGTGGGCTACTTCGGGTCAGAGCTGCCCGAGGTTCCCTTCGACGAGCGTCGCGGCATCATCAGCAACAACGAAGGTCGCGTCACCGACGAAAATGGTGAGCACATTCCCGGTCTCTACGCATCAGGTTGGATTAAGCGCGGCCCTGTAGGTCTCATCGGTCACACCAAGGGTGATGCGCTCGAAACCATCACCCACCTGCTAGAGGACCGCGAAAACCTCTACACCGCCACCGAACCCAACGCCGACGCCCTCACCGACTACCTCGATTCTAAGGGCATCGAATACACCACCTGGGAAGGCTGGCACAAACTCGACGACCACGAAAAAGCCCTCGGCGCAGCAGCTAAGGACGCCGCGGGGGAGCCGAGAGCCCGCGTTAAGGTAGTAGACCGTGAAGAGATGAAGAAAATCTCACGCGGCTAGATTCTTAGATTTAGCTAGGTTAGTTACCTCTAACCACTCACGCGAAGGGAGCTTTGGGCAGCTTCTGTACAGAAACTGCCCAAAGCTCCCTTTTATGTACCTGCTTAGCCCAGCAGAACTTTTTCGAGGTAGGGGTTTAAGAAGGTGCCGTGTGGGTCGAGTTCTTCGCGTAGTTGGGTGAAAAACTCAAACTCTGGGTAGAGCGTGCTGAGGGACGCGGCACCCTGAGTGTGCAGCTGACCCCAGTGGGGGCGTCCGCCGTGGGCTTTGAAGATGTCTTCGATGAATTTGAAAGTCTTAGTGTAGGGGAAGCGCCAGTATTCGCGTACTGAGATGAAGCCGGTCGGGCGTCCGTAGGCAGGCGAGAGCGGAATATTGTCTGCCGCCGCTGATCGCACCACGAGAGGGTAAGAGAGCGTGAAGGGAGCCTGGGGCAGAACCCCCCGCAGTTCGTCGAGCACACCCTGAATCTGCGTAATATCAAAGGCGTATTCCATGTTATTCTGGCGCACTCGGCGGTTGATGGTGAAAACCTCAGGCGCTAGATCGGCGTAGCGGCGGTTGCCTCGGCCCATAGCGGTTGCTACACGACTGACTTTCTGCGCGGCGGGAACTTTAGTGCCGAGCATCAGTAGCGGTTCAAAAATTCCGTTGTTCACAAGGGTGTCTCTGCCGTGGCGGCGCAGGCGGCTCAGCTGGGCGTAGTGGGGTTCAAAGCCTTCGGGCAGCAGTTGCAGGTGCGTGAGACGGCGGGTGCGTACTTTGTCAGAGCCGGGCATCCAGCTCACTTCGTAGTGGTCAGCGCCTTCGGAGCGTTCAACGAAGCTGGACATGATGGTGTTGTAGGCGTGGCGGCGTTCAGCGGTGTGCAGGCGGAACATTGGCACCACCCTAAAAGTAATGCTGACTAGCACACCCAAAGCGCCCAGACCCACTAGAGCTGCCCTGAAAATCTCGGGGTTGAGATCGTGTGAGCACTCCACCAGATCGCCCTCACTGCTAACCATCACGAAAGACTCTACCTGCGTGGCGATAATGCCATACCTCAGCCCGGTGCCGTGGGTGCCGGTGGTGACCGCGCCTGCCAGGGATTGCTCGCCCAAGCGTCCGAGATTCTCAAAAGCTAAACCGTAGTGGGCGAGTGTTTTATTAGCATCGAGGACGCTGGTGCCCGCCAAAAAAGTTGCGGTCAGTTGGTGTTTATCAATGTCAGTGAGACCCGTCAGAAAATCAAGGCGCATGAGCTGATCGGTGGGCTGGGCAATAGCTGACGATGATTTTGAGTACCCCACCACTTTCAGCTTCTTACCAGCAGTGGACGCGGCCGTCACCGCAGCTTGCACATCGGCAATTGATCGGGGAGTGAGCACCTGATCGGTGGTGAAAGTGTGCTGGTGTCCCCAGGTCGACCAGGTATGTTTTTCGCTCACAATAACTCCTTGAAACTGCGTTTGAGGTGCCTGTAGCAGGTGAACCTTTTCTTGTTTCTATTGTGACATTCTTAGCGCCAGATGAACTGTTGGCAGGGCAAAAACAGGGCAATCGCGGTTCCATAAGGGTTGCTGGGAGTATGCGGGGTATACAATCACAATCCGATAAAAAGGGTTTTGACGGGGGCGCTGTTGTGCTGAAATGGGTTTAAAGAGAAAAGTTTTCGATTAACCGTAAAGCGCGGTGCTGGAAGTGTTATTTGCAGCGCTGCAATGAAAGGGGAATCCCCGATGACTATTTCAACTCGAACCAAGGTCTTGAAGACTGCTGCAGCAGCGGTGGGTGCCGCGTCCGCTCTGACTGCTGGACTCATTGCCCCCGCTCACGCGGTAGAGCCGGTCGAGAACCCGGCAGTCAGCTCGCCTGCTGCAGCCCAGCCAACCGGTAATGCTTACTACCAGCCTTTCGACGGTGGGGTGCATGTAAGGCATGATTTTCTGGGAACCCACACCGTTCGGGGCGGAATTTTCGCGGCATGGCACACCAACCACTCCCTCACCGCCCGCGGTGCCAGCCAAGTCTCTGACCTCATGCCTACCACCAACGAAACCCCTATTGCTGGAGGTTTCCAGCAAGCCTTTGGTCTAGCCAATCAGGGCCGCGGCTATTACTTCTGGAGCGAGGCAACCGGCGCCCACTTCGTTGATCTCGATACCGCAGCCGGTCAGTTTTACATCAAAAACGGCGGCCCCCAAGAACTGGGCTTCCCCACCGGCGAGGTTGTCACCGTTGATGGTGTGAGCGTCCTGCCCACACAGTACGGCGCTTTCACCGCCACCTTCAAAGACGGTGCAGCGATCGCCCAGTTCATACCCAACCCGGCGGGTAACTAAGCACGTCATCACCCGGTGCTCAAACGCTGTTCAACTCCACCGAAATATTCAGTCACACCGGGGCGCAGGTGTGTTCTAAGTCAACAAACAGGACTACACTTGAAAGTAGAAAGCCCCCGGTGCTCACGGGTAAAGGCGCTCGCACCGGGCAGAAGTCCTCTTACAGAAGGAGCCCTAGCCATGACCGCTGAATCTCACGAATCCTTTGGCGTACAAGCCGTAAGAAACCGCACTAACGAGGCTGACTTAGCCAATATCTCCGGTGAAATCATCGTTGGTCTTGACGGTTCAGAGCAGAGCTACGGCGGACTTCTATGGGCAGCCCACGAGGCGAAGCTACGCCAGGTGCCCCTGCGTATTGTGACTGCTTACTCCCTGCCAGTATTTACCGGTAGCGGCTTCGACTCAGGCTACACCGTTGTTGATGAAGAAGTACTTGAAGAGGGCGTCGCGCAGATTCTCGATGAAGCCCAGAAGCGCCTTGGCGCTCTCGCCGATGAGGTTGAGCTGCGCACCAGCGTCCAAACCGGCGATGCTTCAGTGATTTTGCTGGAACTCTCTAAGAGAGCTGAGCTGATGGTTGTCGGTTCTCGCTCGCACGGTTCTTTCTTGGGTCGTCTGCTAGGTACGGTTTCTACCTCTCTACCTGCTCACTCGCACTGCCCGACTGTTGCAGTTCCGCAGTCTTACGCTGAGAAAATCGCTGACAACCCCGCGGTTCTCAATGAAAAGCAGCCGGTGGTTGTGGGTTCTGACGGTTCTGATCAGGCGCGTATAGCGATGCTCAAAGCGGCAGAAGAAGCTGAACGTCGCGGTGTGAAGTTGGTGTTGGTTAATGCTTTGGCACCGTACACGGGCGCTCTTAACTGGGTTCCTGCGGCGGTTGATTTCGAAGCTGTATACCGCGAGATTGCTGCTCTGCAGCGCAAAGCTGCCGAATGGATCCGCAGTTACTTTCCCTCTCTTGAAATTGAGTTCAAACTTATCGACGGCTCACCAGCACAGGTTTTGGTTGAAGAGGGTAAGAACGCTTCACTCATGGTGGTGGGCACACGCGGACGCGGCGGCTTGGCGGGTATGGTGCTGGGCTCGACCTCTCAGGGCGTACTGCACCACGCGCATACTCCTCTCATGGTCGTCCCTGAGCTGGAAGATTCCCGCATTGAGAATGCTCCCTCCGCAGATATCACCTGGGGCTAGGGAACGCATATAGACAAAGTTTTCTAAAGCTGAAAACAGCAGGGTAGCGTCGGCGATGTTCTTATGGTGAGTGCATCGGCGGGCTATCCTGCTGTCTTTTAAAAATTTGAGAAATTTTTGGAAGAAATTTATCTGCTCTAAATATTGGCTTTGGTTAGGGTAAATAGTTTTCTGTGTAAAGTATATTTGCAATTTTCTGTGCTCTGGGTAACCAAAAAGCACCGTTTGGGGTGGGTTTTGGCTATTTTTCGATTTGCGCGGTCTTTTAATCTCCCGTAGAGTATTACTTGTTCGAGCGACGAACCGAAGAAAATAAAGTTCGAAGTTAGCGAATAGGCCCCCATCGTCTAGCGGCCTAGGACGCCGCCCTTTCACGGCGGTAACACGGGTTCAAATCCCGTTGGGGGTACAGTGAATCTTGCGAAAGATTCACGGCCTTATTCAAAACCTCGGTTTTGAATGTTAGGCCCCGTAGCGCAGTTGGTTAGCGCGCCGGCCTGTCACGCCGGAGGTCGCGGGTTCAAGTCCCGTCGGGGTCGCTCCGACCGCGTATTCTTTCGAGAATCGCGGTTGTGGCATATCTAAGCGATGTGCCTGGCTCTGTAGCTCAGTTGGTAGAGCGTGCGACTGAAAATCGTAAGGTCACCGGATCGACGCCGGTCGGAGCCACGAACCTATTCCCCAGGCTTCTACAGTGGGAATAGGTTCTTCCCAATTAACGGGAAAATTTTTCAAGCCCTAGCGGTTACCTTGTATGAGGTGAAGCGCGAGGGCTTTTTCTTTTTAAGTTTTACCTCTTCTGTTCTTGCGATTCTCCTTTAATTGCATGATTCACCCCATGTGTATGGGCGAATCGTGCATCTAAAGGTGACTTACGGGTTTGCTGCCACTTGAAAGCGTATCGTTTTTCGATATGCTTAACCATATCGAATATCAATATGTTAAGGGCTAAGAAAGGACGTGAGGACGCGTGCCACCGCTTGAAGATCACCGCATCAGGTGTCACCTGGACGAGCTGCTAGAGCAGTGCTCTATGAGCTTGGTGGAGCTTTCAGACAGGGTGGGTATCTCCGTCGCTAACCTTTCGATCCTTAAAAATAACCGTGCCAAAGCAGTTCGATTTTCAACTCTTACCGCTTTGTGTGAGGTGCTGGGTTGCGCACCGGGTGACCTATTTTCTCTGGAAGGAGAGGCTCATGTTAAAGGTTAAAGATTATTTTGGGTGCAATGCCCAAGAGGCTCAGCCCGCTGAAAACCACTTCTCTCTGCCGCTTGTATATAGCGGTGCGCTTCTAGTGTTTTTTGCTTATCTGGCGCTTCTGCAATGGCCTGCGTCTGGTATTCCCTCAGCCTTGCAACAGTACAACCTGCAACTTGAAGGCGGTACTTACTGGGTTGCTGATAAAGACCTACCTGCTTATGCGAAGGTTCTGGCATGGGTTGCTTTCGCCTGGAAGTTCTTTATCTACATCACGCTTACAGCGCTCATGTACCGGTTGGCACGTACCTTTTACACCAAGGCTGACTTTACTTCTCGCGTCTTCAAGACCCTGAAAGCAGCTCAGCTGACTTTACTCATTGGCATGATCGTTTATTCAATACTGGTGCATTTTGTGGGACGCGCAGTACAGCAGGCAAGCGGGTTAGCTGAATTTACGCAGATACCCACTTTCCTTTCAGACCAGGGTTTGCTGACTTTTCTTTTCTTGGTAGCGCTCTTCTTTATCGAGGGTGCGCTGCACCGTGGGCTGACGCTACAGGAGGACGTGGACGCCACCATCTAGCTTCCTGCTTCCCGCTGCGCGCCCACTGGCGCCGAGATCCTGATTTATCGCTGAGCCGGTTGCGGGGAGAGCCTAGCTCAGCTCCACTACTACGGGAGTATGATCGGACGCACCCGAACCGGCACGTTCGTCCTTATCAATGAACGCACCGCTCACGCGCGCAGCTAATGCGGGAGAGAGTAACTGAAAATCGATGCGCATGCCTTCATCTTTAGCGAAGCGCCCCGCCTGGTAGTCCCAGTAGGTGAAGCCGGGGGCGCGTTCGCGCACCGGATCAACCAGCCCGGTGTCTAAAAACCCGTTAAAGGCGGCGCGCTCAGGGGCAGAGATATGTGTGAGTTCGTTGTCTAAAAAGTACTGGACGTCCCACACATCTTCATCGCGTGGTGCCACGTTCCAGTCACCCACTAGGGCAAATTCTGCGGCAGAATCAGCATTAAGCCAGGTTTCAACATTACCGCGCAGAGCATCCAGCCAACGCAGCTTGTAATCCATATGCGGGTCGGTGAGTCCGCGCCCATTGGGCACATAAAGACTCCACACCCGCACCCCACCGCAGGTTGCACCTATAGCGCGGGCCTCCAAAACCTCGTCCTCATCGGGCTTACCGAACACCGGCTGATTCTCGAAGCCGCGCTGAACGTCCTCAAGACCTACGCGCGAGGCAATGGCAACACCGTTCCACTGGCTGAGCCCAAAATGCGCTACCTCGTAGCCCATGAACTCAAAAATCTCTGACGGAAAATTGACGTCCGTACATTTGGTTTCTTGAATGGCGAGCACATCGACGTCACTGCGCTCTAACCATTCTTCAACGCGTTCGGCGCGGGCACGCAGAGAGTTCACATTCCAGGTAGCAATTTTCATGGTTTTAACCCTACCCGAACCGCGAAAACCGATAGTCTGGGTTAAGAAGTCATTGTAGGAGAGGTTGCTATGTCTGAAGAATCGCTAGTACTGGTCGAGGTGCGTGGAGGTCTTGGGGTTATCACCCTCAACCGTCCACGCGCGGTCAACGCCTTGAACTATGAGATGCTGAAAAGTGTTGATGGTGCTCTGACTGATTTCGAGAGTAATGAGGGCGTACACGCTGTGCTGATTCGCGGTGCGGGGGAGCGTGGGTTGTGCGCCGGTGGCGATGTTGTCTCTTTGTACCGCGCTATCGAAGAAGAGAACTTTGCTTTTGCTGAGGATTACTTCCGCGTGGAGTACACCCTCAACCACCGTATAGCTTATTACCCCAAGCCCTACATCGCTTTGATGGACGGGTTGGTGCTCGGCGGCGGTATTGGTGCATCAGCGCACGGTTCGCACCGCATTGTCACCGAGAACACTAAAGCTGGTATGCCCGAAACGGTGATTGGTTTTAGCCCCGATATTGGTGGTTTGAATATTTTGGCGCGCGCTCCTCACCACTTTGGCACGGCGATGGCGCTCACCGGTATTCATGTGGGTGCGGCGGACGCCCTGGCAGTGGGCTTGGCTGACTACTTTATTCCTGCTGAGAGGCTGGATGAACTGCAAGAAGCTCTCACACAGGTAAGTGGTGCCGAGCAGGTTACCCGAACCATTGAGCAGTTCACGCAGGACGCCGGTGCTTCAGCTTTTGAAGAAAATAAGGAGTGGATCGAGGCTGCCTTTAGCAAGGAGAACCCCCAGCAGATTGCGGATACGTTGAAGAAGGCGGCGCAGGGGGAATCAAGCAGTCTTGCTGAGGAGTTATATGCGTCCATTTTGCGTAACAGCCCCACGGGCGTGAAGACTGCCCTGAAAGCCATTCGTCGTGCCGAGGGTCAGAGCTTGGCGCAAACGCTAGAGCAGGATTATTTGACCTCCTGCAATGCTTTGCGTGCTCACGATATGCGCGAGGGAATTCGCGCTCAGGTGGTTGATAAAGACCGCAACCCGGTGTGGGAGCCCGCTTCTTTTGATGAGGTGAGTGACGAGCTGGTGGAGAGCTTCTTCGCACCGCTGAATGAAGATGAAGATTTGAAGTTGTAACTATGGGTGTGGGCAAAAATTGTTGGTTTGTATCTAACAGGCAACAATTTTTGCCCCTTTTGGTTGTGGGAAAGAAAGGGAGGTTATGTACGAGAATATTTTGGTTGAAACCCGCGGGCGCGTAGGAGTTATTACCCTCAATCGCCCCAAGTCGCTGAACGCTTTGAATGAGGCAAGTATGCGTGAGGTTGTCGCTGCTGCTCGGGAGTTTGATTCTTCTACCGAGATTGGCGCAATAGTGTTGGCAGGTAGCGAGAAGGCTTTTGCTGCCGGTGCTGATATTAAGGAGATGGCTCCGCAGAGTGCTACCCAAATGTTTGCCGCTGACTGGTTCGCGCACTGGGAGGGTTTGACGAGCGTGCGGACGCCCGTGGTCGCTGCCGTACGCGGTTATGCCTTGGGCGGTGGGTGTGAGCTGGCGATGATGGCTGATGTGCTGGTGGCTAGTGAGGATACTACGTTCGGTCAGCCCGAGATTAATCTAGGTATCATGCCCGGCATGGGTGGTTCGCAGCGTCTGACCCGCGCTGTCGGTAAGGCTAAGGCGATGGACATGATTTTGACCGGTCGAATGATCGGCGGGTCAGAGGCAGAACGTATTGGTTTGGTTTCCCGTTTGGTAGAGGATGAGCAGGTGCTTTCCACTGCTCTAGAGATTGCTGAGACCATTGCGGGTAAGTCAAAGCATGCCTCCCAGGTTGCTAAAGAAGCGGTAAACACCGCTTTTGAAACCACACTGGCTCAGGGGCTGCTCTTTGAGCGCCGTGCCTTCCATGCCCTGTTCGCCAGTGAGGATCAGAAAGAGGGCATGGTTGCTTTCGTTGAAAAACGTGAGGCTGACTTCAAACACCGCTAAATTGATGTACCCCGCCTATTACGCAATATTTTCGCCTGCTCTCGTTTTCTCGGTAAAGTAAAGTGCATGACTACTAAGCAGCCAGATGACCTGGCTAATGCGCGTTTATTTCTTGCCGAGGTTGCGGGTGACCTCGATCTTGATGCGCAGATGATTGAGGACGCGATGCCCTACTTGCTGGGTATGACCAAGCACGTGGCGCATCGGGCGGTTCGACCGGCGGCACCTTTGGCAGCGTTTTTGGTGGGGTACGCATCCGCCCTCGCCGCACAAGATACTGACGGTAGCACCCTTGAAACGGTGCGCTCCAAAATCGGTAGCGTCGAGAAAGCACTGGAACAGTGGGTTGAACCTAGGGAGGGTGAAAAGTAACCGTGGGCAGAATTAATATCTCGGTGGCTACCACCAAGGTCACTCGTAACGCTGATGGCTCGTTTAGCTACAACAAGCGCGGCGATGCAGTGACAGCCGAGGAACCCCTAGAAATCAGGCTCAGCGGCACCACCATTACCACCACCATGCGCACCCCCGGTCACGATATTGAGCTGGCGCACGGCTTCTTGCACTCAGAGGGCATGATTCATTCGGCGCAGGACGTCACCAACGCCCGCTACTGCGCCGGAGCTACCGGACCCGACGGACAAAACACCTATAACGTTCTTGATATCACTCCCATCAGCACAGTACGCGCGCCGGGTCTTGAGAACCTGCGCCTGACGGTCACCAACTCAGCCTGCGGCGTGTGCGGTTCAACGTCTATCGACCAGATTATGCACAAGGCCCACCGCCCGATTGCACCGGTGGAACTAGACCCCGAGACGATTCTTCAACTACCCGAGATTCTGCGCAAAGAACAGAAACAATTTCGGCGCACCGGTGGCATTCACGCAGCGGGCGTTTTTGAGTCGGACAGCACCCTGATTGTCGCCCGCGAAGATATCGGACGCCATAACGCCGCTGACAAGGTCATCGGTCACCTCATGCTTGAGGACTCTCTCGACACCCCCGGACGCATTTTGGTCATGAGCTCGCGCGCATCCTTTGAACTCGTGCAAAAGGCGATTATGGCAGGTTTCTCGGCACTGATTACCGTCAGCGCAGCCTCCTCACTTGCCGTTGATTTGGCGCGCGAAGCCGGTCTCACCCTCGTCGCTTTTGCCCGTGAAGACCGCTTCAACCTCTACTCCGGTGAACTTGCCGAGGCGTCATAAATGTCCAAAAACTAAGCCTGTCTAGTAATCTTTAAAAGAAGCTCGAAAGATACATCCCACGCCCCACAAACTGTTAGGTATAGAGCTATGAATGCACCTTTAGAATCAAATCTTCCTACTGTCAGCCGGGTTAGCGAAGAAGCTAATGCTTTTGACAACCCCAAAGTAACCCATCGCGAAAAGGCTGCTGCCGGTATTCCTGGCGTTTTGCACGCGATGCAGCACGCTATTCCTGCGCGCGGTCTGCTACCCCTGATTAACATGAACAAGCACGGTGGCGTTGACTGCCCCGGTTGTGCATGGCCTGAGCCTAACCAGAAAGACCTCAACATTGTTGAGTTCTGCGAAAATGGTGCTAAGGCTGTTGCTGAAGAGACCACCCCTGATCGCGCTACCGCCGATTTCTGGGCTGCTCACACTATCAGCGATTTGCAGAACCAGACCGATCACTGGCTGGGCAAGCAGGGTCGTATCACCGAGCCCATGTACTATGATCGCGCATCAGGCGATGAGCACTACCGCCCCATCAGCTGGGAAAAAGCGATTTCACTGATCTCAGAGCAGCTGAAGAAGACCGACCCTAAGAAGGCTGTTTTCTACACTTCAGGACGCGCGTCCAACGAAGCTGCTTACACCTACCAGCTGCTTGCCCGCCGCCTGGGTTCAAACAACCTGCCCGACTGCGGTAACCTCTGCCACGAATCAACCGGTAGCGCACTGTCACAGACCCTGGGGCTGGGCAAGGGCTCTATCACCATGAATGATCTTGAAACCACCGACCTGTACTTCTCGGTGGGTCAGAACCCCGGCACCAACCACCCGCGTTCGCTGACCTCTTTCACCAAGATGAAAGAGAACGGCGGCAAGATGGTAGTGCTGAACCCTATGCCCGAGACCGGTCTGATGGCGTTCAAGGAACCCCAGTCCATTAAGGGTGGCTTGGGTATTGCTGAGAAGTTGGCGGACGAGTACCTGCAGGTTCGTCTTGATGGCGACCGCGCTTTCTTCCAGCAGCTTAACCGCGAACTGATTCGCCGTGACGCTATTGATCACGTATTCATTGAGAAGTTCACCTCTGGTTTTGAAGAGACCGTTGAGCACCTGATGAGCCTCGATGATGCTGAGCTGGAGCGCGGCTCAAACATCTCAGCTGCCAAGGTTTCACAGATTGCTGACATGGTTGAGAAGGCTGGCTCTGTGATTGTTGGTTGGACCCTCGGCGCAACCCAGCACAAGAGTGCCGTTGCAACTTTGCGCGAAATCGTTAACTTCTTGCTACTGACCGGCAACATCGGTAAGCCCGGTGCGGGCACCGCCCCCTTCCGCGGTCACTCCAACGTTCAGGGCAACCGCACCGTGGGTATCTGGGAAAAGATGCCTAAGCGTTTTATGGACGCTCTGCAGGACTACTTCGGTTTCGATGTTCCCCGTGAGTTCGGTTTGGATACCGTTGATTCACTGCGTCAGATGCGCGATGGCGAAAACCAGTTCTTCATGTCTTTGGGCGGTAACCTGGTGCGTGTTGCATCAGATACCAGCGCCTGTGAACGTGCAATGACCCAACAGGAAATGACCGTTCACCTCTCCACCAAGCCCAACGGTTCACACGCTTGGCCCGGTGAGAAGTCCTTGATTCTGCCCGTGCTGGCTCGTACCGATGTTGATATGCAGAAGTCAGGCCCGCAGCAGATTACCGTTGAGAACTCAGCTGGCGTGGTGTCAGCGTCTATCGGTAAGCGCACCGCTAATAAGGATCTGAACCTCAAGTCTGAGGTCGATATCATTTGCTCTATCGGTCGCGAGACCTTCGGGGACGATTTCTGGCAGCCCATGATCGACGATTACAGCGTAATCCGTGACGCGATTGAGGGCACTATTCCCGGTTTTGAGCGCTACAACGAGCGAATGAAGAAGCCTGGTGGTTTCTACCTGCCCAACGGCCCGCGTCAGCGCGTTTTCAATACCTCTGACGGCAAGGCTCACCTGACCGTGAACCAGCCTGCTGTTCTTGAGGTTCCCGAAAACCACTTCTTGATGTCAACCGTTCGCTCGCACGACCAGTTCAACTCAACCATGTACGGTTTGAACGACCGCTACCGTGGTATTCATAACGGTCGTCGCGTTGTCTTTATGCACAAGGACGATATCGCGGCGCAGGGTATGCGTAACGGTGATTTGGTAGACATCGTTTCGGTCTGGGAGGACGGCGAGCGTCGTGCGCCTAACTTCCGCGTGGTGGAGTACGATCACGCCCGTGGTTGCGTCAGCACCTACCTGCCCGAAGCCAACGTTCTGGTTCCTCTTGATTCCACTGCGGACGAGTCAAATACCCCCGTCTATAAGTCAGTTCTGGTTCGCTTGGAACCCCTGGGCAAGAACGCTGCGGACGCCTAAAAGCAAGGTCATTCTCACTGCTAAGTACCGTGTGAGTTAGCCCCAAAACGGCACCTAAAAACCCCGGTTCTTTCCTGAATCCTGTATTCAAGAGAGGGTCGGGGTTTTTAGCGGACGGGGTGAATGCTGAAAGTAATTAAAAAGGGGCTACCCTCTCCACTACTCTCATACCGGCATCTCGCCGGGAGGTAGAAAGATAAGGTAGCCCCTTTCACTCCGAGAGCGTTAGCGTCGCGGGTGGTGCTGCCGCCCCGCTGACGCTTCTAGCTCTCGGCGCGCGGGAAGGTGGGGGTGGTGCGTCCTGCCATTGACTCAAGCACGCGAATTACCTGGCAGGAGTAACCGAACTCGTTGTCGTACCAGACGTACAGCAATACATTCTTGGGAGTCACAATAGTTGCTAGCCCATCGACAACACCGGCGGCACGCGAACCCACAAAGTCGGTGGAAACAACCTCGTTAGAATCGGTGTAGTCAATCTGGCGACGCAGCTTAGAGGTCAAGGACGCCTCACGCAGCAAGGTGTTCAGCTCGTCCTTATCCGCGGGGAGCTTCTCAAGCTGCAGGTTCAGAATCGCCATTGACACATCGGGGGTGGGCACGCGAATAGCGTTGCCGGTGAGCTTACCCTCCAGCTGCGGCAGTGCCTTCGAGACAGCTTTAGCCGCACCGGTTTCGGTAATCACCATATTCAGTGCAGCCGAGCGTCCGCGGCGGTCACCCTTGTGGAAGTTATCAATCAGGTTCTGATCGTTCGTGAATGAGTGAACGGTCTCAACGTGACCGTGCTCAACGGTGTAGGCATCGTCAAGAACCTTTAACACCGGGGTAATAGCGTTGGTGGTACACGAGGCTGCCGAAACAACGAGGTCAGAATCTTCGATGGTGTCATCGTTGACGCCGCAGACGATGTTCTTCATGCCCTTACCGGGTGCGGTGAGCAGCGCACGCTTGACGCCCTTAGACTTTAGGTGCTGACCCAGGCTCTCTGCATCACGCCAACGACCGGTGTTATCAACAATAATCGCGTCATTAATACCGTAGGCAGTGTAGTCAATATCAGCAGGATCAGAAGCGTAAATGAACTGAATCGGGGTGCCGTTGGCAATAATAATGTTGTTCTCTTCATCAACGCGAATAGTGCCCTTGAACGCCCCATGCACTGAGTCACGGCGCAGCAAAGAGGCGCGCTTGAACAAATCAACGTCTGAATTCTTACGTACCACCACAGCGCGCAAATTCAGCTCAGACCCTGAAGAACGTTCAAGTAGAATACGTGCCAGCAGACGACCGATGCGTCCAAAACCGTAGAGCACTACGTCCTGCGGAGCCTGCTCATTCTTGCCCTTGCCGTCAATCACTTCAGCCAACTCTTCGCGCAACCACGCCTCAAGATCAGCGGAGTCAGACTTTTCAAAAGCGTGCCACAGCGCAGCAATATCAATAGAACACACCCCCAAATTCAGGCCCTGCAGAGAGTTGAGAACTTTCAGGGAATCACTGGGGTTCAGCTCCACAGTGTCAATCTGGCGGGCAAAACGGTGAGCCTTGAGAATCTGAATAACAGACTTATTAATCAGGCTTCGTCCGTAGATGCTCACAACCACATGGTTTTCGCGGTTGAGCTTACCAATCAGAGGAATCATTGCCTCTGCTTCTGCTTCGCGTGCTACCCACTGGTCACGGGCTTGTGCGGGAGAAATAGTCACTGGTCTCAGACCTACTTCCTCGGTTCTGCCTCATTGCAGAACCGGTAGAGCACACTAGGGTGCGGTGTGATGAGCGGATCCAACTCGCATCATTCAACGATTAGGCGACCGAATCGTCGTTGAAACGAGCGCTACTTCTAGCTTATCGGTTGCTTACAACAGAAATCATTAAAACGGCAGGTGTTTTAGAAAAACAGGTGAAGCAAAGAGTTATGCCGGACGCTCACCAATGAGGTCGAGGTACTCACGCACCTCAGGTGCCGCGAGTGGGTTCTGCGGGTGATCGAGACGCACCGAACGCAATTCGTGGATGCTGAGGTAATAGTTTTCGAGATCAGCAAGGTGACGCGCGATCGCGTCACTGACAAGTTCAGAGACGGCTACGCCTGCGCGCACGCTAATGTTCTCCAGCCGTTCAACGAGGGAGTCATCTAAGGGCACAGACAGAATTTTTTCCATAATTTAAATGCTACAAAAAACTACCCCGAAGCTAGGCGTTACCCACCGTCTATAGACATAAGTGGGGTAAAGAAGATGCGTCTTACCTAACTGTAGGATCCACTTCACAGTCGCTGATAAAATGAGTTCATGTTGACTGTGATTGGTGAAGCCCTCGTAGATATTGTTAAGCGCCCCGGAGAGCCGGAGCACGCCCACCCCGGTGGTAGTCCCATGAACGTTGCCGTGGGGGTCAGTCGCTTGGGTCACCATGCTCAGTTCATTGGTCGTTACGGCGCCGATGATAACGGCGAGAAGATTGACAAACACCTCAAAGACTCCGGCGTCATTCTGCCGGTGGGTGCCGACCAGAAGAAAACCTCAACAGCCCAAGCAAACATCAGCGAGACCGGTGCCGCTGACTACGAGTTCGACATCGACTGGTCGCTGGACGCCGCAGCCGACGCTCTTGCCGAGGTCGCCCGTGCCGCGTCCGCCATCCACGTTGGCTCTATCGGGGCAATGCTTGAGCCCGGCGCTTCAACCGTCGTAGAAACCATCAAAGCTGCCGATAATCACGCACTAATTACCTATGACCCCAACTGCCGCCCGACGATTATTCCTGATTCATCGGTTGCCCGCGCCTGGGTTGATCGAGTAGTTGCTCACGCCGATGTTATCAAGGCAAGTGATGAAGATATTCTGTGGCTCTACCCGCACCGCACCCTCGAAGAGAGCGCCGTTGCCTGGTTAGAAGCCGGAGTGAACCTTGTGGTGGTTACCCGTGGCGAGATGGGGCCTTGGGCTGTTAACAGCCAAACCCGTGACGTCGGTGTTGCTGTTCCCGCTCACCGGGTTGAGGTTGCAGACACCGTAGGTGCGGGCGATTCTCTCATGGCAGCGCTCATCGCTAACCTACTCGACCGGGGAATTGAGGGGGCAGAAGCCAGCACCAAGCTCGACGCGCTGACCGCCGAAGACCTCACCGAGATCCTGACCTTCTCAGCTACTGCCGCTGGAATTACCGTCTCACGTGCAGGCGCTAACCCGCCCACCCGCTCTGAACTGATGCAGGTCTTGGGCAACTAGTTACTCGTTTCGCGCCATCTACTACACTGAAATCTAATTGCTAATCCCGTAACTCAAAGGAGCTACATCCATGTTGAACCGTGAACCCTACGCCGATCTGCCTGACCTGCCTGAATTTACGCTGACCTCCACTGACATCGCTGAAGGCGAGAAGGCTCAGCCTGCCCAGCTTTCGGGCATCTTCGGCATCGAGGGCGGCAAAGATATTTCGCCGCAGCTTTCGTGGAGCGGTTTTCCTGCTGAAACCAAATCGTTTGTGGTGACCTGTTTTGACCCGGACGCACCCACCCCCAGCGGTTTCTGGCACTGGTGCGCCTCAAACATCCCCGCAAGCATTACTGAACTGGCTACCGGCGCAGCCGAAAATATGCCCGAAGGTACGTTGCGTCACCGCAATGACGGTGGTACAGACGCTTTCTTGGGCGCGGCTCCTCCTGCCGGTCACGGTGCCCACCGCTACATTTTCTGCGTGACCGCTGTAGACGTTGAAGAACTCGACATCGATGCAGAGACCAGCCCCGCCGTCGTAAACTTTAACCTCTTCTCCCACGGCATCGCGCGTGCTTTCCTCACCATCACCCACGAGGAACACTAAAAATCACCCATGATCAAACTGATAGCCAGCGATATCGACGGAACCCTTATCGGACACGATTTTGCCTTTAGACCGCGCACCTTGGATGCGCTGGCGGCTGCTCGTACCGCCGGGGTTCATCTGGTGCTGGTCACCGGGCGTCCCTACCGCTGGTTATCTGCCATCGTGGAGCAAATGGGTGGTTACGATTCTTATGCTATCTGCTCCAATGGGGCGGTGACCTATCACCTGGGGCGTCAAGAAATTATAGAAACCCGTACCCTTACCGGCGAGCAGATGTTGCAGGTACACTCATTATTGAAAGAAGCGTTACCGGGGGCACACTTTACTGCTGAGACTATTGATGCCGCCTACATTGACGGTGATTTTCAGGTGGTGCCCGGTGGACCTTTCGACGGTATTAGATGTGAGTACGGTGCCCTGGAAGATGCCATCACCCCAAAGAGCGAAATCATCAAATACCTGGTGCGTCTTGATGAGGCTGACCCGGCTGAGCTTCTAGAAAAAGTGCGGTCTTTAGTGGGGCAGTATGTGTCTGTAACCCACGCAGTACCGGGTAGTCCCCTGATTGAGATGGCTCAGCTGGGGCTGAACAAAGGGTGCGTACTGGAGGATTTCGCCGCAGCTCGCGGTATTGATGCCAGCGAAGTCGCAGCTTTCGGCGATATGCCTAACGATACGGAGATGCTGTTGTGGGCTGGGCACGGCTACGCCCTAGAATCAGGTGCGCCCGCTGTTCAAGCGGCGGTGGGACGCACCTGCCCGCCTTTTGACGAGGACGGTGTAGCTCAGGTGATTGAGCAGCTCTTGGACGAGAACCGGTAGTTGATAACCGCCTTCTTTCACCTTATCTGTGGGGGTGAGCGGTGGTGCTCCTCGCAGTAACCATTAAGTTGTAGTATAAAATTTGTAGTTATGGTTGCACCCTCCACTTCAGCTGAGCAGCGTCAGACTATTGAGCGCTTCGCCCACCGCGGTTTTAGTCTCAACGCGCCAGAAAATACTCTCGCGTCTTTCAAAGATGCCCTGGACGCCGGTACCCAGTGGCTAGAAATTGACGTAAATACCACTGTAGACGGGGTGCCTATTGTTTTTCACGACCCCTTCTTGAACAGGCTTACCGGTCACTTTGGTCTGGTACGCAACACCCCTTGGAAAGAGATCAAAGAGCTAGAGCTTGAGGGCGGGCACCGCATCCCCTCGCTTGCCGAGGCGCTCGAAGCGTTCCCCGAGGCGTCCTTCAATATCGACATGAAAGATGCCGCCTCTGCTATTACGGTGCCGCGCGTTCTCTCGCAGGTGAAGAAACTACCGCGCGTGCGCATCACCTCTTTTACCGAACGCACCCGAAAAGCTGCCTACCGAAGCCTGGCTTTTTATGGGCTACAAGATCAGGTAACTCTGGGCGCTTCGGAACTGTCGATGACTTTTCTCTACCTTTCATCGCTGATTCACCCCAAGATGTGGAGTGTCATCAGTGCTAAAACTAATAACTGGGTGGCGCCCATCGACGCGGTGCAGATTCCCCTAACCCATAATTGGCTGGGCAAAACCTGGCAGGTGCTGACCCCGCGTCTGCTCGAAACAGCTCAAACTGCTGGTTACCAGGTGCATATTTGGACCATTGATGAGGCAGAACGTATGCGCGAACTCATCGAGCTGGGTGTCGATGGAATCATTACAAACCGCACCGATATTCTTAGCCGGGTTCTCAAAGAGCTGGGTAGATAACTTCACATCCTGAGTGCATAAGTGCCCCTTTCGAATACCGGAAGGGGCACTTATACACTCAGTTTTTGTTTGCTCGGTGGGCGCGCTATAGCCTAGTGGGCGCTAGCTGCCGGGTCTGAGGGGTCTGTGGCGTCAGGGGTGAGCGGGTGGGTACCTGCTGCCCCGGTTGCCTTATTGATAGCTGCCATCACGTGGTAGACGATCAGGGTTGCCGTGGTGCCCAGAGCGATACCGGCAAACTGTAGACCACCGAAATCCCAGGTGTAGTCGGCGATGCCGATAATCATGGCAATGGACGCGGTGCTCAGATTGACTTGGTTGGAGAAATCTACACGATTCTGTACCCAGATGCGTACACCGAGCATGCCGATCATGCCGTAGAGAACGGTTGCCGCACCACCCAGGACGCCGGCGGGAACGGATGCAACGGCGGCGCCGAAGACCGGGAAGATGGAGAGTAGCAACGCGAAGATAGCAGCTACCCAGTAGGCGGCGGTGGAGTAGACCTTGGTTGCTGCCATAACGCCAATATTTTCAGCGTAGGTGGTAGTACCCGAACCGCCGCCGAAACCGGCAACAGTGGTGGCAAGACCGTCAGCCATGATCGCGCGTCCTGAGTAAGCGTCGAGGTTTTGGTTAGTCATCAGTGCCACTGATTTAACGTGACCGATGTTTTCAGCAACCAAAACTAGAATTACGGGAATGAAGAGACCGGCGAGGTTCCAGTGGAATTCAGGGGTCTGAAAATGCGGCAGACCAATCAAGCCCTCGGTTTCCCAAGTCTGGCGGATGGCTGAAAAATTGACTTCGCCGCGCAGTACAGCGGTGATGTAGCCGATGACGACGCCCAGCAGAATTGAAAGACGCCCAATCATGCCCTTAAAGAGTACTGAAATCAGCACGATAGAAACCAGGGTGATGAAAGCGGTAACGGGTGCTTCCATAAAGTTCTTCTTCGCGCTGGGAGCGAGGTTGAAGCCAATCAGCGCTACGATAGCGCCGGTGACCAGCGGCGGCATGAGCTTGGTGAGCCAACCGGTACCCGCGAACTGAATAATTAGACCCACGATAAAGAGCGAAACGCCAGCCATGACGATGCCGCCCAAGGCACCGGCGGGACCGTGCTGGTTGGTTGCCGCAGCCAGGGGCGCGATAAAGGCGAATGAGGAACCCAGGTAGGAGGGCACTCGTCCTGCTGTAATCAGCAAGAACAAAATTGTGCCTAAACCTGAGAAGAAGAGGGTAGTTGCCGGGGGAAAACCGGTCAGGAGCGGCACCAAGAAGGTAGCACCAAACATTGCCACCACGTGTTGGGCGCCAATACCGATAGTGCGACCCCACGCTAGGCGCTCATGAGGGGCAACAACAGCACCGGGGGCAACGGTTTTACCGTCGCTGTGAAGCTGCCAAGAAAAAGGAGAACGAGACACGAGAAAAATCCTTGCGAGTAAGAAGACTCAAACGCCCTCAAGTTTACTACCTCTACCGGTAACCGGTTGATAGTCGGTAGCGGGGAAAACTCTCGCACTGCCTTGAGGTCGCGGTGCTCTTCTGAACATAGCCAGGCGCGTATATTCCCACGATGACCGCCAATTTTTGTGGAACCGCCCATAACAGTAAGCAGAGATTATCGACTAAACTAGAGGTAACTACGCCCAAACACAAACACGTAAGGCCTTCTTGTGACCTTCATTCTTTTTGCTTTCTTCTTGTGTTCTGTGGTTGCCTCTGCACTGTACAAAAAGCTCGGCATCAAGACCTTCTATGTCTTAGCGGCTATTCCTGCCCTAGCGCTGGTGTACGTGCTGATGCATACTCAGCGCATTCTTGGCGGCGACGCTTTAGTACAGCAGCTGCAGTGGGTTCCACAGCTGAACCTTGAACTGACCTTCCGCCTCGATGTGCTCTCATACATCATGAGCTTGCTGGTGCTTGGAGTGGGTTCTTTGGTGCTCTTCTATTGCGCCTCTTACTTTGAGCACTCCAAAGGCTCGGTAGGAACTTTTGCCGCTTACCTCTTCGGTTTTGCGGGCGCGATGTTCGGTTTGATTACTGCGGACGACGTCATTGTGATGTTCGTTTTCTGGGAAATCACCACCATTCTTTCCTATCTGCTCATTGGCTATTCTTGTGAGCGTCTGTCTGCGCGTCGTTCTGCCTTGCAGGCACTGACTATTACCACCTTCGGTGGTCTCGCCATGTTCATCGGCTTGGTGATAGTAGGTCAGGCAATGGGTACTTACAGTATGCGCGAGTGGACGCAAAATGGCGCTGAGTTCGCCGGTCAGGTGCTTGCTGGTGAGGGTTCAATTTCATCTACAGTCTTATCGTGGGCGCTGTTCTTAATTCTTTTGGGCGCTATTTCTAAATCTGCTCTGCTGCCCATGCACTACTGGCTGCCCGGTGCAATGGCTGCACCGACCCCCGTCAGCGCCTACCTGCACGCTGCGGCGATGGTGAAAGCCGGTATCTATCTTCTGCTGCGTCTGGCACCTGCTTTCGGCGAGGTTCAGGTGTGGCATTACACCCTGCTCTTCTTGGGCGTTGCAACCATGCTTTTTGGTGGCTACGTTGCCCTCAAACAGTACGATCTCAAACTTGTTCTTGCCTACGGTACCGTTTCTCAGCTGGGTTTCTTGGCGCTCGTGATTTCAATTGGCACACCGGATGCGATCTACGCGGCTATTGCCATGATGCTGGCGCATTCGCTCTTCAAAGCAACCCTCTTTCTCTCGGTAGGCATTATTGACCACCAGACTGGTACCCGAGATATCCGTAAGCTCTCCGGTCTCTACCGCCGTGCCCCCAAACTCTTTATCGCGGCTCTGATTGCTGCCGCGTCCATGGCGGGTGTGCCCCCGCTTGCCGGGTTTGTAGCAAAAGAAGCTGTGCTTGAAACCGCCCTGCACGGCGTACATACACCGCACGGGCTGTTGGCTGTTGCCGGTGTAGTGCTGGGCTCAGCACTCACTTTCGCCTATTCGGCACGTTTTGTCTGGGGCGCTTTTGCCGTCAAAACCCAGGGCTACATTGTCACCGACGAAATCAAATACTGCGAAGATGTTGATCTCGCCAAGGTCAAGCACGGACGCAACCAGCCCAGCCCTGACACCCGCTTTCACGCGGTCACCAACGGCTTTTTGGTGGCTCCAGCGGTATTGACTGTTCTGACTATCATCTACGGTCTGTACCCCGAACCCGTTCACCAGCTAATCTCAGCGCACATGAAAACGGTGGGGGAGTACGAGCTGCACCTTGCCCTGTGGCACGGTATCACCCCGGCTCTGATGACCTCCGTGGGTATCCTAGTCACAGGCATCATTCTCTACATCTTCCGCAGCCCAGTTGAACGCTTTCAGAAAGCGCTCCCGGCTATGCGCGGTGCCTACATTATTCACCGCGACATCATGGACGCGCTCGACGTGCTGGCGGTGTGGGTCACCGGTAAAACCCAGCGTGGTTCACTGAGTTTCTACCTCTCGGTTATCCTAGTCACCGCAGTGACCCTGCCCACCATCGCGCTCTTCGTAGAAACCACCCCGCCGCTTGCCAACGTCCGCGCCAGCGAATCGCCGGTGCAGTGGATTGTTGCTACCACCATGATTGTTGCAGCCATCGTTGCTGCTGCAGTGCGCAAACGATTCCTCGCGATTCTGATGGTCTCGGTCACCGGCTACGGTATGGTTCTGCTCTTCGCCCTACGTTCAGCACCCGACCTTGCCCTTACTCAGCTGCTGGTTGAAACCCTCTCACTCATCGCCTTCGTACTCGCCCTGCGCGTTCTCCCGCGCAACATGCCCCGCGATATTGTCGCCAACCGCAAACACCGCATGACCAAAGCAACCCGCATGGTCATCGCCATCGGCTTCGCGGTGCTCATGATGGCACTCGCTATGTTCACCTTCTCCTCGCGTGAACTGACCCCCATCTCGGTAGAAATGCCCCACCTTGCCTACGAATACGGTTACGGTTACAACACCGTCAACGTCACCCTCGTCGACATGCGAGCCTGGGACACCTTCGGCGAAATCTCCGTGCTAGCACTGGCAGCAACGGGCGTCGCGTCCCTCATCTTTATCGGCGGACGCAACGACACCCTGGGCGCCAACCCCAGCACCGCCAAGATGCGCACCATCGAAGCGTCCTTCAACAAGGGCAAAGTCAGCCAGCAGCGCAAGATGTCAAACATCTTCGGGCAGGTTGAAGGCAGCAGCCGAGACCCCTTCTTGATCGCAGGACGCACACTGCCCCCCGAGGCGCGTTCGCTACTGCTTGAAGTGATGACCCGACTGCTCTTTCACACCCTGCTGATAATCTCGCTCTATATGCTGGTCGCAGGGCACAACCTGCCCGGCGGTGGCTTCGCCGGCGGGCTACTCGCAGGTCTGGCATTCACCATTCGCTACCTGGCAGGCGGCGGCGCTGAACTCAGCAGCTCCGTACCCTTCTCAGCCGGTACCTTCCTCGGCACCGGCCTTGCAATTGCAACCCTCTACGCCGTAGCGCCCCTCTTTGCAGGAGACCCCGTCTTCACCTCCTACGTCTGGGACTTCTGGCTGCCGGTCTTCGGCGACGTCCACTTCGCCAGCGCCGTCATCTTCGACATCGGCGTCTACCTACTAGTCATCGGCCTCGTCCTCGATATCCTCCGCAGCCTCGGTGAAGGCATTGACGACGCCATCGCCGATAACACCGTCAACGTCAGCGAACAAGTCGAAGAGAGATCCGACGCAACTACAGGAGGCCGCAAATGATCATCGACCTCAGCCTCATCCTCGTCATGGGCGTCTTCTACGCCGTAGGCGTCTACCTGGTACTCGCCCGCTCACTCACCCGAGTGCTGCTAGGGCTCATGCTCATCTCCAATGCCACTAACCTGCTCATCTTCCACGCAGCAGGCCCGGCAGGTCTACCCGTCTTCTACGAAAAAGACATAGACCCCAGTGAGTACTCAGACCCGCTACCGCAGGCACTGGTACTCACCGCAATCGTCATCGGCTTCGCCATGGTTGCCTTCATCCTCGGCATGATCTACCGTGGCTGGGTGCTCTCCCGCGCTGATGAGATTCAGGACGATGATGAAGATATCCGCGTGGCATCAGCCGACCGCTTTGATGCTGAAGAGGACGCGCTCGCAGACGTTGAAGAGTCAGAATTCGACGCCGACGAGCAAACCCGCTTGCAGCAGCAAGAAGAAGAGAACCTGCGACGCTCAAAGGCAGGTTCAAGTGCGGCGGGTGTAGACGATGATGAAGAAGTCGCCTTGACTGCCCCCGGTGCTCCTGACCTCTCTGACCGAATCTCGCCCGATGCTTCCGCTACTATCCCGAAGGAGAGCTAACCAATGAATATCTTTGCTCTTGCTCCGCTCTCTGTTGCTCTGCTTTTCTTTGCGGCGGCACTGACTTTTATTCTGCTTAAGTATCCGCGTGCCCAGGCACTGATTTCATTCGGCGCTATTTTGGTGGCGTTGGGTCTTGAAATCACCCTGCTGCTGGCGGTGTGGAACAAAGAACCCCAGGCGGTTCATTTGGGTGGTTGGGAGGCTCCCTTCGGCATCGTGATGGTGGTGGACCAGCTCTCAGCCTTGATGCTGGTAGTCTCATCGACAATCTCGCTTGCAGTCTTGGTCTTCGCCACCGGTCAGAACCTGGCTGATGAAGACGACGAAGTGCCGATTTCGGTCTACTACCCCACCTACCTGCTGCTGATTGCCGGTGTGTCTAATGCCTTCTTGGCGGGTGACCTCTTCAACCTCTACGTGGGCTTTGAGATTCTGCTCTTTGCCTCCTACGTACTGACCACCATGAATGCTTCAACCGAGCGCATTCGCGCGGGCGTTACCTACGTGGTGGTGTCAGTGATTTCGTCCATGCTGTTCTTAATCGCCATCGGATTCATCTACGCTTCGGTGGGTACCGTGAACATGGCGGATCTTGCACTGAAACTGGGTACCCTGCCCGAAGGCACCCGTATGCAGCTGCACCTCATGCTGCTGATTGCTTTCGGCATTAAAGCGGCAGTCTTTCCGCTTTCGCTCTGGCTGCCAGACTCCTACCCGACGGCACCGGCACCGGTGACCGCGGTTTTCGCGGGCTTGCTGACCAAGGTGGGCGTGTACTCGATTATTCGTACCGAGACCCTGCTGTTCCCCGGCGGACATCTCAACACTCTGCTTGCTATCGTGGCGATTTTGACCCTCTTCGTGGGTATTCTGGGTGCTTTGGCGCAGAAAGACATCAAACGTCTGCTCTCCTTCACTCTCATCAGCCATATCGGCTACATGATCTGGGGTATTGCCCTGAGCAGCGAGCTGGCACTAACCACAGTGGTCTTCTACATCGCCCACCACATCGTCATCCAGACGGCACTGTTTATGGTGGTTGGTCTCATCGAACGTCGCACCGGCAGCACCAACACCGACCGCCTGGGTGGCATGCTCGCTATCTCACCGGTCTTGGGTGTTCTCTACATGGTTCCAGCCCTGAACCTGGGCGGTATTCCTCCCTTCTCAGGCTTTATCGGCAAGATCGGTTTGCTGCAGGCAAGTGCAGACGCGGGCACCTGGCAGGCATACGCCATGGCAGGGGTCGGCGTGTTAGTTTCTCTGCTGACCCTGATTGCCCTCATGCGTATCTGGAACAAGGCATTTTGGCGTCCGGTCGCCCAAGCCGAAGACCCCATGGTTGAGCTACTGAGCGCCGAGGAATCAGATAATCCCTCACGCTACAAGCACAAGCCCATTCCCACCTCAATGTTCTATTCAACTCTCGGGTTGATTTCGGTTAGCGTTGCCATAACTTTCTTGGCACCCCCCCTCTTTGAACTTGCAGACTTCGCCTCGGATAACCTCTTTGAACCTGACCGCTATGTACAGGCGGTCTTCGGTCAGACAGCGCCGACCATCGAAGAGTACCTGGCAGATCACGCAGGAGGAGCACAATGAAACGCATCAAAGATTTTTTCTTGCACGGGCTACCGCCCCTGCTGTGGATTCTGCTGGTCTGGTGCGCCCTCTGGCAGGATTTCTCAGTATCTAACGTAGCTTTCGGTCTGGTGCTCGCCGTCCTCGTGACCGTGCTTTTTCCCATGCCCAGCCTCTACCTCTCAGACAGATTTAACCCCTGGTACGCCTTTCAGTTTATGGTGTTCTTTCTCTGGCAGGTGGCGCTGGCAAGTTTCAAGCTACTCTTTCTTGCTCTCTCCTTCGGCAAACCCGTCAATAGCGCGGTAGTGGGCGTGCAGCTGCGTACTAAATCTGACCTGTTTATTACTGCAACCTCCCATACGCTCTCACTGATTCCTGGATCTCTGGTGGTAGAAGTGGATCGAGCGAACTCTATTCTTTACTTCCACGTCATTGATATCTCCACCCCTCAAGAAGCCATTGACTACTGCCTGATGGCACGCGATGTTGAGGCGAGAATCCTCAAAGCGGCAGGTCACAGTGACGAGTATCGGGCGCTTTTGCATGAGGAACCCAGCGATGACACTCAGGCAATAGAAATCGTTGCCAGCTTTACCCGCGAGAACGCAATCGTTGGTGAACGCGAAAAAACTCCTCAGAGCATGAAGGTCGCACAGAAAGGTCCCCGCTCATGAATATGACTATAGTTGTCTGGATCTGCGGCATTATTCTAACCTTTGCCACCGTGGGCGCTCTCTACCGCTTGTGGAAAGGGCCGACCCTGCTTGACCGCGTAGTGGCGTCAGACGTCATTCTTACCATTATTGGTGCGACCGTGTGCATCAACATGGTCTACGACAAAAGGTACGATCTGTTGCCCATGCTGGCGGTTGTTTCAACCATTGGTTTTATTGGTTCGGTGACGGTGGCTCGCTTCGCATCGAATGCGCCGGTGAGTTCTGAACTTGATACCTACTCAGCCGAAGAACTCAGCGATGACCTGGCTACGGGTACACGGGAGGACGCTTAAATGCTGATTGATATTCTTGTTTCGCTCTGCCTGATTACTGGCTCGCTGATGTCGCTGGCAGCTGCTGCCGGTCTGGTGAGGTTCCCCGATTTGCTGACCCGTTTGCATTCTGGTTCTAAGCCGCAGGTGTTTGGTTTGCTCATGATGGTGGTGGGTATCGGGCTGTACGCTCGAGATTTGAAACTGTTGCCGCTGCTCATTGTAATTTTCATGTTGCAGCTGCTGACTATCCCCATTTCAACGCACATGATGGCGCGCTCAGGCTACCGCAACAAGCACTTCCACAAGGAAGACCTGCTGCGGGATGATCTTCGCGCCCGCGTGGAGGCAGAGGAGTAAAACCCCCTAACGTCGAGAGGACACTGGTGCGTCATTTTTAGACCAAAAATGACGCACCAGTGTCCTCTTGCGGTGGAGCGCTGGGGTGTTAGCGGATTCCTGCCATCCTCTTCACAATCCACTTGTTCATTGCCCACAGGGCAAGACCAATAGCGATAGTGATGATGCCCAAGGTGGTGAAGTAAGGTACTTCAGTTTCGAGGGAGTAGAAACGAGCCAACCAACCGGCAAGGACGGTACCCAGTGCAACAGAGGTGAAGTAAAGTGCCACCATTGCTACACGGTGATTCTCGGGTGCCAGCTTGGTCGCCAGTGAGGTACCCACCGGTGAGATAGAAAGCTCACCCATGGTGCAAATGAATAGAATCAGCACAATCCACATAAAGTTCACGTTGGTGTTGCCCGCCTGGGTCAAGAAAATCAAGAAAGCAATGCCAATAAGAATCAGCGCGATGGCGAACTTAACCGGCGTCGCAGGTTGCTTGTCGCCCATCTTCGTCCACATTGCGGTGAAGATAGCACCGAAGATGATGATGAAGACCGGGTTGATGGAGTTCATGAACTCGGGGGTCAGCTGCAGACCGAAGATGTTCCAGTTAATGCGTGATTCTGAGTAGATCGCCAATACGGTGAACTGCTGCTGAAAGAGCGCCCAGAAAGCCACGTTACCGATGAACATGGGAATGAAAGAGACCACGCGGGAGTGTTCTTCAGCGGTGGTGAGTTTAGAGGTGAGCAGGGTGTAGAAGAGAATCGCTGCGCAGATAGCAATGATGCTCATGACCCAGGTCGCTAGGTTCAGCGGGTTGATGATGCCGGTGAAGACCAAGAGCAGAATGACCGCCAGTATGACAACAGTACCGATGCCGTAGACCTTCTTCTCTCGTGCGTTGAGCGGCTGTGAGAGCTGGTGGACGCTGGCGGGCAGGTTTTTGCGGGTTAGTGCGTACTGAATCAGACCGACTGCCATACCTACAGCTGCCATACCGAAAGCGATGTGGAAGCCGTAGTTTTCACGCAGAATACCTGTGAGCATGGGGCCAAAGAGCGCACCGATGTTCACGCCGATGTAGAAGATGGTGAAGCCACCGTCTCGGCGGGGGTCGGTCTTGTCGTAGAGCGAACCGACGAGTACGGATGCGTTGGTTTTCAGACCGCCTGAGCCAATAGCTACCAGCACCAGACCGGCGATAACGCCAGCAGCGCCGGGCAGAATGGCAAGTGCAATGTGACCTGCCATGATGGCGATTGCTGAGTAGAAGAGAGTGCGTTCGGGGCCGAGGACGCGGTCGCCCAAGATACCGCCGACCACAGCCATGAGGTAAACCATGCCGCCGTAGGCACCCATAACGCCCGCTGCTGAGGTTTCGCTGAGCAGTGCTAGACCGCCGCGCTCTGCCTCCCAGTAGAGGTAGTAGAGCATGATGACTTGCATGCCGTAGAACGAGAAACGTTCCCACAGCTCTACCGAGAAAAGGTTAGCCAGGCTACGGGGGTGACCGAAGAACCCCGTGCTCTGCGTCGTCTGGGGTGTGTTAGGCGGGGTTGCCTGCACACCTTCAGAGAGTGATGCCATGTGTATCTCCCACAAAATGGTGACGCGTCCTGAAAACGCTGTAAAACTCAGGACGAGTAGTTTATTTTTCGTGGTTGAGTCTACTCTTCTTTGGGTAGGTGGGTGACATTTGGTTACAGGGTGTTAAACGGCAAGGTACACGGTTTTTCTAAAAACCTGCGTCAAAAGGGTGAGGCTCAGGGCATGGCTGCGAATAAAACATGTATGTGTGATTCAAATAACCCCAATGCTAAGAAAAACGGAGCTTTGTTAAGCACTCAGAGCGCAAAGTTACCCATGTTCCAGACGAAAACCTGTTAACTCTGCGCTCTGAGGAGAGCGAACCGCGAGAGGTTAGAGAGATTTAAGCGATGACGCTATCTACCAGTTTCTTCGCTTCAGCCTGCACCTGCGCCAGATGGTCAGCGCCTTTGAAGGATTCGGCATAAATCTTGTAGACGTCCTCAGTACCTGATGGACGCGCCGCAAACCAGGCGTTCTCGGTGGTTACCTTGAGACCGCCGATGGACGCGCCGTTGCCCGGTGCCTCGGTCAGCTTTGCGGTGATTGCTTCACCGGCAAGTTCAGACGCGGTCACATCAGCGGGGGAGAGCGCACCGAGCTTTGCTTTCTGCTCGCGGGTGGCGGCGGCGTCCACCCGCGCGTAAGCGGGCTCGCCGAAGGAACGAGTGAGTTCAGCGTAGCGCTGTGAGGGGGTCTTGCCGGTAACAGCGGTAATTTCTGCCGCCAGCAGAGCCAGAATGATGCCGTCCTTATCGGTTGTCCAGACCTTGCCGTTACGCATGAGGAAGGACGCGCCCGCTGACTCTTCACCGCCGAAACCGATGGCTCCGGTGCTCAAGCCATCGACGAAGTACTTGAAGCCCACGGGAACCTCAACGAGCGTGCGTCCCAGCGACTCGGCAACGCGGTCAATAATCGAAGAAGAAACCAGGGTCTTGCCAATGCCAGCATCTGCCGCCCAGCCGGTGCGGTTGCGGTAGAGATAGTCGATAGCAACAGCCAGGTAGTGGTTGGGATTCATTAGTCCGGCGTCGGGGGTGACGATGCCGTGACGGTCTGAGTCGGCGTCATTACCGGTAGCGATATCGTACTTTTCTTTGTTCTCAATCAAGGACGCCATAGCGCTGGGTGAGGAGCAATCCATGCGGATTTTTTCGTCCCAGTCCAGGGTCATAAATGCCCACTGCGGATCAACCTGCGGGTTCACCACGGTCATATTGAGCTTGTACTGCTGCGCGATGCGCTGCCAGTAGGCAACGGATGCGCTACCCATGGGGTCAGCGCCAATTTTCAGACCTGAGGCTGCGATGGCGTCCATATCAATGACGTCACCCAGCTCATCAACATAAGCACCCAGGTAGTCGTAGGTGCCGGTGGTCTCAGCAGCCTTCGCGTTCTCTAGGGAGAGGCGGGTGACGTCCTTGTTGCCGCCTTCAAGAAGCTCGTTGGCGCGGTTAGCGATCCAGCCGGTTGCATCGGAGTTAGCCGGGCCACCGTGAGGGGGGTTGTACTTGAAACCGCCGTCAGCGGGCGGGTTGTGGCTGGGGGTAATCACAATGCCGTCGGCCTGTGCGGTGTTTGCCGGGTCAGCGTTGTGTACAATAATTGCGCGAGACAGCGCAGGGGTGGGTACAAAGCCACCATCAGCATCAAGTAGCACGGTCACACCGTTAGCTGCCAGCACCTCCAAGGCGGTATCTTGCGCGGGGCCTGACAGCGCGTGGGTATCCTTACCCATAAAGAGTGGGCCTGTAATACCCTGCCCCTTACGGTACTCAGCGATCGCCTGCGAAATAGCGGCAATATGCGCGTCATTAAAGGAGCTCTTGAAAGAGCTACCGCGGTGACCCGACGTACCAAACGCTACACGCTGGGCGGGATCACTCAGATCAGGGATGAGGTCATAGTAGGCGCTGATCAGCGCGTCGATATCAACAAGATCTTCAGGGATGGCAACAGTGCCGGCACGATTAGACATACTTCAAGAGTAACCCGCAACACTCCAGTAATCGGCTCGGTTAAGGATTTTCGCGAATAGTTACGCGGGAGTTTTCCCGAGCACTTGGCTGTAGGCTGAAAAATTCTGCCAATCTTGTAGCACCCGGTCGCTGGTTCTAAGCTGAAAGGTAAGACAAAGATTTTTTCTTGCGAAAGGTGAAAACCGTGAATGATGATATTCCCCAGGTCACCGTAGACCAGATTCCTGAAGGCGCAAAGATTCTGGACGTGCGCGAGGACTACGAATGGCAAGAAGGTCACATTGAAAACGCCCAGCACATTCCCCTGGGTGAAGTGCCCGAACGCTACGGAGAAGTGCCGCTGGACGAAGACGTGTACGTCATCTGCCGCGCCGGTGGACGCTCCCTGCGCGCCGCCGCCTACCTCAACCAGTACGGTTTCGACGCCATTAACGTTATCGGCGGTATGGGTGCATGGCAGGACGCCGAACTGCCTATGGTCTCAGAAAACGGCGAAACCCCGCAGGTGCGCTAAAAATTTTCTAGGCTTGAAAGCCTTACCCCGTTGCTCTTTCATCTGGTTTTCAGTTGTTGGAGCAGCGGGGATTTTTATACCCGCTTGCCTCTCTACCGCTAGAATTCTTGGGTGACTACTGCGCCCCACACCTGCCCCGAACCGCTGACCGTTCGCCCCCTTATTACGAGTCTTTCTGTAGCTGAGATCTACCGGACTATCTCTGCTAACTCTGATTATTCTTTCTGGTTAGACTCTGCCCGAGAAGAATCACCCATGTCACGTTTTTCTTACCTGGGGGTCGTACCGCAGGGCACCGAACCTCTCATCTGCACGGACGCGCGCACCGCCGATTCTTTTGCCACTGACCTAGAAGCGGCTCTTGCCAACGCACCCCAACCTCACGACGTCCCATCAGCACTGACCGAAGCACTTTTGGGCGGTTACGTGGGGTACTTCGGGTACGAATACCGTGCCCTGACTGAACCGGCGTCTTCTGTTCGCCACCGCGCGTCCACCCCTGATGCCCTCTGGATTCCTGCCATACGATATATCATCCATGTGCATGCCACCGAAGAAAACTGGCTGATTGGTGATGAACAGTGGTGTGACGAGATGGAGTCGCACCTGGCAAGTACCGAAAACCGTGACTCGGCAGCAAGCCTCCTGACCGGCCTCACCTTCACCCCGCCCACCCGCGCTCGCTACACCGCAGCCGTGCAAGAATGCCAGCGCGAAATCTTTGAAGGCAATAGCTACGAAGTTTGCCTGACCGCGCAAACTCGGGCACGCGCATCCGCGCCAGTGAGCAAAGAGAATGCGCTTGCCACCTACCTGGCGCAACGCGACCACAACGCAGCCCCCTACGCTGCCTTTATGCACTGCAAAGACTTCTTCATTTTGAGTTCATCGCCTGAGCGTTTTTTGAGTATCAGCACCGATAGGGTCTCTGAAACTAAACCCATCAAAGGAACCATCGCTCGTGCAACTGATTCGGTGGAGGACGCCGCCCGCGCCCACTGGCTCACCACCGACGCCAAAACCCGCGCTGAAAACCTCATGATTGTGGACTTGCTGCGCAACGATCTTTCGAGGGTCAGCTACCCCGAAACGGTGCAGGTGCCGGTACTTATGGGCGTGGAATCTTATTCAACCGTACACCAGTTAGTCTCGACCGTGCGCTCTCGTCTGCGGGCAGATGTGAGTTCGGTGGGGGCGGTGCAAGCCTGTTTTCCCGGTGGGTCGATGACTGGTGCGCCCAAGCCTTCGACCATGGACATTATCGACCGGCTTGAGGGACGCGCTCGCGGGATTTATTCTGGGGCGCTGGGGTTTTTCTCTGCTTCTGGGGCGGCGAACCTTTCGATTGTTATTCGCACCCTGGTGGTCTCTGCCTCCGGTGAAGTCAGCCTGAGCGCTGGGGGTGCAATCGTTGCGGACTCAGACCCCGACGCCGAATACGAAGAGATGCTGACCAAGCTGCGCGCAGCCCTGCCGCCGAGCGTGGGCGGGCTGGGGTAGCGGGCGGAGTTCTCCCACTTGGGTGTTAATTCAAAATAATGCTTACATCTGCGTGTTCCACCAGACGCGCATCGTGAGTGGCAATCACTGCTATGCCTCCCTTGGCGCAGTGTTGGTTGACGAAATCCACGACGCGCCCCGCATTATCGTCATCCAAAGCGGCTGTTGGTTCGTCCAAGAGAACTAAGGGGGTATGACGTAGAGCCAAACGTATGAGACCGACCCTTTGCTGTTCACCACCACTTAGCTGAAAAACAGGTCTATCAAGATAATCGTAATCTAAGTTGAACCGCTCAAACGCTTCCTGGGCTTCCGCTTTGTGCTCCGCGACTTTGTAACCAGCAATATCTAGATTTTGCCGTACAGTCCATGAAGCAACTAGACCAGAGTTCTGGAAAGCAAAACTAACTTTGGTACGCAGAAAATCTCGTCGCGACTTTCCCTTTAGATGAGCGGGGTTTATATTGTCGAATTTAATGTCACCAGCTGTTGGTTTTTCGAGCCCTCCCAAACACTGTAATAAAGTAGTTTTTCCAGAACCGCTGTGCCCACGTAAGGCGATAAAGGAACCGGAGGGTGCTTCAAAACTGATGTTTTCCCATAAAGCTATAGCGGGGTAACTGAAACCGAGTTCTACGACTGATAAAGAGTTGCTTATAGTCATATTTTCCTTCCTAAGCTCATGAAATTTCAAGGGCGAAGCGCGAAATGGTGTAGTTATATCTACGTAAGGTTGTAGTGACTACTAGGAAGAAAACACACAACACGCCCAATGCGATCAGAACGGCGGGGAGAGGCTCCAGCGCAGACATAGCGACTGAAACTGCTACTGGTAGGGCAATAAGTAAAAGTATTTTATTCAGGAAACCCCGTGTATCTCAGTAAAATTAGCTCCCGACATAGTTTGCAAAAAGATTACTGCTCTATTACGGCTTACATAGATATACACTAATAAAATAGCACCGATAATCAATGCGCCTGAAGCTACAGATGTACCGATAACGACAACGGCAAGAGCAGCTTTTCGGTCTGTTTGGGCTAATTAGGTGTATTGCGAAAGACTCTCAAATCCAATAACCGCTAAGTCAAGATTATTCTCTGATACTGCTGCTTGATAAGCTGGGGCGCGATAGACCGTTTTTAAAGTCCTAACACTGCTTGGAGGTAAAACATTATTAGTGGAATCGACCACCACGAGGATGGGGTTCTTTATGTACATTTGAGTGTCAGTGCTGAAGTAGAGTAGCGGTATGATTCCCGTATTAATATCCGATGCAACTTTTACTGAAATATCGCTATTCTCAGGCTCCTCCGGGTTGTTCTGAAAAGATACCCATGATTGAACGCTTGACCGTATTTGATCTTCTGCTGAGGCATGCTCTGAGGGAATAAGTGCCACTACGGTGGAATCGGCAGATGCCATATCTGATATTTCTTCCACCGTCTGTCTATCAATCTCTGTAAAGGCAGAAAGATAATTAGGGCTGACGGCCATATTATGAGTAAGCACGCTGTCGCTTTGTTCGGTGTCAAAAAGAACATTTGGCTCAGCTAGAAAGCTGTCCCCAGTTCTTTGAAGCTCTGTGAACACATTGCCCATAGACTTTTTGACACTGTCTGCTTGGCTACCCTGCAGAGCATAACCCAGTCAGGCTGAACAAGGTTAGGCTGGTTCAGACGTACCTCATCTGACTGGCGTTCCGCCTTGTAGTTCTGAATCTGTTTTAAGGTGTAAGAAGCTGTGGCAGAAGCCCTCAAGGCGGCTACGACTACGAGTAAAGCAGAGAGAAAACTAAGGATTGTTTCTGGGCGTTTTCCTTTGATGAGCTCTCTCAGAGACTGTTGAGTCTCAAACAAAATCACTGCAACACGACTAATAAGTAATAACACCGCGAGAACTATGAACTGTTGGAACGCAATAGCGCCAATGCTGAGTAGACGGTAACCAGCAGATACTAATAGGCTATAGCTCAAAATAAATATTTTTGATGCTATGAAGGGTGCAAATACGGGAACAGCAAGTATTAGCAACTCAAATAATTGCACTCGTGTTTTTGACTCACCTGTGGAAACTCTTATAGCAACCACTGAGAGGCGGATGCTTTGCAACTGACAGAGGGCAAGCAACAACGCTAAAACCAAGATAGCGATAGCTACACCCCAGCCACTTCCAATCACGAAGAATACCCACAGTAAGTATCCAGGGCGCGCAGAAACCTCTCGTGTCTCGCCCCCCGCCTCTTGTAAAGAACTCGTAATACTGCGGGTTTCTGCTGAGGTGCCCTGCACCAGATAAGTGCCTGTCAACTGTGCTCGTTTGAGCGCAGAGGTGTCATACAAAGCAGCAGAGTATACTCCAGTAAAGGTGGGAAAAAATTGTGAATTGAGGTCACCTAAAGTCTCACTCGGATTCCCCTCGAAAAGGTAGTAATCAGTACTTCTAACATCATTATTAGATGATGGTGTTAATTTATAAACATTCAAGCCATTGTAATTAGCTACATCCTGTAGCGTTTTTATAAAGTGCTCAGTTTCAATGTTTGGCGAAATCTCAGAAACTGTAAAACCTGAGCTGAAATCTTCTGGTCCCCAACGGTCTTGGTCTACTAGAAACAAAAAGATTGCTCCTGTTAGTACGGTGCTCAATAGGCAAGAAATAACCCAAACTAAGGTAGAAGCTCTTTTTATATTATTCATGACGAGAACGCCTTTAATAAATTATTGTTGTAGCCCCAATAGCTACTGGGGCTACAACAATTAGCAGTAGGTAATAGACATCAACTCTTTAACGCCAGTATGCAGTGTTTCCACCCCAAGTTGCTCGGATGGATGCATCTGACCAAACACCCCCAAGAACAGTCGGGCTTACACTGCATGAGCTTTGCGTTACATGCGGTACTTCCATGTGCGCGAGAAGGATGGTGGTATTTTGGCCAAGTCTTCATTGTTAGGTAGGTGGTTCCGTAATCCCAAGTTCCACCACCTCCTGAAATGGTGGCCGCATTGGCTGCCGCCACCCCGCCGAGCAAGCTGACTCCAAGGGTGAGTGTGATTAGTGATTTCTTTGCAAACGATAGAGACATTATGGCCTCCGTAAGTAGTTCCTTTTACGATTTTGATAAATCGTAATTTGATTCTACCCCCTCTCTATAAATGCAATGAAGATCACAAATGAATATAAATTCAATTTTTGTGAATATTTCTGGATTTGTAAGCCTATATAGGTTTCATATGTTGCAGGTATCCGCCCCTCCTGCATGTTTTGATGGAACAATTGAAATTTTGTAATTTTTTGAAGGGAGAGCTATTTCTTAGCTACGTATAGGGCGCCCACGATCATCGGGATCTGCAGGGGTAGGCGCCGCGCTCGCTTAGCATCGGTATCAATCAGCCCCGGAATGTCGATACTCTCTCGCCACTGGTAAACATTTGCTGGGAAGACCGCGGCAAAGAGGGCTGCTGTGCCCAAGCCGGACGCGCGTCGTGCCCTGGGTGCGGTGAGTAAGCTCAGACCGAGGGCAAGTTCTGCAGCGCCTGATGCGTACACGACAGTTTCGGGGCTACCTGGCACCCAAGGCGGAACAATCGAGGCGAAAGACGGCACGGAATCCTTTTTAAAATGCAGGACACCCATGAAAGTAAGCCCGGCTCCTAACCCCAGGCGGGTGAGCTTCTGACCGGTGGTTTCGGTGGGGTCTTTTTCGAAAATAGTCATGGTTCAACCCTACGCCCGCATTGATCTCTGTGTAGTTTATTTTCGTACACCCTATTGCGTGTACGGCAAGGGCTTTCGGTGTACCTGGCGCCGAGAGTGAGGGGGCGCTGTCTGCGCGCGTCCGCCTTGCCATCGCCGAGAGTGCAGTTAAGACCGGCTTTCATGAGAAACCGGTCTTAAACTGCACTCTCGACGCTGTGAGGCTGCGACCACCCACTAGACTGGGCATTATGGCTAATTTTTCTAACACCCTCCCTATTGACCAAGCACGCGAGCGTCTGCGCGAACTAATTTCTGAACTTGCTGTTGTTCGTGGCAAGGTGACCCTGGCTTCGGGTAAAGAAGCTGACTACTACGTTGATTTGCGCCGCATTACCCTGCACCATGAGGCATCGCGTCTGGTGGGGCAGGTCATGCTTGATTTGCTCGATCAGAACGCCATCGAATTTGAGGCTGCCGGCGGCTTGACTATGGGCGCAGACCCGGTAGGTCACGCCATCATGCGCGCTGCGGGCGATGCTGGACGCGCCATTGACACTTTTGTAGTGCGCAAGGCGCAGAAGTCCTATGGCATGGGCCGTCAGGTTGAAGGCCCCTCTGTCGAAGGACGCCGCGTGGTTGCTGTTGAAGATACCTCCACCACCGGCGGTTCAGCCTTGACCGCTGTCGAAGCTCTAAAAAAAGCTGGTGCTGAGGTTGTTGCTGTTGCCGTCATCGTTGACCGCGCAACCGGCGCTAAGGAGCACATCGAAGAGATAGCGGGCGTGCCCTGTTTCTACGCCTACTCCAAGGACGACCTGGGTCTGAGCTAAAAAGTTTCGTTTCTTTTTCAAGCGCCACCGGTAGACTTATCGGTGGCGTTTTGATGTGTAAAGGGTGAGGGTATGAGTAAAGAGAACGATGCACCGGTGCAGTCTTCTGAAGTAGAGCAGGTTGAGCCGACCTCTGCTGAAGCCAACCACGTGATTGGTGTTGGCCCCTGGGAAGGCGAGTTGCCTGAAGGCGACCACTGGGATGAAGAACTCTTGCGCGAGGGTGACCGTCGCAACGTGGTGGATCACTACCGCTACTGGAAGATGGACGCGATTATCGCTGACCTTGATACTAAGCGGCACGAGTTCCACGTGGCGATCGAGAACTGGCAGCACGACCTCAACATCGGCACGGTGGTACGTACCGCCAACGCGTTTTTGGCGAAAGAAGTACACATTATTGGTAAGCGCCGCTGGAACCGTCGCGGTGCCATGGTTACTGACCGCTACCAGCACGTGCGTCACCACCCCACCATTGAGGAGTTTTTAGCGTGGGCTGAGTCTGAGGGCATTGCTGTGATTGGTATTGATATTTTCCCGGATTCCCAGCAACTTGAAACCTACGACTTACCCGAAAAATGCGTCCTGGTTTTTGGGCAGGAAGGCCCCGGTCTTTCGCCGGAGATTCACGAGGCTGCGCAGGCGACGCTTTCCATTGAGCAGTTCGGCTCGACCCGTTCCATGAATGCTGCATCTGCCGCCGCCGTGGCAATGCACGCCTGGGTGCGTAGGCACGTATTCGGGCAAAGGGTGAACTAGACGCTCGCTGATCTTTGGGCGAATAAATGAGAGTGGCGGACGCGCGCCTGCCTCTCTCTGTTCCCTCGACACAAGTGGGGCTAGGTCTTTGGGCTGTGAGCATGGGGGGCAATTCCTGCCCATCAGTAGTTTAGATTCTGCAAGTCTGCTGTTTTTACCGGTATGCACCTGCAAAAACCTTGTCAGGGGAGGTTTTCCCTCTGGATCAGGTGCTCTGTAATCCGCTCTAGGTAGAGTTGCCCGGCTGGGGTAAGCGTGAAATCTTTGCGTTTGGCGCCGGTGCCGGGCACGCTTGCAGGGGTGACGGCAAGTAAATCTGAGGACGAGAGGCGTTTGAGGGTGCGGTAGGGTCCGCGTTCGGTGATGGTCCAACCGGTGTGCTGTTCGAATTTCAGCTGAATATCACTTGCTGAAATGGGGCCGTGTGTTTTGACGATGCGTAGCAAAACCAGGGTGGTTACTGACTTTTTATAGACTTCTGCCCACGAGGCGGCGAGTTCTTCTACCCATTCACGCTCTGCCGAGCCAAGCGCGCTCACGAGATTTTTTCTGAGCCAAGCACGCTTGATGCCTCAAAGCCACGTGCGCCGATGACAGCGAACACGTGAATGAGTAAACCGATACCCCAGAACGCTCCCATGCCTACTGCTGACCCACCCCAGCGAGCAAGGAGTTATAGGCATCTCAATTTCCCTTGAGCCAGCGGCGATTGCGAAATGTGTGAGGTTGGTAGAGACTAACAGGGTGTAGGTGAAAGCGTTAACAATGAGCCCGCCGAAGCGTAGGCGGTCAAGCCCCTTGCCATAAAAAAGTGCGTACAGTCCCATGAGGAGAGCAACAAGGCCTGTGCCTCCTGCCAGAATGATGAGGGTGAAATCGGAGGCGAAAAATATTGCCGTGTGCATGGTGAGCGTAATCGCCGTAATGGTAAGACAGTAGGGCATGAGTGTCTTGAGCGCGGCGTCTGGACTGGTGTGGCTGAAGCGTGTCATTGGGGCTCTAAAGATCTGTGTACCTTTCGTGCATTGGAAAATTTGCCGTCAAGTTTTTTAGCGAGTTACTTGCACAGTAAAGCATTCTTGGGTGTCTTCTGAAAGAAATAGAGGCAAAAAAGAAGAAAGAGAGCATCACGAGTTCGCAACAAATACCGGCTATTAGCCCCGGCAAGATTTTGTTCGTGCTGATAGTGCCGCTTTTCATGGTGCTGGCTGCCGTCTCAGCGGTCAATGTGGCGATGACGCCTATGGCGCGTTCCCTCACCGCGTCCTTCGCTGCGATTTCTGTGCTGGTGCTGGGCGGTCTTTACTTTGCGGTGAAGGATCGCAAACGTGAGCTGCGCGAGTAAGCCGCCGCTTAAAAAGTTCTCCCCGGGGTTATTTACATTTCCCTCTACTTTATACACGGGGAAAAGTAAATAACCCCGGGGAGAACCGGAGGGGTACTTTAGGCTTGCAGCCCGAAGATCCAGACTGCCAGGGTCATGGTGACCAGGGTAATGAGCACAATACCGATGAGATTGAGCCAAAGGCCGCCCTTAACCATCTGCCCGATGGAAACGTAACCCGAACCATAGGCGATAGCGTTCGGCGGGGTGGCTACCGGCAGCATGAAGGCGCAGGTTGCAGCCAGCGCTACGGGAATAGCTAGCAGCATGGGGTCGAAGCCCATACCGATGGCTACACCACCGGCAACGGGCAAGAAAGTTGCCGCAGTTGCAGTGTTTGAGGTCAGCTCGGTCAAGAAGATGATGCCTGCGGTGAAGAGAATAACCAGCAGTAGAACTGAAATGCCTTCAAGACCGGCAACCGATGAACCGATCCAATCGGTCAAACCTGATGACGAGAACTGTGATGACAGTGCCAGACCGCCGCCGAAGAGCAACAGGACGCCCCAGGGTAGCTGTAGCGCGGTATCCCAGTCGAGCAGACGGACGCCCTTTTTGCCGGCTGAGCCAGCGGGCAGCAGGAAGAGCAGAATACCTACAATAATAGCGATGCCGGCGTCTGAAATCATGGGCTTGTCGAAGAGAATCGGTACGAAGATCCATGCCAGTGCTGCCAGTACGAAGATGATAAGGACGCGAATTTCTCCGGAGCTCATCTTGCCGAGTTTGGTGTATTCGTTGGCGATGAGTTCTTTACCGCCGGGGATGTCATCGATTTCAGGTTTGAAGACGACTTTGGTGAGCATGAACCAGCAGATGAACATCATGACGACCGCCAGGGGAACGCCCACGATCATCCACTGACCGAAGCCGATTTCGACGCCGTGGGTGTCTGCCATGTAACCAGCCAGCAGGGTGTTTGGGGGTGTGCCGATGAGGGTGCCGAGTGAGCCGATGGATGCTGCGTAGGCGATGCCGAGCATGAGCGCGGTGCCGAAGTTGGATTTGACGATGTCTTCAGCGCCGCCGCCTGCTGTAGTGCGCGGGTGCTGAATCTGACCGATGAGGGTGAGCACTGAAATGCCGATGGGCAGCATCATGACTGCGGTTGCGGTGTTTGAAACCCACATGGAGAGAAAACCGGTAGCAACCATGAAGCCCGCAACCATGGAGGAGGGCTTGGTTCCCATCATTTTCAGCGTCAGTAGGGCGATGCGGCGGTGCAGGTTCCAGCGCTGCATAGAGAGCGCCAGCAAGAAGCCACCCATGAAGAGGAAGATGATGCTGTTGCCGTAGGATGCGCCGATGTCGTTGATCTTGACTTCTGAGTTGAGGGTGGGAAAGATCGCCAGTGGCAACAATGCTGTTGCCGGGATGGGCAGTGCTTCGGTCATCCACCAGCCACCCATGAGGATTGCGGTGGCTGCGGTGAGCTTGGCGCCGTGGGGAACGTCGGCGGGCATAATGAAGTAGATTGCCAGTGCGAGCAGGGGAGCGCCGATCAAGCCGATGAAGCGTTTGGTGCGTTCACTGCTGTCGATTTCTTCTGACTGGGCACCGCGTGAAAGCTGAACTTGCCCGATTGCTTGGGTGGGAATGGGTTCGTAGTTCTTGAGGTGGTCACCCACCATGTGGGGGTGCTCAGCGTGTTTTTCGTCGTGGTGCACGTGAGGGCTCCTTTGCTAAGTGTGTGTGGGCATCAGTGGATGCTTTCATACCCTAACCGAGAAAGATGAGTCGGTGATGAAAATAAGGTGCAGGTTTCTTCATCTGGGCGTGTTGCGCGTAACAAAACTTTCGGTAATGACAGGGGTGTGCGCGTCCGCCTGTTTTTCAGTGCCGGTGGGCGGTGGTTAAGCGTGCGGACGCGGCTAGGTGAGGAATATTGAGATGAGGTTTTTTGACCCCTAGGTAGGTGGGGTAAATGCAGCCTTAAAATCTGTTATTAAGTGGGTTTATGTGCGATTTTTTGCCCGTGGACTGAGGGCTTTTGCGCTTAACTTGGTAGACTTGAAGAAGGCAGGGGCGCGCCCTCACCGCACGGTAAGTACGCGACCCGAGTAACTACACAGACTCATCAACCAGGCGAGTCATAATCCAATTCAAGGAGTCAGCATGCCTATTGCAACCCCGGAAGTCTACGCAGAAATGCTCGACAACGCGAAGAACAAGGGCTTCGCGTACCCCGCAGTTAACGTCACTTCATCACAGACCCTGAACGCTGCTATCCAGGGCTTCGCAGAAGCTGGCTCAGACGGCATCATTCAGGCATCAACCGGTGGTGCTGCGTACTGGTCAGGCGCTTCAAAGAAACACATGGTTACCGGTGCGTTGGCTATGGCTGCTTACGCTCGTGTTATTGCTGAACAGTACGATGTGAACATTGCGCTACACACCGACCACTGCCCCCAGGACAAGCTAGATGAGTACCTGCTGCCCCTGCTCGCAGAGTCAGAGAAGGCTGTTGCTCGCGGCGAAGACCCCATCTTCAACTCACACATGTGGGACGGCTCAGCAATCGCGCTGGATGAGAACCTGAAGATCGCTCAAGATATTCTGGCTCGTACCAACAAGGCGAAGATTGTTCTTGAGGTTGAGATCGGTGCTGTGGGTGGCGAGGAAGACGGCGTTGAAGGCGCTATCGATGACACTCTCTACACCACCATCGAGGACGCGCAGAAGACTGTTGACGCTCTTGGTTTGGGTGAGAACGGTCGCTACATGGCAGCACTGACCTTCGGCAATGTTCACGGTGTATACAAGCCCGGTAACGTTCACTTGCGCCCCGAGTTGCTGAAGGAAATTCAGGACGCTATCGGTAAGAAGTATGGCAAGGACAAGCCTTTCGACCTCGTATTCCACGGTGGTTCAGGTTCAACTGAGCAGGAAATCGCTGACGCTGTTAAGTACGGTGTTATCAAGATGAACATCGATACTGACACCCAGTACGCTTACACCCGCCCCGTTGTTGCTCACATGTTCAGCAACTATGACGGTGTGCTTAAGGTTGATGGCGAAGTTGGTAACAAGAAGACTTATGATCCCCGAGTATGGGGTGCTGCTGCTGAAAAAGGTATGGCTGCTCGCGTTGTTGAAGCTGCAGCTCAGCTCGGTTCAACCGGCACTTCACTCGGCAAGTAAAGTGTGTGAGCCCCGGTGGGGCTCGCAAGAGTGCTTTACTTGCCTGGCTGAGACAGAAAATTCCGAGTTAGTGAGGGGTAAATTTTCTGTCTCAGAAAGGGTAAGTGCGTTAGCCTAACCTGCTGATAAAGCTGAGAAGACCCACCTGCTCTCTACGGTGAGTGGGTGGGTTTTTGTGTTCTGCTGGTGCTGAAACTTGTGGTCTGATCATTACTGATGAGCGTGTGATGGGCAATGTTCAACACCGTCACTTTGGGGTGACCGCGTGCTGGTGCGAGGGGTAAAACTTGACCGTGCGGACGCGTCCGCCTAGCCCCTTGTTGTCCACCTACTCTCCAAGGAGTAAGTGGGTAGGGTGTAGGAAGCTCAGTGGTTCATTTTTGTGAACTATATTCATGTCGCTCGTGTTTTCGATGCCCTTTGTAGTGTGGGCAGCCCCTCACAATAGAGAACAAGAAGGTGAGAACCACAGGATTCTTCTGAGTCTTGTGAGTATTGCGGCGAACAAAAGGTAGCCAAGCTTAACCCGATTGACGCCCTACGTTACGAGTTACGAGTAAGGGCGGGGGAGGGATGCGTGTCCCCACCTGCCGAGGTGACCACCAAAAATAAGAGGTGACCGCGAAAAGTCATGCTGACCGTACATATCACGGTCAGCATGACTTTTCGCGGTCACCCCTGACGGGGGCGTAGAAGAGGACGCACATCCTCTCGCCCCTGTAAGCTGAACATAGTTCTACACGATCGATTTGAAGGAGCACCCCCCATGTCACTTGCCGGTAAGAATCTGCTGGACGGTCCCGCGCCCACCTACCTACCCGAAGAAACCGAGCTACTGGCTGCGGTAGCCGATGGCGCGTCCGCCGCTGAAACCGCGCAGAAGTTCCCCAAATCATCGCTGGCGTGGGCAAACCTCGCCGAAGAAACCCTGGCCGAGGGCAAGCTCATTGAGGGCTACGCCTTTGCGCGAGTGGGCTACCACCGCGGGCTGGACGTGCTACGCGGCAACGGCTGGAAAGGTCACGGTGTGATTCCCTTCAGCCACGAACCCAACCGCGGTTTTCTTAAAGCACTGAATCTGCTGGGCAAGGCAGCGGCTGAAATCGGTGAAACTGATGAGGCGCAGCGTATTGAAAAGTTCCTCAATGACTCTGACCCTGAGGCGGCAGCGCAGCTGAACTAAGCAGTCAGTCTTAAACGAAAAATTGCGGGCATCCCCATGAGGTGGTGCCCGCAATTTTTATGTCGTCATCTGCGCGGTGATCTTATGTTGCAGGTAGCTTGGGGTAGGCTGCTGCCACGCCGGGGTGGGTGATTTTACCGGCGTCTGTGTTCAGACCCTTCGCTAGATCATCGTTGGAGGTAAGTGCCTGTTCCACACCCTCAGCCAGCTTCAGCGCGTACCCCAGGGTTGCATCGGTCAGCGCAATGGTTGAAGTGCGCGCAACCGCGCCGGGCATGTTGGCAACGCAGTAGTGGCGAATACCCTCTACCTTGTAGATGGGGTCATCGTAGGTGGTGGGTTTGGAGGTCTCAAAGCAACCGCCCTGATCAATAGCAACATCAATCAGCAGTGCGGTGGGCTTGAGGTTTGCCAGGTGCTCTTGACGCACTAGCTTGGGAGTCTTAGCGCCGGGTACCAGTACTGAGCCAATAATGACATCGGCATCAGCGATTTCACGCTCAATATTTGCTGGGGTGCTGGTGAGGACGCGCGCCGTTGAGCCAAACTGCGTGGCAAGTTCGCGTACGCGCGGGCCGTAGCCCTCCAAAATAGTGACCTCAGCACCGAGACCAACCACCAGTTGCGCTGCCTGAGTGCCCACGTTACCGCCACCCAGCACCACAACACGGGCTGGAGCTACACCGGGAACACCGCCCAACAGAATGCCTGGCCCGTCCTCGGTGTTGAGCAGGTACTGCGCGGCAGCCTGGGCAGCCAAACGCCCGGCAACTTCACTCATGGGCAGTAGCAGAGGTAGAGCGCGTCCGTTTGCTACGGTTTCGTAGGCGATAGCGCGAGTGCCGGCCTCTAACAGAGCCTTGGTGAGTTCAGGTTCAGCCGCTAGATGCAGGTAGGTGAACAGGGTGAGGTCTTCGCGGAAGTACTTGTACTCAGACTCAATAGGTTCTTTGACCTTGATTAGTAGCTCTGCCTTGCCCCAGGCGTCCTCGGCGCTGACCAGTTGCGCGCCTGCCTGGGTGTACTGCTCGTCGGAGAAGCCAGCGCCCATGCCGGCTGAATGTTCAACAAAAACTTCGTGACCGGCATCGACCAGTGCTTTTACGCCGTCGGGGGTCGCGCCTACTCGTTGTTCGCGGGGCTTAATCTCGCGGGGAATACTAATACGCATGGTGGTGCGTTCCTTTCCTATCACCATTGATGGGTGTCCTTTTAGTCTAATCCTCAACGAGATAAAAACCTACCCGCGAAAAGGGGAAAGCTGCGCCTGTATACCTGCTCACAAAGACTGAGCCGCGCGTCCTGCAGTTTCTGCGTCACTGGTAGGTCTCAACACGGACGCCGGTGCGCTGGTATACCCGGGCGTGAAGGAGGCTTTCCCTGGACTTGGCGGGTTAGAGCTTGCGCTTGAAGTACTGAAGCACCGGCAAAACGCTGACATACAAGTAAGGCGCCGAGATCCCGGGTTTAATCTGGTATCTCGGCATCCTACCGGTACTTAGAAGTTAGATCTTAGGGTCCAGCGGCAGATCCTCAGTCTCTGGAACCTTCACACCGGTACTCATATTCAGCGATTCTCCGCGGAAGAAGGGTCGCATCGACTCTTGGCGCGAGCAGAAAACCATGACGATTCCACCGATGCCGAAAGCAACCACCGCCGTCAAAAAGACACCCGAGACTCCGAAGGCTTGGGTCATACCGTACTCTGGGTTCACCATATTAATCATCGAGAAGACCAGCACAAAGAGCATGAGAACGCCGCCCACCAGCGGTAACATCAGGCGGTTAATAATGTTTCGGGTCGAAGTGAAAATATCGCCCTTAAAGTAGCGGACGCAAGCAAAGCAGGTTACGCAGTAGTAGAAGCCCACTGCCAGGGAGGTCGCTTCAACGGTGTCAGCCAGCATGTTAGTGCTGATGTAGCTCATGCCAGCGTAAAAGACAGCAGAGACGATACCCATTATCATTGTGGCAGGCTCCGGGGTGCGAAAGACCGGGTGGGTTTTCGCAAAGTTTGGCGGCAGAGCCTTGTACACGCCCATCGCAAAGACGCTACGGGCGGTCGGCAAAATCGTGGTCTGGCAGGTGGCAAGCGCTGAAACTGCCACCGCGAGAACCAGTACCCATCCCAGAGACCCTAGGGTCGCGTCCTTGAAAGCAAAAAACACGTCATCAACGATTTCTTCGTTGGCAAGGCCGATGCCGGTATCGCCAACACCTGCGTACATCATGATGATGACGGTGACAGCAACATAGGTAAGCACCAGAAGAGAGCTTGAAAGAATAGCCGCCTGACCGGGAGTTTTGTGGGGATTCTTAGTTTCTTCGCTGAGGGAGAGTGAAGTATCCCAGCCCCAATAAATAAAAATGGCAATCAAAACAGCCTGCAAAAGTCCGTTGAAATCAGCGGCAAAAGGATTAAACCAGCTCCACGAAAAATCCAAGGCGGGGGTAAGCGAGCCACTTATAAAGGCGCTCACAATACCTACCAGCAAAATACCGATTGCCAGGTACTGAATAATAATCAGACCCCATTGGGTGTACGCACCTGCCTCAACATGGCGGTGCGAAATCCAGGTTGTAAAAGCAATCAGTAGCACCCCAGTACCCGTGACCAGGTGCTTGTTATCCGCAAGAGAACCATCCCCGAGCATCAACCACAGGTAACGGGCGGCAATCTCAATCTGATTTGCCATAATAATGACGCCTGCCACCAGCACTCCCCAGCCCGATAGCCAACCCCACACCGGGCCAAAAGCCTTCGTCACCCACGTGAAAGAGGTGCCCGCATCAGGTACTGCGGTGTTGAACTCTTTATAGGCAAAAGCGGTCAGCAGCATAATCACAAACGCAATAATCAGCGCAATAGGAGCCTGCACACCCACCGCCATGACCACAAATCCAATGGTCGCCGCTAAAGAGTAAAGAGGGGCTGTCGATGCTAAGCCAACAACTGTCGAAGAAGCCAAACCGAGGCGGTCAGATGCCAAGCCCTTATCATGGGGCTGGCTGTGTGGGGCGGTAGCGCTCAATAAAGTCTCCAAACCGGTGGGTGTGAAAAAGAACTCCACCCATAGTAGGACTTTATGCCGGTTACTGGGGCAACCTCGCAAACACACGGGGTGTTGAGCTGGTCACCACCATCGCTGGGGGCGGACGCGCCTAGTTGCGTGGTGGGCGCAACATCCAACTGGCGGCGAAAAAGAACAGGACAACCACCGCCGATTGAAGAAGCACCAAGGGCAGCGCATCCGGGTGGAAGAGCTGCAAAACAGAAAATGCGACAAGAAGAAAACCAATGCGCAGCGCGGAGGCTTTGCCGTTTACCGCTCGCATCGGGCCGTAGCTTGGTCTGAAGGCAAGCGCCGCCCCGACAGCTATAGCAATCGCGAGAACAACGGTGCCCACAGAGAACCAGATAATGGCATCAGGAAAAAGATACCGCCACAGGGGTAAAAGCCCCAGACACAGGGTAACCCCGGCAGCCATCACCGTGTAACTTTTACGCGTGCCCGCCCGCTCTTTGTCTTGTCTGGTGGCACGCGCGTCCAACTCTGCAAAAGTGTTAGGCATGAGAAACCTCTTTAGCTCCGTGTGACCCATTTTACACACTTAGGGGGTGTCAAGGGTAGGCAGAGTAAGTCTTCGGACGCATCCGCCCGGCTACACCACCCCTAGCCTCCGCTAATACCTGGCGTAGGGTCTAGGGGCTAATCACAATTTCAGCCCACAGCACGCGAATGACCTTCTACCCGGCGTGTTCTAGCTCGCGCTGATGTCGATGCTCAGCCTGAATAACCTCCGTCGGATCCCCATAGGCACCCGAGTACTTGACCTCAGCATCAACCTCCAGAATCAGCTTTTGTTTCTGCCACAAAAAATCGGGGCGGTAGTGGGCACCACTGAGTGTCACCAGCTCTGCCTGCTCCACCGGCATGTCTACACCCCACTCATGAAGCAGCAACTGCACCAGAGTCTCGGTGACTGACTCAGCACGCTCACTCATCTGCTCTTTAACTGTACGGACGCATGCCGCCCGCGGTGCTTTAAGGACTTAATAGAATTCTTAAATGGTAATTTTAGGGGTTTGGTGAGTGAGCGGCTATGGGTGTGGTTGTTGAGGTGACAGATAGGGCTGGGCGTTCATTTCGCTAGAGGTTGGTTAGCAACTTTTGAGGAGGCCTCATTTTGCACATGGTTTCGTTTTTACTCCGGGTGGTTCTTCCTGCGGTTGCCCATTTTTTGCTCTCGTTTCTTGCACTCGGTGACCCGGGGAGCCATATCCCTACTTACTATTTGAAAAACGGAGGTGCAGCCATCGTGCCCCCCCTATCCGCTTCGCCCAAGATATTGCCGAGCTGTTACGTCGTGCCTGTGCTGGTGATTCTGCGGTGAATGTGCTGAGTCCGTCTAAGGGCCGTAATTCGCTGTTTGAGGGCGCGGATGCTGTTTTTCCCTGCTGTGGTTGCTCGCTGTATGCCCTCAAAGCTCTCTCAGGGTCTTTCTAGCAGCTTCCAGGCTAATAAAAGTAGCCGTACGCCCGTTCTGTGCCCGTGTGGGACGATTTGGCGGATGGGCAGCGTAATGGGGGGGTACTACTCCCCAAAAACCTACGAATAAGAGCATCCTCAATCCCTGCAAACGCCCAAAAACTCAGCATCACCAGCATCAGGCAAAAAGGTGTCCTAGCGTTGATTTGTTGGTGTGCTAGCTGGGCTATAGCCTATCGAAACTAGAACCTACCGAAACAAGCATTAGGGTTCCCTAAGTAAATAACTTTCTCCTCTTAGAGGGTTGTTACTCAAATCAAAACCTGACGAATGTTGCATTCGGGGTTTCAAAGGGCGCGTGGAGTGTGCAGGGTGGTGTTTTGGTGGCTGGAATGGGCTTTGAATAACCCTCGAAAATTTAAATAATGAGTGGAAGTATTTGAAAAAATTGCCTCCACTCATTATTCATGCAGTGAAAAATTTAACGCACTAACCAATGTTCATAATATTATTTATTAAATATCTATCCGCCATAGCGGGTAACTTTTCCACCAGCAGAAAGAGTCCAGGATTCATTCCTTATTTTTTATAATCAAAGTGATTTTATTAATTAGCGCAAAAGATAGGGAGAAGAATAGTATTGAACTCACTGAGGGCACTACACCCCAGTCGGAATCATCCCTCCCCGAAGAGAGATAATCGAAAAAAGAAAACCTGAGATTGCTCCCAGAATAAGTGCCCCGGATGTTCTACTACTTAGCATCAGGTTCTCCACTTCGCTTGTCTTTTCTGATGAAGTCACGGATCCAAGCCTTCACTGAGTCACTTGCTTTTTGGTGACTGGGCGCAAAGCTACCTGTATAACTGATGTAATGCATCCATCAATCACCCCTTCCATACGCTCGTTCGCTTCAGTATAACGCCCCTCAAAGATGAGTGTCTTAACTTCTGAATAGGTAGTACCGACCAATGCTCCTACTACACATGTGCCCAGCACAGCTGCAAATGGAGCTAAAACAGCAGGTAGTGCTCGAAAAGATGTTTCTGAATAATCTTCTTTAGCGTTAGCCCATTTAGTAATTAAATCGATAAATTCTTCGCGCTCTTGAGCTTGTCCCTCATTGGGAAAAATAAAATATGCTTGCTCTCCAAGCGTTAGGTGTTGATAATCCTGATAAGAGGAGACGCTATTTGTAACCGGGACAGAGACCTCCCGGCTTGAGTAGGTAACGTAGTTGCCAATAAAGAACCAATAGTCAGAAAGGCTATAGGAGCAACTGTGCCAGCTGGAATTTTTTTACAAGGGTCATTGTCCTTCCTCTCGTTCCAGAGCATCTTCACTCTGGTGATGGAGATTACTTTAATCCAATCAAACCCCCTCACGCTGAGTCAACTTAGTAGATAACAATTCAATAACAAACCCAGCAAAACACCTAGTCACACCCACACCAAAAACTCCCTGTAACATCAACCCGTCAGGATGCTAGGTGGCAGCACCACCCAACCGGCACCCCTGCCGGCCCTCCGAGTCTTGATGGAGCCCGTCAGAAACCCAGTCATCGCACTAAAGAACACTACTGCCGATGAACGTGCCAGAATAGTTTTTGCCGGATTTTATCACCGCAGTGTGGTGGGCACGGTATCGTTCAAAGGGTGTGAGCTGCCGGCACCTGTCGGCAGATATATAGATACCGTGGCGCAGTTTAACAAGCTGCCCTTGGCACGCCTTGCGGACGGTGGCTGAGCGGCTCATTCCCTCGGCGACGAGCTGGGTTGAGGTCTTGACATCGTGACGTGCTTCTATGCTCACCAGTGTGTATGAAAGGTGCCGTGCTCGCACCCGGTAGGTCTGTAACCTATGGATAACTCAGAGGGCCGCGCCAAGAAAAAATCTTACTCCGCCTCAAAGCGCCACACCAGGGGTTAAATACGCTCCCTTGTGGCACTTTCGTGCGGAGTAAGCCTGCACAGTGCGTCCGTCATATAGCGTTAAATACCGTGGCGCAGGTGTTCCGGACGTCCGTGGGGAAAGAGCGATTCAACCCAGTTGCGCGCCGCATCGAAGGCATCATCGCGATGGAACTCAGGGGTTTCTACATGCCGCAAATCAGCGCGGGGGTAAGAACCCAAGAACTGGATGCCCGGCGATACGCGGTGAAGCCCGCGCAGGGCATCGCGCACACGTGCGTCGTAGATGTGACCGTCTACGTCAATAGAGAAAAAGTAAGAACCCAAGAACTCGCCGGTCGGTCGTGACTCAATGCGCGAAAGGTTGATGCCGCGGGTTGAAAATTGCTCCAGCAGATCAAGCAGAGCACCCGGTCTATCAACCGGTAGGGGAATCACGAGGGTCGTTTTATCAGCCCCGGTCGGCTCAGGGATCTGCCCGTTGCGTGCCACCAGCACAAAGCGGGTTACTGCCTGCTTATTATCGCCAATATCCTCGGCGAGCACCTGTAACTCGGGGTTTTGCTGGGCAACGATGGGGGAACAGATAGCAGCGTTATAACCCGGCGACTCGTTATGAATCAGCCCCAGCGCAGCCGCTGCAGTAGAAGAACCGGGCAGGTACTCAACCTGCGGCAGGGTATCAGCTGCCCACTGGCGCACCTGCGCCCAAGCATGGGTGTGGGTTGAAACGGTAGTGACATCAGTCAGAGTCACGCCCTCTCCCGCCACCAAAACGAAGGAGACGGGTACGAGCACTTCAGCGATAATCCGTGCGTCCTGAGCCTGAGCAATAGCGTCGAGAGTAGCAGTGACACCACCCTCCACAGAGTTCTCAATGGGCACCATCGCGGCGTCTACTTCACCGTTTGCCACCATCTCCAAAGCCGCCGGAACCGACACCGCAGGCACGCGCGGCGCGTCCGCCCCCGTATACGAGAGCAGGGCTTGTTCAGTGAAAGTTCCGGCGGGACCGAGAAAGGTGTAACGCATGGTTTTCATTGTAGGACGCGCCCACCCACACCCGCGAATAGTGACCGCTATTCGGTGGGTGCTTTGTAAACCTTTACGTTCAGCACCTTCGGGTGTACCGTGGCGTGCAGGCTAGCTGCTTCACCCACAATGTCGCCATCTACCTCAACGGGCTGCGGATCTTTCAGGAAGTCCAGGTGAACCTCCTCGCCCACAATATGCTCAAGTACCGGGGTGCGCCCGCCAAACTGGCGGGTAGCGATACGAATAACGAGGTTCAGCCAACCCAGCAGGGTATGCGGTGACAGCACAATAACCTCAAGTTTGCCGTCGGACGCGGTGGTGGTAGACGCCAGATTAATACCGCCCTGAATCTCACCGCAGTTGGCGATTAGAACTCCGCGCATCTTGCGCCCAAAAGATTTCTGCCCATCAATGGTGATGCGCACGCGCTTACGCCGAGCCAACAGGTGCTTACCAGCAGCCACAAAGTAGGCAATAGAACCGAACTTAGATTTAAGGTCGGGGTCTGTGTCGGTCATAACCAGCGCATCAAAACCAGCACCACCCATCACCAGAAAGTCGCGCCGGCCGCGGCTACCGTCAGAGAACACCGTATTGAGCCGCACCATATCGACCGGGCGTTCACTGCCGAAAAGGGCAATATTGACGCAGGCGGGAATGTCATGCACGTCTAACCCGAGGTTGCGTGCCAGCAGGTTGCCGGTGCCCATAGGAACAATGCCCATCGGAATATCGGTATCGCGCAGGGCAGCTGCGACCGCACCTACCGTGCCGTCACCGCCGACGACCAGAACAATCTCTGCGCCCTCGTCCACGGCTTGACGTGCTATTGAAATGCCGCCGTCCTCAACGGTGGTTTCGTACATTTTGGCGGGTTGCCACCCTGCCTCAGATAGCGCCCGGTAAATGACCTGCAATGCAGGCTGCGCGCGAGCTTTTGAGGGGTTGTAGACAATACCTACACGCTGAGCGGCGGTGGGGGTAAGCGGCCGGTAGGTGAAAGAATGTACCGGCAGCAGGTCTGGTCGGTGGTAGAGCACCGTCCGCAAACTAATCGCACTCAGCGCTGTGAAGCCCAAAAATGCAAGACCGGCACCGGTAATGAGGGTGCGCTTAGCCAGCAGCTTCTCGGCAAGAGTAGATAAAGACATACTCCTAAGCATAATTGCTACCTCTCTTTATTACGTGCGCGGGCGTAACGCCTTTCCGCAGGATAAAAGACACCACAGTGGGGCGTCTTATCAGTACCCACTATGCGGACGCACGTGGTCGCTGTGGAATCGTCCAGCAGGTTTTCCCCGTGACAACGCCTCATTATTGGGCAAGGATTAGGCGCATACGGTAAATTTAGAGGCGTGATTGACATTAACCTCCTGCGCGAAAACCCTGACCTGTTCCGTAATTCTCAGCGTGCCCGCGGCGCTGATGAGAGAATTATCGACCAAATTCTTGAGGCTGATGCTGCCCGTCGATCAGCTATCGGCGAATACGAGACTCTGCGCGCCCAACAGAACGCTTTTGGCAAGAAGGTTGCTAAGGCGCAGGGCGACGAGAAGAAGGCTCTGTTGGCTGAGGTCAAAGAGCTCGCTACCCGTGTAAACGCTGCTAAAAGCGCTAATGAAGAGGCTCAAGCGACCACGGATGAGCTGCTCGGTCAGGTCAAGAATCTCATTATTGAGGGTGTTCCTGCCGGTGGCGAAGACGATTTCACTGTTGTAAAGACCGTGGGCACTCCCCGCGATTTCGCCGCTGAGGGTTTTGAACCCCGCGACCACCTCGAAATCGGTGAGCTGGTTGATGGTATTGATATGCAGCGCGGCGCTAAAGTATCGGGCGCTCGCTTTTACTTCTTGAAGGGTCAGATTGCCCGCTTGGAGCAGGCACTGATGTGGATGGCGCTGGATCAGGCAAGCGCTAACGGCTTCACCATGATGACCACCCCCACCCTCGTGCGTCCTGAAGTCATGAACGGCACCGGGTTCAACGTTGAACACGATGACGAGATTTACCGTCTTGAGCGCGATGACCTTTACCTAGTAGGTACTTCTGAGGTGGCGTTGGCTGGCTACCATGCCGATGAGATTATTGACTTTGAAAAGGGTGCTAAGAAGTACTTGGGCTGGTCATCCTGTTACCGCCGCGAGGCAGGTTCGGCGGGTAAAGATACCCGCGGCATCATTCGTGTACACCAGTTCAATAAGGCAGAGATGTTCGTCTACTGCCCCGTTGAAGAGGCTGAAGAGATGCACGCTAAGATGCTGGCGTGGGAAGAAGAGATGCTGGCTAAGTGCGAGCTTTCCTACCGCGTGATTGACACTGCTGCCGGTGACTTGGGCACTTCAGCTGCCCGTAAGTTTGACTGCGAGGCGTGGGTTCCGACTCAGGACACTTTCCGCGAGCTGACCTCTACTTCTAACTGCACCACCTACCAGGCACGTCGCCTGAATATTCGTGAGCGCATGCCTGACACCGTAGACGTCAACGGCAAGACCAAGAAGGGCGCAACCCGCACAGTGGCTACCCTCAACGGCACCCTGGCGACGACCCGCTGGCTGGTTGCCATTATGGAAACCCACCAGCAGGCAGACGGCTCAATCCGCATTCCCGAAGCCTTGCGTCCCTACATGGGCGGCGCTGAGGTTATTCCGGTAGTTTCCTAGCTCTATAAAGCTGAGGTGCTGCGTCCGTAGATGGGCTGAACGCGAATTTTCCGAGTGTGCGAGGAAGCAGAAATTTGTGCTCAGGGGCGAAGCGTTAGCGGAGCAGGCGGATGTTATCCCGGTAGTTTCCTAGCTCTGCAAGGTCGAGCACGGACGCGTGCTGTTGGCTCAGATGGGCGCGGTATGGCGCGGGGTGAGAAACGTTGTGAGTTTCTCATCCCGCGCTTTTCTTTATTCGCTTGTGGCGGTGTGTTTGCTGACTGAACGCTGGTGCTGTTTGTGCGATACGGCGAAGGAGCGCGCGTCCGCCCTGTCCCACCAGCTTTGCCAGTCTTCGTGGGCGGTGCCGGTGAGGAATGATTCGGGTTCTAGCCAGTTGTAGATTTGGGCGAGGGACTGGCTGTGGGTGACGCTGGTGCGGTGCATGACGTGCTCGGGGCTGAGATCGTCGAAGGAGCGCAGACCCATGGACGCGAGCAGGCGGGTTGCTGAATGAATGACGCCCGCGTGGTAGTTGCGAATACGGGTGCCTTTGTCATCAACGTCGAGGCTGCGCACGAGCCAGGGGTTTTGGGTGGCGACGCCGGTGGGGCAGGTGTTTTCGTGGCATTGCTGGGTTTGCAGGCATCCGGCTGCCATCATCATGCCGCGTGCTGAATTGGTGAAGTCAGCACCGAGCGCGATGCGTTTGATGATGTCCGCGCCGCCGGCGATCTTGCCTGCCGCGCCGATAACGATTTTGTCGCGCAGACCTGCGGCAACGAGGCTGTTTTGCAGAATATAGAGACCATCGGTGAGGGTGGTGCCCACGGTGTCTTCAAATTCGATGGGTGCCGCGCCGGTTCCACCTTCGGCGCCGTCCACGGTGATCCAGTCGGGGGTGATGCCGGTTTCGAGCATTGCTTTGCAGAGCGAGAGCACCTCAATGGTTGAGCCAACGCAGAACTTCAAACCGATGGGCTTACCCCCGGAAAGTTCGCGCAGCTGCTTGACGAAGTGCATGAGTTCTAGCGGGGTGGAGAACGCTGAGTGCGCCGAGGGGCTTAGGCAGTCTTCGCCTTCGGGGACGCCTCGGGCAGCAGCAATTTCTGCTGTCACCTTAGCTGCCGGCAATAGACCGCCCATGCCCGGTTTGGCGCCCTGAGAGAGCTTGACCATGATGCCCTTAACCTGCGGGTACGCTGCCTTTTCGGCAAAGATTTCAGGGCTGAAGTTGCCTTCTTCATCGCGGCAACCAAAGTAACCAGAGCCGAACTCCCACATAAGATCAGCATCGTATTTCAGATGGTAGTCGGTAATGCCGCCCTCACCGGTTTCTTGCGCGAAACCACCCATAGCCGCTCCCTTGTTCATCGCCAATACTGCATTCGATGAAAGCGAACCGAAGCTCATCGACGAGATATTGAAAATAGAAATGTCATAGGGCTGGGTGCAGTCGGGTCCGCCCAAACGTACTTTGGGTGCGTCCTTCATCTGCTCCACCGGTGCCATTGTATGCCGCAGCGTCTCATAACCCTCGGTCTGGGGTTTGCGTTCGGTGCCGAAGGCTTTCTCACCGCCCAAACCCTTGGAATACTCGTAAATCATGGAGCGGGTGTCGCGGTCAAAGGGACGACCGTCGTAGTTATTTTCGATGAAGTATTGGTGCATGGGCGCTCGCATGTGCTCCATGAAGTAGCGGCCGTGACCGAGCACGGGAAAACTGCGCAGCAGAGAGTGCTTTTTCTGCGTCAAGTCGTGGGCTGCCACCGCGGTGACAGCGGCGCCGGTTGCCACCGCAACACTGCGTAGAATCTTGGGCAAGTGTGTAGTCATGAGTATCAGGTCTTTCTCGCAAGTGCCGCTCACCGTCGGTGAGGGGCTAAGGGCTATCTAAAAGTAGATTACCCTTAGTTTCTACCTAGCTGGCGCAGGTGAACTAGGGAACATTATCATTCTTTTGGCACCTCCAAAGATGTAGGCTTAAGCCCTGGGTTTCAGATCGGCAGAAAGCTATAACAATGACGTTTTTCTCTTGCGTACAGGCACACTCACGCGGTGTCACTGGGATTTTGACAGCATCTGCTCTGCTACTTGCGGGGTGCTCTTCGACGGATACGCCCGGCGCAGGTTCGGCGGCGGGCAGTGAGGACGCCCCGCGCGTCCTGACAACCTTTACAGTGGTTGAGGATATCGCTCAGAACGTTGCCGGTGAGCACCTGGTGGTGGAGTCTTTGATTAAGCCCGGTGTCGAGGTGCATGAGTATGACCCGACGCCCAGTGACATTCGCCGGGTGCATGATGCCGATGTGGTGCTTAATAACGGGTTGAACCTTGAGGCATGGTTTGAGCGGTTCACCCGCGAGGCCGATGTTCAGCATGTCACGGTGAGCGAGGGCGTTGAGGTTATTGATATCGCCGGTGAGCCGGGCACCCCTAATCCGCACGCGTGGATGAGCCCCAGCAACGTGCAGGTTTACGTTGATAATATCGCTGAAACTTTTGCGGAACTTGACCCCGAGCACGCCGATGAGTTCCGCGCGAATGCAGATACCTACAAACAGCAGTTACAGCAGGTGCGCGATGATCTGGTGCAGGGTCTTGAGAGGTTAGAGCCGAACCAGCGTACCTTGGTGACCTGCGAGGGCGCGTTTAGCTACCTGGCACAGGATGCGGGTTTGAATGAGGCGTACCTGTGGCCGGTGAACTCTGAGGAGCAGGCTACTCCGGCGCAGGTCGCTGAGGTTATTGAGACCGTTCGTGAGGGCAAGATTGCCGCGGTGTTCTGTGAGTCCACAGTGAATCAGGACGCGATGCGGCAGGTCGCTGAGGCTACCGGGGCAGAGTTCGGCGGCACCCTGTACGTGGATTCTTTATCTGATGAGGGCGGGCAGGTGCCTACCTATTTGGATCTGTTGAAACATGACGCTGAGCTGATTCGTCAGGGGCTAACGCGTTGATGGCGGATTCTGTTGCTGATCGGGCCTTGGCAACGCGTCCTGTCTTAGAGGTGCAGGCGGTGAGCGTGCGTTACCGTGAGGTTCAGGCGTTAGAGCGGGCAACGTTGAGCTTGAACCGTGGCACAATCTGCGGGCTGGTGGGTATGAACGGCTCGGGCAAATCAACTCTTTTTAAAGCGATTATGGGCGTGGTGCCGTCCGTGGCGGGCACTGTTCAGATTGCCGGTATGCACCCTGCGAAAGCGCGGGCGCAGGGGATCGTCTCGTACGTACCGCAGAGTGAAGATATCGACTGGACTTTCCCCGTATCTGTGCGCGATGTGGTGTCGATGGGTGTTTATCAAAACCTGGGGTTTACCCGGCGTATGAACGCGCAAGCGCACGCTCGGGTTGATCGGGCTTTGGCGCAGATTGAGCTGACTGATTTCGCCGACCGTCAGATTGGTGAGCTTTCGGGCGGTCAGCGCAAGCGTGCTTTCGTGGCGCGCGCTATTGCCCAGCAGGCGCAGCTATTTCTGCTGGACGAGCCTTTTGCAGGTGTTGATAAGCGCAGTGAGGCAATGCTGGTGGAGGTTCTTAAAGACCTGGCTGCTGCCGGTGCCACGGTGCTTGTCTCTACCCACGATCTGCAGTCGCTGAGTCAGATGGCTGATGAGGTGGCTTTGCTCCGAAAGACTATTGTGATGCACGGGGAACCGCAGCAGGTGCTGGCTCCCGAAAATCTGGTGACGGCTTTCGGCATGAACGTTCTAGGTGGGGAAGGGCAGTAGTAATGGAGTTTTTGATTGATCCCCTTGCCTACGATTTTATGGTGCGTGCCCTAGCGGTGACCGTTCTTGCCGCGCTGACCTGCGCCCTGCTCTCATGCTGGTTGGTACTAATGGGCTGGTCGCTGATGGGGGACGCGATTTCTCATGCGGTGTTGCCCGGCGTAGTGCTCGCCTACATTTTTGGTGCGCCCTTTTCAGCAGGTGCGCTTGTGGCTGCCTTGGTTGCGGTGGGCTTGATTGGGCTGGTGCGCCGCGGTAGCCCGCGCATCCGTGAGGACGCAGCAATCGGTATTGTTTTTACCACCCTGTTTGCCTTGGGGCTGGTGCTGATATCAGTGACGCCCTCGAACACTGATTTACACCATATTCTTTTCGGTAACGTGCTGGGCGTTTCTGCGGGTGATCTGCTACAGGTGGGCGGTTTGGGTGCGCTGGTTGCCCTGGTACTGCTTATCAAGCGCAAAGACCTCACTCTGTACGCTTTTGATCCGGGGTACGCACACGCTATTGGCATGCGTCCGCACCTTTTGGGGGCTCTGCTGCTGGTGGTGCTTGCGCTAACCAATGTGATTGCCCTGCAGGTGGTGGGCGTGGTGTTAGTGGTTGCCATGCTCATTATTCCCGGTGCAACGGCTCGGATGCTGACCAACCGTTTTCCGCGGATGCTGCTGGTTTCGTGCGCGGTTTCTGTGGTGGGGTCTGTCACCGGGCTCTACGCCAGCTACTATCTGGATGTTTCCCCCGGCGGTGCCGTGGTCTTAGTCCTTGGCGGTCTTTTCTTCATCGTCTATCTTTTCAGCCCCACCTACGGGGTCATCAGCTCGTACCTGAGATCTAAGGGCACCTACGGTCGCTTCTAGAGGTTGCGAGGAATACCACTAAGAGAGCGCCGGAGAAGTTTACTTCGCCTCAAAATGCCGTGCTGGGGGGGGGGGGGGGGAGATAAAAATACCCGTGTATGGCAAATTCGGGGGTCCAAA
>NZ_JAFEUT010000004.1:0-97657 GCF_016900985.1 Rothia sp. ZJ1223 | reverse complement strand
CCCCCCCCCCCCCCCCCCCCCCCCCCCCCCCCCCCCCCCCCCCCCCCCCCCCCCCCCCCCCCCCCCCCCCCCCCCCCCCCCCCCCCCCCCCAGCGATAAAAGTACCCTTGTATGGCACTTTCGGGCGTCCTAAGGTGAAGCAACCGGTGAAAGGGGCAACGCGCGTCCCCCTACCGCCAGTCTCAACACCCCCTTTTCTTCATGTACCGTTTACCACCGCGTTACGTGCAGGTAAGCGATAGGCTTAGAAGATAGTAGACACTGAAGAAATGGTGAACACAATGATTGAAAAGATGCGCGTACACCCGCCCGTCACCAGCGACTGGGCGAAAGAGGACGCCACCTATCTGGTGGCAATTGATATCGACGGTACCCTGGTGCATCACGACGGCACCATGAGCGAGACCGTCAAAAAGGTGGTACAAGAGGTGATGGCGGCGGGGCACCACGTCATTGTTTCCACCGGACGCTCGCGCCAAGCTGCTTTCCCCATTGCCCAAAAGCTGGGTCTGACCGACGGGTACATGGTCACCTCAAACGGTGCGGTCACCCTAGAACTCAACCCCCGCCTTATTGACGGTTGCCGGGTAGCAGACAGCGTTGTTTTCAACCCCAGCCGAGCTCTGCACCTTCTTGCCGAGAAAGTGCCCTACGCCCAGATGGCGCTGGAATCAGAAGACGGCACTATCTATGCCACCGCTAATTTTCAGGACGGCTCCTTCGGTGCAACTTCAGTGCCTGTCACCAAGGATCAGCTGCTGCAGATGGACGCCGCCACGCGCGTCGTTATTTTCGCTGAAGACGTCGATCAGGACGAGTTCAAGCAGGCTATCTATCAGGCTGGTCTGCACGGTGTGAACTACGCGGTGGGGTGGAGCGCATGGCTCGATATTGCCGCCCATGGTGTTTCTAAAGCATCAGCCCTGGAGCAGTTGCGCCGCCAACTGGGGGTGGATCCCGCTTACACTATCGCTATTGGCGATGGGTATAACGATAAAGAGATGATTCACTGGGCAGCGCGAGGCGTCGCCATGGGCGAGGCACCCGATGAGGTTATCGCCGTGGCGAAAGAAGTGACCCTGAGTGTTTATGAGGACGGGGTCGCCCACACCCTGGCAAGCCTGCTGTAGGAGGCGTCCGTGCTACTGAGAGGGCTGATGTTTCAGATATACCTGAAATTTTCTTTCTAGGGTGGGGAGGAGGGCGACCGGCGCAGACTAGGCAGGTCTTAACCAGCGTATAGAGCGCATTGCCCATCAACTGGTGCAGCAGGTTCTTACACGAAAGGACGCTCGATGAAACAGGCATTTATCGGGGCTCTGCTCTATGACCCCGATTGCGGGTTCTGCGAAAAAAGCGCCTCTTTTACCCAAAAATACCTGAATCTTGCGGCAGAGGTGAAGCCTGCCTACCCCGACGAGCTGGTTGCCTACCGTGTAGACCGGGCGCGCTTTGAGAGCGCCATCCCTTATGAATAACCCTCACACAATCCAAATAAACCCTTGTGTGATGTAGATTGCTATGGTAAATTTTTTTCCAATGAGGCATAAATACAATAGTTAATTCCAGGAAAATTAAGTAAATATTTAGCTGATACCTGTCTATTACATTTGATGTGTAGTCCTCATGGAAAGGAGGTGAAAAAATGAACCAAGAACTAAATCTCGACAACGTTGAAATGATTCTTGAAGAAGTTACTGAGGAAACTCCGGCGCTGATTCGGCAGGGAAACGTTATTCGTTAGAACGCAATAATTTATAGTGTGTCGCATTTTGGATATCTCTAAAATGCGACACAATTTCCCATTAAGGAAGAAATGAAAAACAATACGAAAAAGAGAGATGGGAAAAACTGGGATGGCGTCAGGCTTATAGATACACAAGAATATCTTGGAACTACCCATTCAATGACTACTCATCTAATGGTCAATCATTAGATAAAAGACAAATGATGGATTATGAAAAAATTCAAAATGATACGAAAAGATACATTGAACCTAAAAGCGATAACTATATAGATTTACCTAATTTCGATGAATCTCTTCACATAGTAAGTGAACCATCTTTTGACAATTTAGATATATTTGAAAAGGCAAAAGTTGTGTCGGCATTAGTAGCATTTCCAAGAGGTAAATATCTGTCTAAAACAAATGGAACTGATCACCTAAGCAGAACCAGTCCTTCAGGGGGAGCGCGGCATCCTTCAGAGCTTTATTTAATTGTAGTAGAAAGCGAATTTTCTGGAGTTTATCAAGTTAGTATTGGCACCGAAGACCTTAGAAAAATTTCTGAAGCTCCTACAGTAGAGAAACTTAAGAAAAATATTCCTGGAGCTTTTAGATTACCTGTTACTCCTAAATTAATTTTTATAGTTGCATCAGACTTCGAGAGGAATATGTATAGGTACAGGGAGCCTCGTACTTTTAGGACTTTATTTTATTATGCAAGGCATCTAGGAGGCCTAGTGGAATCTCTGATGGATACCGGGAATACAATTTCTCATGGGCACCAAGGATTTAATGATAGTTATTTGCAAAGAATTATATCTTCTGAGAGTCTTGCATCGGAAAGCCCCATATACATCATTTCTGCCGGATACAGAATAGCTAACTCCAAAGAATTACAAGTAGGAAAATCGTTTATATCAAAATGAAACTAACAATTATTTCTCAGTATAAATTTAATAATGGTAAAGTTTTCCTAAACCCACTTGGTTCATCAAAAAAATATACAATTGATGCTAAAAAACTTGAAATTTCAATTGCAGAAAAACGTTTCGATTTTCGAGGATTAGATAAGGACATTATTAGTTATAAAAAATGGTACGAAAATGGCTGGGGTGAAAGTGTCCCATTTTACTTGTCAACACTTGACGGCAAATATGAGGATGCTGGTTGCAACTTTAATGATGTGCATAAAAAAGTATTGGCTGTCTATGCAGATAAAGATGAATTTCCGTCTGAATTAATCCCAAATTCAGAAACTGTATATGAATTAAAAAATGATATAGATCAGAATTTTTCCAGAAAAGATATTCTTGTTAACAGAAGAACTACTTACATCCCTCAAGGTTCGCGTTTAAAGTACTCTGATATTTCTCATATTTTACTAGACGGGTTCGATAAATTAAGTGAATTTAGAACGATAGACAACCAAAAGAATCCCTTAAATGCATTAGTAAATTTTGGGCCGTCTTTGGATGTATATGTTGTTGTTTACTCTGTTGAAGGGATGGATGAAGGAATCTATAGATATGATTTGGTCAATAAAAATTTATTGCAGATTGATAACAAAGCAGATCGTAAAGAATTTCAAGAAGCCTTAGTCGGCCAGCCTGCACCCTTAACATCTAGCGTATCTGTTATTTATGTATCTGACATAAAAAGACATCAGTGGAGGTACCGTCATGAACGTGCACTACGTGGCTTGTGGATTGATACTGCAAAAGTTACAAATGAGTTGCTTTGGAAGTTGGCATCACTGGCAATAACTCCGCATATAACACCTGCATTCAGGGATTCTAGAATCCTTGGATTATTGGGACTACCTGCTGATCTTAGTTATCTACCTGTATATGCTGTATCATTCAAGGGGTCAGAGAAAAACCATGAATAGCAAGAATAAAACTAAAAATAATTTACTTAAATATGTCTGGCCTTCTCTTCTTGCAGCTTTAGGAAGTATAGTTGTTGGTTTAACAGATTCAGCATTAATTTCTTATTACTCAACTTATGCTCTTGCGGGTGTATCCTTAGGAGCTTCATTCTATGAGCTTCCAGTAAATTGTATTCTCGGTGCCTTAATGGCCTATAGAATTCTCGCACCACGAGTAAACTCTGATTCGAGTCACGAAACTATTGGAATAAAACTATTTTTTAAAATATTTGTTCCTATTTCGCTGTTTATTTCTTTTGTGGGTATAGTATTTTCAATACTGATTTATCGAAATAATTCTGATCCTGTTTGGACCGCTGCACTTTTATACTTTGCTGCTAGAGTACCTAGTCTCGTTGCCGAAACTATCTCAACACTTGTGGCAATACAATTGGTTTCTTGGGGTAAAACAAAAGTTCCAATTATCATATTCTGTATAACTGCTCCATTTAATTTAATTATTGATCTTTTTCTTATCTACGGATTATTTTTCTTTCCTGAGTTAGGAGTTTTTGGGGCAGGTTTAGGAAGCGCCATCGCTTCATTTATCCCTCTTGCATACCTTTTCATGGTATTCAGGAAGGAAAAGAACAAATACAATAAAAAATCAGAGATCATCGTTAGTAACTATAAAGGTTGGGAAAAAATTTCTTTACCTTCACTTGGTTCTGCTTTCGTGGATTACGGAGGTAATATAGTTTTTACAGCATTGATTTCTGCTGCTGGAATTATTGAACTGGCGGGAATGAGATTTGCTATTCAATTCCATATAGTTATTTTTATAATAATATCGAGCTTCTCTGGTGGAATTTTATTTGTGCTGGGCAGTAAGCATAAAGAAGAAATGCGAAATGAAGATTTTATATCTATAAAAAATTATATAGATAAGGTATTTGCTAAAGTTTTTGTCTTTACTCTTATTCTATTTATTTCTTTCTGTGTAATTTTTGGGCGCTTTGTATCTCCAAACGAGGAGGTTGTTCATGCATTTTACAAACTAGCTATATTCTTAGTACTTATCATTCCTTTTGCCTGTATTGCGTACTCAAATATTACGCTGCAGCGCTTTTATGGAATTACTTTAGATGACTTCAAATCCAACTCTTTGGCAGTCTGGGGAGTTCAAATTCCTGTTGCGCTTCTTTTGTTAAACATGTTTTCTGGTATCTGGCCTTTTACTGGACTCCTTGGGTACTGGATTTTTAGAGCATTCTGGAGTAGGAAGCAGGTTAGAACTAGGTTTTATAAGGCGTGTGATCTAGAAAATTGAAAAATATTGCATATACGAATCCTATAGATCATCTAGTTTTTGGTGAGTGGTGGAAATATGACTACGAAGGTGTCCTTCATGGCCTGAATAGAGATAAAATAATTTTCTACAAAAGCCTACTTGCTGAAAATTTATCGAACCCAGAACTCTATCATTTTGGTAAAAGTAAACCGCTTAATAATAGTAAGTTAGAATTTAGTTACTCATTTATAATTAATTTGTTGAATTTACTTGAAGATGAATTCTTGGAATCTCGAGAAATTGTAGCTAACAACTATAATAGATATTTAGATAGATAGGAATTCATTGGCGATACCCCTCTGGAAGTTATTGATTCATTGAAAAAAATTTATAAATATAACCTCCCTGAAAATCAAGCAAGAATTATCGATGAAACAAATTTTTTATTTTCACCGCCTGAGCTAAATAATAGTGTTGATTTAGCTTGTTTTGTGCCAATGCCTGACAGCCATCAGCCAGTTATTTTGTTAAACCCTGGTATTATTAAAAACTTTAGCAAGGATAAGATGTTTAGAATGAAGATATCATTAATTTTTGCTCATGAAGTTGTAGGGCATGCTCTGCAGCATCGTCTACAGGTTATTGATAACACTGATGGGATGTTTCTTGACTATGAGCTCATGGAGGGGTGCGGCATTGTTGCTGAGAGTTCTTTAAGGTTATTTGGTGATTTTGGTAAAGCTGCTGCTACTTTATATAAAGTCAAACGCATTCTCACTTTTGCTTTTACTATGCTTGAAAATCCATTAATCTATCAAAAGATTATTTCATTTAAGGAAATTTGGCCTGATTTCTTTTGCTCAGATGATTTTAATATTTTCAGACGATCTACCCGAAGACATTCAGAAGGAATATTGAAAACATATTTAGAGTTTAATAATTCATCAAGCACTTGTGAAATTACTCCATGGAAAACCATCACCAGATAAACTGTAGTCTCAGTCAAATTTAAATAACTATGGATATGCGTAATAATATTTATTTTACAATATCTCTAGTAGCATGTAAGAGTAATCTTCCAGCTGCCGAGAACGATCCCTTTTGTAACCGCCGAACGGCAGCTAGCATACGGGGCACTGGGTATCGGGCCTGCCCTACGCACTAGCGGCACTGCCTGGGTACGCTGGGCGGGGGCGCTTATGGTGAGCTGGCCCGTGCGTCCTATCGCTGAAAGAGTCTATGCGCTCATTGCTACCAACCGTTACCGCTTACCCGGTGCTTCCGGGGCGTGCGCCCCACCGCCGTCTTTCTAGTCTGCTTGCTTCATAAAGATTCGGTACTCACCGGTAAACTCTAGAATAATGGGTAACTGAGGTGAACAGGGGTGCTAACGTGGGCGGTATTTTAGAGGGCTTTGCCATTATCGGCATCGTGATTCTGGTGGGTTACTGCGTAGCGCGCCTGAAGATTTTACCCAAGGACGCAGGTTTCACCCTCAACCGCTTTGCCTTCTTCGTGGCGATGCCCGCCCTCATGTATACTACCCTCGCAACCGCCGATGTCAGTATCGTTTTTTCCTCCAGATTACCGGTGGCTGCCTTGAGCTTCACTCTTGTTGCAGGGCTTTACACGCTGATTTTCGGTGTGTTACTGCGGCGAGGGGTGGGGCGCGTGACCATGGGAGCAGTCTCTTCTGCCATGCTGAATGCCAATAATATGGGTGTGCCCGTGGCGGTCTATATCTTTGGTGATGCCGCGCAGATTGCCCCGATTCTGCTCTTCCAAATTATTGTGGTGACACCCATTTTGCTGGCAATCATGGACGTTATCGCCAACGGCAGGCTCAGGCTCAAAGACGTCCTCACCCAGCCTGTGCGTAACCCCCTAGTGATTGCCTCCATGCTGGGAGTTACTACCAACCTGGTGGGTTTTCAAACCCCCAGCGTTGTCATGGAACCCATGGAAATTTTGGGTGGAGCAGGTATACCCCTGGTGCTCGTTTCATTCGGTATGTCTTTGCGCGGTAGCACTCCGCTGACGGTGGCTGACCAGCGCCTTGAAACTATTACTGCGGCGCTGTTCAAGGTAGTGCTCATGCCCCTGGTCGCCTACCTCTTAGGCCGGTTCGCTTTTGACCTGCAACCCGATGATCTTATTGCCGCCGTCATGCTAGCAGCCCTACCCACCGCACAGAACGCCTACAACTACGCCTCGCGCTATCAACAATCTGTGATTCTGGTGCGCGATATCGTCCTGGTCTCAGCCTGCATATCTCTACCGGCAATGCTGGTGATTTCCTGGCTGCTGCACAGCGTTTAGGGCTTAATAAGACCTGAGTTCAGTTGCTTGAGAAGACGGTAGACCACCGCACGTGAGGCGATCTCTTCGTGCCAGGACGCGCGGTTCAGCGCGCGACTGACTGCCTGCGACGTAATACCCAATGCTTGGGCGACCGCTGCGGTCTGACCGCGTACACCGGGTATCAGTAAGTCAATGACGCGGTTTTCTGCAACGCTGCGTTTGGCAATGACGCGATAAAGCAGGCGCATCATGCCGGTGAGGTTCTCTGCTAACCCCTGATCGTCAGCACAGACCGCCACCGAACGCACGGGCATGCCGGTGCGGGCTAACTCAACAGCGCGGCGTGAGAGCTGTAAGCCCTCCCCACTACATTCGGCGGTGGAGACAGCGCCCAGAGCACCCGCCAAACGGGGCACCTTCACCTCGCCCACCCCAATACCAATCCAGAAATTTTGGTCGCGGGCAGCAAGCGCGAACGTTGAATACACCTCTTCGGGGTGTGCGAAAACTCCCTGAATTTCATCGTTGTGCAGGGCAGCAAAAGGCACGGCGGGGTCAAGGTCATTGAGCCGCTTGAGCAGCGGCGTCACGTTGTTGGTTGTGCGTGTTATGAGCGTGAGAGTATACATAGGTTCCTGAAGGTGCGAAGTGCGGGTGTACTATTCCCAGAAAAGCGATTCTGTGTCTACCCCGGCAAGGTAGAACTCTTCTTCCAGAGCCCCCCGGCAGATCATGGGTAAGGCAATGGAACTCATGCGCAGGTCGTACCCCAAATAGGCAGTGGTTTTCTCAAAACCATCGCGATAGTGGGCTAGCTCCAGGCACAGCTGGTGGACTCGCTCTAGGTCATCGGCAGAGCCCAACACCCAGAAAGAATCAGGGTCAGTCAGCTGAAACAACCCGACCGGTTGGCCTGCCCTCTCGCGTCCGCGGGTGCGTACCCAGCCGCCTATATTGCCCGTGCCTTGAGCCGGTGCCACAGGGTCAAAAAACCAGCTACGAGCGTGAGACATCCACCCAGGAACCTCCGGCATCAGCAGTTCCTCACCCTGCGCGGGCCAGCTCATCTGGTCAAACAGCGGCGACTCAAGGGCGCTCCAGAACTCGTCCTCGGTGAGCTCAACACCCACACTGTTCATCATTTCCTGCATGCGCGAGCTTTCTTCAATCAGCTGCGGTTTGTTGCCCTCAATATCATCATCGAGCTGGGCTAAATACACCTGGTCCCAGTAGGTAATCTGCGGGTGGTAACCCTGTTCTTTCAGGTTGTGGGCAATAATATTCAGAAACCGCGGCTCGCCCAGGGCAACGCTGCGCTCACCAAAATGAAAGATATAGGGGGAACGCGAGGCGTGGGTAGGAACAAGTTTCATCTGCGTTCCTCCTTTAAACGGTCGCGATCAGGGGTGTGGTTCATGGTTTTCTCCTTAGCTCACAGGTAGCCCTGCGCTGCTTCTTTCTATCGTAGCGGTTTGGAGTGCGGTTATTTCTGTAGGCTTACCCCAACTGTTTGAGCTTGCGCGCCCGCGCGAGCAGGCGGGTAAATCTGCCCAGGAGCAAAAGCGCGTCCGGGGTGGCGGGTAGGTACTGGGTGAGGGTGGGTGCGTGAACGATAACGGCACACCATTTACCGCGTGAAATAGCAACATTGAGGCGGTTGGGTGAGAGAAGGAACTCCGCGCCGCGGGCTGAATCCCCGGCGTTGGAGGCTGCCATAGAGACCAGCACTACCGGGGCTTCTTGCCCCTGGAACTTATCGACGGTACCCACACGTACGTCCTGCAAACCTGCATGAATCAGATGTTCCGTGATGAGATCAACCTGAGCGTTGTAGGCGGCAACCACCAGAATATCGGCAGGTTCGAGAGGTCTGGGCTGGGGATTAGTAGTATCGCCCACCCACTCTAAACCGAGAAAGCTGAGTGCTAGTTTCACGATTTCTTGGGCTTCTTCACTCGACGCGGTGGTGTTACCGGTGTGAGGTACCGCCAGGGCATAAACTCCGGGCAGACGCCCCTGCAAGGACCGCTGTTCACCAGCCGGTGCTGAGCGCAGTTTATCGCTGTAGGAAAGTTGCGAGACGGGGCTGGTAAGCTGCGGGTGCATGCGCCAGGTGACATCGAGAAAGTATCCCAAGGTATCGGGCAGAGTGGTGTGCCCGGCAGAGAGCCAGCCGAGTGCTGATTCATCTACGGGGTAGGGGTGTGAGCCCTGGGTGACCTGGGGGAGCTGCTGGGGGTCGCCAAGAAGCAGCAGGTTGCGAGCTGCCCGCGAGACAGCAAGGGTGTTCGCCAGTGAATACTGCCCTGCCTCGTCAATGACAAGCAGGTCTAGTTCTGCTTCACTGAACTTGCTGCGGTTGGCAAAGTCCCAGGCGGTGCCACCAAAGAGTACCCCCGGTTGTTGCATGAATTTGCCAATGTCGAAGGTCGAAAGCTCCCACCAGCCGTGGGGGTTGGGGTCTTTGCCGCGTTTTTGGGCCTTGGCAATGCGTGCGGGTGGAATCTTACCGTTGCTGATGCACCCGGCGAGCATGTTATCAACCACCGCGTGGGATTGGGCAACGACGCCTACCCGCCAGCCATCGCGTACGAGACGGCTAATGACGTGTGATCCCACGAAAGTTTTCCCTGACCCTGGTGGACCCTGCACCGCCACATAAGAGTTGTCGAGTTCTTTGACCGACCGGTAGATAGCCTCTGCGGTTGCCATGCTGCCCTGAGCCTCAACGAACTCCTCTGGGCGCGGTAGTGAAAACCCGGTGGTGAGCTTGGGCGGACGCTTGCGCAAGATATCTACCCCGGCATGACGCGGCAGAGTGGGCAGGGCTGAACCCACGCGCAGGGCGAGCTCTACCAGTGAGCCCTCTTGCGCCGCTGTGTGCAACGGGGCTGCCGGGGTGAGGGCTATGGGCAACTCGTGGAAGGGCTGTGCTACTTGCGGCAGGGTTTCCTGCAAGACCACCCGCACTGTGACAAACCCTGCGGAAATTCCCTGCTTCTCAAAATCTAGAATCTCACCGGTAAAGTGTCCCGCTCTATCCATGACGCGCGGTAGTGCCCCCGTGCCATTAGTGGCGGCAAAGTGGGTAGCTTGAGCCATGAGCATCTCTTCAAAGTAAGACGGCAGCGGTGCCCCGTACATCAGGTAGAGATTACGCTCGCCCACCTTTAGTGAGGAACCCTCAGCCATGCGCGCGCGTGCCTCAATAATACGCACCATCGATCTTTTACGCGGGGGAACATGCCAGTTCTCCCGCACCGCGATGCGATCAAAAATAAGGGTATTGCGGGTTTCTGCCCAGTCTTCAACGGGTGCCGCCAGCCGGTCGAAATGATCCCACCAGAACTGCTTACGTTCACGGCGGTGGTAACCGGTAGCAGAAGCGACCATGGCAACCGCCTGCTCATCAGCGCTCAAATCAGCATCTGGCCCCAACTGATCCAAATAGTTATGCAGGGTGAGCTCGGCAGCTGACGCTGTTTCTTCTGCATCCACCTGGTTGGCTTCTAGAAGCTCAACGGCAGCCAGCACCTCAGGTTCACGCTCATACTCGCGGCTCACGTCGCGTTCTGCCAGCCCCAGCAACCACTGACGCAATTCCACCAAAGACGCGCAATGCCGGTGAGCGCCTTCAGATAAGGATGTCAAAAACTGCTGGGCTGATTCTTCCTCACCCACCTCTCGCGCCTGACAAAACTCAGCGTAGGTGATAGCCAAAGCACCCGCGTCCTTGGCTTCGCGAACCTGAAAATTCTCACCTTTGTACAAAGGTTCTAGCTTCTCCAGACCGTAGGAACCCTCAGTAATATGCAAAGACTCCCGCACAGTATCAAAGAGATCAACCAGCACATTCTCACGCAAAAGCTGATCAATAATGTCTTCACCGACACCGTGCGAAGCTGCCAGGTTCCGCAAGGCTTGCTTAGGGGCGCTGGTGTAGTGGTAGATACGCATTCCCGGAAACTGCGCTCGACGCTGAGCAAGGTACTCCACAAAGTTCACTAAAGCGGTGCGCTCTTGAGCGCGCGTATGAGCCCAAAAAGAAGTAAAACGCCCCTGCATGGGGTTATTCGGGTTAGTCTCAAGGGCACCTAATAGGTATTCCAGCCCCCAGCTGCCTTCACTGCCCTGCCACAGAGAATCACCCAGGGTCTCAATAAAAAGATCACCTGCATTAGCCAGCGGCAACCCATCTAGCACCGACCGGTTCATCAGGGTATAGCCCATACTCTTGAGTTCATCACCCTCGCGGTAGGTCACCGCACCGTCAGGTTCAAGGACGCCGGTTTGCAAAGCAGCCTGCACCTTTAGCTTCGCTACAGTACTCGAAAGCTGCCGACCGGCAGGTGCCTCCAACACCGCCAACTCATCAATGGTACGTACCCCAAAGTTCTGCACCAGCGCGGTACGCTGGCGCACGGTCAGCCCGGCGGTGAGCAGCACATCCCGGTGACGCTGAGCTTCAGCAAGACAGCGCTCGCACCTTCCACACTGGCTCAGTGTACTTACTGCCTGCGAGCCCTCCCACCAATGAACCGGGCTAGTACCGCTAGCGCCGTGGGCTGCTACCAGCTGCCTCAGCCGTCTACGGCGGTCAGCTACCACATAGAGCACACTGTCAATATCAAAGAGGGCACGCTCTCCGGTGCCCAGAATAAGCCCGGCATGTGGGGCAACGGAGATGCCGTTTTTGTGTAGCTGATCAGCGTAAGCCGCCAGCTGTAACAGTGCGGTAGCCTTGGCGGTGCGAGCAAGTTTGGTGTCGTAGACCGCGTACGAGTCATCTTCTTGCTTAACTAAGAAGTCCGCGCGTCCGAAAAACTCGCCGTCAAAAAAAGAACCCTGAAAAACAACGTCCGCTCCACCTTTTAGCGTGGCAATCGTTTCGGCGTTCTTGGCGGTGAGTTCCTCAAAGCTGTACCCGTGGCGGGTATCAACCTCATAGACGCCACCGATGTGCCCCGGCGTAAACTCCCCGAACTGCTCGCGATAACCAGCGAGCACCGCAGCTTCGTGGTTTTCGCCGAGAGCTATAGCGCGCTCCAGCATGGAGTTTTCAAGGGCGGGGGAGGGGGCTGATCGACCTAATTTTTCATCGAGTGCCTGAACAATAGCGAACTCACAGCTAGTAGCTGCCACTAAGTCAGTTGCCGAAAAAACGAGGTCTTGAGATTCCCTGCCCTCAAAAGAAATGCGGGGTATGGGGGTATCAACAAAGAACATGGGTGTGAAAGATCTCTTGCTAGGGGGGCGGACGCTATACCCCGGCGCGGGGTTTACTTTCAGCCTAGCAAGGGTGGCTGACATTTTAGGGTTGAATGTGCCGGGTGCAACTGGGGTACTGAGTATCATCGACCTGCTTCGCAGGCGGTGCATCTGGTAGGTGTTTTATGCAGGGTGTTTTGTCGCTTGCAGGTGGGTCTGCCACAGGCAGCGTGGGTAGCTATATGAGGGGTGACGGTAGGCGTTCGTATATTTACATACAAAATAAAAAAGTAATCCTATATTCGATAAAATCGAATCTTTATTCGATAATAGGGTGAAAGATGTTAATGTTTGGTGAAGATTGCCGAGATTTTTTGAGGTCTATTAAGGGGGCAATTTTTATCAAATCTATATATTTGGTGGGGTGTAAATGCCGCCAAAGGGTGATTCAAAATCAGCGCGTCTAGCGCGCCGAAACCACCAAAACCCTTGTAGATAAAAGGTTTTATGGTTTTGATAAGCAGTATTTCTTTTATTCTTGTTGAGGTAGAGCCGTAGAGAGCGAATACGCAAAAATATCGAATAAATAAAAATTTTTAAGAGGTAGCGCAAAAGGTCACGATTCTATAAACTGTCACAAACAGAACGTATCCCTGATAGTCAGAGCCCCTCGTTATCGGCTATCGCGAGATGAAAGTGCTTTACCTATCAATGAGTAACCCCATCACCCGCTTGTCCCCCACCCGCCGTCAATTTGGCGCTCTTGCTTTGGCATCAGTGGCAACCACCGTTGCTGGCGCAACCGCTGCTTCTGCTGCGCCCTCAGATCTACGCTCCGTCTCAGCAGCCCAGCGTGAAGCTGATACTCAGGCTTTACTGAAACTGATCAACGACTACCGTGCAGCTCACGGACGCGGTCCCCTGCGTCACTCAGCTACACTGGCAGCTATTCAGGAGCCCGAGGCTAGCCGTCAGTTCACCCAGGGGTACATCTCACACGGCACTGCCTTTTTGAACGATGGTCGCGCATCGGGCTACTCCTTCGCTCGTGAAGTCATCGCTCTGTCGTACAACAATGATCTCGGTCAGCTGATGTATTTCTGGAAGAACTCACCTGCTCACCGCGCAGCAATCCTTGCCCCCGAAGCTAACGCAGCTGGCATTGGTTTGGCGTACGGTCATGGCAGAGGCTTGCCCTGGCGCGTCCTGGGTAACGTCAGCATCTACCGCTATGAGAACGGACGCGGCCCTGCAGACTTGCGCGGTGCCGTATCACGCGGTGAAGTCGCTCCTACCCCTGCTCCCGCCTTTGCCCTTCGCGGTGGCATTGGTGCGGCTTACCACTCCTACGGTGGTCACGCCCGCTTCGGTCACCCCATTATGAACGAAACACTCACCAGCAACGGTGGTTACTACCAGCGTTTTGAGAAGAACGGTGATATTACCCGTTTCATCTGGTCAGCTGATACTGGCGCTCACTTTATTCGCGAAGCCAGTGGTATCGGTTCGTACTGGCTCAACAACGGTGCCGAAAGTGTTCTGGGATTCCCGGTTATGGAGGAGCGAGGCGGTCTGCTTAACGGAGGCACTCACCTGGTGTTCCGTCGTGCAGATGGTTTGCGTAACCGTGTCATTTGGAGCCCCTTCACCGGAACCTCCCACGTGTATGAGAACGGCGCAATTGGCAACCATTGGCGCGTTACCGGTGCCGAGCGTAACCTGGGCTACCCCACCACCACTGAGTACTGGGACCGTCACGAGGTCAAGCAGCACTTCTCCAGCGGTGCAACCATCGCGTGGAGCTCCATCGACGGTTCGGTAGCTGTTCGGTAGTTTTACTCAATATCCATTCCCTTGACACCTCGGTAAGTATCTTCACCTCTCATATTTTTTTAGGGCGTATCCCTAGCGTGGCGAAGACACTTACCGAGGAGTTTCATACCCTACCGGCGTCCGGCAATAAGTGCCGCGGCGCGGTCGAGGGTATTTTTTGCTTGGCTGGTGTTATCGACATCGTTGGTAATGATAGAGAACACCAGCACCTGCTCACCGGGGGTGACAGCGTAACCGCTGAGTGAGAGAACGTCGTTGAGCGTGCCGGTTTTAGCGCGCACGTACCCTTGAGCGCCGCTTTCGTCGGGGTCATCGAACCGGCTGGTAAGAGTGCCGGTGCCACCTGCGATCGGTAAAGAGTCAAGACCGTGAGCGGTGCCGTGCTCGTTCTGCATCATGCTGGTGATGATTTCGGTGATGAGCTGGTTGGTGACCTTGTTGGTGGGCAGCAGACCGCAGAGGTCTTTAAGGGTTAGCCCCTGGGTCGTGAATCCGTCGTGGGTGAGTACTTCTTCAACGTGGCTAATGGCACCGTCAATGGATCCCTCTTTGCCGCTTTTGAGGGCGGATGCGCGTCCTAAGGTTTCTGCGAGCAGGTTATCTGAGATTTGCATCATGTAGGCGCTCTGCTCATAGACGGGCGCTGATTCTACAGTGCTGAGCTGCTGGGCATCCGGTGAGGCGGGTGTATTGTCACCGGTGGTGAAGCTGGTATCTTGCGGTGCCAGGGCGTTGAGAGCGTCTATGAAAGCTCGGTGGGCACTGTCAGCGGCGTTGTCGTAGCGGTTTTCGGTGGGGGCACCGTTTGCGGGAATCGAGTGGGAGTAGAGGGCGATAGGGTGAACGTCTGAGACAAAGCCCGATGCAGTGTCTTCTTGACTCCACTTGGGGTTGGCGGAGGGGCCACTGAAGGCAGAGGTATCGAGGTTCACTTCGTAGGTTCCAGAGCCGCCCTGGGCTGTCAGCGCGTTGATGGTGTCTTGCGCTAGGGTCTGCAGACCGGCACGCCCCACTATCGACTGCGGATCAGAAACACCGGTAGAAAGCAGGGTGTCACCGCCTGCTACCAGGGTGATGGTTTCACCTTCGAGCACGGTTGATGTGGTGAAAGTGTCAGTGGGTGAAAAGGTACGTAGCACGGTGTAATCTATCAAGAATTTGAGGTTGGACGCTGGGGTACGCGGCTCTGCGTCATTGCGGCTGTAGAGCACTTCACCGGTGGCGGGGTCTTCAACGCGGGCGCTTACCGTTCCCTTGAAGTCTTTAAAAATATCGTCGAGCGCTTGGGCGAGAACCTGCGCGTTGGTGGTACTTGAAACCTGCGGGGGTTGCGGTGAAATGGGGGAGTGGGTGGCGTAGCGCGGCTGTGCCTGCTCTTCAAGGTTGTTCGCTGCAACCATCTGTGGAACAGCCCATACTCCAGCGCCTACACAGGCAAGAGTTGCAACACCGGCGAGGGAACCTATAGCTTTTTGTGATACCACGCTTTGACCTTTCTCAATTACTGCTAAGAGCCTACCGGCTATCCCTGCCCAAGTACATTGCCCCGTGCGGCAGGTACACTGTTGCCCCGTTGAGCTATTGGCTCAAAACCGCAGGCTCAGGATGCACAGGTTCTATAAAGTGTGCTTGCATAGATGCTATGACACTTAGACGTTCGCCCATTAGCTGGAGTACCGCAAGCAAAATCGCAGGGTTCTTAGCCCCTGCCGGCCCGAAACTCAAAGGTGAAGACGCGACAAAAGCCGTGGAGTCGATGCGTGCCGCTGCCGATGCCGCTGTTGAGCATGTGTACGCTATCACCCGTCTTGAAGCTGCCCACAATCTGCGTGACTCTGAAGTTCTTATTGTTGACCGCGCCAGTTGGGCGAAGGCGAACGTGCAGTCCTTCAGCGTGCTCCTTGCACCGCTGGCGTCCTCACCCATGGGTAAAAAGCTTGAGAGCATGAGCGCTACCGAGTACAAGTTGGCTACCTCTGCCGCGTCAGCTGAGCTGGGCGCTATTCTCGCTTTCCTCTCGGGCAAGGTACTGGGGCAGTATGACCCTTACGCCCAGGACGCCGGGGTGAGCGATAAGGTTGGTCGCCTCATGATTGTCGCCCCCAACCTGGTTGCTCTTGAGAAAGAGCTCAACCTTGAGCCCGAGGACTTCCGCCTCTGGGTCTGCTTGCATGAGCAGACCCACCGCGTACAGTTCGCCGCTGCACCCTGGCTGAAAGACTATATGCTCGATCAGGTGCGCGCCCTGACCAACGAAATGGGCGATTCGCAGAAGTTCATGGAGCAGTTAGTTAGCTCATCTAGGAAGGCACGTGCTGAGCTTAAAGGCAAAAAGCTGGCAGATACCGCGCCACCGTCTCGAGTTTTTGACCAAGGGTTCACTGAGGAAGGTCGCGCTCGCATCAGTCACCTGACCGCCATTATGAGCTTGATGGAGGGGCATGCCAACGTGGTCATGGATTCTGTGGATCGTTCGATTGTGCCCACTGTCAAAACCATCCGCCAGCGTTTTGAGCGCCGCAGTGCCGCGCAGAAGTTCCTCACCAAGTTCATCTACTCCCTGCTCGGTATGGATGCCAAGAAACGTCAGTACCGCGACGGTCAGAAGTTTGTGCAGTACATCGTTGATGAGCGCGGTATGGACGCTTTCAACCGCATCTGGACCAGCCCCAATACTCTGCCCACCGAAGATGAAATTCACGACCCTCAAGCATGGATTGACCGCGTGCTGGGGCAACCCAAAGAAACCTCTAGCAACAGCGCGGAGGCGTAAGTGGTTCAGGACGCGCGTTCCGGACGCTTGCACCCGGCGGTGGGCGCCGCCCGTGTTGAGGCTGCCCGTGCCCTCAACGATGCCCTTGGCACTGACACTGTTGCCGCATCGGGTAAAACGCGGGCACACACGGATGGTACAGCACCGCTGATTCTTGTCGGTCTCTCAGGCGGAGCCGACTCCTTAGCCCTGGCTGCAACCCTCTCCCACTTCGCCCGCCGCGGCGAGTTGCGCGTGGGCGCAATCATCGTGGACCACCAGCTCCAAGAAGGCTCAGCTCGGGTAGCTCGCACCGCCGCAGCCCAGGCAACTAAACTCGGTCTAGACCCCGTGCTGATCGAAACCGTCACCGTCGCCACCGGCACTGAAGGTCCCGAAATGGCAGCCCGCCAAGCCCGCTACGGTGCCTACAAAAAAGCCGTGTACGCCACCGGCGCCCGCGCCGTAGCCCTTGCCCACACCCGCAACGACCAAGCAGAAACCGTCCTCCTCGGCCTCGCCCGAGGCTCCGGCACCCGGTCGCTGGCAGGCATTCCGCGCGTCCGCACTGAAAACGGCGTCACCTACCTACGCCCCATTCTAAACACCACCCGCGCCAAAGTTGAAGACATCTGCGCCGCAGAAAACCTCACTCCTTGGCACGACCCCACCAACTCAGATGAAAGCATGACGCGCGCTCGCGTGCGTCACCGCATCATGCCCTACCTTGAAGAGAATTTGGGCGGGGGAGTGGCAGATGCTCTTGCGCGCACCGCGCACATTGTTGCCGCAGACGCTGATTATTTGGCGGTTACCGCGGAGCAAGAACACTCCACAGTAACCCTGAATCTGAGCGAACTAACCAGCACTGTACCGGGTGCAGCCCAGCACAGTGCGGCAAAAAAACTGCAGGTGCCTGCCGATGCTCTGGAGGGGGCAGAGCTCGTACTGGCGATGGATCGTGATGCTGTAAGCCAGCTGCACCCTGCTGTGCGCCGACGGGTTCTTGCCCGCGCGGTTGTACAGGCAGGCGGAGAAACCCCGGGCTTCGAGCGCCTAGAGGCACTCGACGACTTCGCGCTCACCACCGCTAAAGGTGGTCCCTTGCAAATGGCAGGGCACATTTCCGTCTACAAAACCCGGCCACCAGTGGCAGGTAAACACGGCAAATCTTTGAGTAAAAGCGGCGTTCTGGTATTCCTACGAACCGATAACCGTTAGACTTGTACCCTAAGCACCAAGCACTCATATCCAAGGATTATTCTCGTGGACGCAAACGACGTAAAGGACGACATCAAGCACGTACTCTTCAGCAAAGAAGAGATCGACGCGAAGATAGCAGAGCTTGCAGCTCGCATTGACGAAGACTACAAGGGCAAAGACGTTCTGCTGGTAGGTGTTCTCAAGGGCGCCATCATGGTCATGGCAGACCTCTCCCGTGCGCTCAAGAGTCACTACACCATGGACTGGATGGCTGTGTCATCCTACGGATCGGGCACCAAGTCATCGGGTGTTGTTCGTATTCTCAAAGACCTCGACACCGATTTGACCGGTCGCGATGTGCTAATCGTTGAAGACATTATCGATTCTGGTCTGACCTTGCAGTGGTTGCAGGGCAACCTGAAGTCACGCGGCGCTAACTCCGTTGAAATCTGCACCTTGCTGCGCAAGCCCAAGAGCGTCAAGACCGACGTTGAGGTCAAGTATGTGGGTTGGGACATCGAACCCGAGTTCGTAGTTGGCTACGGTCTGGACTTCGCTGAGCGTTATCGCAACCTCGATTGCATCGTGACTTTGGCACCGCACGTTTACTCCTAAGGGTTTTTACTTTTTGTAGTGTCTAGGACGCGCCCATCGGCTCTTTTACAGAAGAGTGGGTGGGCGCGTCCTTGTTGTCTTTGCCTTCAACCCCACTGGAATAGAGCAACTTTCGGTGAGGGCAGAGACAAATAGTGTTTTGCTTTGAGGTGAAGAACGCCCCCCACCGAGCAAAATATCAGCTTTATTGGGTACATTGGATAATTGCAGCTTTTTATCTGCGCGCGTTGCCACCTCAGCTCAACACCTTGGCGGGTGTGGACGCGCGTGTTCAACAGTTGGCGGGACGCCGCCGCACACGGAGGGTAGCTTTGGCTCAGAATTCTGATAACAAGCCCCAGGGTGAGAAGAAGGGCTTTTTCTCGAAGCTCTTTTCTGGTCCTTGGTTCTTTGTCATCATTGCGCTGGTAATTTTTGGTGGCATGTTCGCAGGCCCGCTGTTTTCGGCGACCAACCGCGTTGATACCAACGTCGGTATGAACCTTCTGAATGAGCAGAAGGTGGTGAGCGCGAAGATCCACGATGGCGATCAGCGTGTTGATCTTGAGCTGAGAGATGATTACACCAACGCTGCCGGTGACAATTTGGGTAAGGCGCTGACTTTCTACTATGTAAAGCCGCGCGCTACTGAGGTTGTTGAGGCGATGAACGGCGCTGACCTTGAGAGCTACACTGACCAGCCGGTGCAGACTAACTGGTTTACCACCATGTTCTCGTATATGTTCCCGCTAATTGTTGTGATCGCTATTTTTTGGTTCTTGTTGAGCCGTATGGGTGGCGGTAGCTCACAGATTATGAACTTCTCGAAGTCGAAGGCTAAGAAGTTCAATAAGGACAACCCGACCGTTCGTTTTGCTGATGTTGCCGGTGTCGATGAGGCGTTAGCTGAGCTTGAAGAAGTTCGCGAGTTCTTGGCTGAGCCTGAGAAGTTCACCCGTTTGGGCGCGAAGATTCCCAAGGGCGTTTTGCTGTACGGCCCTCCGGGTACCGGTAAGACTTTGCTGGCGAAGGCTGTTGCCGGTGAAGCTGGCGTGCCTTTCTATTCCATTTCTGGTTCTGACTTTGTTGAGATGTTTGTGGGCGTGGGTGCTTCTCGCGTGCGCGATTTGTTCAAGGAAGCTAAACAGAACCCCGCAGCTATTATCTTTGTGGACGAAATCGACGCTGTTGGCCGTCAGCGTGGCGTCGGCATGGGCGGCGGTAACGACGAACGTGAGCAGACCCTGAACCAGTTGCTGGTTGAGATGGATGGCTTCGACGGAACCTCCAACATTATCGTGATTGCCGCGACCAACCGTCCTGACGTGCTTGACCCTGCGCTGCTGCGTCCCGGTCGTTTTGACCGCCAGGTGGGTGTGGACGCCCCCGATTTTAAGGGTCGTCAGCGTATTCTTGAGGTTCATGCAACGGGTAAGCCCATTGATCGCAGTGTTGAACTTTCATCGGTGGCTAAGCGCACCCCCGGTTTCACCGGTGCTGATTTGGCGAACGTGATGAACGAGGCAGCTCTACTCACCGCCCGTGACGGTGGCAACGTGATTGACGAGCGCGCTATCGATGAGGCTATTGATCGCGTCATGGCGGGCCCGCAGCGTTCTTCACGCATTATGAACGAGCACGAGCGTAAGGTGACTGCTTACCACGAGGGCGGTCACGCTCTGGTGGCTGCTGCCCTGCGTAATTCATCCCCGGTTACTAAGATTACGATTCTGCCACGCGGACGCGCCCTGGGCTACACCATGGTTATGCCGCAGGACGATAAGTATTCAACTACCCGTCACGAGCTGCTGGATCAGATGGCATACGCCATGGGCGGACGCGCGGCTGAAGAGGTCGTGTTCCATGACCCCTCGACTGGTGCGTCCAACGATATTCAGAAGGCAACTGATACTGCCCGCAAGATGGTGACCGAGTACGGTATGAGCGCCAAGGTCGGTTCTGTGCGTTTGGTATCGCAGGAATCTGATCCCTTCTTGGGAGGTGGCTCCGGCGGTGGTAACCAGCACTCAGACGCTTTGGCTTTTACTGTGGATCAGGAAGTTCAGGCTCTGCTGGAGAACGCCCACGACGAGGCATTTGAGATTCTGACTGAGAACCGCGACGTTCTTGACCGTCTTGCCTTTGCCCTTTTGGAGCGCGAGACCCTGCTAGAAAACGAGATCGCTGAGATCTTCAAGGACGTCCGTAAGCGTCCTGAGCGCGAACACTGGTACTCCAAGCAGACTCGTGAGAAGACCGAGATTCCTCCGGTGAAGGCTCCCAGCGAGCTTGCCGGTGAGAAGACCTCTGAGGAACCTGCCGAGGGCATCGTTCAACAGCCCGTGGTTGACCCCGACATGGGGGTTGAGAAACCCGCTACCGATGTGAACCCGACCCCCGGTTTGGGTGATAACGGTGGTGTACAGAACCCCGGCGGTCCGGCTGATAATCCCTTCGGTGGTGCTCGCTAGTGGCTGGTGTTAAAGACACTTACGCTCCCGAGATTGACCAGCCCCGCATTGAAGCTGCGGTACGTGAAATCTTGGCTGCCATTGGTGAGGATCCTGACCGCGATGGTCTGGTAGATACTCCCGCTCGTGTAGCGCGTGCCTACGCTGAAATGTTTGTGGGGTTGCATCAGGATCCGGCTGAGATTCTGGGTACGACCTTCGATATTGAGCATTCAGAGCTGGTGTTGGTCAAGGATATTCCTTTTTACTCGACCTGCGAGCATCATCTGGTGCCCTTTCACGGAGTAGCCCATATCGGTTACATTCCGGGATCCGGTGGCAAGGTGACGGGCTTGAGCAAGCTGGCGCGCACGGTGGACGTGTTTGCCCGCCGTCCTCAGGTGCAGGAGCGTCTCACCACTCAGGTCGTGGAGGCACTGGAAGAGAACCTGAAGCCCCTGGGTGCCATTGTTGTGGTGCAGGCGGAGCACATGTGTATGTCGATGCGCGGGGTGAAAAAGCCCGGCGCGAAGACGGTCACTAGCGCGGTGCGCGGTGCTTTGCGTGACCCTGCGACCCGCGCTGAGGCAATGAGCCTTATTATGAGTCAGAACTAAACCCACCCCAGAGGTGACCACGAAAACTAAGAAGTGACCACGAAAAGTAATGCTGACCGTACATCTCGCGGTCAGCATTACTTTTCGTGGTCACCTTGATGATCTATCGTTAGGCTAAAAACCATGAGCACCCTCTCTTCCCTTCATCAGTTGTCTCTGCCCACTGACCGCACCCTCGTGATGGGTATTCTCAATGTCACCCCCGATTCTTTTAGCGACGGTGGGTTGCATTTGGCAGTTGAGGACGCGGTAACACATGCCAAGACCATGATGGCTCAGGGCGCTGACATCATCGACGTAGGCGGTGAATCAACCCGCCCCGGCGCGACCTCGGTAGGGCTAGAAGATGAGCAGGCGCGCGTCCTGCCCGTAATTGAAGCCCTAGCTAAGACGGACGCTGTCATCAGCATTGATACGAAGAACTGGCAGACCGCTCGGGCGGCTATTGAAGCTGGCGCGCATATTATCAATGACGTGTCAGGTATGGAAATCACGGACGGCATGATTGCCACTGTCGCCGACCTGCAGGTGCCTTACATTCTCATGCATTCTCGCGGTAACTCGCAGACTATGGATTCCCTGGCAGCCTACACCGACACCGTTGCCGAGGTAAAGGACGAGCTGATACAGCTGCGCGAGCGTCTCTATGCTGCTGGGGTGAAGCCCGAGAACCTGATTCTTGACCCCGGCTTGGGTTTTGCCAAGGGCGGGCAACAAGACTGGCAGCTGGTCGCTGCCACCGCTGAACTTGCTCAGCTCGGCAACCCCCTACTGGTGGCAGGCTCACGCAAGCGCTTTATCGGCACTGCCCTTGCTGAAGCCGCGCAAGCGCGTCCTGGCGTCCGCGCAGAAGATCAGCAGAAGGACGCGCGTACCCGCGACGGTGCAACGGCGGCTATTACTGCTCTGGTGGCTGCTGCTGGTGCCTGGGCGGTGCGAGTGCATGATGTTCCTTCGAGCGTGGATGCTGTGACTGTTGCCCAGTATTTCTCGCGCAACTCCTCATAGGCTGGGGCGGTGCGTCCGTAAAGTGCCTGACAAACAGTTGGCGTCGTAACTTCACATAGACGTAAAGTCAGTGTGACCTTAAGCTCGGCTGTGGATACCCATATAGAAACGGTCTGCCTGCGATGCCCTATTTTTCCTAGCAAAAGCGGCAATTAGTAGGTGTTTCATTAAACCTGTGGTGTAACTCGCCCGCGCTGACGCGGGTGTTCGGTGGCGAATTTGGGTGATAATTACGAGTAGCTACCAACAGGCGATGCAGAAAGGTAGAAAGTGCATGCGCGGTACTTTTTCGGCGGACGCGATGGAGCGTTACGCTACGGCAGATCGTATTACGCTCACCGGTGTTGAATGTCTGGGCTACCACGGCGTTCTTGAATCTGAGAAGCAGAACGGTCAGCCTTTTATCGTTGACGTGACTCTTTTGACCGATTTTTCATCGTCTGCCAGTAGCGATGATATTGGTAAGACTGCCAATTACGCTGAGGTCGCTGAGACTATTCGCGAGGTTGTCAGCGACGGTTCGGTGGATCTTGTTGAGACCCTGGCAGAGAAGTTGGCGGCAACTATTTTGAGTCGTTTCGCAATTGATGCGCTAGAGCTGACTGTTCACAAACCGCAGGCGCCGATTGAGGTTCCGTTTGCTGATGTTGCGGTTACTATTTTTAGAAAGAAGCAGGCATGAGCGTAGAGGCTGTACTTGGTCTGGGTTCTAACTTGGGCGAGAAGCAAGAGACTTTGTTGCGGGCGATTGTTGATATTTGTTCGCATCCTAAAATTAGGGTGAAGAAGGTTTCTCCCGTTGCAGTGACTGCTCCTGTGGGTGGGCCAGCGCACCAGCCTGATTTTGTGAATCTTGTGGTGCGTATTGAGACTGATTTGAGTCCTTTTGATTTGCTGGATTTCACCCAGTCTGTGGAGAATAAGCATCACCGGGTGCGTGATGTGCGCTGGGGTCCTCGCACCCTTGATATCGACATTATTGACTACTCCACTCTTGAGATGGACGAACCCGATTTGACTCTGCCTCACCCGCGGGCGGCGGAGCGCGCTTTTGTGTTGGAGCCGTGGGCTCGTATGGAACCTGAGGCGGTGCTGAGTGGCGCGAGCGTGCGTGATTTGGCAAAGACTGCCGATGATGCTGATGGTATTAGAGAGTTCTTCCCCGCCCCGGTGGTGTGTGAATGAATCAGGTGCGTGCCCGAGCTCTTCTCTTATGCGCGTCTGTTGCTTTAGCCGCAGGGGCGGTGCTGAACGGGTTGTCGGTGGCAGCCGGTGGCGCTGAGTTGCTGTTGCCTCAGGCGACTGTTTTTCTTGCCCTGATAGTGGGCGCTGTGGTGCTTTTTTATGCCCGCCAGGTGGCAAAGTTTCAGGATGTTTCAACCCGCGCCCAAGCACCGCGTATGAATGCTTTGTTAGCGGCGCGCGTGGCAGTTTTTGCTCAGTCGAGTGCGTTCTCTGGGGCACTTATTCTTGGCTGGCACGTGGCACTGTTGGGTTTTGAACTGACTCTTTACACCCAGCGCGGTGCGTTTGATCCCGTGATAACTGCTGTTCTGGGTCTGGTGACGGGCGGTATTTTGCTGGGCGCTGGTTTGTGGGCCGAGAGCATGTGTAAGATTCCGCCGAATAAGGACGCGGGTACCTCATCTGCGTCGTCGCCGCGTACGGGCGAAGGTTTTGTGGCTCGAAACGATTAACCCAGCCTACTGAGTGATGCCAAGAGGCAGTTTCTTTGAGAGTATGGGGTTATAACTTTTTGCCCCGTTTCCTAAGGACGTGAATGATGACCGACCACCAGCCGCATCGAGTGGGCACTACTTCTGCTGAACCTCTTGGCTCTGAGACATTTTATGATTCTTCTGCGCTGGTACCAGAAACTGCTGATGCTCCCTGGGAATCTGCGGCAAATACACCTGAGACAACACCCGCTCCAGCACCCGCTGAACAGATTGAAGCCACCCCGGTTGCAGCCGCGTCCTTTCCCGCTACTTTGCCCCCTTTGGAGATTGATGAGCGCGGTGGTGAAACCATAGAACCTGCTGAGATTAGCTGGAAGAGGGTGTCGCCGCGCTATGTTAAAGTGCGCTTGCTGGGTCGCGCTCTCTGGTCGGTAATAATGGTGGCAATCTTCGCGCTTCCTCTGATTTTTACCGAAGTTTTGAACTGGTGGAACTGGCCTCTGTGGGTAACGGTTGGCTTGGTAGCGATCATGCTGGTCTGGCAAATCTGGTTGACGCTTTTGGTGAGTCGTCAGGTGAAAGCTATTGGTTATAGTGAACGTCAAGACCACATTCTGCGTACCAGCGGCATTATGTTCAAATCAATGCGCGCTATTCCCTACGGCAGAATCCAGTACGTTGACGTAAAATCTGGGCCTATTGAGGGTAAACTTAAGCTGGCGAGCGTCACTATAACAACAGCCTCTGGCACTATCAGCATTCCCGGCGTGGAGCGTCCTGAGGCCGAACGCTTACGCGAAATCCTCACTGACCTCAGCGACGCCAAGATGGTGGGGCTGTAAACCATGAACACCGAAAACCTCACTCCCGTTGAGGGGGAGCAACCGGCGTCCGCCCTCGTATGGCGTCGTGCCCACTGGCTCTCACCCATTATTAACGCGTGGCTGCTGATCGCTGTTTTCCTTTTTACGTTTGGTCGAGAGTTCGTAGAGCTTATTGTTGAGGACGGCGAGCTGCCCGATGTCTCTCAGGTACCTGATTTTCCCGATGCCCTGAGCTTTTTGGGTCAGTTGGGTACGCTGTGGTTGCCCGCGCTGTTTCTGCTGATTTTTGCGGTCTTATTGCTGCCCTACTACATCGGCTGGTGGTTCTATTCCTTCGCGGTGGACGCCCGCAACGTCTACGTTCGCTCTGGTATGTTGAGTAAAACTGAGCGTCAGGCGCGCCTTGATAGGGTGCAGTCCATCGATATTAATCGTTCACTCCTTGCCCGGTTGCTGGGCTTGGCTGAGTTGAAGTTTGATGTGGCTGATGGTGATTCTTCTGCTCTTGCGGTGAAGTTCTTGAAGTATAAGGACGCGCGTGAGGTGCGCGTTCGCCTGCTGAGCCAGGTGCGGGCGCTTAAGGAAGAGCTACCCACTGCCCCTGCGAATGTGAGTGCGAAGAACCCGCAGGCTGAAATCGCACCTGGGTCTCAGACCCCTAACCGTCGTGAGCGTTTGCACCAGCACCTAGTGGATAATCTGGGCGCGGGTATCACGGATGCTGATGAGCGTCAGGTACTGCACGTACCTGTTGCCCGACTGCTGGCGTCTATGGCGCTGAGTGTGGGCACTATTTTTTCGGTACTGTTCATCGTGTCAATGGTGGCACTCCTGGTACTTCAGGGCGGGAATTTCGTGGCCAATATTGCAGCGATTTTCGGCGCCGTTTCATTATTGTGGAAGCGTTTTAATGCCGGTTATAACTTTCGCCTCTCTATCAGCCCCGATGGGTTGAAGACTCGCTACGGGTTTACCGATACCCTCACTCAGACCCTCCCTAGCGGGCGAGTGCAGGCTATTTCTGTGACTCAGCCACTGCTGTGGCGAAAGATGGGCTGGTATCGGGTGAGCGTTGCGTTGGCTGGTAAGGGCGAGGGCGAAGATGCTGCGTTCGCCGGGCAGCTTCTGCCCGTTGGCACTTACGATGATTTGTTAGCTGTTTTGCCGCTGGTGGTTCCCGGTGCCGATGTTGGTGGTGCGGACGCAACAACTCTGCAAGCTGGGCTTGTTGGTACTGGCGTTGAGGGTGGGTTTACCGTTTCGCCGAGTCGCGCCCGTATCTTTGACCCGCTGACTTATAAACGTAATGGTTTCACCCAGTTGCCCGCTTTGTTGCTGACTCGCAGTGGCAGGTTTACTCGTCGGCTATCTATTGTGCCCCATAGTAAGATTCAGAGCTTGGAGATTGAACAGGGTCCGCTGGCTCGCCGCCGCGCCCTTGCCAATATCACCGTGCAAACCGCAGGGGGCGCGTTCGCCCGGGTACATAATGCCGATGCGGCAACCGCCCGCGCTCTTTTTGTACGCCAGGCACAGTTGGGTGTACTCGCCACCCACTAGCTTCCTTGGATTCTGTCATACCGCCGGGGGCTAACTGTAGCCCCCGGCGGTATAAGCTGTAGTAAACCCCCGTAGAAAGGCACGGTGTAAAGTGGTGAGCCATGAGTAATTACCTCAAACCAGCCCGTCTGGGTATCGGTATCATCAGCGCCGGTAAGGTGGGTGCTGTACTCGGTGCAGCTCTGACCAGCGCGGGTCACGCCATCGTGGGTGTCTACGCTAAATCAGAAGAATCGCAAGAACGCGCCCGCACCCTCCTACCGCAAGCCCCCCTCATGGAAATCCCCCAGATCGTTGAAAAGTCTGAGGTAATTTTGCTTGCTGTGCCCGATGACGCGCTGGCTCCCCTAGTCGCCTGGATCGCAGAACACACCCCCCTGCAATCGGGCCAGATTATTCTGCACACCTCCGGACGCTACGGGGTAGGAATCCTCAAACCCGCCACAGATAAGGGCGCTATCGGCCTAGCAATCCACCCCGCCATGACCTTCACCGGGCTCTCCCTCGACCTCGCCCGCCTCCACAACACCAGCTTCGGTGTTAGTGGCGCTGCACCATTTTTGCCCATAGCGCAAGCCCTAGCTGTAGAAATGGGCGGTGAACCCGTTATTATTGCTGAAGGCGATAGACCGCTTTACCACGCGGCTTTAGCTCACGCATCGAACCACCTCGTTACTATCACGGGGCAGTCGATGCAGATACTAGCATCGCTGGGAATCGAGAACCCTGCACGTTACCTAGAACCCCTAGTGCGTGCCTCGCTCGATAACGCGCTTGCATCCGGTGAATCAGCACTCACCGGGCCTGTGGTGCGCGGAGATTCCCAAACGGTAGAGGCTCACACTGAGGTTCTACACGGCTTTGCTGTAGAAGAGAATGCTCAAGATATTGAGGTAGCCTACCGGGCGTTAGCTCGCGCAACCGCGCAACGAGCCCACGCCCACCAGGCTTTGAATGATGAGCAATACGCGCGCATCATTGACGCCCTCGATAGCTAAAAGCACACATTCATGAAAGGACCGTTCACACCGTGACGAGCCAACCCGTGATTACCCGTACCACGGCAGAATTTCAGACGGCTGTTGCCCAGGCACTTGCAACAGCGCAGCGCGAATTTGATGCACAGGCAACCGATGAGACACCGGCTGAGGCTGCGCGTCTTGGCTTTGTACCCACCATGGGTGCCCTGCACAACGGCCACGCCACCTTGATGCGTCGCGCCCGCGAACAGAACGCCGTCGTTGCTATATCTATCTTTGTGAATCCTCTGCAATTTGGCCCCGATGAGGATTTCGAGAAGTACCCCCGCACCCTCGAAGCCGACGCACAACTTGCCGGTGAAGCGGGCGTCGATATTATCTTTGCCCCCGATGTCGAAGAAATGTACCCCGGCGGTAGCCCGCTCATTACCGTTTCTAGCGGCTCTTTGGGTGGTCTCTTTGAAGGTAAAACCCGCCCCGGTCACTTCGACGGTGCGCTCACCGTCGTTAACAAGTTCTTCAACATTCTTGAAGGCTGCGTGGGCAACCACGAGATCCTCGCCTACTTCGGGCAGAAGGACGCGCAGCAGCTCTCACTCATGCAGCGCATGGTCACAGACTTCAACCACCCCGTCACCATCAAACCGGTGGCTATCGTTCGCGAAGACAACGGGCTGGCACTCTCATCGCGCAACCAGTACCTCTCAGACCAAGAGAAAGAAGCAGCACTCGTGCTCTCCCGCACCCTGGCTCTGCTGCGCGAACAGAGCATCTCCCGCGGTTTTGAGAACCTTGATCTCAAATCAGCGCGTGATTACATCAACAACGCAGAAGGCGTACGCTTGGACTACCTCGAAGTCGTAGACCCCGAAAACTTCGTAGCTCCTACCGAGAACTCCAAACGGGCACTGGCACTGGTCGCCGCCTACGTGGGCGACACCCGCCTCATCGACAACATGGAACTAAGCTAGCAAAGAAGGTTATAGAAGGTTGAGCACTGAGAACACAACCCCCGAAGAAACCGCGCAGACCGAAAACGCTGACCGCGCCTCTGCCCAGCAGAAAGCAGCCGCAGAAGTTTCAGAGCAGATGCAGATTCGCATGGAAAAGCGCGAGAAACTGCTGGCAGCAGGGCATGAGGCTTACCCCGTAGGTCTTGAAATCACCCACAGCATCGACGAAATCCGTGCCCAGTACGAGGATAAACTCGAAGCAGGCGACGAAACCGGCGACATCGTGGGTGTCTCAGGACGCGTAGTCTTTGTCCGCAACACCGGCAAGCTCTGCTTCGCAACCCTGCAGGCTGGCAACGGCACCCGCATTCAGGCAATGATTTCACTGGCAGCAGTGGGGGAGGACGCGCTCGCCAGCTGGAAGGCTCTGGTCGACCTGGGCGACTTCGTCTTCGTTCACGGTGAAGTGATTTCTTCTCGTCGCGGTGAGCTCTCCATCATGGCTGATAGCTGGCAGATGGCTTCCAAGTCACTGCGTCCGCTACCCACCCTGCACAAGGATCTGAACGAAGAAACCCGTGTGCGTCAGCGTTACCTCGATTTGATGGTGCGCGATGAAGCGCGCGAAACCGTTATTCGCCGCGCGAAGATTACCCGCACTGTACGCAAGGTACTTGAGGACCGCGGCTACATTGAGGTAGAAACCCCCATTCTGCAGCTGATTCACGGTGGCGCGGCGGCACGCCCGTTCGAGACTCACCTGAACGCTTTTGACCAGGACATGACCCTGCGCATCGCTACCGAGCTTTACCTCAAGCGCGCTGTTGTCGGTGGTATCGAGCGCGTGTACGAGATCGGGCGCGTGTTCCGCAACGAAGGTGTGGATTCAACCCACAGCCCGGAGTTCACCACCCTAGAAGCCTACGAGGCGTATGCTGATCAGTTCGTGATGGCTGAGCGCATTAAAGAAATCATTCTTGCCTGCGCTGATGAACTGGATATTCACCAGATTGAAACCGACAGGGGCACCATTGACCTCGCCGGTGAGTGGAAGTGGGTTGGCGTTTACCCCGGTCTGTCAGAGGCTGTCGGCGTAGAGATTACCCCCGCTACTTCACTGGAAGACCTGCAGGCTATCGCTGAAAAGCACGAGGTTGATTTTGACCCCAAGTGGGACGCTGAGAAGCTCGTGGTCGAACTCTTCGGTGAGATTGTTGAGCCTACGCTCATCAACCCCACCTTCGTCTACGACTACCCGCCTTCGGCACAGCCGCTGGCGCGTCCGCACCGCGAAAAGGAAGGCCTCATCGAAGCATGGGACCTGATTATCGGTGGCATGGAACGTGGCACCGCGTTCTCCGAGCTGATTGACCCCGTCATTCAGCGTGAGCGTCTGACCGAGCAGTCAAAGCTGGCTGCCGGTGGTGATGATGAAGCGATGCAGCTTGATGACGACTTCTTGCGCGCGCTGGAACACGGCGCTCCCCCCATGGGTGGCTTGGGCTTGGGTATTGATCGCCTCATTATGCTCTTCACTAACCTGGGTATTCGCGAGACAATCCTGTTTCCGCTGATGAAGCCTGAAGCTGAGTAAGGTTTTTTCTACAGGTTTTCTTTGGTAAGGACGCCGCCAGGTACTTTTATGGAGTACTTGGCGGCGTTTTTGCCGTGGCGTAAACTGATGAAACAGATAAGCCTTACACGTCTCTTGCAGAAGGAACCTTTCATGGATTACCTCATTGCCCTTGTGCCCTCAGTATTTGCCGGAATTATTCTTTATTTCATTCTCAAATGGATTTCCAGCGCTGATAGGGCAGAACGTCAGGCACAAAAGGACGCCGAAGCAGATGCCGCTTTGTGGTATGAAAATGTTAAGAAGTCTTCGGGAAACTCTAATCCTTTTGGCAGTAGGAAAGATGACTAAATTTTAATTCTTTTCTGGTTTCGTTTCTTCCCGGTTTATTTGCTATTATGTGAATGCACTTAGCAAATACATGGTGCATCATTAATGCGTCATAATTCTTGAAGAATCAGCACCTTCAAGTAACCCCGTGATGTATCGTGTTTAAACTACTCCAAGGAGAAATTCCCCATGGCTCAGAAAGTTAAGATTATTCTTGAAGATGATCTCGACGGCGGTCCCGCAGACGAAACCGTGCGTTTCGGTCTCGACGGTGCTCAGTACGAGATTGATCTTTCAGGCGCTAACGCAGCTCGCTTGCGCGATGCGATTCGCCCCTTCGCGGCAAAGGCACGTCGTGCAACTACCGCTAACCGCCTCGGTCGTCCCCGCTCAAAAGCCTCAGCTGGCGTTAACCGCAACCCCGAAATCGCGGAAATCCGTCAGTGGGCTAAAGAAAACGGTTATGAGGTATCAGACCGCGGTCGTATTCAGCAGCACATCCAGGACGCTTACTACGCAGCGAAGAAGTAAACTGATTTAGTATTTAGCTCTCCAGGAGCTATATAAAGGGAAGGTTCTTGCCCCAAAGAGCCTTCCCTTTTTGTGCCTTAAAGTGTTTTAGGGGTAGAACCTTGAAAATATGGTCGGAATATTCTAGAAGTTAGCTCAGGGTTGGTGTGGTAGGGATTAGACCAGTACGGGCTTAAGAAATGGGTTTCGGTGCAGGGTGTCGTGGCCGGCAAGCTGAGAGCGCAGTGGATATTGTCCTCTCTCGCATGGGTGTGACTCTACCTCTGCCTTACCTGTAGAAAGGCAGCTCACCCCTATTAATGTGGTGATTGGCACGGGCGCTTTCAAAGGCACCCTTGCGTTCACTCTCTAGCGAACACAGACGAAAACCTGCCTGAAGATGCGTAATCTGGAGGGTAAGAAAAACTGTTTGAGGGAGAGTTCTATGTTTGAACGATTTACCGACCGTGCTCGTCGCGTGGTGGTTTTAGCGCAGGAGGAAGCGCGCATGCTGAACCACAGCTACATCGGCACGGAGCATCTCTTGCTGGGGCTGATTCATGAGGGCGAAGGTATTGCTGCTCGTGCGCTGGAATCTCTTGGTGTTACCCTAACCGCTGTTCGCGAGCAGGTTCAGGACATCATCGGTTCGGGGCAGCAGGCTCCTAGCGGTCATATTCCTTTTACTCCGCGTGCTAAAAAAGTGCTTGAGCTATCAATGCGTGAGGCTATTCAGCTCAACCACGGCTACATCGGTACTGAGCACATCCTGCTGGGTATGGTGCGCGCAAATGAGGGCGTCGCTAACCAGGTGCTGACCGCGCTGGGTGCTGACCAGGCACGCATCCGACAGACCGTGACCGACCTGATTTCGGGCTACCCCGGTGCTGGCGAGAACAAAGAGACCGCAGGTGTTGGCGCGGGTAACTCTAAGGAAGGCACCCCCGCAGGTTCGGCTATTCTTGACCAGTTCGGCACCAACCTGACTGCCGCTGCCCGCGAAGGTAAAATTGACCCCGTCATTGGTCGTCAGCGCGAGATGGAACGTGTCATGCAGGTTCTCTCACGCCGTACCAAGAACAACCCGGTGCTCATCGGCGAGCCCGGCGTCGGTAAGACCGCCGTGGTTGAGGGTCTAGCGCAGGCTATTGTGGCAGGTAACGTTCCCGAAACCCTCAAAGATAAGCACCTCTATACCCTCGATTTGGGTTCACTGGTTGCCGGTTCACGCTACCGCGGTGACTTTGAAGAACGCCTGAAGAAGGTTTTGAAAGAAATCCGCACTCGCGGCGACATTATTCTTTTCATCGACGAGATTCACACTCTGGTGGGCGCTGGCGCGGCTGAGGGCGCTATTGATGCGGCATCAATCCTCAAGCCCATGCTGGCTCGCGGTGAGCTGCAGACTATCGGTGCAACCACTTTGGACGAGTACCGCAAGCACATTGAGAAAGATGCGGCGCTGGAACGTCGTTTCCAGCCCATCCAGGTCGATGAGCCTTCGCAGGCAATGGCTATTGAGATTCTCAAGGGTGTGCGCGATAAGTACGAGGCACATCACCGCGTCACTATCACTGACGAGGCTATTGAGTCTGCGGTGAACCTTTCAGCGCGTTACATTTCTGACCGTTTCTTGCCCGATAAGGCAGTGGATTTGATTGATGAGGCGGGTGCGCGTTTGCGTATTCAGCGCATGACCGCTCCGCCCGAAATCAAGGTGCTTGAAGAGCGAATTGCCAAGGTGCGTAGCGAAAAAGAAGCCGCTATTGGTGGTCAGGATTACGAGAAGGCAGCTTCACTGCGCGATAAAGAGCAGAAGCTCATTGCTGAAAAGGACGAGAAAGATGCGGCATGGCGTGAAGGCGGCGACGCTTTCGGTCAGGTAACCCCCGACGTTATCTCTGAGGTTTTGGCTGTCTCAACCGGTGTGCCCGTCTACAAGATTACTGAGGAAGAAACCGGCCGTCTGCTCAAGATGGAAGACGAGCTGCACAAGCGCGTCATCGGTCAGGACCACGCGATCAAGGCTCTTTCCCGTTCAATCCGCCGTACCCGCGCGGGTCTGAAAGATCCAAACCGTCCCGGTGGCTCATTTATCTTTGCAGGCCCGACTGGTGTGGGTAAGACTGAGCTTGCTAAGGCTTTGGCTGAGTTCCTCTTCGGCGACGAGTCAGCTCTGATTACCCTTGATATGTCGGAGTACCAGGAGAAACACACCGTTTCACGTCTGTTCGGCGCCCCTCCCGGATACGTCGGCTACGAAGAGGGCGGTCAGCTTACCGAAAAGGTGCGCCGCAAGCCCTTCTCTGTTGTGCTGTTCGATGAGGTTGAAAAGGCTCATGCTGACCTCTTTAACTCCCTGCTGCAGATTCTTGAAGACGGTCGTCTGACCGACTCTCAGGGTCGCGTCGTTGACTTCAAGAACACCGTTATCATCATGACCACCAACCTCGGTTCACGCGACATGGCACGTAAGGTGCCTGTCGGTTTCCAGAGCGTTGGCGACCACGAGGGTGATTATGAGCGTATGCAGGCACGGGTGATGGAGGGTCTCAAGGAGCACTTCCGCCCCGAGTTCCTCAACCGCGTGGACGACATCATCGTATTCCCGCAGCTCTCAGAAACCGAGATTCTGCAGATTGTTGACCTCTTTGTAGGTCGCCTGGCTAAGCGTCTCGCTGAGCAGGATATGAGCATTGAACTCACCCCCGCGGCGAAGGCTCTGATGGCAACTAAGGGTTACGACCCGTCGATGGGCGCGCGTCCGTTGCGTCGTGAAATGCAGCGCAATATTGAGGACGTCCTTTCAGAGAAGATTCTGTTTGGTGAGGTTAAGAGCGGTGAGAAGATCACCGTTGATACTGTAGGCGAGGGCGACCTAGCGAAGTTCACCTTCTCTTCACAGCCGATGAGTCAGATGGAAGCTGACGCGCTGGACGCGTGGGCCAAAGACTCCGATGATGATGAAGAGGCACCGGCAGAGCCCGTTTCGGGTATTGCTAATGCGGCAGCTGAATCGGCTGTAGAAGCTGAGGACGCCCAGGAGCCCGGCGATAGCGCTATCGCTCAGGAACAGCCGCGTACCGACAATGACACCCTCTAATCTAAGAGACTGAGGAAGTTCCTCTTCAAGGGCCTGTCTTTCCAGTCCGGCGAGACAGGCCCTTTTTGTTCACATTACTCATACGTTCACATATTATGAACATGTGAGTAACGTGAATATAAGTAGTGTGGGCGCTGTCGAACCCATTCTCGAGGAATTTTTCGAGGGCGGGGTATTTATGGAGGGCACTGAGGGTCTATTGTTCAGTCCTTTTGGTGGCGAACTAACCTATGAGTTGACCTGACGAAGTGCTACGAAGAATTCAGTCAAGACTGAGTTGTTCAACCGAGCGGTAGTGCCCCGACAGTCACAGGAATACCAGCAGGTGCTACTTTGTTTTCCGCACGTGACCAGAGGGTTTCAGCAGTGGCTTCACAGTAAAAATATTCAGTTTGTTGACGCATCTGGTAATGCTTGGATTGAAGGGAAAAACTACAAGATTGGGGTCGAAGGGCGCAGACCGAAAAATGTTCCCGACCTAGACGGTCATCAGCAGATGTCTCGGGCTTTTACTGCAACCGGACTGCGGGCGGTGTTTATGCTTTTAGTTAATCAGGATTTACTAGAACAGCCGGTGCGGAGCCTTGCGGATGCAGCTGGAATATCGGTGGGGGGCTGCCTCGAACGTGTTAAAAAGTTTGGAGCACGAGGGCTTTATTCGCATCAACGGCAGAAGAAGGTCCTTTATACAAAAATCTAAGCTGGCAAAGCGTTGGATTGAAATGTACCCGGTGGTGCTCAAACCTAAATTACGAACTCGCATAAGTGCTGGCTCTGAGCCAGCAGAGGTGATAAAACGGCGCGACGAATGGTCTGACAGTATTCAACTGGGTGGTGAAGTTGCCATGTTGGCTAAGGGGTATGGTATTCGCCCTGTCGAGTCGCTTTTGTATGGAGGTTTCCCGTGGGGAGACGTTACACACGAGCTCTTCGCCTGCGACCTTCTCAGGGAGGAAACGTTATTCTTACTGAGCGGTTCTGGAATCCTGACTACCTACCTGAATCGGATGTAGTCCCCTCGTTATCGATTTTTGCTGATGAATCTATAGATGGTGATGAACGTCAGACACTTATAGCCCAAGATATGTGGAGAGACGATGAAGACCTTCAGAAATTCCACTAGAGATGAAGTATTTACATTTCTTGAGACAAAAATTCAAGAGGCTGATGCCCTACTGGGGCATCATTCCTACATGATGATTGGTTCGTATGTGCGTGACCTGCACTTGAGCAGGGCGGATATGCCGAGTCCGCGGGGTACCCAAGACCTAGACCTGAGTTTGGTCGCAGAAAATTTTGAGGGGTTTGAGCGAACCTTAGAAAGGTTGGGCCCTTCACATGGGGTTATTACACGTGAGCTTTAGGTGATACTCCGGTGGATGTTATCCCCTTTGGAGCTATTGCAGAAGGCGGATCATGTGAACACGGAGATAGTCATTGGGAGCTGCGTGGTTTGCAAGAGTCTTATGATGCTGCTGAAGCTTTTACTGTTGGAACGAGCAGTGTGAAGATTCCTCCCATCCAAGCGATGATGGGTTTGAAAATCATTGCCTGGGGTGAGCGTACATTTCCCACAGACTGCACTGATTTTTACCACTTATTAGTTGCCGCCTGCAAGATTGCAGATGAAGATGGAACACTGCGGGAGTCAGAGATGTGGGATAGCTACACCATCGTAGAGCTGTGTGAAGGAAACCCACAACTCATTGCTGCCGTGATTCAGAGTCAAAGGCTTAGAAATATTTTTGAGGGCGAAGCAGCTGATAGGTGTCGAGAGATTCTCAGTGATATAGATGCGCGAGAGAACTTTATAGCAATGGCGCTGCGGGAGCAGAGAGACGAAACAGTTATTGCTGATGGTAGAAAACTGTGTGAGGCTTTTATTACCGGGCTAGAGTTAGTTTCATGACTGATCTTCTTGTGCGTTCTGCGACTGTTTTTGATGTGCCTGCTATTGAGGGTTTGGTGGCTCCGTTGGCGCAGCAGAAGATTCTGATTGCTAAAGAGACTGTTGCCTATTATGAGGGTATTCAGGAGTTCGTTGTGGTTGAGGTGCGTGAGGCGGACGGCTCAGCTCGGGTGGTTGCGTGCGGTGCTTTACATGTGATGTGGAGGGATATCGCTGAGGTGCGCACGCTGGCGACCAGCGCGTCCTACCGAGGTAAGGGGTTGGGGCGGATGCTTGTTGCCGTTTTGTTGGAACGCGCCCGCGACTTGGGGGTGAAGCAAGTTTTTTGTCTGACCTTTGAGGTTGCTTTCTTTGAGCGTATGGGTTTTCGGGTGATGCCTGAGCAGTCGCAACTAGACCCTGAAATTTTTGCTGAACTGTTGCGCTCCCCAGATGAAGGAGTGGCGGAGTTTCTGGATCTTGCCCGCGTGAAGCCTAATACTTTGGGCAATACCCGTATGATTATCGACCTCTAGCGCGGATTTTTTGTCTGTTAGACTGATAGGAACCATAGTGACCTAAAGCTCATCATAAATGTAAGGATGTGATTGCGCTATGGCTTATGTGGATTTGAAGGGGCAGCCACAAAAACGTGCCCGCCTGGTTACGATTACCCTGGCGGTGATGTGCTTGGTAATTGTTATACCAATGGTTCTTGTCTCTGTACTGACGATGTCTATTATTACCCCGCCGACTTTTGAGCTGCGACAAGGCGCGGTCGAGACAACCGCCCGGGGCAAGAGTGAAGACCAGCAGTGCTGGATGGTTGCAGACCACCTGAAAAAAGACAATATCTTTGGCGCTGAAGTTCTCTCGGTGCGCTACGAAACATCGTGGTGCGCTGAGAATGATGAGATCACAAATATTTCAGCAAATTATATTATTGAACGACGCTTCGGCAAGTGGGCGATTGAAGCGCCAGAGGTAAAAGTACTCGAAAAAACCGACCGCTCAGCCCTTGTTCAGCTGACTGCGCCCCTTTCTTTCAACTCAGCCATCTACTCCATGGGTGGCGATATCGGACGCTCCTACGAGCTACATTCAGATGGCACTGCTGAGTATAAGTGAGGTAGAAAAAATGACTCAAACACTACCCTCAGGTAACATCCGCTACCCCAGTGATAAGATGCCTCATCGCGAGGAGCTCACCTTCGCACGTGCGCGCCCTGGGTTCTTCGCTAGCTGCTGGTATCCGTTGCTTTACTTAGCCTCATTCGCCATCGGTGGGCTGGTGCCCATCATCGTGGTTCTGGTGGGGCTCTATAAAAACGGTTACCAGTACCCCAGCCGATATCAGGTTTACTACCCCCTATATTTCTGGGGATCGGTTCTTCTTGCCCTGCTCTACATGATTTATCTGCTTTACAGCCTTCCCATGAGTTTAGGCGGCTAAGACAACCAGCAATCGCCTTCACGGGGTGTGCAAGAGACTGTAAAGCTAGAGTGAAACGTGCCCCTCGTATTCGCGGGTAAGACCGTCGTTGAGTAGACCTGCGTAGCAGCGTTCAATTTGTTCAGGTGATGAGTTGAGCGCTGCTAACTTTTTAACCGCTGGCACCAGCTCTTGCGGTATGGCAATGTCCACGCGTCCGCCCGTTTGCAGTAAGGACGCGGGCACCGGCGCAACTGCTGCGCGCAACACCGCCATCATTGCCCCGCGTAGCTGACGGTCGGTGCCCTGCCACGCCTGACCGGTGGGTACATAGTCAGCCTCGGGTTTACCCGCAGCCACCCAAGCGCATAGATCCGCAACCGGGCAAAGCTCGCATTTGGGGGACTTAGCGGTGCAGATTAGCGCGCCGAGTTCCATCGTCGCTGCATTCCACAGCACCGAGGTTGCCAGATCAGCGGGCATGAGAGATTCCGCCAGACGGGTTTCAGCGATATTGAGAGACTTATGAGGCAGAGCCTTACCCTCAACTGCTCGGGCAAAAACCCTACGAATATTGGTGTCAATAACTGTGGCACGCTGACCGAAAGCAAACACAGATATAGCTGCTGCGGTATATGTTCCAATACCGGGCAAAGCTAACAACTCATCGTAGCTGTGGGGAACCTCCCCACCGTGCTTCTCAACAATAGCTTGCGCAGCAGCGTGCAACCGTAACGCTCGCCGGGGGTAGCCTAAGCGACCCCACGCGCGCACCGCTTCACCCGACTCAACCGCAGCTAAATCAGCTGGAGTCGGCCAGCGGTCCATCCATGCCTCCCACACCGGCAAAACGCGCACCACCGGGGTCTGCTGCAACATAAACTCGCTTACCATCACCTGCCAATCGGTGCGATCATCAGCACGCCACGGCAAATCACGGGCATTGGCTTCAAACCAAGAATTAATACGTTCGTGCAACTGTTCTACGCGCGCACGGTCAAGAGAAAAGTCCGAAGAAGAGGTCATCACGTCCACACTCTAAACCATCTCAGTAACCTGCTACAAAGTGCGCTGTTTAAATGTCTCATTCAGCATAAAAACCGGTACTCTATATATATGTCTGAACACGATTACGAAGAACTGAACGGATCTCAAGCAGCACCCGTTGGCGAAGAGACTTACCGTAAGCGCCGCATCGCGGCTGCCATTGTTGCTATTCTTGCTATCCTGCTGCTCATCTGGGGCCTTACCTGGCTCTTTGGCAAAATAATGGGTGGCTCCTCTGATGAGAACGCTGCCGGTGCGGCCAGTACTTCGGCGTCTTCAGAACCCTTTGATAGCTTCAGCGCACGTCCGTCTGAATCGGACGAGGCTACCGACAAAGCAACAGATGAGGCTGAGGCAAGCGAGTCAGCTGATGCAGAAGCTACTGCTGAACCCAGCAATTCCGATGAAACAACTGTTGAAGCTACCGAAACCGTAGAGCCCACTGCTAAGGCAACCGTAGAAGAAACTGTTGAACCCACCGTTGAAGCAACCCCGACTCCCACTGAGACTGTCGCCGTTGCTCAGGCATGTTCAGCAGCTAACATGAACGTGGTTTTGACTCCCAGCCAGACCACCTACACCGCAGGTCAGAACCCCTCTATGGCACTGACCTACACCAACACTTCAGCTAACCCCTGCGAAATTCCTGCGGCGGCTCAGGCAGCGGTTATCAACATTACCTCTGGCCCTGCCCAGGTATATAACACTGCTACCTGCAACCTTTCACCTGCAACCGTAGCTGAGCTTGAAGCCGGTCAGATCGGTCAGGCAGCTTTCACATGGGATCGCACCCTGAACTCGCTGGGTTGCAACAACCTGCGTAACGTTCAGCCCGGTCACTACTGGGCAACTGCAACCGTGAACGGCGTAACTTCACAGCCCGCTCGCATCATTATTGCTGGCTAAGCGCGTGCAGTAATTTTCACGCATCTTCAAAAGGCTCCCCGAGACACTGTTTCGGAGGAGCCTTTTGAGTTTCTTACAGGTTTATTGAAGTGCGGCGGTGCCTTACTTAAACTGTTCAAGCAGTAAAGTCTCCGCCATTCGTGAGAGAGATTCACGAATGATGCGCGCCCGCTGTTCACCGATACCGTCGACAGTACGCAGCTCATCGATGGAGGCTGACATGAGGGCGGGGATTCCATTAAAACGGTTAACCAAGCGAGCAGCCACAGCACCGGGCATATTCTTAATACCCGAGAGCAGGCGGTAACCGTGAGGGGCGAGCAGAGCATCGAGGTCAGCTGAATCAAAACCACATGCCTTCGCGATGGCTTCAATGCTCACAATGTCTTTGTCTCCTAAACTCACCAACGCCTCTACCGAGCGGGTAATCTGCTCGCGGGTCGTATCGATGGGGGAGTAGTCCTTCAAAATCAGCTTGGCATCAGGCAAGCTGTGATTAATGAGTTCCTCTAACTGCAAAGAGACGAGCCTGCCGTGAGTGCCCAACTCCAGGACGTAGTACCCGGCTTCTAACGAAATGCGGCGTACCATCTCCATCCGTTGAACCGCGAGCACCACATCGCGTACCGTTGCGCTACCTTCAATCTCAAGCGCTGAGAGGTTATCGAGTACCTGCTCTAGGCGGTTGCGGTAGCTTTCAAGGGTCTGAATAGCTTGGTTGGCGCGGCTCATCAGCGACTGAGTATCTTCTACCGTGTACCGCTGCCCGTCAACGTAGACAGAAATCATTTGGGTGGAGGCACTCACCGCTATCACGGGAAACCCCGTTTGCTGGGCAACGCGGTGGGCGGTGCGGTGGCGGGTACCCGACTCATTGGTTTCCAAGGTGGGGTCGGGCATCAGCTGCACTGCGGCATTGAGCAAAATGCGCGCATCCTTATCGCAGATGATTGCGCCGTCCATTTTTGAAAGCTCACGTAAACCCGTGGGGGTAAAAGCGGTGTTGATTTCAAACCCGCCCGATGAGATTGAGTTAACCGTTTTATCTGAACCGAGAACAATGAGCGCACCGGTATGACCGCGCATGATGCGTTCTAGGCCTTCACGCAGTTCGGTGCCGGGCGCTATGCGGGCGATGGTTTTGAGCAGACGCTCACTATAAACAGTTAGCACCTATTTAGTATACGGGGGTGAACACCGCATGAGCCTTAGCCTGTTTGCGGAAACAGCAGAGCAATAGCTTCTTGCAGGGACGCAACCTCGCGCACTGCCACTCCGGCGGGTACCTCGCCCACGCCAGAGGGCGAGGCGGGCACAATGACGTGCGTGAAACCTAACCGAGCGACTTCTGCGATGCGTTGGCGAATACCGGGCACTGCACGTACCTCACCGGCAAGACCTACTTCACCGAAGACTGCGAGTTTGCGCGGCAGGGGTTTATCTTGGGCAGCTGATGCTAGCGCCATGACGGCGGCTAGATCAACGGCGGGTTCTGAAATTTTCGCGCCGCCCACCGTTGAGATGTAGCAGTCTAGCTTGCCCACACCAAAACCTGCGCGTTTTTGCAGCACTGCCAATAGCATGGCGATGCGTGATGAGTCTAAGCCCGAGGTTGCGCGGCGTGGTTGAGGGGTAGCTGACTGATCGAGTAGCGCCTGAATCTCAGCCAGCAGCGGGCGGCGTCCCTCCATAGTTACGGTGACGCAGGTGCCAGAGACAGGGTGGGCGGTTCGCGAAACAAACAAACCGGAAGGGTCGGTCACCGGCGCAATACCGTCTTCGTGCATATCAAAACAGCCGACCTCATCGGTGGGGCCGTAGCGGTTTTTGATAGCGCGCAGCATACGAATGGCTGAGTGCTTATCGCCCTCAAACTGGCAGACAACATCGACCAGGTGCTCCAAGAGACGCGGACCAGCGATGGTTCCCTCTTTGGTGACATGACCAACCAGCAGGGTACACATGTTGCGTTTTTTGGCGGCGGCAATAATGGACGCGGCAACCTCGCGTACTTGCGTCACACCGCCGGCACTGCCCTCAACCTCTGTGGACGCGAGGGTTTGCACGGAATCTACAACCAGTAGGGAGGGATTGACCTCTTCAATGTGAGCAAGGGCAGTACCTAGATCTGTTTCACTAGTCAGGTACAGGGTCTGAGCTACTGCTCCAATGCGGTCAGCGCGCAGTTTCACCTGGGCAGCAGATTCCTCGCCCGTCACGTAGAGAACGTTGTGGGTGCGTCCTTCATGCGGGGTGCGCGCGAAAGTTGCAGCCACATCGAGTAAGAGGGTGGATTTACCAACGCCGGGTTCGCCCGCCATCAAAATAACGGCACCGGGCACCAAACCGCCGCCCAAGACCCTGTCAAATTCGGGGTTGCCCGTAGACATGTAACGGGCGATTGTTGAATCAACCTCAGCAATAGGTTTCGCAGGAACCTGCACCTTTGATGCCACGGTTGTTTTTGCGACAACACCGCCGCCAGCTTCTTCTACGGTGCCCCAAGACTGGCACTCACCGCAGCGACCCACCCATTTAGCGGTGGTCCAACCACACTCAGTACATTTGTATGCATTGGCAGAACGGGAACGTTTAGTGGTTGCGCGAGGAGTCATAGAACAACCATAGAATAGGCGACCGACAATTTAGGGCGTTTTCGCTCTGGGAAGTTTTCGTACCCAAGAAAGCCACACAAAGTGCTCTAATCCTAACGACCTTTTCTACCTGCTATCAGTTGTTGAATCTTTAGAGTTAGCTGCCCGCGTGCGTAAAACCGTGTTAATAGCAGCGGTATCAACCGGTTGCTCCGCCTCTTCCTGCGGTACATCGTGCAGGAGCGACTCAACGCGTACCGCGCTTGTCTGTGGTGCTGCAATGACCGGCAGAATGTTGGTCTTGGGTGCTCGCTCGGTAATTGACTCACCCAGCGGCACTAGTTGATCTACCGCGTCCTCGTGGCTGAGACCCGTGACCTCTAGCAGATCAACCACGAGCGGTCTGGTCATCAGCACCAAAGACTCACCTTCGAGGGTTTCTACCTTCATCTGATGGGGTTCGAGAGTCGCTGCGACGTGTTCAAGTTCGGTGCGTGCTTTGTGCATCATGCCGCGTCGAGTTTCGCGTTCTTTTGCGCTCATACCCTCACCGAGAGTGTGTACGGCGTTGCCAATATCTACAAAAACTTGGGCGAGAGAATCAACTGCCGTGGAGGAAAGCTGCACGTTTTCTAGGGTTGATGCCATGCGTCGGTTCAACACACGGGTATTGCGAATCGCCAGGTCGGTAGCCGAGAAGCGCTTTGACAGGGTTTTGAGCTCACCCTGTTGAGACTTACCCACGATCGAGAGCTTCGCCAGACCTATAGCGGTCACAACATCAGCTTCGCACTTGTTGAACAGCGGTTGGAGCTGTCGCGCCTCAGAAAGTGCCAACCAGGCAGCCTTACCATCGTATTCCTTCATGGCTTTTGCCGAAGAGTAGAAAACATCAGCAAAGGCATTCATGAGGGCGGACGCGTTACGCCGGGGTTCTTTGCGGGGATCTTTGGGAAAAATGAACATGAGCAAAAAGGCGCATAAGCCACCCACTATGCCATCGAGACTGCGGGCAAAAACCCCGTCAGGGCTGGGCGGTAGCAACACCACCAGCGTTGATTGCAGTCCCATCTGAATGGTGAACAGAATGCCTTTATCGAGAAAACGGGCAATCTGAATAGATATAAACAATACAAAAGTTGCCTGCCACATACCCTGCCCCATGAGCAACATCAGCACATCGCCAATGGCAATACCCAAAATAACGCCCAGCGAAACCTCAAGAATACGGCGCGCGTGGGTGGCGCCCGAAACATAGCCTAAAGAAACAATTGCTGCTGTTGCCGCAAAGATAGGCTCATGGTGACCCAGGAACTGCTCTGCAATGTAGTAGGCGCCCACACCCGAAGCCACAATTTGAAGTGACTGAAAGAAATCTTTGCGTACTCGGGCAATACGAGTAGAGAGTTCATCACGCAGGCGGGTCTTAACGGCAGCAGAATCTGGCATACCCCCAGTTTACCGAGGTCATCGCACCGGCACCGGCTGATGAGACGCACAGCGTACAAAGGCGGTGGGGTACCCGCCAGCGAATGCGCGCGTCCCCCCATACTCCCGCAGAGATGAAGACCTCTTACTCTTAAGTTAACTTCTTGTTTACCCGTTAAAACCCATCAGGTCACCTGGCGCTCCTAGAGTTTATTTCCGATGGTGATACAAAAAACACCGTGATCCTCGCTCGACTCGTTATCGAGACACGCAGTTTTACAGCTAAGGAAAAGATTTCGTGAAAGCTTTGGGAATAGCGCGCTGGGGCGCATTTGCAGCAGTAGGCGCACTGGCGCTCACCGCTTGCGGTAGCGACAACGCAACCGGCGCCGCAACTGATAACTCTAATGCAGGTACCTCATCTGTATCAGGCACCCTTTCAGGCATCGGTGCCTCATCACAGCAGGCAGCAATCACCGCATGGCAGTCAGGTTTCTCCTCAGTAGCTTCAAGCGCAAACATGCAGTACTCGCCCGATGGTTCAGGTGCAGGTCGCAAGGCACTCATCGCTGGTGCAGCTGATTTCGCTGGCTCAGACGCTCACCTCAATGAAGAAGAGTACAACAGCTCCAAAGAGGTCTGCGGCCCCGACGGCGCAATTGACATACCCGTCTACATCTCCCCAATCGCAATCGCCTTCAACCTCCCCGGTATTGACTCACTGAACCTTGACAGCGAAACCATCGCCAAGATCTTCAAGGACGAAATCACCAACTGGAACGACGGCGCAATCGCAGCTCAGAACCAAGGCACCGAACTTCCCGACCTCAAAATTACCGTTGTTCACCGTTCAGATGACTCAGGCACCACCGAGAACTTCACCGACTACCTCGCAGCAGCATCAAACGGCGCCTGGGACAAAGAAGCTGACGGCAACTGGCCCGGTGACTACGCAGCAGAAGCTAACAAGGGCACCAGCGGCGTAGTAGCAACCACCACCTCAACCGAAGGTGCAATCACCTACGCTGACGCATCAGCAATCGGCGATCTGGGCAAGGCAAACATCAAGACCGAAGACGGCTCATACGCAGAGATCTCAGCTGAAACTGCAGCAAAGACTGTAGAAAACTCAGAGCGCATCTCAGGTCTGCACCCCAACGACATGTCAATCGATCTTGACCGCACCCCCGCAACCTCAGACGCATACCCTGTAGTTCTCGTTTCCTACCACATCGTCTGCTCCAGCTACGATTCGCAGGAAAAAGTTGACCTGGTCAAGGAATTCGGCAAGTACGTTGTCAGCAAGCAGGGTCAGCAGGACGCAGCAGAAGCAGCGTCATCAGCGCCCCTCACCAGCGCACTGACTGAAGACGCCAACAAGGTATACGACGCAATCACCGTCAAGTAACAACACACCTGCAGCACCGTCATGCGGTCGCTCTACACTTTCACCAGGTAGGCGGTCTCATTATGCACGAAAATAAACCTTTTGATTATCGGTCACAAACACTAGAGGCGGCAGTCCAAACATGTCTATAACCTCAGAACAGCCGACTGGACCAGGAACAACCCGCACTAAAACGGGTAGCCTCTCCAACTTGAGTGGTCACGGGAACCCAGCAGCAGACAAAATTTTCTCTGGCATCTCACTGGCAGCAGGCGTCCTGATCCTCGTTGTTCTAGCAGCGGTAGCTATCTTCTTGGTCGCTATGGCATCAGATACGTTCGCTGCCGACCCCGCCGATCTCACCGGCGGTAAGGGCTTCGCCAACTACATCTGGCCCCTGGTCACCGGTACCCTCATCGCAGCAACTATCGCGCTGATTCTTGCAACCCCCATCGGCGTGGGCGTAGCGCTGTTTACCTCGCACTACGCACCGCCCAAGTTCGCTAAGACCATCGGCTACATTATCGACCTTCTGGCAGCGATCCCCTCAGTTATCTTCGGTGCTTGGGGCGCATCCGTCCTAGCACCGGCAGTTGTTCCCTTCTACAACTGGCTCGCAAAATACTTCGGCTTCATTCCAATCTTTGAAGGCCCCGCCTCACAGACCGGTAAAACTATCCTCACCGCGGGCGTTGTTTTGGGCATCATGATTCTACCGATTATCACCGCAATGTGCCGCGAAATCTTCTTGCAGACCCCCAAACTTCAAGAAGAAGCAGCCCTCGGCTTGGGCGCAACCCGCTGGGAAATGATCCGCATGACCGTGTTCCCCTTCGCACGCGCCGGCATCATTTCATCCGTCATGCTCGCACTCGGTCGCGCACTGGGCGAAACCATGGCAGTCACCCTAGTACTGGCAGGTGGTCCCTTCAAAGCGTCTCTGATTCAATCAGGTAACCAGATGGTCGCCTCAGAAATCGCCCTGAACTTCCCCGAAGCATACGGTCTGCGCATGTCAGAACTTATCGCAGCCGGCCTGGTGCTCTTCATTATCACCCTGCTGGTCAACGTACTAGCACGGTTCATCGTGAGCCGCTACAACACAGGAAACGAATAAACCATGAGCCTAGTAGCTACCAGTTCCTCACGCCTCACCTCATGCCAGGCACCTAAGTGGCTGGTACCGGTTATCGGCTTGTCAGCCCTGATCTTGGGTGCTGCACTCTCAGCCCTCAACGGATTCAACCTGGGGCTGTGGGCACTGTTCACCTTCCTGATTTTCGTGACTGCAAGTCCGTTTGCAATCGGCGCTATCGAAGGCGCTCGCAAGGGTAAGGACGCGTTCGCCCGCATCTTAGTCTACGGCGCTTTCTTGCTGTCACTAATCCCCCTGATTTCAGTACTGTACGTGGTTATCGCCAAAGGCGTACCCGGTCTTTCATCCAACCTGCTCACCACCTCTATGAATGGCGTGACCGGTGTACACGATAACAGGGCAGCAACCGGTGAAGCTCCGATTCTCGGCGGTATCTACCACGCAATCATCGGTACCCTCGAAACCACCCTGCTCGCTACCCTCATCTCGGTGCCCGTTGGTCTGATGACCGCCATCTACCTAGTGGAATACGCCACCGGCGGTATTTTGGCGCGCTCTATCACCTTCTTCGTAGACGTGATGACCGGTATTCCCTCCATCGTTGCGGGTCTGTTCGCGGCATCCTTCTTCACCTGGGCATTCAACGACCCCTCAATGCGCATGGGCTCCGTTGCCGCTCTAGCGCTGTCAGTGCTCATGATTCCCACCGTTGTTCGTAACGCAGAAGAAATGCTGCGCATTGTTCCCAACGAGCTACGCGAAGCGTCCTACGCTTTGGGCGTCCGCAAATGGCGCACCATCACCAAGGTCGTTATTCCTACCGCGATCTCGGGTATCGCATCGGGTGTTACTTTGGCGATTGCCCGCGTGATTGGTGAAACCGCTCCGATTCTGGTGACCGCAGGTTTCGCGACCTCCATCAACTGGAACGCATTCGGCGGCTGGATGGCGGCCCTGCCCACCTACATCTACTACCAGATCATGACTCCGACCTCACCGAGTTCGGCAGCAATCTCAGAGACCCGCGCCTGGGCGGCGGCTCTGGTGCTGATTGTGATCGTGATGTTGCTGAACCTGATTGCGCGTCTTGTTGCTAAAATGTTCGCACCCAAGACCGGCCGCTAAAGATCACCTACAATTTCAGGATTTTAGAGAAAAAGGAAAACTACAGTGTCTAAGCGCATCGATATTGAAGATTTGAATGTTTACTACAGCGACTTTTTGGCGGTAGAGGACATCAACATGGTGATTGAGCCGCGTTCTGTGACAGCGTTCATTGGTCCTTCTGGCTGTGGCAAGTCAACTTTCTTGCGTACTTTGAACCGTATGCACGAGGTTCTGCCCGGTGCTCGCGTTGAGGGTAAGGTTTTGCTGGATGGCGAGAACCTGTACGGCAAGGGAGTTGACCCGGTAGCTGTGCGTACCCACATTGGTATGGTGTTTCAGCGTCCTAACCCTTTCCCGAGCATGTCGATTCGTGAGAACGTGCTGGCGGGCGTGAAGCTGAATAATAAGAAGATTTCGCGTACTGATGCGGATGGTTTGGTGGAGAAATCGTTGCGTGGCGCTAACCTGTGGAATGAGGTGAAAGACCGCCTGGATAAGCCGGGTGCTGGTCTTTCAGGTGGTCAGCAGCAGCGTTTATGCATTGCGCGTACGATTGCGGTGAAGCCTGAAGTTATTCTTATGGACGAGCCGTGTTCGGCGCTTGACCCGATTTCTACTTTGGCTGTTGAGGATTTGATTAATGAGCTGAAGGAGGAGTTTACTGTGGTGATTGTGACTCACAATATGCAGCAGGCGGCTCGTGTATCTGATAAGACTGCGTTCTTCAATATCGAGGGTACGGGTAAGCCGGGTAAGTTGATTGAGTATGCGCCGACGCAGGAGATTTTCAATAATCCGCGTGAGAAGGCTACTGAGGATTATGTCTCGGGAAGATTTGGCTAAACACAAATTTTCCGAGTGAGCGAGGAAATAAAAATTTGTGTTTAGCTCGGAGTATGGCGAAGCGGCAACGAGAGAAGCGCGTGAGCGTAGCCAACTCGTGGCGGGAGCCCCTGCGTGTGGGCTGAACTAGAAAATTCCGAGTGAGCGAGGAAATAAATTTTCTGTTCTAGAGGCTTATTCATAGGGGGGTATCCTACCCCCCCTATGAATAAGCCTTCCATTTTTGGAGCAGAGGGCGAATAACATTGAAATTAGCTGCCGCAACACGGGAGATTAGCAGTACTGCACCCCAGCGAGAAGGCTAATAAAGTGGTAAAAGAGATGATATTTTTTGAAGAACATGGCAACCTCACAGGTTGGTAGGGGTGGAAAACAGGTGGAAATCGACCACGTTATCTAAGGGAGTAAAGTAAAAGGTTCAGAATAAAACTAAGATTTATCTGTTACTTGTATCATACTTATGGATTTAGTATTTTCAATGAAATTATTGAATTTTTTATTTGTACTGTTGTTCTTGCGAGACTTATTCATAAGGGTAGAGGCAAGCAGCTGAAGACGGCCGCTCGTCAAGCGCTAACTGGCTTCTAGCCTCGCAAGCTCGTCTGGCTCGGAATTTTCGCGGATTTTATCCCCTTGCCTGGCGTGAATTGCCTAGCTGCATCGCGAAGCAGGGGCCCCGGCAAGAGGGCTGTTGGTGGGTGCGCGTCCGTTGGAGGTCGCCCCTTATGAATAATCCTCTCTACTTCCCGATTTTTGTTTTCTCGCTTGCTTCTGAAAATCGTGAATGAGCGAACTTCTTGCATGAGCCTCCACCTTTGGGTGGAGCTTTTTCCTGTATGCGGTGTGGACTTGACCTGCTAGCCGGGGGGGGGGGGGGATCGCGCGTCCTAATGCTGGTGTTTAGACCAAGGGTGAGAGCGCCAGCATGATGATAGCTGAGAGGCAGAAGGTTGCTGGTATGGTGGCTGCCCAGGTGATGAGTACATGACTGATGATAGGTAGGCGTAGGGCGTTGAAGCGTTGGTTGACTCCGGCACCGACTACTGAGGATGCGGCAACGTGGGAGGAAGAGACGGGTGCGTTGAGCGCTAGCCCGCCGAAGAGCATGACGCTTGCTGTAGTTAACTGTGCGATGGCTCCGCGAAAGGGGTCTATGCGGACCATTCGGGTTGAGATAGTGCGTCCGATGCGCCAGCCCCCGAGCACGGTGCCGAAGGCGAGAACGATGCCGGTGATGATGAAGCTCAGTGCCAGTACTGAGGGGGTTAGTTCATAGTTAGCTGCGGTGAACATGAGCAACAGAAGAATGGTTGCTTTTTGTCCGGTTTGAATGCCGTGTCCTAGCGAAATTGCTGAGTTGGAGAGTGAGAGGGCATACCTCGATAGGGAATTGACGGCGCGGGGGTAGGAGCGCCGCGCGATAGCGTAACCGGGAAATACGAGTGCCCAGGAGGCGACGAATACGAGGGCGGGTGCTAGCAGCAGGGGCAGAAAGACGAGCGTCCAGAAGCTCTGGTGGAAGACGTCCTGGTGGTGTAAATTGACTGCGCTGGCTGCCCAAGACGCGCCGAAGAGACCCCCGATAATAGCGTGGGTTGATGATGAGGGCATACGCAAGAACCAGGTGAGCAATCCCCAGAGGATAACGCTGATGAGGGTAGCGATGAGCATTGCTAGACCGGCAGAGGTGGAGGGGACGTTAATCCACCCTTGGCTGTAGTTGGCAAGTACAAAGCCGGCGAGGAGTACTCCTACGAGGTTGAAGAAGGCACTCACGGAGACAGCCCGCATGGTGGTGAGGGCACGTGAGCGCACGGCGACTGCTACGGCGTTGGGTGCGTCGTGAAAACCGGTGATGATGAGGTGGACGGCAAGTAGTAGCACGCCTGAGGTGAGCAGGGTGAGGGTCACTTACGACTCCTGCACGATGATGCGCCCGATGTCGGTGGAAACATCACGCATTGAGTTTGAGGTTGCCACCAGCTGCCTGATGAATTTGGAGGTTTTTTGGTAGCGGTCGTGTTTGTAGGAGTCGATGATTTCGGCGTCGTAGACCTCTGCGGTTCGCGCTGCTTGTTTGGTGATGCGTAGCATGTCGATCCAGTATTCATCGAGACCGTGGAGCTCACCCATGCGGGGAATGATGGCGGCGGTGAGCACCGATTCGCGTTGAATAATGTCGAGCAGGGTTGTTGCGTGCGGGGTGAACCTGTCAATTTTGTGTAGGTTGAGAATGTGCGCTGCGCTGGTGAGGTGCTCGACTGCGCGGTTGAGGTGCAACGCTAGTGAGTACATGTCTTCGCGGGGGATCGGCGTTGCGAAGGAGCTGCGGGTTGTCGTCATTGTTTCGAAGAACTTGTTGGTGGTTTGGGTTTCGTGGTCGAGCATCCGGTCAAAGAGTTCGGAGTACTGATCGGGGGTTGAACCCAGCATTTCAGAGAGTAAAGCTGCTGCGTCTGCGACTTTTTTGGCGAGGTCAGCAAGTGATACGAGGGCTGCATTCTGGTGTGGAAAGATGCGCTGAAGCATGGTGAAAGCCCTTTGCAAATAACAGGTTAATACGAAACGCCTTCAACGATAACGTATGAAGGTTAATAAGTTGCTGTAGCGGGTAGGGGGAGGACGCGCGTGATGGGGCGTCTGCCCTGCGTAGTTAAATGGGGCGGTAGGGGTGCAGTGAGCAGAGTACGGTCACACCGGCATGCTACCGCAGAACCTACCGAACCTCTTCATCTGTGACCAGAAATTGACGGTTGCGGACGCATGATGCCCCGCTTCTGCGATAAGAAGCGGGGCATGATACATATGAAAGTTTAGGGGCATCGGACTGGGAGCGCCTCTCGGCGGAAGGCCGCTCGTAGCGGCTAAAAATGGAGCCCGGGGCTACCTATTAACAGCCCGACACCTGATAACCAGTTTTCTAGTTTTGGGTGTGGGTGTCAAATTATGCGGCAGGTTAGTCTAGAGTTCCTAGACGCCATTTTGCTGCGGCTGCTTCTAGTTCTGCGGCGACGGTGGTGAGCCTGTTGGCTCCTGCGCGTAGGTTGCGTGCTTTACGATCTACTTCTTTGCGTACTTCAAGGGAAGGTTCTAGCGTCGGCGGGTTGTTAGCTGGCTGGGGTGCTTCAGGGGAGCTATTGATAGTCTCCCCAAAATGCAGGTGGTGGGCGACCGCGTCCTGACCCAAAGCTACGACCTTACAGAAAGCCGCGAATCGTTCTAAGGCAACATCGAATTCGCCAGTATACGCGCCGGTGAGAATAGCGTCTACGGTGCTAACGATTTCGCGGTCGGTGGGTGGATCAGCAACGCCGGAGACCACTCGCGAGACTTGGTCTGATTCCATACCCAGGGTGTAATAATGGCTAATCAAACTTGGATTTTTGCGGATGGTGTGCCGCAGCGCGTACATGCGCCAGAGTGCACCGGGTGTAGAGACTGCGGCGGCCTGCGACCACATTTCTGCAATGGTTTCTAGCCCGTAGTGATCGGTGAACTCCACGAGACGGGTGATGACAGTGAGATCGGAGTGGGTACGCGCGCGTCCTAGAATAGCGTGGGCTGATTCGTAGGCAGCAGCAGAGATGAGGGCGGGATCGGCTCCGCCTAGTTGGTTGGCGAACTTTTCGGGGCCAAAGACGATGGGTTTGTGGTGTCTGGGGTGGGCGCTCATAGGATTTCTAGTTTAATACTATTGCCTTAGAGGTGGTGCAGGGTTCACTCTGGGCTATCGGTGGGTAATGGGGGGGCTATTCACGATTGCGGTGAAGATAAGCGCGGCTATGGCTCCACCTAGGGTTTGCCCGGCGAGCACCGCTATTTGCAGTTGGGCGGCAAAGACGGGGGACGCGCCACCCTGATGAAGCCCACGAAGGTTCCTGGTAGGGCGACCAGACCTCTTGCTTTTGTCTGATCAAGATAAGGGGGGCAGAACCTCAGCGATTCATTAGAGCACACAGCGATGAACAGCCGGGTGCCAGCCAGATCATGCCCCCAGCATCGTACGCCCGGAGCCTCGTTTGAAAAGTAGTTTTCAAGAGTGTATAGTTGTGTTCGCTGACTTTGTCAGTGGATGCGCCTTTAGCTCAGTTGGTAGAGCATCGGACTTTTAATCCGTGGGTCGTGGGTTCGAGCCCCACAGGGCGCACAAATAATAACCCCGCGTTTCGCCTAGTCAGGCAAGGACTACGCGGGGTTTTCTTGTGCTCAAAACTGCCCCCGTGAACACACTGTGAACACCTTTGCCAGATACTTTGAAAGGTTCTCCCTGTGGTCGCGTACACTAAAACTCATGACCGAAACACTGCATGTTGTCTCTGCCGGGTTCTCTCATCTGAAGGGTACCAGCCATCAGCCACGTCATCTGGTTGAACTTACCGATAAAGGCGTAATCGGTGACCGCGAATTGTGCCTGGTTGATCCGGTGCAAAAACGGGTGTTGCGTACCGTGCAGAACCCTGCCCTGCTAAAAGTCATCACTGAGGTTGCCGACAACAGGCTAACGGTCGCCTTCCCCGATGGTAAGAGCTATACGACCCCGCTTGTTGAAACCGGTGAGGTTATTGTTTGTGATTATTGGGGTCGTAATGAATCAGTTCATCCCATTGCCGGGCAACTATCTGAAATCTTCACTTACTACCTGGGGCGCCCCGTTCTTCTGGCGCGGGCAGAACGCAATGTCGTCTACGGGCGTCCTCTCACCATCATTGGAACAGCCTCCCTCAAAGAGTTAGGTCAGCGCTTGGGGGCGGAGAACTTCGAACAGCAGTACGCTCGCTTTCGCGCGTCCTTGGTCGTTGAAACCAGTGAGCCTTTTATAGAAGAAACCTGGCAGGGGTGCTCTTTCGACCTCACTGCAAAGCGCGGGATACTTGCCCAAGACAATTACAGCGTCAACATCGCCAACCCTGTACCTCGCTGCGCAGTCATTGACTACAACCCAGCAACCGGTGAGAAGGACGCGCGCATCCTGAAAACCCTCGCGTCTTTTCGCCCGCTCAACGACAAGGGAGAACCCTGCTTTGGCGTCTTTGCCTCCCTCCGTTGAGATCCTGATTAATCGTCGAGATCCTGTTTTAAAACAGGATTTGAGCAATTAAGTCAGGATCTCGGCGTATAACTAGTAGGTATGACTATCAAAAGCGTAGAAAAAATTACCATACTGACCACCGGTGGAACCATCGACAAGGTGTACTCCGTAGTCGGTGAGCTTGAGATTGGTGATCCTTCGGTTCCGCAGCTGCTGACAGCCGTACTGACCGACGTTGAGTTTGAGCTGATTCCAGTGCTGGCAGTTGACAGCCTTGATATGACTGATACCGACCGTGCGCAGTTAGTCGATGCACTCGAAGGCGTAGCTACCGATCATGTCATCATCACCCACGGCACTGATACCATGCCCGAGACCGCCCGCTACCTGCTAGAGCACGCGCGTCTTGAAGGCAAGATTGTGGTTCTTACCGGTGCGATGCAGCCTGCTTCTATGCGTGTTTCGGACGCGGGGTTTAACCTGGGTGCGGCTGTTGCTGCTCTTAATCTTTTGGACGCAGGCGTGTACGTGAGTATGTCGGGCAAGATTTTTAAGGGTGCCACCGTGGTGAAAGATCGTTCTCGCGGTATTTTTGGCGTCCGCCCTTAGTGTTTGTATTGCCCATCACTTAATGTAGCGGATATGGTTAATAAGTCACAACGAAAGCAGGATTTTATGAGTAGCGCACCGCAGTATCCTCTACCGCCTGAGGGTTTTGAGCAGAATCAGCAGTTTTCGGAGGGGGCGGATGCGTCTGCTCAGGGTCGCTTCGTTGTTCCGCGTACTGTTCGCGCGGCCTTCACAGCTATCTGCGTGTTGGGTGTTCTGTATGGCGCTCAGCAGATTTATGGCGTAATTCTTAGCAGTAATCTACCCTCTACTCGTGAGGCATCTGAAACGTTAGGAAGTGGTTTCACCACAGCAACTAACATTGCAGCTGCTTTGTTCAGCTTGGGTTTTGTGGTTCTGTTTTTTGTGGTGGCGTGGTTTGTGAAGGTAGGCGCGCAGTGGGCTCGTATTGTGGCGATTGTGCTCTCAAGCCTCTCCCTCGTATCGACTGTGGTGGGTTTGCTGCTCATGCCTTTGCTGGACAGTTTGATGGAAAGTGTTGCATCGCAGGTCGATGTACAAGACTTCAGAGAAGTTCAGACACTGATTAGTGATCCGCTCGCTATTGGTATGAGTATCGTGGCAGCAGTCCTTTATGTCTTTGTGATTGTTACTCTCTCACTGCGTCCTTCAAGTCAGTACTATCGGGCGATGCGCGAGCAGAAGATGATGAAGCTACGTTCAGCTCATCAGACGATGTATAACGCGGTTTATAACCCTCCTGCTGGTTCATCCGGTCAGCCGGTGCCGCCCCGCGACTTCGTGCAGGGTTACGCACCCGCCGCAAACCAAGGTTCCACTGCGTCTCAGCAGAGCTGGCAGACCTCACACTCTGAACCTCACTCCTCTCAGGGGGCAGTGCCGCAGGCACCTACGCAGCGCCCTGACCAATCACCCCAAAACCAAGGAAACTACCGCGCACCGGGAGAATCGGCTTTTTAGAGTTCTACTTTTTGACCGGTCTTTTTGTAAGAAAGACTATGTGTCAAACTCTCAATCCTGAAATCGTAGAGAAGAGCGGAATAAGCTAGAGCATGGGCATAGTTTGATGCGAAAGTGTATTCATCTATTTCACCGGTGAGAAGCTCAACAAGGCTACTATTATAGACATCAAAGGGGTAGCCAATGAGCCCGTCTGATTCCCAGAAAACAACCGCTGTCTGAATAACTAGTAAAAGGTAAAGAATGATGCTTTTGAGATGATCTTTCTATATGTGGTGCGTTGGGGCAAATCACGGTGCATTTTTAGTGCCCTGAACCTTGGCGTACCGTATTATCACGCGCTTTCGGCAGGCTTTTCAGGAGGGTCAGGGCGCTGATGATACCGGCGCTGCACAGGGCGACCGCCACGATTGATGAGTAGCCTACACCGAGCGAGAAGGCATTTTGGGCGCTGCTGATGAGGGCGCTCGCTGCGGGTTCTGGGTAGCGGGTTGCCGCGTCCATTGCACCGCCGAGGGTTTCTTGGGCGATGTGCTGATCGGTGGTTGAATAGCCTGCGGGTACTTGCACATTGAGTCGGTAGATGGCGGTCAGCACTGTGCCGAGAATCGCTGCGCCCAGGACGCTGCCGAACTCGTAAGCAGTTTCAGAAACGGCTGAGGCAGCGCCGGCTTTGTTGGCGTCTACTCCGCCGATGATGGCATCGTTAGCCAAGGTTTGCGCCGCACCATTGCCCAGCCCTAAGAGCATGAACCCGAGCACGAAGATGAGAAAGGACGCACCGGTAAAGCCGCCGGCAGCAACAAAAGTGTAACCGGTAACGGCTAGCGTCAGCGCTGCGGCAACGAGGTGGGCAGGTCTAAAAGATTGAGCCAAACGCACCACGAAAAGACCGGAGAAGATAGAGCAGAGAACACCCGGTAGCATGGTGAGACCAGCCTGCATGGGGGTAAGCCCCACAACGAGCTGCACGTATTGGGAGTAGAAAATCATGAAGCCTGTCATGCTAGTCATGGTGATGAGATTGCTCAGCAGCCCCCCGGTGAAGGTCTTTGAGTGAAACAAAGACATATCGAGCATGGGGTTCTCTAGCTTGTTTTGTCGCCTCACGAAAGCCCACGTAGTGACCGCGCCTACGAGGGCTGCGGGGTAGATGCTGAGGTGCTCTAACCCCTCGGTAGCACCCACTTTCAGCGCGTACACCAAACCGAACATTGCTGCCATCACCAACATAATGCTCAGCGGATCAATGGATCCGGGCGCTTCCGAGCGGGAATTAGGCACCAACAGAGGCATAAGAATCAAAGCGGGAATCAGGATCAAAGTAGCAATGAAGAAGATCGAACCCCACCAAAAATGCTCCAGCAAGAACCCGCCCATAACCGGTCCCAAAACTGCCCCGGCGGAAAAGCCAGATGCCCAAATAGCAAGAGCCGCACGACGCTGGTTGGGGTCAAGGAAAATATTGCGTAAGAGCGAAAGGGTAGCGGGCATCAACATCGCGCCAAAGAAGCCTAATGCTCCACGCGCCGCAATCAGCCAAATCGCGTCCGGAGCGAAACTTGCAAAAGCCGAAACCACCGCAAACCCCACACAGCCAACCAAAAGCAGGGTGCGGCGTCCTACCTTATCGCCTAGAGCACCCATCGGTACTAGCAGGGCAGCAAGAACCAGCGGGTAGATATCAACCATCCACAAAAGCTGCGTGCCGGTAGGTGCCATGACCCGTGAAATTTTGGGCAGCGCGAAACTGAGCACTGTATTATCAACTGAAATCAGTAGAACCGGCAGCATCAGTACAGCAAGTGCTAGCCACTGTTTGGTGCCAGCACGCAGGGGAATGGTGGTGGTGATAGGCATACTGCCCAGTCTACTCGCGTGCAGCTGTGACCCCGGCTATGCGTTGAGAGTGCATTTTAAGACATCTTTTGAGCTAAAAACCTGTCTTAAATTGCGCTTTCGGCTACTGTGAATAGTGATGACTACCGTACAAATACCCTCTTCAGATTCTCTTTACCACCGGGCACTTGAGCTCCTTCAATGCCTGACCAATAATCCTGCTGCCCGGTTTCACGCGGGTCAGTATGAAGCGATTGAGTCGCTGGTTCTACACCGCCGTAGGTCATTGGTGATTCAGCGAACGGGGTGGGGTAAATCGGCGGTTTATTTTCTGTCGGCGCTGTTGATGCGTGAGCAAGGTGCTGGGACTACCCTTATTGTTTCTCCTCTCTTAGCGCTAATGCGTGACCAGGTGCAGGCTGCCGCTCGTGCGGGGGTACGCGCCGCGATGGTAAATTCCTCGAACGTCACGGAGTGGGATGCGATTGCCCAGCAGATTTCTCGCGGCGAGATAGATGTTCTGCTGATTAGCCCCGAACGCCTGAATAACCCCGCCTTTTTGAGGGACTGGATGCCTCACCTTCTGCCTTCTTTGGGCATGTTGGTGGTGGACGAAGCTCACTGTATTTCTGACTGGGGGCATGACTTCCGCCCTGACTACCGCCGTATTCGTACCCTGATTGAGCAGCTACCGTCTCATGTGCCGGTGTTAGCGACAACGGCAACTGCTAACGAGCGGGTGGTTCAGGACGTTATTGAGCAGCTTGGCACTCACGCCTTGGCTCCTCAAACTGGGCAGGGTAGCTGGGCGGACTCGTCCGCTATGGTAAATTCCGTCCCGGAAAATACGGTGCCCGGTGACGTTTTTGTACTGCGTGGCCCGCTGACCCGTGATTCTTTGCGGTTGGGGGTGTTGAGTCTTGATCACTCAGAACAGCGCCTTGCCTGGTTGCTAAGCCACCTCAATGAGATGCCCGGTTCAGGCATTATTTATACGCTCACCATCTCGGCAGCAGTTGATACTGCAACCGCCCTGCGCGCTGCGGGCTATGAGGTGTACGCCTACACCGGTCAGACTGATACCGAGGAGCGCGAAGAACTCGAACAGGCGCTGAAAGAGAACCGCCTGAAAGCTCTGGTTGCCACGAGTGCTTTGGGTATGGGGTTCGATAAGCCAGACCTGGGTTTTGTGGTTCATCTGGGCGCACCTTCGTCTGCTGTTGCTTATTATCAGCAGGTTGGTCGCGCAGGTCGCGGTGCTATTAACGCTGATGTGCTTTTACTGCCTGGTTCAGAAGACAAAGAAATTTGGGAGTATTTCGCGGCGGCTTCGATGCCCACCGCCGAGAACACCGGGGCAGTCTTGCAGGTTCTGAACGAGGCACGGTCGCAGGGGCAGGCGCTGAGCGTTCCTGCCCTTGAGGCAAGGGTAGATATCAAACGTTCCTCCCTCGACTTGCTCCTAAAGGTCTTGGCAGTCGAAGGTGCTGTTCAACGCGTAGAAAAGGGCTGGGCTGCCACCGGCGCACCCTGGCATTACGATCGCGAACGGTATGATCGGGTGGCTCAGACGCGAGTTGCAGAGCAAAACGCCATGCTCGACTACATCAGCACCACACAGTGCCGTATGCAGTACCTTGCCTTTCAGCTTGATGATGAGAGCGCAACCCCCTGCGGGCGCTGTGACACCTGCGCTGGCACCTGGTACCCGACGAATATTACAACGGACGCCCAAGAACAAGCCCGCGGCGCACTGACCAGCGAGGGGCTAGAGATCGCTCCGCGCCGTCAATGGCCAAGCGGCCTTAATAACCTGGGCGTATACGAAAACGGCAAGCCCCTGCGCGGCAAAATACCGGCAGAACACCAGGCAGAACCCGGCAGAGCACTTGCCCGACTCACCGATTTAGGGTGGGGCAACCAGCTCCGCGAAATCTTCACCAACGCCGAACAGACCCCCGAAAAAGACGCACCCCTTTCTGATGAACTAGGACGCGCCTGCATCCGCGTACTGGCAGCCTGGGACTGGCAAGCACGCCCCACCGCCGTTGTACACCTGCCCTCACCTGTGCGTCCAACCTTGACGGAATCTCTAGCACAAGGGCTCTCGCGAACCGGCAAAATACCCCACCTCGGTGCTCTACATCAGCTCTCAGCAGGGCACTTTGGGGGTAACAGTGTTTTCCGCTGCGCGGCAACAGTACATTCCTACGCCCTCCCCGAGACGCTAGAAAGCTACCTCAACGAATACAACCCCGACATCCTGCTGGTCACCGATCTGATCGATTCACGCTGGTCAATAACCGCAGCTGCCCGCCTCCTCAAAGTGGGCGGCGCTCGCAGCGTCCTTCCCTTCGCCCTTGCAAGTACCCACTAACACCATGACTGAACCCACCACTTCGCAACCGGTGGCTCCCGGTAGCTACCTTGTTGCCCGTCGTGCCCGGCAACCGCACCATGAGCAGTGGATGCGCCAAGCGCTAATGCAGGCTCGTCAGGCTCTAGAGCACGCAGATGTTCCCATCGGCGCTATTGTCGTGGACGCTCATGGTGAGGTGATAGGTCGCGGCTATAACCAGCGCGAAGCCCACCAAGACCCCACAGCCCACGCTGAAGTTATAGCTTTGCGTGAAGCTGCTCGCGTCACCGGCTCGTGGCGGCTTGATGGGTGTACCCTCGTCGTTACCCTAGAACCCTGCCTGATGTGTGCGGGCGCGATCTTGCTGGCGCGCGTCCCCACCGTTGTCTTTGGGGCGTGGGAAGAAAAGATGGGTGCTGCTGGTAGCGTCTATGACACTTTGCGCGATGCGAAACTTCCCGTGCGAGCTGAGGTGTACTCAGGTGTTCTTGAGGAAGAGTGCGCTGATCTTCTGACTGATTTTTTTGTGGGTAGGCGAGAGCCTAGACCGTAGTTGGCGCGCGCTTTGGGCACCACAGAACCGCAGGAGAGGGCACCGGGCGCCACAGTCGAAAAAATCTCCCCTAAGTTACTGGCAAGTAACACCGCATCGTTGCCGTCTGGGGGTATAATTTTTGAAAAATAACCCCAGTAATTTCAAATACTGAGGTTTCAGACCACGCACGCTCACTTGAGGTGAGCAACTTTCCCTCAAAGGTGAACCGTGACAGAAACCCCTCTCTACACCCCCGACGAGCCGTACTCACAGCGCTCTCTTTACTCTTCTATCCCGGCGGCAAAACCCCCGAAGACCACTAAAACCCAGCTCAAACTCTTCGAAGCAGCCCTAGAAATTATGCGAGAGAAAGGCTCTGAGGCGACTACCGTTGAAGAGGTTGCTGAGCGCGCCGGAGTTTCAAAAGGCACGGTCTACTACAACTTTGGGTCGAAGAAGACCATTGTTGATCAGCTACTGAAGTACGGCTCGAAGCTGCTTATCAACGAGATCAACAGAGGCAGGAGCGCAGACGATACCCGCGAGGGTCTAGAGATTGCCTGCCGCTCAGCCTTTGAATTTTTGGGGGAGCACCGAGGGTTCGCCCGACTATGGATCTCTGAGGTTTGGCAGAACCCCGAAGAATGGTCGCCCACTATGCGCGAAGCTCGCAATCAGGTAGTGGTTGCTATTCGAAGACTCGTGCAGTTGCTTGCTACCCAGTACACTGTTGATGCCACCCGCAGTCCCGATACCGTGGCGGTTGCTCTCTTTGGTGCGGCTTTCATGCTGAGTATGGACCAAGAAGTTCACAACGCTGATCTTGGTGTCGCTGACGCTACCCAGGCAGCTATGTTGGTGATTGACGGTTACATTACTGGAATCCACCCCACTTTTGTGCACCTCAATAACGCGCGTATTTGAGTATTGTTCGGGTTTTCGGTAAGCTCATAGACACTGGTGACGTGTCCGAGCGGCCGAAGGTGCAACACTCGAAATGTTGTGTACGGTAACCCCGTACCGAGGGTTCAAATCCCTCCGTCACCGCCAGATAAGACCCCGCGTTTTACCTAGCCAGACTGGGAATCGCGGGGTTTTTGTATGCCCAAAACCACCCCGTGAACACAAGAGCGCTACTTCACTCGTCCTTGCCGGTGTGACCATGTTCTGTTCAGAGGTGACCAGGTTCTGCCCAGGTGACCACGATAAACCTGCTCACCTGGGCAGAGGGTGGTCACACCGGGTAAATCGTGGTCACTAGTGACAAAAGCTGGTCACACGGGTGAGGTAGGGGGTATAGAAAGCTCGGTGCGGACGCGCTACTCAGTCGGTGGGTGCTACCGGACGGTGGTAGGTTTGTTGTATGCGTATTAAAGTTCTTGACCACCCGCTGGTGGACCACAAAATTACCGTGTTGCGCAGTAAAGATACTGCCTCACCGATTTTCCGTCAGCTCGTTGACGAGCTGGTGACTCTGCTTGCTTACGAGGCTACCCGTGAGATTCGCGTAGAAGACCGTGAAGTGGAGACCCCGGTGGCGAAGACTGTGGGTAAGCACATTTCGTCTCCTCGCCCCCTGGTGGTGCCGATTCTGCGTGCCGGTTTGGGTATGTTGGAGGGTATGACCCGCCTGATTCCTACTGCTGAGGTTGGTTTCTTGGGTATGGCTCGTAACGAGGAAACCCTCGATATCGTGACCTACGCCGAACGCCTGCCTGAGGATCTTACCGGCCGTCAGGTCTACGTTCTTGACCCCATGCTGGCAACCGGTGGAACCTTGATTGAAACCATCAAGTTCCTGCGTAAGCGCGGAGCAGAACACATCACCTGCCTCTGTATTCTGGGTGCGCCTGAGGGCATTGAAGCTCTTGAAAAGGGTGTGGATGGTCTCGAAAATATTGACCTGTTCCTCGCTGCTCAGGACGAGCGCTTGAATGATAAGGCGTACATTGTGCCCGGTCTGGGTGATGCTGGTGATCGTCTCTACGGCGTTGCTGAGTAATTATAATCGGGTAGCCGATCTATAGGTGGCATGCCGGGAAAAGTGGGTCGAGCGGATGCGTCTGCTCGACCCATCTTTTGTTGGTGGGTGGGTGCCTGTGCGGTGGTTATGGCTGAGCACTTCTGTGCGTGTGTTTCGCCGTGAGGTGCGCTTTGTGAGCAAAGTGGCAATCTGATGCTTTCGGTGGAGCGTCGGCTCAAGGCTCTTCTGTCTGAAACGTATCTTCGAGCGGTGCATCTTGTTAATGTGAAGGGTGCAAAAATTATTGTTCACTCTTGACAAGTTAGCTGTGTGTATCTCTCAGCACTGTGTATTCTTGTAGTTGGGTAATATTTCACGTGAGAGGCTGTAACGCTAGAGCAACTCTCGGTATCATGTGAATATGTATGCATTAAATATTCGCTGAAATATTTTGTAACACGAGCAAAAAATGCGCATACAGTTCAGCATGAGAAAAAATGATAATTGTTACTTGATTTATTGGGCTAATCAGAGTTCGATAAAAGAGCAACACACACGCAAAATTATTACGCGGTTAGCGCCCAACTGTACTAAAAGCGCAGCACCCCATTGGTGGGGCTAATGCGTTTTTGAGTCACACGAGAGCAGGAGAAAAATGTCAGGTGCACCTGGATACGTTCATATTTCCCAGCGCGGTCGAACCGGTGCCCATCAGGCTGCACCCGGCGTCGCGCGTTCTGCTAAGTCATACCCGGCTAATCTGCGTCCCATGACTGCCAGCGTGCCGGAGCCTCCTGCGCCCTCCAAACTCGCTGCTGAGTCTGAGGCGCGCGGGTTCGTGCTCTACGTGGGATTGAGCGAAGAAGCTGCTGCCGCCAAAGGAACGTCCTTGGTGCGAATTGTTCAGGATCTTCGTGCTTACACCCATAACTTGGTGTCTGAGGCTGAATCGTACGCTGCGGTTGCTCTTGCGCCTACCAATGCTGAGGGTAGCGACCTTGAGGTGGTTCGCAATGCTTTGGGTGATCCCACTGCCGTTCATCACGCACCTGAACCTGCTGCACCGCGTCAGGGTGGTATTTTCTCTTCTGACTCAAAGCCCACCCACACCACCGGTGTGCTGATTGACCTCTCGCGCCGTGAAGTCTTTTTAGACGGTGAGCTACTGAACCTCACCTTCAAAGAATTTGAGCTACTGAACTACCTGGTTGAAAACGGTGCGCGCACCGTTGCTCGTGAGGAACTACTGCACAGCCTGTGGCACGACGCTGAAGAGGTGCCGAATGAGCGCACCATTGATGTGCATATCCGCCGTCTGCGTTCGAAGCTGGGACGTCTCTCGAATACCGTTCGTACCGTGCGCGGTCAGGGCTACCGGTTCTATGAGCATCCTGAGGTTGTTATCTGGGCAGCTCCTGAATACTCCATCTAAGTCTCAGAAGACTTCCAGCGTGGTAGATTGCTGTGCCTCTTGGGTAGGCTAGAGAGCATGAGTGAAACAGACTTTCAGATTGCATCTTCAACCCTCGGCAGCGGCTCGCAGCGCGTAGCTTTTTTGCACGGGCTTATGGGGCGGGGTAAAAACTTCACCCGCATTGCCCGCGGTCTGGGCGATGATTTCACCGTTTTGCTCATGGATATGCCCAACCATGGTGCTTCGGGGCGGACGCAGGATTTCGACTATGCGCGCATGGCTGACCTGGTAGCTGAGAATCTGCGCAAAGGCTTCGCGCACGAGGGCCCGGTGGATATTGTGGGACACTCGATGGGCGGTAAGATCGCTATGCTGCTGGCACTGCGTCACCCCGAGCTGGTGAACCGTCTGGTGGTCATGGACATCGCGCCCAACGATTCAAAGGGTAGTTTTACGGTGCTCTTGGATTCTTTGTTGAGCTTGAACCTCAAGACCCTCACCTCCCGCAGCGCCGCTGGGGACGAGATCTCCGACCGGGTGCCTGACGCTGGCGTCCGTGGTTTTCTACTGCAGAACCTTGCCCGCGGTCAAGACGGTTTCTACTGGGAGCCGAACCTGGGGATGCTGCGCGAAAATCTGGACGCGATTATGGGCTGGGATGCCCCCGACGAGGAGCCTTTTGCCGGGCAGGTTCTGTGGGTTGCCGGTGGAAATTCTAACTACATTCAGCCCGAAGATACCCCAACTATGCGTGCTCTTTTTCCGAAGGTTCGCAAGATTACGGTGAAAGGCGCTGGGCACTGGGTACACGCCGATAAGCCCGACGCGGTGATTGAGATACTGTCGGTGTTTTTAGGCAAATAAGCACCCATTACACAGCTAAATACGGGTAAAACATCCCGCGAACGCTGGTTTGCGATGTTCTTGATGCGGCGTCATAAACAGTGGGTCTTGAAAGTGCGGGCTATATACTGGGCTACTGGTTCGTGTACTTTCTTCCTCGAGGAGCTCGTTATGGCAGCAGAAAAAACGCCGCCTTCAGTAGCAGATGTAACTACCGGCCCGCCCGGAAAACCAGCAGCAACACGCGCACCGGGCAAACTCAGTAAGCTCGGACAAGTCATGTACCCACACAATATTCACCCGGCGCTTGTACCCGGTGTCTCTATTGAAGATCAGCGGGTCAGCTACAGAATTGACAAGCCCATTCTTATTACCGTGGGGGCGGTCATCATCGCTTTCGTGGTGTGGGGTGTGATTGCACCTCAGAGCGTGCTTGATACATCAACTGTGGCTCTCACCTGGGTAATGCAGAACCTGGGCTGGATCTTTACCAGCATTGCCGCGGGGCTCATGGTCTTTTTATTGGCGCTGGCGGCTAGCCGCTACGGAAATATTCCGCTGGGTCTTGACGGCGAAAAACCTGAGTTCTCCACCGCGTCGTGGGCAGCTATGCTCTTTGGCGCGGGCATCGGTATCGGCATCATCTTCTTTGGCCCCTACGAGCCTCTCTCTTACTACCTCAGCCCCCGTCCTGGTGCCTATGATGCAGCAACGGCGGAGGCAATCACAGGGGCAATGGCTCAGGCAGCCCTGCATTGGGGTTTTAACGCTTGGGCTATCTACGCCATTGTGGGGTTGGCAGTTGCTTACGTTTCTTACCGGCGCGGACGTGTGCCACTCATGAGCTCGATTCTCGCCCCACTTTTTCCCAACCACCGCAATGATTCGCTGGGATCGCGCACTATCGATGGGTTGGCTATTATTGCCACCCTTTTTGGTACCGCAGCCTCGCTCGGCATTGGCGCCCTGCAGATTGCTCGCGGTGTTGAAATTGTCTCTGGCTGGTCACCTGCCGGTAACACCATGGCGCTCATCATCATTGTGGTACTGACTATCGGCACCATTATTTCTGCGGTCTCCGGCGTCTCTAAAGGCATTCGCCTGCTCTCGAACGTCAATATGACGCTCGCTATCGGTCTGGCAATTTTCTTCTTCGTTGCAGGTCCCACCGCTTTCTTACTGAACATTATTCCGGCAACCATCATCGAATACGTGGGTACTCTGCCCGATGCTTTGAGCGCCAACATGGCAGAGTCAGAAGAAATGGAAGCATTCCTTTCTGGCTGGACCACCTTCTATTGGGCGTGGTGGGTGAGCTGGGCACCCTTTGTCGGCGTGTTTGTTGCTAAGATTTCGCGCGGACGTACGATCCGCCAGTTCATTCTGGGCGTACTGTTTATTCCCTCCACCATTATCATTCTTGCCTTTACGATTCTGGGGGGCACCACCATCTGGTTACAGCGTGAATCCAATGCTGTTGCACCCGATGGAACCGCGGCGTCCATGCCTGCTCCGCAAGAAATTTTCTTCGTGGTGCTTGAGCAGCTGCCCGGCGCACAGTTCGTTGCTCCGCTGGTGATTTTCATGCTGGCGATCTTCTTCATTACCACTTCAGATTCAGCGTCACTGGTAAACTCGCAGCTTTCGCAGAAGGGCAACCCTAACCCCAATAAACTCGTTACTACTTTTTGGGCACTATGCATGGCAGGTATCGCCGTGGTTATTCTGCTGACCGGTAACCAGAACGCCTTGCAGGGGTTGCAGAACCTAATTACCATTACTGCTCTGCCCTTCTCGGTGATACTTATTCTCATGTGCGTTGCACTGGTTAAAGAATTGCGTAATGACCCGCTGAGCATTCGCCGCGACTACGCGCGTACCGCCGTTGAAAAGGCTGTGGTACACGGTGTGAGCGAGCACGGTGACAACTTCAAAATTGCCATTGAACCCACCGACCCCACCAGCGAATACGCCACTGGCGCTGACTTTGACTCAACGGCAGAGGAAGTGACTGAGTGGTATACACGCACCGATGAAGAGGGCAACCCGGTCAAATTCGACTACACCCACGGTGTGTATCTGAACGAGGACGGTCAGCCCGTCACCAAAGAAAACCAAGTGCTAACCCCCGAAATGTTCGAGGAATACAAGAACAGGCACAAACGTTAAGCCTCTCACCACCGCACCTCCACAAGCGGCGCAACTATTCGTTATGAATATTTGCGTCGCTTGAGTGGGTTATGGTGAAGTTAGATACAAGCACCGCATCACGTCACTGAAAGGATTTTTGCACATGAGTATCGCAGCTGATACCAACGAGAAGTTTGTTCACTATGCCCACGGGGAACGTCTAGTTTCTACCCAGTGGGTCGAAGAAAACATCAGCACCCCCGGCCTGGTAGTACTCGAATCAGACGAGGACGTACTTCTCTACGAAACCGGTCATATTCCCGGCGCCCTCAAAATTGACTGGCACACCGAACTCAACAACCCCGTCACCCGCGACTACGTGGACGCTCAGGGCTTTGCTGATTTGATGAAAGCCAAAGGTATCTCACGCGATGACACTGTGGTCATCTACGGTGACAAGTCGAACTGGTGGGCAGCCTACGCCCTGTGGGTTTTCACTCTCTTCGGTCACCAAGACGTCCGACTCATGGACGGCGGCCGCACCAAGTGGGTTGAAGAAAACCGCGCCCTCACCACCGACAAGCCTGACGTTCCTGCCACTGACTACCCCCTGGTAGAGCGCAACGACGCACCCATCCGCGCCTTCCTACCCGAGGTCAAAGCCAACATCGGCAAGCTACCCCTGATCGATGTTCGCAGCGCGGACGAATACACCGGCGCTCGCACCCACATGCCCGGTTACGCTGAAGAGGGCGCTCTGCGCGGCGGTCACATTCCCACCGCTCACTCGGTACCCTGGGCTAAAGCAGCCAATGAAGATGGAACTTTCAAGAGCTTCGATGAACTCAAAGCCCTGTACATTAAAGAGCTGGGCTTGGCTGACGCCGATGACATCATCGCCTACTGCCGTATTGGTGAGCGCTCATCACACACCTGGTTCGTGCTGAAGTTCCTGCTGGGCATTGACAGTGTGCGTAACTACGACGGTTCCTGGACGGAATGGGGCAACGCTGTTGCCGTACCCATCGTCAAGGGCGAAGCACCCGGTGAGGCTCTATAAATGACCAGCGAACTCACCGGAAAACTGGCAGAAATCGCCGCTGAATTTGCGGAGGTAGCTGCGTCCGACCGCCTGCAACTGCTCTTAGAATTCAGCCAGTCTTTGCCGGTGCTACCCGAGCGCTACGCCGATCACCCCGAGCTACTTGAGGCCGTACCCGAATGTCAGTCACCGATTTTTCTCATTACTGAGGTTAATGACGGGATTGTTAACCTTTTCTTCTCAGCGCCTGCTGAGGCACCGACTACCCGCGGTTTCGCTTCTATCTTGCATGAAGCGCTGGACGGTCAGAGTGTAGAGGACGTACTTGACGTACCTGAGGACACTGCCTTGCGCCTTTCGCTGACCGATCAGGTGAGCCCGCTACGACTGAACGGTATGAGCGGTATGCTGGCGCGTATTCAGCGTCAGGTGCGCGAAAAAATATAAGATCAGTAGCTTTTCTTCTGACTAAGGGCGCACAAAGGGAAATCTCCGAGAAGAGTTTTTGTGCGCTCTTGCCTACCCAAGGAGCACCATGAACGCCACCAAACTGCTGATTATTATGCGCCATGCTGAGGCGGACTGGGGTCTTGACGACTTCAACCGCCCGCTGACCAAGCGCGGGCATGCTCAGGCACCGCAAGTAGGGCGCTGGTTGCTGGAGAAGGAGTACGTGCCCGAGATGATTGTTTCTTCGGCAGCTTTGCGTACCCGTCAGACAACAACATGGGTTTCTGAGGGGCTGGGGGAGAAAGCGCCGACCGCATCCTTGGACAAGAACCTGTATAACGCGCCCGCACGCAAGCTGGTGTCGGCTATCAATAGTGCCCCTGAGACGGTACAGGCGCTGATGCTGGTTGCTCACCTGCCGGGCGTGCAGGACGCCGCCCTGCAGCTGGCGCGCAGCGATTCGGACTACGATGCGCTGATGGACGCCTCCTACGGGTTCGCGCCCTCATCGGTGGCGGTCTTTGAAGTAACTGATGAGTGGGCAGCCCTCGACACAGCCTGCACCAAGATGATTGATTTCAAGACCTTCTAATGGTCTCTGTTCCGTGTGCTGGTAGAGCCTCCAGCATGAACAATCTTTACTGCTGAAAGATGAGCACCTAGAGCGGTTTCAAAAACATACCCCCATACTCCCTTTTGAGGAGTGAAAAAATGAAGCCCCGCAGTTCCCGTGGGAACTGCGGGGCTTTTCTTCGCATACGGTACTTTTCTTTTCGCCACCTGTGTAAAGTTCCCTCTTATTAACCTGCATTGCTAATCAGTTCCTGAAAATATGTTCTGAACACTTGTGCTTTAGAATGTTTTTGTCTAGTGTGAGACTTGCATGGGCATGTGTGGGGCGTCACCGACGAAGGCGATCAACCACTGTGCAATACATAAAGTATGTGAGTCATGCCTGAGTCGTAGGCAAACATAAGAGAAAAGAACGAAATGGCGTCTAAACTGCAAAAACAGAGGGTTGAGGGCCCTTTCCTCGACAGAATTGGCATTCCTGGTGTTCTCAAATGGGGGTTCCTGGGACTTCTTATATTTCAGACTGGTCTCGGTGTAGAAGCCAACTTTATTACTCCGCACCTGGTTGAAGTTCTTGGTAGTAAAGAAGCTACAGCTTCATACATCATTACCGCCTACTCGCTGGCGGCTCTTATAGCCAGTTACCTCTCAGGTGTGCTTTCTGACCTCATGGGTCCTAAGAAAGTCATGATTATTGGTTTCGCTTTGTGGGCTATCTTCCAGGTTTCCTTCCTTTTGTCATTGGGCACAGGAAATTATTGGCTAGTTGCTGTTACCTACTTCTTCCGTGGTCTGGCATACCCGCTGTTCTCCTTCTCCTTCCTTGTGTGGGTGAATATTACTGCGATGAAGTCTATGGCTGGCACTTCTGTGGGCTGGTTTTATGTAATGTTCACAGGTGGTCTTCCCATATCGGTTCGTTGGTTGCTATTGCATCGATTTCTGTGTTCGGAGGCGGCACAGCAGGTGAGCATGGAGCGATGTGGGTAGCGCTTGCGCTGGCGACTGTTGGTGCTCTTATGGTTTTCTTGGGATGCCGCGCTGAAAACGGTAACAAGCGCATTGCCCCCGCACATGAGTCGACCTCAACCGTTTTACTTTCGGGTATTCGCTTGCTCTTCTCGAACTCAAAGGTTATGCAGGGTTTCTTAATTCGTTTGATTAACACTGCCCCCCAGTTTGGTATGTTCGTCATTCTCCCTGTTGTTATTGCTGATGAACTCGGTTGGGGTCAGTCGCGTTGGCTTTTGATGACCACCTTCATCTTTGCAGGCAATATTCTTTTCAACGCTTTCTTTGGCAATGTTGGAGACCGCATTGGCTGGGTTAACACCGTGCGTTGGTTTGGGGTTTTTGCATCGGCTATCGGTCTGTTGTTGTGGTGGTATGTTCCGCATATGGTCCCCGCTGGTTCCACCTGGGGCTACGTTGTTTCTGTGGTTGCCGGTGTTACCTTTGGTATCTGCTTGGCAGGTTTTGTTCCGATGGGAGCGATTATGCCTGCTAACGCCCCCGAGCACCGTGGTGCAGCAATGGCAATGTATACAACTGCTGCAGGTGGTGCTGCATTCTTGGGTACCTCGGTTGTTTCAATCGTGCTCAGCGTTACCGGTGCTTTGGGGTGGGATCCCTTCATGCAGAAGTCAGCTGTTATCTGGGCGTTTGTTGCCTTGTACGGTTGTGCGTTCATTATGGTAGGTAATCTGCGTACAGAGCAGGACGACCCTGTGAAGCGTCAGCAGATGCGTGATGCAGACACTGCGGCACTTGAGATCCTTGCAGCTAATAAGCAGCGCACCGATATTAGAGAAAGCTAAGAACGCATATTGATAAAAGCCCCTGAGCACCCTATGTGGGCATCTCAGGGGCTTTTCTCTGCACCTGGTGCGGTCTTAGCTATTGAGGTGGGTAAGTATATCTTTTGCGGTTGCTTCGTCTGTAACTAACTTTTTGAAGGTGCCTAGCTTGGTTGCAGCAATGATCGATTGGACTTTTTCTTTCCCTACAGCAATAGCGACGCTGTGAGGAATTGCTTGAAGCTGTTCCAATGGGATGCGAATCGTTCTGTCGCTTCCTGTGTAAGGGAGGTCATTACCTGCTTCATCAAAGAAGTGCAAACAAACATCACCTACTGCATCTGTTAGTTCCCCTTGAGGGATATCAGAGGCAATTGACGTTCGCCGGGTTGTAACAGCTCCGATTCCGACTAGGGCACCCTGTGCGTGTTTCCAGTGAGCGATTGTTTCTTGGAAGGAAGCATCTTCGTGAAGAGCTTTGTACATAAGTGGTGTAGGTATGACGCGGGCGAAAATAGGGAGATGTCGACTGCCGGTTTTCTGTGCCATTGTTCGAACGATTTCATTGGGCTGGTGCCACGGTTCTGGTTCGGATACACCGCCCACGGTGGGTATCAGGGTAACTCCTGTGAGCGGGGGTAGGTTCATGTGGGAGATTCCGTATATTGCTAATCCAGATGCTACGGCTAATGTGCTCCCGTGTGTAAGTTTCATATCTGCGATAGCGGTGAGTACGGCATTTTCCATGCCGGGACCCATGGTGGAGTCTTGAATTCCAGGAGAAAGGTAAACCTTGTGGAGGTTGAGTGCCTCGGCAAGCCGTTCGGCTAAGAGTTCATTAGACTTTGCGTCCGGGTGGATGACGTTGATCTGAACGATTCCCCGTTCCTTTGCCTGAGCTAACATGCGGCTTACTGTTGGGCGCGACACGTTGAGGCGTTGGGAAATCTCTGCCTGGCTGAGGTTCTCGGTGTAGTACATATTTGCAGCTGCAAATAGATGGTCTGAGTTGTAAAAATCTGTAGGGTTGGTGTCCATGGCGGCTCGCAAGGTGGTAGAAGGGTTTATCTTATGGATAATTCTAAGGGTTTTGTCATTCAAGCTCCGCACCGCTAAAAATTCTTAAGAACATTTGTGCTTGACATTTGTTCTCGGGGTGGCAGAATTGGTGTTGTATGCAACACACAGCAATCAAGGCTATAAAGGAGATCAGCGATGACCGCGACCCTACCCGAAACCATGCAAGCAGTTGTAGTGAAAGGTCCCGAGAACTACGTTCTTGAGACAGTGCCCGTACCGACTATTGGCGATACGGATCTGCTCATCAAAATCGACGCTGTCGGTATTTGCGCTTCTGACCTCAAATGCTACCACGGCGCACCCAAGTTCTGGGGTGATGAGAACCGTGCGCAATGGGCAGAAAACGACCGCATCGCGGGTCACGAAATCGCCGGTACTATCGTTGCGGGTTCAGCTGAAACCCTGAAGAAGCACACTGACGGCAAACCTTACGAACTGAACATCGGTGACCGCATCGTCATCGAACAGATCGCTCCCTGTGGTGAATGTCGCTACTGTCAGCGTGGCGAGTACTGGATGTGCGGTCCCCACGATATGTTCGGTTTTAAGAACTGGGATGGCGGTATGGCTGAGTATATGCTTGTACCTTCTCTGGCACGCGTCCACAAAATTTCAAAGGACGTAGCACCCCAGCACGCAGCGTTCGCGGAACCTCTGTCCTGCGCCCTACACGCGGTCGAGCGCGCCAACATCAAGTTTGAGGATGTTGTTGTTATTGCAGGTGCCGGTCCTATCGGTCTGTCTGCGCTGATTGGCACCCGCCAGAAGAACCCGCTGAAGATTGTTGTTCTTGATATGGCGGAAGATAAGTTGGCTCTGGCAAAGAAGCTGGGCGCTGATGAGGTCATCAATATTAAAAAAGTTGACGCTGTCCAGAAGATTAAGGATATGACCGATGGCTACGGCGCAGATGTTTACATTGAGTGCACCGGGCATCCCTCAGCTGTTCCGCAGGGTTTGAACCTGCTACGTAAGCTCGGCACTTACGTTGAATACTCGGTCTTTGGCTCGGATGTCACCGTTGACTGGTCCATCATCTCCGATGACAAGGAACTTAACGTCTACGGTGCTCACCTAGGTCCGCACACCTGGCCTACTGCGGTAAAGATTATCGAATCCGGCATCTTGCCACTGGATGAAATCTGCACTCACCAGTTCCCGCTGGAAGAATTCCAAGCTGGCTTGGACACCGTGGGCGACTCACAGGGCGATTCCATCAAATGCACAATCGTTCCTGGACTAACCGAGACTGTCAACCAGCTCAAGAAGTAGTTTACAAGCGAAGAAATAGCATCACCGAGAAAGGCCAACGATGACCAAGCTCTACAACGATCCAGCAGAATTTGCCGACGACCAACTCGAAGGCTTTTTGGATTTGTACTCTGACCGTCTGGTAGGCGTCCCTGGTGGTGTTATCTCTCTTCCTCCCAAAGAACCTCAGGTCGCTGTGATTGTGGGGGGCGGCTCGGGTCACTATCCCGCTTTCGCGGGCCTGGTGGGGCCTGGCTTTGCATCCGGTGCTGTAGTGGGCAATATCTTCACCTCACCGTCAGCCGCTCACGTGTACTCAGTTGCTAAGGCGGCAGACCAAGGCAAGGGGGTCATCCTTACCTTCGGTAACTACCAGGGTGACAACATTAACTTTGGTATCGCCGCTAAGATGCTCAACGCTGAGGGTATCGACACCCGTATTGTGGTGGTCAAGGACGACATCGCGTCCGCACCCGAGTTCGACAAGCGTCGCGGTATCGCGGGTGACTTTACCGTTTTTAAAGCAATGGGCGCAGCGGCCGCTGCCGGTAAGTCTATTGACGAGGTCGAGCGCATCGGCAACCTTGCCAATGAAAACACCCGTACTCTGGGTGTAGCTTTCTCAGGCTGCACTATGCCCGGTGCGGATCAGCCACTTTTTACCGTTGCTGAAGGTCAGATGGGCGTTGGTCTTGGTATCCACGGTGAGCCTGGCATTCGTGATGAAGCTTGTGCCTCTGCAAAAGAGCTAGCAACCATGCTTGTCGATGCCGTTTTGGCGGATGCACCTCAGGGTGCGGGCAAGCGTATTGGCGTGATTGTCAATGGATTGGGCGTTACCAAATACGAAGAACTTTTCTTGCTCTACCGCACGATTGCGCCCCATTTGCGCGCAGTGGGTTACGAGATTATTGACCCCGAAGTTGGTGAACTCGTGACCTCTCTAGACATGGGCGGCGTATCGCTGACCGTCTTCTGGCTTGATGGTGAACTTGAAGAGACCTGGACAGCTCCAGCTTATGCTTGCGCCTACCGCAAGGACGCTAAGCAGCTTGAAAGCATTGAAAAGACTTACACCGCTAAGTCCGCAACCGTCGATGCAGAATCGATCATTGAGGCCTCTCCGGCAGCTGCAGCAATCGCCGCTAAGGTGCGAGAGGCTGCCTTAAGCGTCGCTAATCTGATGAAAGAACAGGAACACTACCTGGGTGAAATTGACGCAGTAGCGGGCGATGGCGACCACGGTCGCGGTATGGTGCGTGGTGCAGAAGCCGCCCTCGAAGCCATTCAGAATGCCCCCGATAGCGCCGGTCCCTCGCAGTTGCTTAAACTCGGCGGACGGGCTTGGGCAATGCTGGCAGGTGGAACCTCAGGTGTTTTGTGGGGAGCGTCCCTTGAAGCAGCGGCTAATACTCTGGCAGACGATGCTGAATCCTTTACTCGGGATCAGGCGGCTGCAGCAGTTCAGGCTTTCGCAGATTCAATGGTGACCCTGGGTGGAGCTCAGATTGGTGATAAGACCCTGCTCGATTCTCTTCTACCTTTCACCGAGGCTTTGCGTGATTCTGAGGCAAACCTTCCTGATGCTTGGGCTGAGGCTGCGAATCTAGCAATTCAGAAAGCAGAAGAAACATCAGCGCTTTCTCCCAAGAAGGGACGCGCTCGCCCGCTAGCCGAAAAATCCATTGGTAACCCAGACCCGGGTGCTATCTCCATGGCAATGATTTTGACTCACGTCGGCACATACTTCCGTTCCTAAAGACTGCCAAGGGTATTCCGGTAGCTCTACCGACCCATCGCTCACGAAATACACGTATGCCACAGGCATAGAAGAAAGGTTGATAAAGATGGCTGAAGACCTTCGACTCATTGTAGGTTGCGACGCCGCCGGTCTGACTTACAAGATCGCGATTAAAGAACAACTCGAAGCTGACTCACGCGTGGCATCCGTACTGGATATTGGAGTGGGCACTGGCGAACACACTCCCTACCCTTCTATAGCTATTGCGGCTGCCGAAAAAATTGCAGCTGGCGAAGCTGACCGCGCAATCCTGATTTGCGGTACCGGTCTTGGCGTAGCGATTTCTGCCAATAAGGTTAAGGGTATTCGCGCTGTTACCGCGCACGATTCTTTCTCCGTTGAACGTTCCATCCTGTCAAATAACGCACAGATTTTGTGCATGGGTGAGCGTGTAATAGGTAAGCATCTTGCCCTGCGTCTGGCTAATGAATGGATTAGCTACACCTTCGATGATTCCAGCGCTTCTGCTGACAAGGTCAAAGTGCTGACCGACTACGAGGGCTAATAAGCCCGAATTTTTCTACGTTTAGATAAACCTCAGATGCATTCACTGTTGTGGGTGCTCGTATATAGGAGATCCACTGTGAAACTGAACCAGTCAAACCTCGAAGCTATTAAAGAAGAAGCTTCCGCCAAGTTATCCGAAGGCTCAACCTTCTCGATTCCCACCTACGACCGTAAGAATCTGAAGCCATCTATCGTTCACTTCGGTGTGGGTGGCTTCCACCGCGCTCATCAGGCAATGTATCTTGATGAGCTGTTGAACAAGGGGGAGACCACCTTTGCTATTGCAGGTATGGGCGTTTTACCGCACGACGTAAAGATGCGCGATGTGCTCAAAGAACAGGACTACCTGTACACCTTGATCGCTCGTGATCCGCAGGGAAATGAGGACATCCGCGTTATTGGTTCAATCGTTGATTACGTGTGGACTCCTGAAGACCCTGCCGGTGCTGTTGAGTACCTAGCTCAGGAAAATATTAAGATCGTTTCGCTGACTGTGACCGAGGGCGGTTACAACTTCAACCAAGTCACTCACGAGTATGATCTGACCACTCCCGCAGTCGCTGAGGACCTCAAAGATCCCGAGAACCCCCGCACTACTTTCGGTTTGGTGGTTCAGGCGTTGAAGCTGCGCCGTGAGCGAGGTATAGCACCCTTTACCGTAATGAGCTGCGATAACATTCAGGCTAATGGTCACTTGGCATCAAAGATGTTTACTGCTCACGCTCGTGCGCTTGACCCCGAATTGGCGTCCTGGATTGAAGAGAACGTTCCTTTCCCCAACTCAATGGTTGACCGTATTACTCCCGCGACCACCGATGATGACCGCGCCTATGTTGCTAAGAAACTCGGCTATGAAGACGGTTGGCCCGTAGTCACCGAAGACTTCATTCAGTGGGTTCTGGAAGAGAACTTTGCAGACGAACGTCCTGCCTACGAGAAGGTGGGCGTGCAGGTAGTTGATGACGTTGAGCCTTATGAGAAGCTAAAACTTCGTATGCTCAACTCATCGCACCAGGGTCTGTGCTACTTTGGTCATTTGGCGGGTTACCACTACGTTGATGACGCGGTCAACAACCCGCTGATCGAGGAACTGCTCCTGCGTTATATGCGCGAAGAAGCAATGCCTACTCTGGATGAGCTGCCTGACACTAACGTCGATCAGTACGCTAAGACTCTGATAGAGCGCTTCACCAACGAGGCTATTAAAGACACCGTTCCCCGTTTGTGCGCTGAGTCCTCTGACCGCATTCCCAAGTGGCTGATGCCCGTTGTCTTCGACAACCTCAAGGACGGCGGCAAGGTTGAACTCTCCGCTGCCATCGTCGCGTCCTGGGCTCGTTATGCCGAGGGCACCGATGAAAAGGGCGAGGCAATCAACATCGTCGATAATGCTGAAAAGAAGGTTCGTGTCGCAGCTCAAGCTCAACTGAGCGATGACGAGCTTGCCTTCCTGTGCGATAAGGACTTCTTCGGTGATGTCGTCAACGACGAACACTTCACCAAGCCCTACCTTGAGACTCTGCGCTCACTACACAGAGTGGGCAGCATCAAGACATTGGAGAAAATCCTCGGCAAGTAATGTCCGTGCCCAGCCTTCTATGGTGTAGCGCATCTTGCTGGGCTCGAACATCCGCTGTCGAGTTCAGCCTTTTCTTTCCCGAGATATAAGGATTTAGTCATGACACAGTACGTTCTAGGGATCGATTCATCTACGCAGTCCTGCAAAGCGCTGCTTGTGAATGCTGAGACCGGTGAGGTCGTGGACGAGCGTCGTGCGTCTCACCCCGTTGGCACCGAAGTAGACCCCCGAGCCTGGGTAGAGGCACTTCATGACGTCACCCAAGACGTGCTGCCCAAAGCTGATGCAATCTCTATTGCCGGTCAGCAACATGGCATGGTCCTACTGGATGAAAACAATGAGGTAGTGCGTGATGCACTGCTATGGAACGATACGCGATCTGCTGGTGAAGCTGAAGAACTCACCGCCTTTTTGGGGGGCCCTCAGCGAGCTGCAGAGAAGGTGGGTAGCGTGCCGCTTGCCGCTTACACCGCAACCAAGTTGTTGTGGGTACGTAAAAACGAACCCGAAAATGCGGCGCGTGCTGCCAAGGTTGCTCTGCCCCACGATTACCTGACTATGCAGCTAAACACCGACAAAAAACTGTATACAGATCACGGTGAAGCATCAGGTACCGCCTACTACAACCCGACTGAGCGACAGTGGGACGCTCCGGTCGCATCCTGGGCTATTGGTCATAAAATCCAGTTGCCCGAGCTAGCAGAACCTGCGCAAGTAATTGGCAAAACCGAAAGTGGCGCGCTAATTGCACCGGGCACTGGCGATAATATGGGCGCGGCACTTGGCTTGGACCTGCAAGATGGAGATGCCGTAGTATCTATGGGCACTAGTGCTGTCGCTATGATGCTTTCAGACGTGCCTGCTGCCGATTACAAATACAATGTTTCTGGTTTTGCCGATGCCACCGGAAAGTATCTACTGCTTGCCTGCACTCTCAACGGCGCACCCGTCATGGACTTCGCCTGTACAACCTTGGGTGTAGACCATGACGAACTTGCTCAGATGGTACTGCATGCTGAATCCGGTGCTAAAGGCGCGGTGTTTATTCCATACATTACCGGTGAACGAACTCCTAACTTGCCAGAGGCACGTGCTCACTTGGGAAACATTGGCCCCGGTCTCGAACGCAAAGATATGGCACGCGCTATGGTTGAAGGCTTAGCGTGCTCTGTGCGCGAAGGATTAGAAAAAATTGTTGCGCAGCGCGGCGCTGAACCTGACCGCATCCTGCTCATTGGCGGCGGCGCAAAATCTAAAGCATTCCGTGAGGTTCTGGCGCAGGTGCTAGGAATTGACATTTATGTACCTGAACCTGCAGAGTTCGTTGCTTTGGGCGCTGCGCGTCAAGCAGCGTGGGCACTATCTGGTAAGCAGGCTCCCCCTACCTGGGGTAAAGCCGAAATGACCAAGATAAGTGCAGAGAAGCGCCCCTCGATTTATCGTAATTATATTTCTTATCGTAACGAGCTCTACCCTCAGGTGGCTTAGAGCCATCCAGCGTCTACTGCTGACCAAAACACCAGAGCTTTCACCCCCATATGTTCAAAGGAGAACTTCATGACTGATTTCTCAGGAAAAATCGCTATCGTCACGGGCGCAGCGTCCGGTATTGGGCTAGCAATCTCTACCTACCTCGCTGAGCGAGGCGCGGTTATCGCGGGAGTCGATCTTTCCAAGAGGGTTCGAGATATAGTGGCTGACCTGACCGGGCAAGGACATCTAGGTATTGTGACTAACCTCGCGAACGAGGGGGCCGCGGCCGCCGCTGTAGAAGAGGTAGAGCAGAAACTCGGTACTCCGCATATTCTGGTCAATTCAGCCGGAGTGGTGTTCTTGGACGCTGCCGAAAAGCTCTCTGCCGAAGACTGGAATAAAACTATTGCAGTCAACCTGACAGCTTCATTCTTCATGGCACAAGCTGCTGGTCAAGCAATGCTTAAAGCCGGTTATGGACGCATCATAAACATGGCATCCCAAGCATCTGTCATCGGACTAGACCAGCACGTTGCCTACTGTGCCTCCAAAGCCGGGGTTGTAGGTATGACGCAGGCACTATCACTGGAGTGGGCGCCCCGCGGAATCACCGTGAACGCTGTATCACCGACTGTCGTTGAGACTCCCTTGGGTAAGAAAGCATGGGCGGGGGAGAAAGGTGAGAAGGCAAAAGCTGCTATTCCAGTGGGTCGGTTTGCCCAGCCAGAGGAAATAGCAGCACTCGTCGGGTACCTAGCCTCAGAAGAAGCGGCGATGATAACCGGTTCGAATATGCTCATTGATGGAGGCTTTACTGCTCAGTAATATGAATTAGCATAGATATACTTTGAAGCCCCGCAGTTTCCACGGGAACTGCGGGGCTTCAAAGTGTTTTTGGCGTAACAGCGAGAACTTACGGTTGCATCGCACGTAGTTGATGTTGAATATCAGCTGTGACAGTGTACAGCTTGCGGTAGTGGGAGTAGAGTTCCTCATAAGCTGTAACGTGAGTTGGTTCGATGATGCGCTCTACTGGGTTCCATTCGTCTAGCGAATGGACAGCGCCTAGGGCTTGAGCCACCATAAAAGCATCACCGTAAGATGCCCCTACGGACTCGCGGCGAAGCTCTTGAGCGCGTCCAGTCACGTCGGAAACAATCTGAGGCCACAGATCAGAGGTGACCCCGCCACCGGCAGCTGCAATGGATTCAATCGATGCCCCGGCTTGTTCCATTACTTTAATATTGTGCCGCACGGCAAAAGCAGTCGCTTCAAGCAAGGAGCGGTAGATGTGACCGCGACCGTGTCTCAGGCTCAGCCCAATCATCACGCCGCGCGCATCGGGGTCTTGAAGAGGGGTGCGCTCACCGGCAAAGTAAGGCAGAGTAAGAAGCCCCTCAGAACCCGCAGGAACTTCTCGTGCAGCATCCACTAATGTGGCGTAATCGCGTTCACCGGAAATATTGCGGAACCAATCAGTTAAAGCCCCTGACGTAGCTAGACCGCCGGCAATGTTGTAAGTACCTTCCCGAGTGCCGGTGGTACCCCACATTGAAGCATGATGAATACGATCAGGTGAATTAGCCACCAAAAACAGGGTGGTACCGTACATCAAAAAGAGCTGGTTATTTTTAATGGCACCCACAGATTCTTGCTCAGCCCAGGCATCCACCGTACCGAATATAACTGGAATACCGGCGGTAAGCTCAGGCACCTCAGGGGTGGTCGTTGTTTCACCGCAGATATCGTGGCTCCACCCTAATCGGGGTAATACAGTACCGGGTGCTACTTTCTCAACCATGTGGCTGTCCCACTCGCGGGTGGCTGGGTCGTACAGTGGAGTACACTGGCTGGCGGAATGGCGGTCAAGCACGTATTCACCAGTGATGCGCTTAATGATCCATGAGGACGGCATATAAAAGCGGGCGCCGGACGCGAATACATCGGGAAAACGCTGGGCGAACCACCTGAGCTTTGGTCCACCTGCTTGGGTGGTGAGCTGAGAATCGTAATTCTCTAGCAGGTAATCCTGCCCCCAGAGACTGGAGAGTTCCGCTATCTCGTCACGAGCACGGTAATCAATGCCGTAGAGAGCAGCTGGAGCTATCGGAACATCGTTGGCGTCCGTGACAGCGATACACGGGCCCATGCCCGATACTCCGATGCCTTTTACGGTGACGTCATTGCGGGTAAGTAAAACACTGTAGAGAGCCTTGAATTCATCCCACCAGATATTCATATCCATCTCTACAAGCCCCGCCTTGCCGCGGGTGATGGAGTGTTCTTGAACCTGGGAATCAATGACAGCGCCCTTGCTGTCAACTAATACGGCTTTAGTGCTTGAAGTGCCAACATCTAAACCAAAATATACGGGAGTGCTCATAGTGCAATTCTAGTGATGCGAGCCGGAATACTAAGAGATTTGCTGGCGAATGCTTCCTAAAGGCGGGGTGAACGGCGTTATAAGGAAGCATATGCAAAAGCCCTGTCGCTTCTTTATCAGAAGTAACAGGGCTTTTGTTATTGGCGGAGACGGGGGGATTTGAACCCCCGGCCGAGTTTAACCCCGGCCCTTCATTAGCAGTGAAGTCCATTCGGCCGCTCTGGCACGTCTCCTCGCCGCATTGTTATTGAAAGCTTTCGTCAACTTATTGCTCAACCGCAACACAGCGTTACCCACAATACCGTATGAGGGTGAGTTGGTCAAAGTCGTTAGCTGCCAAGCTCAAAATAGCCCTGAAACACCGTGCTCAGTAGCGCCTGTCGATTACCTTCGATCCAAAAAGTGGAAAGTGAAGTATCGTGACTTATCAGCCGGCGCCGCAGTAGCAGCCCCGCAGGCTCAATTGAAGGTGAAAAGAAAGCACGCAACGCCCTCACGGTGGGCATTATTAGGTACCTTCGTCCGGGGTATTGTTCGTGGCTGCTGTGAATTTAAGAAATTAAACCAAAAGCCCCGCTTTTTGTAGGAAAAGCGGGGCTTTTTTGTGGCGGATGGTAAGGGATTTGAACCCTTGAGACGGGGTTGCCGCCTACTGGTTTTCAAGACCAGCTCCTTCGGCCGCTCGGACAACCATCCAAGTTAGGTGCTGAAAGCACTTGAAATAGTATTGCACAGTTGCTCTAGGGTTTGCAAAACAAACGGGGGTATCGTGGTTAAAGCCACGTTGGGTGTTGAACCTGAAGGAGAAGAGTTCTGTGAAAGCCGTTATCGAGAATGAGCACGGTGCGCCGGGCGTCCTTGAAGTAACTGAAACTGATAAGCCGCAGGTAGGGGCGGGGCAGGTGCTGGTTCGGATTGCTGCCGCAGGGCTTAATCGGGCGGATGTTGTGCAGCGCAAGGGGCATTATCCACCTCCTGCCGGTGAAAGCAAGATATACGGACTTGAAGCTGCCGGCGTCATTGAAGAAGTTGGTGCGGGCGTCCCCGCCAGCCGTGTGGGGCAAAAGGTCATGGTATTGCTAGCTTCGGGTGGTTACGCAGAATATGTGGCGGTGGACGCGCGTTGCGCCATCGATATTCCTGAGGGGCTGAGCTTGGTTGAAGCCGCCTGTCTGCCAGAGGTTGCTGCCACCGTGTATTCCAACCTGGTGATGGTTGCCGGTGTATCTACTGACCCGCGGGATAATGCGGGCAAGAGCGTTCTGATTCACGGTGGTTCTGGTGGCATTGGTGCTCATGCCATTCAGCTGTGCGTAGCCTTGGGACTGCGAGTTTTCTCGACCGCCGGAACGTCTGAAAAATGCGACTATATTGAGAGCCTGGGTGCTGAACCCATCAACTACCGCGAGCAGGACTTCGAGCAGCTGGTTGATGAGAAAACTGAGGGTGCAGGGGTCAACTTCATCTTCGATATGGTGGGTGGCGCTTACCTGTCTCAACACCTGCGCGCGCTGGCACTGGATGGCTCTATGGTGACCATCGCAGTGCAGGGTGGAAAAGTAGGGGAGTTCGACCTGTCACTTGCCATGAAAAAACGCCTTAATATTTACGGGCGCACCTTGCGTGCCCAAAGCCTTGATTATAAGGCGCGCGTCCTTGAAGGAGTAGAACAGTACGTGGTGCCCTTGGTTAAGGAAGGGAAAATCAGCCCGAACCTCCACAAAACATTCCCGTTTGGCGAGGTTACGGCGGCGCACGAATATTTCGATTCTGGTCAGCACAGGGGCAAAGTTGTCTTGGTGATGGAGTGACCCGAACATAATGAGTCGTCTGCCTGGTTGTTGTCAGCGATACACAGGTTTATTCTTGGGGTAAGTCACATTTATTTTCTCACCCTAAGGAGAACCCGTGAGTCACCACACCCGGGCAGACGTCGTGCTTGACGATCGCCCACCAGCATACGTTGAGCTAGAGATTCTTCATGAAGAAGACAAGAAATGGACCCCCAAGAAAATTGCTCTGTGGGTCATTATTGCGTTAATCGGCGGTATTAGCTGGACCATGCTGGCTATTGTTCGCGGTGAAACCGTGAACGCTATCTGGTTTGTTTTTGCCGCTGTTTCAACCTATTTCATTGGCTACCGTTTTTACTCAAAGTACATTGAGAATAAGCTGACCGAGCCTGATGACCGTCGTGCAACTCCTGCAGAGTATGACGCCGATGGCAAGGACTACGCTGTTACTGACCGCCGTGTGCTCTACGGTCACCACTTTGCGGCAATCGCTGGTGCTGGTCCGCTGGTTGGTCCCGTTCTTGCAGCTCAGATGGGTTACCTGCCCGGCACTATCTGGATCATTGCTGGTGTTATTTTTGCTGGCGCTGTTCAGGACTACTTGGTGCTGTTCTTCTCCATGCGCCGTGGCGGACGTTCGCTGGGTCAGATGGCGAAAGAAGAGCTCGGTCCTATCGGTGGTTACGCAGCGATTCTTGCAACCCTCGCTATCATGATCATCATTACCGCGATTCTCGCGCTGGTGGTTGTGAACGCTATGGGCGAATCCCCCTGGGGTGTTTTCTCTGTCGGTATGACCATCCCGATTGCGCTGTTCATGGGTGTTTACCTGCGTTACATTCGTCCGGGTAAGGTCAACGAAATTTCGATTATCGGCTTTGTACTGCTGATGATTGCGATTATCGGCGGTGGCGTTGTTGCTGACACTGAGTGGGGCGTACAGTACCTCACTTTGGAGCGCACTACCTTGGCTTGGGCTGTTATTATCTACGGTTTCATTGCGGCTGTTCTGCCCGTGTGGTTGCTGCTGGCACCTCGCGATTACCTCTCAACCTTCATGAAGATTGGTACTATCTGCCTGCTTGCTATCGGTATCATCGTGGTTCGTCCCGAGATCACTGTTCCTGCTTTCTCTGAGTACGCTTCTCGTACTGATGGCCCGGTCTGGTCTGGTGGCTTGTTCCCCTTCCTCTTCGTTACCATTGCCTGCGGTGCGCTTTCAGGCTTCCACGCTCTGATTGCTTCGGGTACTACCCCCAAGATGGTTGAGAAGGAACGCCAGACCCGCTTTATTGGTTACGGTGGCATGCTTATGGAGTCCTTCGTAGCTATCATGGCGCTGGTTGCTGCTTTGACCGTTGATCGTGGCATCTACTTCGCCATGAACTCCGCTGCCGGTGTAACCGGTGGCACTGTTGAAACCGCCGCTGTTTTCGTGAACTCTCTCGGTCTGACCGGTGTGAACGTCACCCCCGAGCTACTGCAGACCACAGCTGAGAATGTGGGCGAGCACAGCATCGTCTCGCGTACCGGTGGTGCTCCCACCTTGGCTGTGGGTATGGCAGGTATCTTGCACAACATGATGCCCGCGTGGGATCTGATGAGCTTCTGGTACCACTTCGCGATTATGTTTGAGGCTCTGTTCATTCTGACTGCTGTGGACGCAGGTACCCGCGTTGCTCGCTTCATGTTGCAGGATACTCTGGGCAACTTCTTCCCCAAGTTCCGCGATCACAACTGGCGTGCTGGTGCATGGTTCGCTACCGCGGTGATGGTTGCTGGCTGGGGTGGCATCCTCATTCTGGGTGTTACCGACCCGCTGGGTGGTATTAACACCTTCTACCCGCTCTTCGGTATCGCTAACCAGCTACTGGCTGCTGTTGCTTTGGCTGTTTGCCTGGCAATCGCTGCGAACAAGGGTAAGTTCAAGTACCTCTGGATTATTGCCCTGCCGCTTGCCTTCGACCTGGTTGTGACCGTTGTTGGCTCGTACCAGAAGATCTTTTCTTCTAACCCCTCTGTGGGTTACTGGGCTAACCACTTCCGCTACAAGGAAGCTCTTGCTGCCGGTGAAACCTCGCTCGGTGCCGCTCAGAGCGTTGAGGCTATGGAAGCGGTTGTGCGTAACACTATGGTTCAGGGTATTCTCTCCATCGTGTTCGTAGTGCTGGCGCTGATCGTGGTGATTACCGCGGTGATTGAGGTTCTAAAGGCGAAGAACGGTCACGCCATGAAGTCACACGAGAACCCCTACGTTGAGTCAGAGATTTACGCTCCTGCGGGTATGTTTGTCACCCCCAGCGAGAAGGATCTCGAAGCTCAGTGGCGCGAATACTACAAGAGGCACCCTGAAAAAGAATTAGCGAAGGGGCACTAAATGAGTCAAACGGTAACACCCGGCGGCGATGGCACGGTAGAGAAAATTAAGTCTTTCTTTACCGTTGCTGGTCGTATGTGGAACGGTTTTTCGGGTGCGGATAAGTACCACAAGTATTTAGCGCATCACCGCGCGACTGGCTGTGAGCACGAGCCCATGACGGAGCGTGAGTTCTGGCGGGACTACACTGACCGTCAAGACAAAAATCCTGAGGGGCGTTGCTGCTAGCTGATATCCGTTAGCTATGTAAGAGTGCGGACGTGCGTTGTGGGCTACTGCGGTAGTTGCACGGCGCGCGTCCTTTTGTGTTTTGGAAAGAATCATTGACAGACCGTCACTAAAAATATTAGGCTTGCCTAAGTAAACTAGTGGTGAGTGGATAGTCTTGAAAGGGGGAGCCATGGGGTTCAAAGGTTACCTGCAGAAGCGTCGCGACGATGCTGATCTGGGGCAGGGGCTGTGGCGGCGTAACCACGACAGGTTTGTGCGCGGTCTTGACCGTTTTCATCAGATTCTTGAGCGTATGCCTTCAGAGCAGATGATTGATCTCATGGTGCCCGAAGCTAACGCGCTTGCTGATTTGTTGCCGCGCGTGCGTGCTGTTGCCGAGCAAGCCCACCGGTTAGCACCGAGCGACGGGGCAGATATTCCCTACTCACCCAACGGTACCTACTCAGATCTGAACCGTTCTCTCTCGAAAGCCGGCAATTCCTTGGCTCTGTGTGCAGAGGCACTCGCGATGATGCGTTGCTCCGGTGAGTGTAGCCTTAACTGCGCCGGTAAGATTTCTGTGGCTCGCAGAGTTACCACCGTTGAGGAACACGTAGCTGCTGCCGAGGTGCTGGTTCAGGCGGCGGTCCTCGAAAAGTAATCTGCCTAGAGCTGTACATACTCACCTGCGTGTGAGTTGCGTGAACCCTGAGGCTTTAGTGAGCTGTGCTAGCTTGTAGTAGCACTGTTGCTGAGTTTCGGCTCGGTATAAGAGATGGGGATCTTTTACAACAGCGCACTTAGCTACATTGACCGGTACACCAGGGGGGAAATGTGAACCGTTACGGGCACATTGATGCCATGCGCGCTTTTGCCGTGCTACTCGTTGTTTTCTCGCATGCGGGGCTCAGCTTTGTGCCGGGTGGTTCTGGTGTCACCATATTTTTTGTAATTTCAGGTTTTATTATTACCTACCTGCTGTTGCGCGAACGCGAAAAGACCGGTGGGTTTGGTATCGGCGGTTTTTATATGCGCCGTCTGATTAAGATTGCACCGCCGCTGGTCTTGATTATCGTTATTCCCACCCTGCTGTACATGGCATCTGGCGGTTCAGTAGATATTCTTGATTTCTTAGGGCAGATTTTCTTCTTTCTCAACTGGCGTTACCTTGACTCAAATATCAACGTTTTCCCAGGTACCCACGTCACCTGGAGTCTTTCTATTGAAGAGCAGTTCTACCTGGTTTTCGCACTTATTTGGCTGGTGGCGGTCAAGAGCAAAAACTACCTGAAAATCATTACCCGACTTTCGATTGCTGTGGCACTGTATTCCTTTGCTGCGCGCGTCCTGCTGTACTTGGCAGGCGCATCGAACGACCGTATTTACTTTGGTACCGATACCCGCGTTGAGGCAATAGCCATTGGCACTCTGACCGCTATTTGGTATTTCAAGCACCGTTCAACGGAGTACCTGCGCGGTACCGAATACACAGCCCGCCACGGTTATGAGGTGGTGCCGGGGGAGGCGCGCGAACGCTCTATTCCTGTACTGGGCCAGACCTACATCCCGGTGGTCGCTGTGGCACTGTACTTGGTGTCGCTGGTGATCCGCGATGAGGCTTTCCGTGAAACCCTGCGCTATTCCATGCAGGCGATAGCCGCCGCCCTCGTGATTCTATGGGGGCTCACCGAACGCCGCGGCGCACTAGGACAGAAACTTCACGACGCGCTGCAATGGCGCGTGCTACAAGTTCTGGGACTCTCCTCATACAGTATCTACCTGCTGCACGATGTGGTGAATAAGGCCTTAGAACCCTACTTTGAGCACCTGCCCGTGCCCGTGTCACTGCTGATTTTGGTGGTGCTGGGAATCGCCGGTGGCGTAGCTATCTGGAAGTTCATTGAACTCCCTGCCCAAGCATTCAAAGACCGCCACTTTGCCTCAGCAAATACAAAAGCTGAGATGGCAGCTACATCAGAGCGCAACCAGCTAGAAACCCGCGAAGCGCCCTAAACCCAGGCTAGGTCAGACCGGGCATCAAGATATAGAAAGCTCGCATCATCTGTTACAAATGGTGCAGTCTTTTTGTGTTGCTGCTTTCTTTAGCTCTTCACTGCCCCGTAAAAATTGTGCAAAAATGCCCCCAATTTTCTGTGCGGATCGGGGTTATTTTGCACAAGATGTGAGCGGCAGACGTGAGGCTCTAGAGTAGACCCTCCTCGCGGGCGCGGGCAATGGCGCCGGTGCGGTTATCGACCCCCAGCTTGCTATAAATATGCACCAGATGGGTTTTCACCGTTGCCTCAGAAATAAAGAGCTGACGCGCCAGCTCCTTGTTGGTAGCGCCGGTGGCAAGCAGGGCGAGTAGCTCTTTCTCACGGGCACTAAGCGTAACGTGCGACCGTTGCATGCGGGTCATAAGCGCCGAGGCGATATCGGGTGACAGCGTATTTTTGCCTGCGGCAGTGTTGCGAATAGCCGCGTGTACCTGTTCCGGCGGTGCGTCCTTGAGTAAATAGCCCAGAGCACCTGCCTCAAGGGCTGCAACAATATCTGCTGAGGTATCAAAAGTGGTGAGAATAAGGACGGGCGGACCACCAGCCGCAGCAAAGGCAGCAGTGGCGTCAATACCGTTGAGGGGCTTCATCTGAATATCCATGACGATGATGTCTATAGCGGTGCCAGCTGCGCTTAAGGAATGCGCGGTCGAGAGCGCCTCAGCTCCGTCTGCTGCCTCAGCTACGACTCGAATATCGTCGAAACCTGAGAGTACAGCACGCAGCCCTGCGCGCACGATGGGGTGGTCATCGACAAGCAAAATGTTGAGTGTTTGTTGCATAGTGGTGAGCCTATTTCTGCTGGGTGAGGGGTATGTGGGCGCTGATAACGGTGCCTTCACCTGGGGTGGAGTCTACCGTGAGTGTGCCACCGAGGGCGTGGACGCGGGCGCGTAGTGAGGTGAGCCCGTAGCCGGTGTGCCCGGTAGTATCTGCCAAGGCAGAGGTGTATTCGCTCAGTTCAGCGGGCGTGAATCCCCTGCCGTTATCGAAAATATCGAGGGTGACTTCGTTTGCCCAAATGCCGAGGGTAACGGCGCTGTGGGTGGCGCGGGCGTGCGCCGTGATATTGGCGAGTGACCCCTGGGCGATGCGTAAGAGCGCCTGGCGGGTTTCTGCCGGTAGGTGCTCATCTGAGGTTTCTTCGCCGTGAACTCCATCGACGCGCAGGGTGCAGGTCAGCGGTGTGCCTTTAGCGAGTTCCTGCGCTTGAGTGTCTGTGCAGAGGCGACGCAGGGCTGGAACCAGCGCGGTGTCGAGGGCGGGGGAGGCTAGATCGTGAATGAAGCGTCGAGCCTCCGCGAGGTTTTCGTGCGCTGAGGTTTCAATGAGGTGCAGAGCGTCAGCAACCTCGCCGTTGCGTCCCTGCTCAAATGCTGCTGAGGTGGCGCGTGACATGAGCACGATAGATGACAGCCCTTGGGCTAGAGTGTCGTGAATTTCGCGGGCAAGGCGTTCGCGTTCTTCGAGTCTGCCCGATTCGTGTTCTTGTTGGGCTAGCTGTGCTTGGGCGGCGCGCAGCTGATCGGCGATGCGTGCTTGGCGTAGCGCGTCCTGGTGGAGGGCCCTGTACGCGAAGCTCATAATAACGGCGATAAGCGCACCTAAGACCGGTCCCAGAATAACGCCCGGACTGAGCGTTACATCAAGCGGCGATTCTGTGCGCAGAAAAGGAAAACCCACCGTGAAGACTGTCAGCGCGAGAACAGTGAAAAGAGCTGTACGGGTGGGTAGAACATGTAGCGCTAAGAACATGAGAGGGAACACCAGCCAGGTGAACCCGGAGCTCATGACCATCAGCACCACCCACAATGCCACTACGCATCCCAGCCATGCTGATGCGAAGGGGCGAGGGTTAAAGCCGGTGCGTCCCTGCCTTATGGCTCGCGCGTACCGGTTCTCTAACACGGTACCCACCACATAGAACACACCCAGGGCGACAGCGCCGTGGGTTGCTCCCACTTTGGCAACCGTTGAAAGGTGAGAGTCCTGAAGGGAGATTGTGACCCCCGCGGCAAGAAGCACCGCGAACATGATATGCAAGCTCACCCGCAGGCTCTGCAAAACGGCGGCTCCGGTGGTGGGGATTGAGCTAGACATGGTTCTAACTCTAAAACACAATCTTCGCCCACCGGCACCGTTAAGGTGGCAGAAGTTCTTTATCAACCAAAAGGTTGATAGATGATTCAACCTTCTTCGCGATGTAAATGCAGCGCAAACCGCGAAGAATAAGAGGGGTAAAGGTTACTAATTTTCAGAGAAGACGGAACAAAATGTTTTTGGGTATCAGAGATATCGTGTTTGCGAAGGGGCGTTTTGCCCTCATTGCCTCTGTGGTGGGGCTGATTACCCTACTGCTGGTGATGCTCACCGGGCTAACCGGTGGGTTGGGCGGCCAGAACACTAAAGTTCTTGAGGATATCAACGCTGATCGGTGGGTTTTTGATACCTCCGGTGGCGCTGAAATTTCTTTTTCAAATTCGAGTATCACCGCTGAACAGGCGGACGCGTGGGCTACAGGTTTCGGCGTTGATGCGGTGACTCCGGTGGGGTTTATACAGGGCAACCTTGAAGCTGAAACATCAATGGGTGTTGCGGTAGTGGGGGTTCCTGCAGATTCTGATCTGGTGACCCAAAAGGTGGGTGCCTCCGGTGGCGCGGTTCTTACCCCTCGCGACGGGGAACTCATCATTTCTTCGCAGATCGCCGCAGACACCTCAGCTGATGTGGGAGATACCGTCACTGTTAGCGGGCAAGAACTTACCGTTGCAGGTATTTCAAACGATACGTTCTACTCCCATACCCCGGTTGCCTGGACCTCCACTGCCACCTGGCAGTCACTGGCACACGTTCCTGCTGACACCGTGGGCACAGTGCTTGCTATCAAGGGCACCGGTGACAGCGCAGACTATGAGCAACTCGCGTCCGCAACGAATACCAGCGCGGTAAGCACCCGTGATGCCTTCGCGGGGCTTTCTGCCTACTCCTCAGAAAATAAATCCCTGGTCACCATGCAGGGCTTTCTCTACGGTATTTCGGCGCTGGTTACGGTTTCCTTTCTGACAGTGTGGACTATTCAGCGCACCCGCGATATCGCCGTTCTGCGAGCGCTGGGCGCATCAGGTAGCTACCTGCTCAAGGACGCCCTCTTCCAAGCCGCAGTGGTTCTTGCCACGGGAGCACTAGCTGGGGCTCTGCTCGGCTGGGCGCTAGGGCTTGTTGCCAGCGGCACCGTACCGTTCCAACTGGACGCGAGCACCGTCCTAGTACCGGCAGTCGGCATCTGGGTTCTCGGCATCGCAGGGGCGCTCATTGCAGTGCGCCGCGTCGCTAAAACTGACCCCCTGCTAGCACTCGGCGGCAACTAACCCCACCACCAACCACACCCCTAACACCACAAGAGAGACCCCAGACACGAAAGAAGAACACCGTGAGCACTCAAGCAGAACCCGCTACTTTCACTTCCAACCACCACACAACCGCTGCCCTCACCCTAGGCAACGTCACCCTCGAATACCCAGACGGCGTAGACGCCCACGGCAACCCCACCAGCGTCCGCGCCCTCGACAACGTCAACTTCACCGCCCACCCCGGCACCTTCACAGCCCTCATCGGCCAGTCTGGCTCCGGCAAATCGTCCCTTCTCTCTGTCGCATCAGCACTCATCACCCCAACCAGCGGGCAAGTACTGGTAGGCAACACAGACATCTCCCACGCCACCGACGCTGAACTCACCACCCTGCGCCGCAAAGAAATCGGTATCATCTTTCAACAACCCAACCTCATCGCCTCCCTCACCGCAGAAGAACAGCTCATCCTCGCCGAACACATCCGCGGGGCACGCGGCAAAGAACTCAAAAATGCTCGCGCTCGCGCTCAAGAACTTCTTGAGCTGGTAGGGCTGAAAAACCAGGGGAGCAGACGTGTTCACCAGCTATCAGGCGGTCAGCGTCAGCGCGTGAACATCGCCCGAGCACTCATGGGCAACCCCACTCTCTTACTCGCTGATGAACCCACCAGCGCCCTCGACCACGAACGTTCCGTTGCCATTGTTGAACTACTGCAAAACGTAACCCGCGAGTTCGGGGTAGCAACCATCATGGTCACCCACGACGTTGAATTCGCAGAAGCCGCTGATACGGTTGCCACCATGAATGACGGCAGGTTAAGCCTTCAATAAGTTTCTGCGTCAACTGCTGCGTTCACTGACATCCAGATGAGAAAAGCCCTCTGTTCTACTATGCTTAAAAGCGGTTTGCACACTTACTGACGAGGTACAGGTTCTTTTCGATGGTCACTTTTCACCGTAATGAGCGCGCAGCGTCACTGCCAGCGCGTCTTTCACGCTCATGGATGTTCGTTTCAGCCGCAGCCGAAAAAGACAAGATCGCTGCGGCACTAGAATCTGAAGCCGATTCTATTTTGATTGACCTCGAGGACGGTTGCCCGCCCGAGAAAAAGGATTCAGCTAGAGAACACGTGATTGACCTGCTCAATGGCGGGGTTGAGGCGTGGGTTCGCATTAACAAGTTCGGAACCGACCACTGGCACAAGGATGTCACCGAGCTACCCAAGGCTAAGGGTCTGCGCGGGGTGATGCTCGCCGAGGTTGAAGAAGCTAGTATGGTGACTCGCACCGCGATGATGATGCCTCCAGGCACCCCTATTATTGCTCTGATTGAGTCTGCTATCGGTATTCTCAACGCCGTTGAAATTGCGCGCGCTCCCGGTGTTTTCCGCCTGGCCTTTGGTATCGGCGACTTCCGCAAAGATACGGGTATCGCAGCTGACCCGCTTTCCTTGGCGTACGTTCGTACCCAACTGGTGCTCGCTTCCCGCGCCGGTGAACTACCCGGTCCGATTGATGGTCCATCAGTGGGTAAGCACGGTGCTGAGCTGGTTAAAGACTGCTCAGTGACCTCTGCCGCCGGTATGACTGGTAAGCTCACCCTCGACCCCGCCCAAGTAGAAACTATCAACGTTTCGCTGGCACCGAGCGAGGACGAGATCCAGTGGGCGCGCGATTTGCTACAGAAGCAGGAGGGCGATTCGATGCCCAAGGATGGTTCTTACCTGCCCCGCCTAGCACGCGCCAAGAAGGTATCGCAGCTGGCAAAGACCTACGGTTTGTGGCGTAGCTAGTCTCTTTTGAATAACCCAAGATCTGAGGACGCGCCCACCAACCCCATATGTACGGGGTGAGTGGGCGCGTCCTTGTGCTTATAAGGTGCTGACCTAGGCGCTTACCGGGTTATTCTCCGGTGTGGGAGTCCTGAGAGTACCCGATGAGGTAGGCGATAATCCAGGAGGTCACCAGGGAGATGCAAATGACGGCGAAAAGGGAGCCGTCGTGGGTGAAGATCCAGCGGAAGAAAAGCCACAGCCCCGTCATGGGAATCAGCACCGTAATAAAGAGGGCAATAAACCACGGCGTAATAGTAGATGGGGTACCGCGACCGATGCCGAAATAATCTTTGAGCATGCTCTCCAGTGTAAAACAGCTCCCTGTGAGAGAGCAGTTAAGTTATCCCCGTGGTTGTTGTTTACGGTTCTCCGTATTTTAAACGCGGGGAACCATAAACAACCATGGGGGATAACTCAGTGCTGGTTGAGTACAAAGACAAACGCCCCCACCGAGTGACGGTGACGGGGTTGAATATGGAGCCCCCAGTCAGATTCGAACTGACGACCTTTTCTTTACGAGGGAAATGCTCTACCCCTGAGCTATGGAGGCGAACGCTTGCGCGAACGAAGTTACTTTATCAGAAAAGTCTTACCTGCCGCCACCTACCTGGTAGCCCGGACGCGACTACCGGCTCCGCGCGTCCGCGCAACCAACCGTGGGGGGTGGGGGGAGGAGGCGACACGGTGATGAGTTCAAGTCATATAAACTCAGATACCTCAGGTTGAAAATGTGCAACGATGAGTAAGAGGCAAAATGCCTACCGGTTGCGTCTGCACAGCACAAAGAAACAGAAGAACCCACGAGAACGAGAAAAGGTAATAGAACCATGAACACTCGCCTAACCCGCAGAACCCTTTTGACAGCTGGCGCAGCAGTGAGCGCCCTTGCCCTAGCTGCCTGCGGTAAGACTGAAAAAATCGCCACCCCTGAGAGCCCGGTAACCCCCACCGGCGAGGGCGTCTACACGCGCAGTGCCGACGGCTTTCACCTGAACTCAAAGGTAGAAGCACCCACCGTGGTTCTCTACAGTGATTTCCAGTGCCCCTACTGCGCTAAAGCTGAACCCACCTATATGGAAGCGGCGCAGGAACTTAACGGGGTTATGAATGTAACCGTCAAGAACTTCCCCCTGCCTATGCACGCTAATGCTGTGCCCGCCGCGCTCGCCGTCGAAGCTGCTGAGGCGCAGGGCAAGCACGTTGAGATGGTGCAGCTGGTATTCGAACACCAGGACGAGTGGAAAGATCAGTCTCTTGAAGAAGCCCGCACAACCTTTAGGGGTTACGCTGAAGAACTTGGTCTAGACCTTGAAAAGTACACCGCGACCTTTGAAGATAACGCAACCTTGAAGCTGGTTGAAAAAGACTTTGAGTCAGGACGCGCCGTAGGAGTTTCTGGCACACCTCAGTGGGTGGTCGGTGGCACTGTGGTCGAGAGTGTTGATTCGAGTACGAGTAAAGATGATATGGTAGCTGCTTTTAAAGAAGCAGCGAATCTGTCATAAAGCCCAATATAAGAATTCACTGTAAAAAGAAGTGTTGGGCTGTGCCACGAATGCAGAGGTAAAAGCCTCTGGTGTTCGCGGCACAGCCCAACGTTTGTGGTTTTGGGTCTAAAGCAGCGCTCCGTGACAGCATCAGCATTGCGGTACACAATGCCAGTACCAGTGCTCCTGTCATCAAAATAGGCACCGTATGTGGCTGATATTTTCGTGGGTAATACTCACTGATTGACGCTCGTATCTGCTGGTTGCGGTAGCGAAAACCCAGCCTACAAGCTCAACGATCACTAGGGACGGGACGAGAGCTAGGACGTCAAGCGCAGCTGGACGAGAATGAGCCCGAAAAGCGCCAGGCAGGTGTGTGCCCACGAGATCGAGGTGTGTTCGGGCTGCAAATCGGTGTCTTGGTGTAGGGGATCGCGGGAGGTACGGTTAAGTCGCATCACTGTTCAGAACCTAGAACGAGAGGTAGATAGCGGGCGCTGCGAGAGTGCAGACGATGCGACGAGCAGGGGCGTTTCGGGGGTCTGGTTCTGTGCCGTCTTTGAAGAGGGCGCGGGTGAGTCAGTTGCGTGAGTTGTGGTGCGCATGGGTTCTCTTGGGCGCGTCTTATAGGGCGGGTTTGACGCTTTGTCATTGGGGTGTGGCATCAGTTATATAGAATAACAAAATACCTTATTTTCTCTTTGAGGAGCCGTTTTACTATGTCTTTGCGTGTAGCTCTAGCTCAGATTTCTAGTACTCGCGATGTTAGTCGGAATATTGAGCTGGTGCGGCAGCGGGTTGCTCAGGCTGTTGAGTACGAGGCTGATCTGGTGGTTTTCCCTGAGGCTGCGATGCTGAGTTTTGACGGTGCGCTGCCGGAGCTTACCCAGCAGTGGCACCTGAAGTGGGAGGAGGCGCTGCGCGAGATTGCAAGGGAGTACGGTGTGGCTGTAGCTGCCGGTGGCTTCGCTCCGGCGGGGGAGCGTGTGCGTAATCAATTGTGTTTTGTGACCCCCGAGGGCGAAGAGAGCGTCTACACCAAGATTCACCTCTTTGACGCTTTTGGTTTCGCTGAATCTGACACTGTTGAGGCGGGTGAAGAGTTGGTGACCGGCAACTGTAAGGGTATTACCGTGGGGTTGAGTGTTTGCTATGACGTGCGTTTTCCCAAGCTTTTTGCTGAGTATTCGCGTCAAGGCGCGCAGGTGCAGATTGTCAGCGCGTCCTGGGGTGCAGGAGAAACCAAGGTAGAGCAGTGGCGGGCACTGACTACCGCCCGGGCCCTTGATTCCAATAGCTTTGTGGTGGCAGTGGGGCAGTCACACCCGATCACCGCTGACCAAGAATTTGACCCTGAGAGCAAGGCGCCGTTGGGAGTGGGGCGCTCGCGCGTCATTGATCCTTTTGGACGTGAGCTGGTAGAGCTTGGAGAGTCTCCGGCTTTGCGTTTGGTTGAGCTGGATCTTGATGCGGTAGAGAAAGCCAAAGAAGAGTTACCGGTGCTCGAAAACGCTAAACTCGGTTACTAAGGCTGATTTTTAGGGAGGAGAAGATTGTGGGATTTTTTGATGTATTTTCAGGTAAAGACTCGACCCCACAGAACATTGAGGCGCAGCTGAATGCAACGGTGTCGGGCAAGGTGCAGGGGGTAGGGTTTCGCTGGTGGACTGCTGGTGAAGCGAAGAACCTTAAGCTTGTGGGGTATGCCAAGAACCTTGATAACGGCGATGTGGAGGTGGTTGCTCAGGGTGCGCGTGAATCGTGCCAGCAGCTACTGGATGTTTTGCAATCTGGTGATACTGCCGGTCACGTCGAGTCGGTGACCGCAGATATTTCGCAGCCTACCGGAACCTTTAAGGGTTTTGGTACTTACTAGCTTCGATATAAATTTCAATTGTTTCTCACCGCATCAGCCGCTTTACCCGAAAGAAAACCTGCCATGAGTTCAAAAAATAAAAGCGTTCAACTTTCGGTATCTGGTCTGAGCGCCCAGATTCTGCCCGATGGCATGAGCCCTGACGGTTACGTGCTTGAGATTGGGGGTGCGGAGCAGTCGCACCTTGATTTGGGCGATCCGAGCTTCATTTTCTACGAGTACCTGCGTCGAATCGGTAACGTCATTGACCTGCTGGCAGCCCCCGGTGATCCGTTGCGGGTGGCACATCTAGGTGCAGGTGCGCTGACCCTGGTGCGTTACGTTCAAGTAACCCGCCCCGGTTCACCCCAGATTGCTGTGGATATTGAGCGTGAGCTGCCCTCTCTCGTCCTTGACGCTCTGCCCCTACCCGCCGGTAGTCGCTGCCAGGTATTAGTAGAGGACGCTCGCGCCGCCCTACCGGCACTCACACCCGCGCTCGGTGCGGCACCGCAGGCTATCATCCTCGATATTTTCTCGGGCTGGAGCGCACCCGAACACCTCGCTGATGAGGGATTCTATCGGGAAATGAAAGAGGTTCTCGATGCAGAGGGCGCACTGATTATTAATGTCGGCGATGATGCTGGGCTCAGCTTCTTTACAGCCCAAGCGCGATCGCTACTTAACGTTTTTGAACACCTCTGGTGCCTTGCGCCCACTGTCATGCTCGACGGCAAACATGCGGGCAACCTTGTACTCGTTGCAAGCCACCACGAGCTAACCGCCGACCTTAAAACCGCGCTCATCGGGCAGGGCCCACACCCGGCGTCCGCCCTCGACACCTGGCAGGTTCAAGAACTCATAGATGAGCTCAGCTAACTGAACCCACTACTTTTACACAGAACTACCCACACCGTGAAGGGGTACCCGTGAAAACCTCAATTTCAACCCTGGCACTCATGAGTCTTCTCGTCCTTAGCAGTTGTGGATAAAGCGCTACAGAAGCTGACACCGCAACAGCGTTGGTGAGCCCTTCAAAGACTGCGGCAGCGTCATCAACCCCGAGTACATCACCTAGCGGATCAGCCCAAGAAACAGCGCCGTCATCGGGTGGGGAAGCATCAGCCTCTGCTAGCCGTAAAGCACCCACTATCACCGAGAGAACCCTACCGGCAGGTGCCCTCGCTCAGAATGAGCAGAACGAACAGGGGCAGGGCGACCAGAAAAAGAAGAATGAAACTGAGAACACCGCTGTTCTTCTGCCGGTGTACACTCTGAGCAACGGGCAAAAAATGGCGACGGCGTTGAGTCCCAGCGGTAACATCGCCTGCGAAATTTATGTGGATCGCGCCCAGTGTTCGGTACTGTCGCTGAGTGAATCAGCTCCACATGTGCCCGGTCAGGTGGGGGTTCCGGGGTGGTCGTATGCGGTAAACACCCAGGGTGCAGTTTATGATACCCAGCTTGCCCAGGCGCCGCTGGCGACGCTCTCAGATACCCGTGGTCAGGTGTTGCAGTACGGCACTCGCGCAGGGTGGAGCCAGTTTGAACTGTTGAGCGAAGAAACCGGTATGACTCTGCGCGATACCCGCACCGGTCACGGGGCAACCTTCAACAGGGACGGCATCACCACCTTTTAGAGGGTTCACCTCGTGACGAAATTGTCAGTGCAACCGTCTATAGAAGTAAGCTGATAACGTAGAATTCACATCAAGTGATACAACAAACAAAGCGAAGGTGTAACACGATGTTCGGCAAAATGTTTGATGCAAAGAGCGCTTTTGATGAGAACGGCCAGCCCAAGCCTGCTGTCACCAAGGTCATTGATAGCGTGCTGAAGATCCAGCGACCCATGGTGGTTGGCATGGTCAAGAAGCTGCACGAAAAACACCCTAACGAGACTCCCGCTCAGATCGCTGAGCGCCTTGAGAAGTCATACCTGCGTGATATCACCGTCGGTGGTGGCGCGGTGGGGGCGTCAGCATTCGTGCCCGGCATCGGTACCGTAACTTCTGTTGGTTTTTCCGTTGTCGCTGTGGCAGGTTACTTGGAACGCACCGCCATCTACATTCAGGCAATGGCTGAATTGCACGGCGTCCAGGTCAATGACCCCGAAGAGGGTCGCATGATGGTCATGGCGCTCATGCTCGGTGAAGACGGATCAAACCTCATGAGCTCCATTCTTGCTCAAAGCACCAAAGCCGGTGGTGTCTCTAGCAAGTGGGGCATGATGATGGGCAAGAGCAATAACAGCGGTAAGCTCTTCAGCGTTGAAAAGACCATCCGTAACATGTTTATCAAGCGTTTCTTGACCAAGCAGTCCGGCGCTTTGCTAGGTCGTGCACTGCCCTTCGGCATTGGTGCGGTTGTTGGTGGCGGCGCTAACCTGGCGCTGGGCAAGAAAGTAGTGAGCGAGGTCGAGAACGCTTTTGGTACTCCTCCTGCGATTTTCCCCGATGAGATTTCAGGACGCGCACCCCGAGTTGCTGAACCTAAGCAGAATGAAGCGGCAGGCGAGGTCACTGTCTAGTTTCGCCTGCACAAACTGATATACAAAAGCCGGTTTGGTGCATCCAAACCGGCTTTTGTACACCGAGGCTTATTCAAAAGTCCTACCACCGGCATAAAACACCCCCCACACCACCGCAAACACCCACCCATACACCCCAAGCAGCCGCCTGAAACCAGAATCCAAAACACGCCACATCTTCACCTACGCACCCACACGCTCCACCACCGACTGCAGCCGATTCAGCACCCTATTATTACGCCTGCACTCAGCACTAAGCCTGACCCCTAGGTAAACGCTTAGCCGAAGTGACCAGCCCCAGACCCACATAACCCTTATCCGCCAAAGTCGTCTCATCCAGATACTTCCCTGAAGTGCCCCGGGTTTTGTTCCTAGGCATTTGCCTTGATTTCTATTCTCTCGTGATTTGGATTGCCAGTCCAAAACCCTGCTTCTACCTCTGTCGGCGTACGGTAACCGAGACTTTGGTGAAGCCG
>NZ_JAFEUT010000003.1:25443-354349 GCF_016900985.1 Rothia sp. ZJ1223 | reverse complement strand
TGGATAATTATGTTTCGTTGTTTGGGTGGTGGGGCTTTTCTTGTTTAAGGGTTTTTGGGTGTGTGGGTTTCTTTTTATGGGGCTTGAATAGTTAGGGGGTTGTTTGGTGTGAGCTTCCTATAGAGGTACAGAGGTGGGTAGCTCAGACGCTCAATAGTGAAATCACCTTAGCTGATTCGCAGGCACAAGGATTCAGTCTAGGCACAGCAGACAGGTTGCTACTTGCTAACGGGCAAAGAGCTTTTCTTAAAGCTGTATCAGTAGATAAACATCCTGCAACGGCGCAGTTGCACCGAAACGAAATTAGAATTACCAGTAAGTTTCCTTCGTCCTTACCTGTCTCACAGCTTATCGCATCCTATGACCAGGACGGGTGGGTTGCTTTATTGCTAGAAGACATTGAGGTGGGGAGAGCACCCTCATCAACCGTGGAATAATACCCATATTTGCGCCACTATGCGCTCTTTGGATATCATCGCCAATACTCCTTTGAAGGGGCTGGAGAATCTTGATCTTCTAGAGGTATCGATGGCTGATGAAATGCGTTGCTGGGAGAGAAATCTTGCTCAACCCTTGAGGTTCGAGAACTTTAATTATCTGGAGATATTCCTCACGTCCAAGGTCTCGCTTCACTATTTAGTCAGCTTAACTCAAAAGCCCAAGAATACGCAGAGAAAATCGACCGCGTCCTTGTGCCCAGTCTTGCAGGAGAGCAACTAGTACACACCGACTTACGTGCAGACAATCTTCTAATTAGTCCTGAAAATCAGGGCATACTTATTGACTGGCCGTGGGCGTGCAAAGGTGCCGCTTTCTTTGACGCTGCAAGCGTTATCGTTGATGTACTTGCAACCGGTGGAACCTACAAACCTGAGCGTATCGCCCAGTCTTCAGAAGTCCTCTCTTCAACATCATCAGAGCTCATAGACCTAGTAATTATCGCTTTTACCGGGTACTATCTTTACGCTGCGCAGCAACCTCCGCACGCAGATACTCACTCTTTCCTTCCGGCTTTTAGAGCGCAACGAGCTTGGCATCTCGCCTCCTGGGTTTTAGATAATGGAATCTAAACATAGAGTAGGAAGCAGTAAACTAAAAGTTTCTGGGGAAACTAAAAACCTAATGGCACTGACTGTATTTATGGGCTAGGCTTATACCGAAAGAATTGCCCGTAGAAAGAGAAACCACTCATGGCTTCACAAGATACCGCCGCCAAAGACGCACGTGCCGCAGCCCGCGCGGTGGCAGCCAAGCAGGCTCAGCGCAACAACAAAGCAAAAAACAATCGCCGCTGGTTGCAGCTTGCCGTGCTGGCGGTAGTAGCAGCAATCGTAACGATGATCGCAATCGTCGTGGTGAATGCCCGCAATAGCCAGATTGCTGATTCCAGTTCAATTCCCGAATCCTCAAATGATTACGGTGGAATTGTGCTCACTGCGGACGGCATCCAAAAAGGTGCAGCCACCATGGAAACCCGCTCTGTACATGACATCAAGAACTCAGATACCGGGTTGCCCATGGGCGTTGCTACTGCAAAAGAGGCGTCCGCTAATGGGGAGCCCGTACACGTTACTGTCTTCCAAGACTACAACTGCGTTCACTGTGCATCTTTCGAAAAAGAGAACAATGAACTGCTAAAGAACCTCATCAAAGACGGCAAAGTAACGGTGGAATACCGCAACGTAGCATTCCTCGACCGCTCATCACCCACCTCTTATTCCGCACGCACCGCCAACGCGGCGTACGCTGTTGCTAACCAGGTGAACGTAGATCAGTTCATGGACTATCAGGCTGAAATATTCAGCCACCAGGGTCAGGGCGGTCTCAACGACAACATTATCGAGGAGATTGCATCTAAGCACGGCGCAGATATCTCGGAGGCACTGGGTAATAATGAGTGGCGCCCACTGGTTAACGTTGTTACCACTGAAACAGCAGGTAACGGCGTCCAAGGAACCCCCACCGTGTACGCTGACGGTCAGACCTTCAACACCTCACCTGAAGATTTCGAAGCATGGATTAACGCCATTATCGAATCTAAGCAGGCATAAGTTAAGATTGAATCTGTAAGTAGGGGCAGCTACTTACTACAGTGAAATACCTGTAGTAGTAGCTGCCCTTTTACGTGCCCTCCTCGAATTCAAAGGAAACCCGTGCCTATGTCCCGTATGAAGCTCTTGATTGATTGCGACCCCGGCATTGATGACCTACTGGCGCTTACATACGCTGTGGCGCACCCGACGGTCGATATCGTTGGGATCATCGCATCGGGCGGTAACGTCACCACGGAGCAGGTTGCGCGTAACGTGCGGGGGATCTTGACGCTCACCGAGGCGTCCCATGTACCCTGGGAACTAGGAGCTGAAAACCCTCTCGCGCAGGTACTGACGACCACGCCAGAGACGCACGGCCCACAAGGTACCGGGTACGCGCACTTGCCAGATCAAGATACACATACCGGTAAGACTCACGGTGGGGGAGCGCACCTATGGGTAGAGACCGTCAACGCTCACCTGCATGAGGTGGACGCGGTGGTTCTAGGACCCAGCACCAACCTTGCCTTGGCACTTGAACTAGACCCGGAGCTTCCCCGTAAGCTGCGTTCCATACACATTATGGGCGGGGCTCTCAACCACCGAGGCAATACTATGCCCACTACAGAGTGGAACGTACACTCTGACCCTGAGGCTTTGCATCGGGTTCTAGATGCCTACTCGCGTCCTGGGCTGGAACACCACCCGGTTATCTGCCCACTGGATGCAACGGAAAGCATCGTGATGACTGCTGAGTACAGACAGCAGCTGGTACACGGAGACGCGGGTCAGGCTCCTACTGGCATCCTTGATGCCGCCAATGAGGCACTGCGTTTTTATATGGAGTTCCACGAAGGGGACGGACTGGGGTATATCGCCCATGTTCACGACCCCTTTGTGACCGCTTTGGCGGTGAACTCAGCGCTGGCTCGCTTAGGCGACACTACCGCGCTCAAGCTGGGGCAAGCGACCTCCACCACGATAGATGTGGAGCTTGACGGTACCCTCACCCGCGGCCAGACCATCGCGGACTGGCTGGGGCGCTGGGAACGCCAACCAAACGCGCAGGTACTTACCGGCACGCGTCCACCCGAATTTTTTGACCACTTCATCTCAACTGTGCGCGCAGCCTTTGCCGCATAGCCAAGCAACACACGGAAAAATCACAGAAATGACATCAACCTCTGGGCAGAGGCACGCAGCTACTGCGCGCCTCGGTAATACTCACAGCACCCTCGACAACGTTCTCGTCGTTATCGGCACCCTTCTCATGGCTGCAACCTACCTGTGGACTCTTTTCTCATACAGAGGTCAGCAGGAAGCATCATCAGGAACCGTCGTCTTGCCTCTGGTCGCGGGCTACATGATCGGTGCTATCTTGCTGGTGATTGGTAATCTCAAGCGCATTCCGCTAACCATCATTGCTCTTATCCCTTTTGCTGCCGCCATCAATATTGTGCTGGGGCAAATCGTGGGCCTCTCACCCATTCCCCTGTACATGGATACCGTTGCAACCGTTTTGATTGGTTACCTCGCAGGTCCTGCGGCTGGTGCAACCACAGGTGCGGTCACTAACCTTGCGTGGGGTCTGACCATTAACCCCACCACCATTCCTTTTGCAGCCGGTGCTGCCCTGATCGGTTTACTAGCTGGCTATCTCGGACGCGCGGGCGTATTTAGCAGCTGGTGGCGCACCCTCATGAGCGGCGTCCTAGTGGGCATCATCGCGGGCTTTGTTGGCGCCCCTGTAGCTGCCTACGTATACGGTGGTGGCATGGGTGTTGGCACCGGTTCGCTGGTTGCAACCTTGCAGGCAACGGGGCAGTCACTCTTTGCAGCAACCACCCTGCAAGCTGTTCTTTCTGACGCCATCGATAAGGGCGTAGTGTTCCTCATTGTCTTCCTTCTGGGGCTGGGCATTCCCCAGCGCGTAAAGGCTCGTTTCTCTCGCGCATGAACCTAACCAATGGTATAAATCCCAAGACGTGGATTGTTGCAGGGCTGGCAGCGACTCCGCTAGCCCTGCTACCCCTACCTTTATCGCTACGAACAGTTTTACTGGTGGTACTGGTGACCCCGCTACTGGCTACCGGGCACGGGTCAAAACTTCTGCGTTATGTTCTGTGGGGTGTAGGCCCGGTTGCCCTCACCGCCTTTATTATTCAAACAGTTAGCTACCCCGGTGCGGGCACCATCTACGCCCAGTGGGTGCCGGCACCCTGGATACGCTTCGCAATCAGCGCTGAAGGCATCGCATACGGTGCCCAATTTGCCCTGCAAATCCTCAATTTCGCCGCTGCCATTGCCCTAATCTCCCTACCCAACAGCGTGGGTGCTTTACGATGGGCACTGACCAGCTGGAAGCTCCCGGCACGGTTGGTCTATATTCTCGTCACCTCACTCAATGCCCCGGCACTGCTGGGACGCTACATCCGCATTATCCGCGAAGGGCAGATTCGTCGCGGGCTCGATGACTCGACCCTGCTCAAAAGAATTTCCCTCGGAATCAAAAGTTTGGGAACACTGGTGAACCTCATGCTTCTTGAACACGAAGATCGTGCCCACTCAATTGCCCAACGCGGCCTTGATAATAAAACGGCGCGCACCAGCTACCTGGTCTTTGCCGACACTCGCGCTCAGCAGTATCTGCGCGCGGTACTGGTGGGCGCGTCCGCTCTAATCTGCGCGGCGGTGGTGCTATGAAACGTATACTGCTACGCGGGGATAACAACGCTCAACACGTTCAAGAATTCTTAGAACACCATCCCCACGCCCTACGCGCTGGGGAATCACCCGCTGCGAATATCAGCGGAGCGGCAGAAACTGTTGCCGAAGAATTAGCTTTTGGCTTGGAGAACCGCGGGGTTGCCCGCGAAGATATGCAAGTTCGGGTTCTTACCGCAGCACGTACTTTGGGCATTGAAGATGTATTAGAACGTAACCCCCTGCAGCTCTCTGGCGGCCAAACCCAGCGAGTAGCCATCGCCGCCCTACTGGCACTGGGGGATGCACCCCTGCTGCTGGAACACCCCCTGCAGGGATTGGACGCGAATGGTCGCCAACAGGTACTGAGTGCTTTCCCGACCTACCCCCACGACATCATGTGGAGCACACCCACCCGCTGCGGCGCGGACGAGCTAGAAACTGCCACCGAGGTGATTGATACCGGATCCCCCGTGAAAACCGTAGAGACTCCCACTGTACCCTGGCAGATTGAACCAGCCACGCTGAAAGCAAACCTAGACCTCTACCACCCCCGTTCAGGGCAAAGTAAACGGTTGTCCCCGCACCAACAGCTACTCACGAAAATTAGCCTCACCACGAGCGATGGGGAGGTTCTCGTAGTACGCGGTGAAAACGGCAGCGGCAAAACCACCCTTCTACGTACCCTAGCGGGTCTACTCCCCACCTATGGTGGGCAGGTCACTGTCGCTGGGCAGGAAGTGGCTGCGCTGCGTCCGCCCGAACGTGTACAGCGTGTTAGCTTGGCATCGCAGCACCCCCGCTACCAAATACTCACCACCAGTGTTGCTGACGAGGTGCGGGCAGGACGCGCAGCTGACCCCTCCTACACACACGCCCTGTGTGAAGCGGCAGGGCTCGGTGAAGAACTGGGCGCCAACCCCTATGACCTAACCCTCTCGCAACAACAGATGCTCGCGACCATCTGCGCTCTAACGCCTCAGCCCTCAGTGCTGCTACTTGATGAACCCAGTGCCTCCCTCAATGCCTATGACACCGAGCGGCTACTGGCACTGATCGGAGAATTCACCGCCCACGGTGGCAACGTCATCTGCGCCAGCCATGACGAAGAATTTATCGCAGCCATCGCCACCCGGCAGATAATACTTTCCACTACAATATCGTGATGCGTGCAATAGTGCATGAGAGCCTAAAATTCTGTAGTATTGTGAGGGCGCAAAGCTCGCCTCCTTAGCTCAGCTGGCCAGAGCACCTGTCTTGTAAACAGGGGGTCACCGGTTCGAATCCGGTAGGGGGCTCTTTCACGGTGGAAATCCTGGTTCCCGTTTCGCACGAGAAACGAGAATCGGGGTTTTTCGCTTTTAGGGGTCTTTGCGACTCACACGAGGTACAGTGAAAGCACACAGGAAACACATGGCATCTTCAGCACAAACGTCTCGAAGTAAGAAACCCCTCGGCACCTATATTGAAACTCGCGGGTTCCGCCCCGAAATTCAAGGTCTGCGCGCCCTCGCGGTTCTACTCGTAGTCATGTATCACGTCTGGTTCGGTAAAGTATCAGGCGGTGTTGATGTCTTCTTGTTGGTATCAGCTTTCTTGCTCTCGCTGTCTTCCCTACGCAAAATCAATGAGCACAAGCCCCTACAACTCGTAAAGTATTGGGCGCATGTCTTCCAGCGCCTGATGCCAGCTGCCAGTGTTGCCATCATTCTGACACTGATAGCGTCCTTGCTCATTTTGCCTTTCTCGCGCCACATGGGTCTGGTAGAAGACGCTAAAGCTTCTTTGCTCTACTACCAAAACTGGCACCTAGCCTTCAACGCTGTTGACTATTACCAGCAAGACGCCACCCGCAAAACCCCTTTCCAGCACTTCTGGTCGCTATCAATGCAGGGGCAGATTTTCATCCTCTGGCCCATCCTCTTTGCCAGCGTGGCGCTCATGGTACGTAAGCTACGGTTCAACCTGATGGGCTCAACCGCGCTGGTGTTCGGCACAGTATTCGTCGCCTCTCTGACCTGGTCGGTTATCTCCACGAATACCCAGCAGACTTTTGCCTACTTTGATACCCGCGCTCGCCTGTGGGAGTTCGCCGCAGGAACGCTGATCGCCATGGCGACCATGCTGTGGAAAGCCCCCAAAGCCCTGCGCATTATCATGGGCTGGGTCGGTGTTATTGGGCTGGTCTCAGCCGGCATGATTTTGCCGGTTGAAACGGGCTTTCCTGGGTACATGGCACTGTGGCCTATTCTCTCGGCGGCACTGGTCATGCTTGCCGGTAATACCGGCTCTAAAGCTGGTGTCGATAGCCTATTATCTTCCAAGCCTCTTCTATGGATTGGTGAATCAGCTTACGGTCTCTACCTCGTGCACTGGCCCTTGCTGATTCTCTACACAGCGGTAGCCAACAAAACTCAAGCTGGATGGCTAGACGGTCTCATTATTATTCTGATCTCTGTTGCTCTGGCATGGTGTCTGCACCGATTCATCGAACAGCCACTGCGAGGCGGCAAAGACTCTAAAGCGCGTACTGCCCCCCCTAGCACTCGTCGTGCAAAATTTGAGAAGTACCGCACCAACAATCCCTGGGCGCGCCCTATCTCAACAGTGCTTGCCTGCCTGGCTGCTGTGGGCGGCACTGTCACCGCATCAGCTTACGCAGTGCAGGAACGGGCAGACGCACGTAGCGAATACGAAGCTATGGCGGGGTCTGATATGTTCCCCGGTGCCCTCAATACTGACCCCAATGCAATCTACCGCGAAGAACCGATTCCCTACACTGTGGACCAGCAGCGTATTGCCTTGCAGGGTAGCTGTAGCTCGATCTACCCGGGGTTTGCCCCCAATCCTTTGCTGGAGAACTCCGATGGCGAGCGTGACTGCTGGGCAGCTATGTACGGTGGTGATGTTGATGCGCCGCTGACCGTGATGGTGGGAGATTCGCATGCCCACCACGCCCTGCCCATGGTGAGTGAATTTGCTGAGAACCAGGGGAGCAACCTCATCGTGATGCTGCGCCCCGGTTGTCGTTTCACCATCCCCGCAGAGAGTTTCTCGGTGGCAGGACCAGAGAACACCCCCAGCTGTAAAGAATTCAACGCTGAAGCGCTCAAAACTATTGCAGGGCTTCGCCCTGACAACGTGGTGGCCGTGTCTACCCGTAGCAGCAGCGCATCTGGTGATGAGCAGTTCGTGCGCGGTTTGGATAATGTCGCTCGCCAGGTAACCGCAGCCGGAGGCAACTTCATTGCTCTGCGCGATAACCCCCGTTTCGTGCAGAACATGTTCACATGCTACGAAGAAAACATGCTGAATTACAGTGGCTGTGGTGAGCCTCTGGAAAATAAGCTGGCTCCCACCAACGCAGCAATCGCGGGTCTTAGCGGTCTGCCGAACATCTACCACGTTGATCTCACGGACTCATATTGCCCTGACGGTTTCTGCCCCGCCGTGGTTGGTAACGTGGTTGTTTACATGGACGATAATCATGTCTCTAAGCAGTTCGCCTACACCACCGCCCCCATCTTCAGGCAGCAACTGCTCGATCAGGGATGGAGCATTAGGGAATCCCTCAATTGAATTAGGTCATAAAAAACTTGGTAAAATGAAGAACTCAGGGTAGTCTAATAGGTAAGTAAGGTTTGCCTTAATTTTAATACAGTACACTTCTGTGCGTTTTTGAGGAGTTTTCTACCCATGGTCACCATCTCACGCAACACCTTTTTGAAGGCCGCTGCTGCAACCGTCGCATCAACCCTGTTTGCAGGATGCTCAACAGGATCTACCGGCGGAGCGCCTTCTTCAGCGGAAAAAACTGAGGGTGGTAGCTACACCATCAAGCATGCCTACGGTGAGACAACATTCGATGCAGTGCCCCAGAAAATCGCCATTGTTCAGAACTGGCAGAACCCCGACGCGGTACTAGCCCTCGGCGTAGTGCCTGTAGGTGCCCCTTTAGTGACCTGGGGTAACAATGAGAACAACTCCACCCCCTGGTTCGACGCTAAACTTGCTGAACTCGGTGGAGAAGAACCCACCCGCTACGATGAGACCGACGGCCCGAACTACACCGAACTTGCCAAGCTCGCCCCCGACGCAATCTTCACTCCCTACGGCGATATGAGCCAGGAAATCTACAACAAGCTCTCAGCTATTGCCCCCGTTGTGCCCGCACCTGAAGGCGTAGGACCATGGGCGGCATCATGGCAGCAGACCGTAGAAATGGCTGGCAAAATGCTGCGTAAAGAAAATGAAGCCGCAAAACTCATTGAAGACACCGAAAAAGCTCTTATCCAAAAAGCAGCCGAGTACGAGAACTTCAAGGGCGCAACCTTTATCGCTGGCGCTTTTGACCTCGAACAGAACACTTTCGGTGCCTATACCTCAATAGACGCGCGTCCGCGTTTCTTCAGTCTCATGGGCATGGAGTTAGCTCCTTACATCAAAGAAAATGAGGGTTCTGCTGACAGCTTCTTTGTCAATGTCTCAGCTGAGGTCATGGATCAGGTTGAGGCGGATGTTGTCTGGGCGTGGGTGAATACTGAAGACGAGATCGAGAAGGTTAAGAGCAACGATTTGTTTGCACAGATGCCCGCAATCAAGAACGACGCAGTGGTCTTTGAAGCCGATAAGACCTTCGGTCTTGCCCTTTCTGCAACCTCACCGCTGTCACTGATGTGGGCAGTGAACGAGACCGACGTGCTGGATCGTATGTCGAAGGCTATCAAAAACACTCGCAACGCTTCCTAACACTGCACAGTTTTATAAGGCTCACTGCCCCCTGAGAGATCAGGGTGAGGCGGTGGGCCTTTTCTAAGGGTATGTATGAGAACGAAAACTAGACCGCACTTGAGGAGAATAGCGTTTGTCGCCCCAGGGTACCCGGTGCTGAGTTTGTGCGCTGCGGTTTTATGTGTAGGGACGCTGGCTGCCTCCATGCTGCTGGGTACTCGAGTGCTGGATGCCGGGGTATTTCTTAGCTACTTGCAAGGACAACCTGTAACAGAGATTGAAAGCGCAATTATTGACCAACGTCTGGTGCGTACCTGTTGGGCCGCTACCATTGGTGCTGCCCTCGCACTTTCCGGGGCAGGTATGCAGGGCGTTACCCGCAACCCCCTGGGTGACCCCGGTATTTTGGGAGTAAATTCGGGGGCGGCCTTTGCCGTTGTCTTTGGCATCGTGTTCTTAGGTATTCAGTCAGCCACAGCTTTTGCCCTGCTTGCCTTCGTGGGCGCGGCGGTAACCTCGGTAGTGGTCTACGCGCTGGCATCGATCGGACGCGACGGGGCAACCCCCGTAAAACTCGCCCTGATGGGCGCGGCAATTTCAGCAGGTCTGGGGTCTTTCACCGCGGCTCTTATTCTGCGGTTCAGCGATGTCCTGGATTCTTTGCGTAAGTGGCAGCTGGGCACAGTTGCCGGTGCTTCAATGGAAGAATACATCCCCGGCGTGTTCCTTGTGATTGCTGGATCCCTGGTACTGCTGCTCAACGCCGCCACTATCAATAGCTTTGCTCTGGGCGATGACATGGCAGCTTCGCTGGGTGAAAACGTTGCCCTTAAACGCTTCATCATCTTTATCGGCATCACCTTACTGTGTGGCACCGCGACATCGATGGCAGGACCCATCGCCTTTATCGGTCTTATGGCTCCCCACGCTGTGCGCTCGCTGGTGGGCCCGGACTACCGCAAAATTATTCCCCTCTCTGCCGTGCTGGGTGCCAGCCTGCTGATCCTGGCTGACACAGTAGGCAGAATCATCCTACCGCCTGAAGAAGTGCCGGTGGGCGTCACCATGGTAGTAATCGGTGTTCCCGTTTTTCTCTACCTGATCCGCTTTCACAAGACAGTTGATCTGTAAACATGGCATCACTGATTAAAGAACCAGCCTCGTCAGTTATACCCGCAGCACGAGTACGCGATATTCGCAGGCGAGCAGGCAGACGTCCTGCTCGTGTCATTGCCGCCCTAGTAGCACTACTCACCGCGGTATTCTTCGCTCGGGTGCTCCTGGGGGATTACACCGTAACACCGGGGGACTTTCTCACCATCGTGCAAGGTGGAACCCTTGAAAACGCCCGCGGTGCCCGGTTTATCGTTATGGAAGAGAAGCTACCCAGGGCAGTCTTGGGGCTGTTAGTGGGGCTAGCATTCGGTGCAGCCGGTGCGACTTTTCAGCTACTGCTGCGAAACCCCCTCGCCTCACCGGATATCATCGGCATCAGCACTGGCGCCTCGCTGGGTGCTGTGCTTGGTATCGTCTTTTGGGCGGCGAGCGGCCTGACCCTCTCACTTTTCGCTATCGGTTTCTCACTTCTGGTGGCAGTCGGCGTCATGGGTTTGGCGGCAGGACGCACAAATGTGGGCAACCGATTCATTCTCATGGGCATCGGCGTTTCAGCTCTTGCAGGTGCCATCATCAACTACCTGCTGGCGCGTATGAGTCTACAAAGTGCGTCCTCAGCTACTTTGTGGATGACCGGTTCGCTCTCAGTAGCTAACTGGAACCGTATTGGCATCGTTGCCGCCGCCCTAGCACTGATTGTGCCCGTCGTTTTTGCCCTGCACACCCGTCTGCATGCGGTGGCGGTGGGGGAAGACCTCGCCCACAGCTTGGGGCTGAACGTTGCCCGTACCCGCTGGACTTTCATCGTCTTAGGCGTACTGTTGGCAGCAGTAGCAACCGCAGCCAGCGGCCCCATAGCCTTCGTTGCATTTGTTTCCGGCCCAATTGCGCGCAGACTCATTGGTGGCAGGCACTCTCTGCTCGCCTCAGCCCTTACGGGAGCGATCATCGTAATCGCGGCTGATGCGATAGCCACCGACTATATTCCCTCTGGTCCCTTACCGGTGGGAATCCTCACCGGTGCATTAGGCGCACCGGCACTGATCTGGCTACTGGTTCAAGCGCAGAAAGAAACATAACCATGAAACAGGCAATACCTCGCCACCTTCTCATTAACCGGGTGAACCTAGGCTACGGTGCCAAAACCATTGTTCAAGACCTCAGCTTAGAAATTCCTACCGGCAAAATAACAGCCATCATCGGCTCCAACGGCTGTGGAAAATCAACCCTGCTGCGCGGCATCTCCCGCCTGCTCAAACCAGAATCTGGTGACATCACTCTTGATGGCATCAATATTCACAGCTTCCCCAGCAAAGAATTTGCTCGTCAAGTCGGTCTACTGCCGCAGGCACCGATTACACCAGACGGCATCACAGTGGCAGATCTTGTGGGGCGCGGACGCTACCCTTACCAGGGGCTTTTTGCACGCCACAGCGCCGAAGACGATGCGGCTGTGGCCTGGGCATTAGAGGCAACCCACACCATAGAACTTGCTGAACGCTCCGTTACCTCCCTCTCAGGCGGTCAGCGTCAGCGTGTATGGATTGCGATGGCGCTCGCCCAAGAAACAGATATTTTATTACTCGATGAGCCCACCACCTACCTCGACCTCGCCCACCAGGTGGAACTTCTTGACCTGTTGGCTGATCTCAACGAACAGCGGGGCACCACCATGGTGATGGTGCTACACGAACTCAACCTCGCCGCGCGGGTAGCTCACCACCTGGTTGCTATGCGCGATGGAAGAATCGAAAGTCAGGGAACCCCGGCTGAGGTGCTTACCGCAGAGAACTTGCACACTATCTTCGGGCTCAAAGCCTCGGTATCCGACCCTGTGGGCACAGGCGCAACCGTTATTGTTCCGGACGCGCGAGTTCCCAACGAAAGGCGCACCCTATGAGCAGCAACCGCAGAGTCTATACAACGGGTACAACCCAGTTCGCTCTGTTTACCGCCACTGTGACGAGGGTGCAGCGTCTCTCAGAGCACTTCGTCAGAATCACCCTTGCCGATGAATTCCTTGATGATTACTCTGCTTTTCAGTATCACGGCAATAACGCGACCCTCGATGGATACATCAAACTGCTGATACCGCCACCGGGGCAGAGTGAGCCGGTAGTTATCGGTCTGAACGATTCATGGCGCGAAGAATGGCTGTCTGCGCCCGAGCATGAACGCGGGTGGATGCGCACCTACACTGTTCGCGCTGCCAGATGGGGTATCGACCAGCACAAGAACATACCTGAGATAGACATTGATTTCGTGCTACACCAAGATGAGGCAGGTAGTATGGGACCGGGTTCTGCCTGGGCAACGAACACACAGGTGGGCGATCGCATCTCTTTCTTGGGTCCCTGCAAACCCGCCAGCCTGTGGGCTAGCTGGAACCTGCAAGACGCTACGCGCGTCCTGATATGTGCCGATGAAACCGCTGCCCCCGCTGCCTTCTCGATTATTAGGGAGCTACCGCCCCAGGTAGCACTTGATGCGTTGATTGAAGTGCCAGCGGGCGAGGGAGAGCTACCCCAGGAACTCGCTGACTGCCCTGTGCTAAACCAGGGGCGAGAGAATCTCACCTTACACTGGATGCCGCGTGCTCAGCACGGTGAGCGAGGCCAGCTCCTTGAGAAAACCCTACGGGCGATCTTAGGCGTAAACGGTGCGTCAGTTGCTGATGAGGATGCTCCCGCAGTGGATGAACCTTACCTTTGGCAGGTTGCCGAGGGTGGTAGTGACACCTACATCTTTATCGCCGGTGAGGCTGGAGTGGTGCGTAATTTGCGGCGCATTTGTGTGAACGAGGCTGGCATTGATAAAAAGAGCATCTCTTTTATGGGGTATTGGAGGGCAGGACGAGCTGAGAGCTAGCGGGTGAGTCAGCAGTGTCTGGATCTTAAAATCAAGGGGAACAGAGGCAGAGATTAGCCATCAACTGACTTTAAGCCGTTAAAGTCACATCTTAAATTGCAAGTATGTAATTTACTGATGGTAAGAGCCGCAAAACACCCCGCTTTTGCTCGTAAAAACCCCGGTTTGACTTGCAGAAATGCCCTGTTTCACCTAGAATTATCTAGTGCCTTTAAACAGGTTGTTCCCCCTTAAATACGCGCATAACAGTTGCCCTGACCCGTAATAAACCGCGGAAAGTCAAGGATTTTAAGACTGTTGCGCTTGCATCGAGGGCGTGACTTACCTAGTATTTAAGGCTGTTCGTAGTGGTGGCAACACCTCTCGACCACTAAACAAAGCTTCACCGTTTTTCCCGCGGCCAGGCCCCAATCCGGACTCTCACCCGGGTTGCGAGGTTCTCAACACTCTAGCCTTGGAGAATAACCCGGTGCTCTACCTTGGTGGCGGGACGCCTTCACTGTTCTTCTGTAACCGGCCGCTTACCGGTTGAGAAAGAGCACACTGCGCACCGTCATTTCGTCAACATTTGGAGGAGACTACTATGGCAGCTGTCTGCCAGGTGACCGGAGCTGTTCCCGGCTTTGGACACAGCATCTCGCACTCACACCGTCGCAACAAGCGTCGTTTTGATCCGAACATTCAGAAGAAGAAGTACTACGTACCCTCACTTCGTCGCAATGTAACCCTCAACCTGTCAGCTAAAGGCATCAAGGTTATTGATGCTCGCGGCATTGACGCAGTTGTAGCTGAAATTATCGCTCGCGGGGAGAAGATTTAACTATGGCATCAAAGGGCAAGGACGTACGTCCGATCATCAAGCTCAAGTCCACTGCGGGCACCGGTTACACTTACGTTACCCGTAAGAACCGCCGCAACAACCCCGATCGTATGGTTCTTAAGAAGTACGATCCCGTAGTGCGTCAGCACGTTGACTTCCGAGAGGAGCGCTAAACAATGGCTAAGAAGTCAAAGATCGCTCGCAATGAGCAGCGCAAGGTCATCGTTGCTCGCTACGCTGAAAAGCGCGAAGCACTGAAAAAGACCCTCGTAGACGAAAATGCTACCCCCGAAGAGCGCGAAGCAGCACGCCTCGGCCTGCAGAAGCTTCCCCGCAACGCTTCACCGGTACGTGTTCGCAACCGTGACCAGATTGATGGTCGCCCCCGCGGTACTTTCCAGAAGTTCGGCATCTCACGTGTGCGTTTCCGTGAAATGGCACACCGTGGCGAACTCCCCGGTATCACCAAGTCAAGCTGGTAAATTGTGTGGTGAGGTTCTCATAAACCAAGTGAACCTCACTTCATGTACTTAGTCTCAGGAGGGACATCAATGGCTAAGAACCGCAGCGAACTCGTCGCAGAGGTAGCAGAAAAGGCTGGCACCAGCCAGGCAGCAGTAAACAGTGTGCTCGACGCACTGTTCCAGGTTTTCGAGTCTTCAGTTGCTCAGGGCGAAAAGATCACCATTCCCGGTTGGATGGCAATCGAGCGCACTGACCGTGCAGCACGCACCGGCCGCAACCCCCAGACCGGCGAAACCATTCAGATTCCTGCAGGTCACGGCGTAAAGCTCACCGCAGGTTCAAAGCTGAAGGCTGCTGTTTCAAAGAAGTAAATTCTTCAAGAAACACTCTAGGTCTCATTGAGGGATTCCCCTCACACTAAGGTCGCTTCATACTTCTAGTATGAAGCGACCTTTTGTATACCTATCAAACTTTTTCTTTTATCAGAGGACGCGCTGTACGGGTGTTTTTAGAGCTTCCGCCAGAGACGAGAACGAAGCAGGGTTCTCTCACCTGTTTATCAGGAAGAGCTACTACAATGAGGAGCACCTGGGCAGCCGCCCCCTCATCGATACTTACCAAAGGATTTGAAGAGATTAATGAAGTCTGTACTTACCATGACCCCCACAATCTCGCGAAGTGTATTAGCAACAGTGGGTATTGCCGCGGCGGTATGCGCTGGGGCGCTGACACCGGCGTACGCACACGATGAACTCATTTCATCAAACCCTGAAAACGGTGCTGAGCTTGAGACTGCCCCCGATGCCTTGGAACTCACCTACAGCGGCGAAATCATGGATATCGGTAACCAGGTGCGGGTGACTAACTCTGTAGGCGACAGCGTAGCTGAAGGAGAGCCTACGGTTAACGGTAAGCAGGTTACACAGAACCTTAATCTTGGGGATGCCGCTGCCGACGAAACCTACACTGTCACCTGGCGTGTAGTGTCATCTGACGGTCATCCCATTCAGGGCACCTACGAATTTGTGGTGGGGGAGGGCGCATCCGACACGGCAGCTGCCCCAGCAGAGGCTTTCGTCTCTGATGCCCCTAAAGAAAGCGCGTCCGCAGATGCCACTACTGATAATGTTTCGACTGCCACCGGTTTGAATACAACCAATATAGTAATCATGACGCTCGCTGCTCTAGCCACTATTGGTATGGTGGGCGTAGTCGTGGCGAAGAATCGCAAGAACTAATACGTGTTGATAGAACTCATCGAAAGAAGACGACCGTGAACTATCGCCCCCTGGCAGCTATTGTTGCTTTTAGCTTTCTTGCTCTGACCGGTTGTAGCGCATCTGATACGGAGGCAATATCAAAGACAACTACGGACGCAGCTAGTAGCACCGCTGTTTCAGCAGAAGCACCCCTGGAGCTGGCTGATGGTTGGGCCAAAGCGGCTGATAAAGGTATGACCGCTGCTTTTGGTACCTTAACGAACACCAGCGAGGAAACTGTTACTATCACCGGTGCTGCGAGTGCGGCTACCGATACGGTGCAGTTGCACGTGACTGAGATTGATCCCACCACCGGCACTTCTACTATGAAGGAAGCTCCTGAAGGCTTCACCATTGAACCGGGGGAGTCTTTCACTATGGAACCCGGTGGATCTCACATCATGTTTATGGATCTTGGATGCTCACTACCCACCGGGTCCACCCTTGACGTAGCCATTGAAACCCCGGAGTCATCAAAGAACTTTACTTTTGCGGTGCGTGACTACCAAGGTGCCCAAGAGGAGTACGCACCCGGTGATGAACACTCTGCTGCTGCCATGGAGCATACGGCCCACGGAGCACATTCCGCAGACGATGAGCACGAGGGGCACGACCACGCAGATCACGCGGCGGTAGAGCTGCCCATCTGCGCCCAGTAAAAGACTGAAATCGCCACCGGCTGTACCTTGCTGAGATGATGTGTAGCTGGTTGCCTCAGTCAGAGTAAAGATTCACGAGAAGAGTTAAGTTAAGCTGTGGCTGAGCAAACCCCCGATTCACTCACTTCTTCAATTACATCACGTTCCACCACACGTCGGGCGGTTGTTGGCGTTGGGCTAGGTGCCGTAGCTCTTGCCACAGCGGCTTGCTCTACTTCTGCGGGGCAGCAAGAAGAGAAACAGTCTCAGAGCGAGGTGACCCCGCTGATGGACGCGCGGGTTGCCTTCTACGGTAAACGCCAAGCGGGAATTGATACTCCTGCCCAGGCTCATGCTGTTTTCATCGCTCTGGATTTATATGAGGGCACCAATACCCAGGCGCTGATTCGGCTGATGAGGGTTCTCACCGCTGACGCCACTAAGCTGTGCGCCGGGGAACCCTCGCTTGTCGACCAAGAACCCGAGCTTGCCGCCGTTGCCGCCAACCTTACCGTGACTTTCGGCTTTGGCGAGAAAATCTTTGACATAGCTGCCCCAGCAGCTAAACCGCAGTGGCTTAAACCTCTACCGGCTTTTGATGAAATCGACCGTCTAGAAGACGCCTGGAATGACGGGGATCTACTTCTACAACTGTGCGCTAACGACCGCATGACCCTCGCACACGCCCAGCGCACCCTACTCAAAGGCGCGCGTCCTTTTGTCACGGTGCGGTGGGTGCAAGATGGTTTTCTGCGCGCCCACGGTAGTGAAAAACCCGGTGAGACCCCGCGCAATCTTTTTGGGCAGGTTGATGGTACCGTGAACCCCCGACAAGAAGACGGCACGATTGACCGGTACGTGTGGGGAGAAAATGTTGAGGGACTCACCCCTTGGGTACCCGGTGGAACTTCTCTGGTAATCCGCCGTATTCATATGAATCTAGACACCTGGGACCTCTCAGATAGGCCAGCTCGTGAAGACGCTGTGGGACGCAAACTCTCTAACGGTGCGCCCCTGACCGGTGAACATGAGCACGATAAGGCAGACCTCGAGGCGGTCAATGAATTAGGCTTTGAGGTTATTGCCCCCTACGCCCACATCAGGCGTGCCGCACCAGAAAAGGATATCGAACGCATCCTCCGCAGACCCTACAACTATGACCTGCCCGTGGCAGCTGCCTCGGGAATCTCCCAGCACGGTGATACCGCAGGCGGAATCTCCCAATCGGGTCTGATTTTCTGCTCCTACCAGGTGGATCCGCTGGCTCAGTTTGTACCTATTCAGCGCAGACTTGCCACACTAGATATGCTTAACACTTGGACGGTACCCATCGGATCGGCAGTTTTTGCTCTTCCACCGGGATGCGCCCCAGGGCAGTATATTGGGCAACAATTCTTTGAAGGTTAAAACATGAAACAGCTAAGCGGTACAGTGCGCGGAATCGCCCCTCACTGGATCTGGGTTTTCCCCGCTGTAGCGCTGATGCTCATGGTCGCCTCATTTATACTCACCGGTGCCAACGCCGGTACTGAACTGGCGGACGCTGGACCTACGGTACGCTGGCTGCTGCCTGTGGTTGAGGTGTTCCAGAATACTGCTCTAGCGACCCTCATTGGATCCCTTTTGTTCGCGATAGGTATTGTGCCGCGTTTTACCGATGACACGGTGGGCAAAGCTCACTACAACATGGCGCATACCTACACCAAAGACCAGCGCATAGCCAACCTTAAGCGTGAGCAGTACCCGGCTTTCAGCGCCATCATGAACCTAGCGTCCGCGTCCTCAGTGGTGTGGGCGTTGACCTCCATTGCACAGCTGGTGCTCGCCTACGCCGAAATTTCCGGGCGCGCGGTGAACACCTCAGAAACCTATACCGAAGAACTTGCCAGCTACATCACTACTATTACCGCGGGCCAAGCCCAGGCGTTTACGGTGGGTGTTGCCCTGGTAGTTTCGAGCCTCACTTTTGCGGTGCGTTCCCTCACTAGCCTGCTACTTACGCTGGCACTTTCTTTGCTGGGTATCGTCACTTTGGCGCTGACCGGTCACTCCTCTGGCGGTGACGACCACATGGGCGCGGTGAACTCCCTGGGGCTGCACGTTTTGGGTATGAGTCTGTGGACGGGCGGACTCATCACACTCGCCTATATTTCCCGTACGATTTCGCGGGCGGACGCAGGTACTGGCACCGTTGCTGGTCGTCGCGATTCTACCCTGGCATCGCGCAGGGTCTCGATGGTTGTTGCTGTGCTCAAACGCTACTCAACAGTTGCGCTCTTTAGCTTTGTGCTTTTGCTGGCCTCGGGCGTTATCAACGCCAGCCTACGCATGAATTCTTGGGCTGATCTCACCAGCAATTACGGAATGCAAGTAGTTCTGAAACTGGCACTCACCGTGATGCTGGGGGCTATCGGTGTGGCACACCGGGTACGCCTGATTCCCGCGATGGAAAGCGGCAAGACTAGCGGTATTCGCGGGCTGTGGCAGGCGATTATCGCCGAGCTGATTATTATGGGTGCAGCGAGCGGTCTGGCGGTGGCGCTTTCGCGTACTGCGCCTCCCAAGAGCGATGAGTTGCCGGTGGATGCAACCCCGGTGCGTATTATTACCAACTACGAAATGCCGCCGGAACCCCACGTGATTGAATGGTTTACCCAGTGGCGTTTGGACTGGTTCTGGGTAGCTATCATCGCTTTTCTTGCCTTTGTCTACGTGTGGGCATACACGCGGGTGCGAGCCCTCGGCGGCAAACGTAGCCCACTGCGTCTTGCTTCATGGTTGGTAGGGCTGACCCTGCTTTTCTACGCGACATCCGGCGGTTTAGCGGTGTACTCGCAGGTGCTCTTCTCTGCTCACATGGTTGAGCACATGTCACTGACCATGATTGTGCCGACTTTCTTAGTGCTGGGCGCCCCCGTCACCCTGTTGCTTACTGCCCTGCAACCACGTCAGGATGGCACCCGCGGCCCTCGCGAATGGATTTTACGTCTGGTACACTCCACCTGGTCAAAAGTCATCACCAACCCGCTCTTTGCTGGCTTTAACTTTGCCGGTTCGCTGGTGCTCATGTACTTCACCCCCATGTTCGGCATCTCGATGCGATACCACGTGGGGCACGAGTTCATGCTGGTTCACTTTCTGCTCACCGGCTACCTTTTCGTGCTGGTGCTTATCGGTATTGATCCCATTCCGTACCGCCCCATCTACCCTTTCCGCCTCTTACTTCTGATCGCAACCCTGGGCTATCACGCCTTTATAGGCATCGCGATTATGCATGGCAACAGCCTGCTGCTTGCTTCGTGGTTTGGTAATCTGGGACGCCCCTGGGGTGGCTCGGCCCTTGAAGATCAGCAACTGGGCGGAGCTATTATGTGGGGCATGGGTGAAATTCCCACCATGCTCGTAGCGGTGATTGTGGCGATTCAGTGGGCATCATCTGACACTAAACTCACCAAGCGCCTAGACCGTCAGGCTGACCGTGATAACGATGCCGAGCTCAAAGCCTACAACGCCATGTTTGAAGAGCTCAACGACGCTGACGCGCGCCGGTAGACCCTACCACCGGCGGGGTGGGTTTGTTACGCACCAAGCCCACCGTTACCACCATCAGTGCTACTGCCGATGAGAGTAGAACCTCCTGACGGTGCGCCTGCGTTGCACCCATAAAGACCAGCAGAGCGCCCAAGGCAACAACCAGTAGCCAGTTGATCCAAGGGTAAAACTTTACCGTCAGCACATCGGTGCGTTGGGTAACATCAACCCCCTGCGCCAGGAGCACCCGGCGGCTACGCAGGTGCGTGACCGTGATAATCAGCCACACAAAAATACCCGTAGCACCGGTTGTATTCACCAAAAATGAAAACACCTGCTGCGGCATCAGGTAGTTCAGCAGACTCACCACAAAACCGGCAGCACCGGTGACCAGTACCGCCACCCACGGCGCGCCGGTACTAGAAATACGGGTGAAGGTGGGCGGCGCGTCCTGCCCCTGCCCCATTGCAAATACTATGCGCGAAGAAGAGTAAATAGAGGCGTTTAGACAAGAGAGTAGGGCGGTCAGTACCACCACGTTGAGCACCACTGACGCATAGGGGATATGCAGGCGCTCCAGCAAGGTGACGAAAGGCGAGACACCGGCAATCACCGAGGACGCAGGTATCACCGTGACTACAATCGCCACAGCTCCCACGTAAAACAGTAGGATGCGGAACACCACCGAATTTACTGCCTTCACCACAGCTTCGCGCGGGTTTGTCGATTCACCGGCTGCAATAGTGGCAATCTCGGCGCCGAACATCGAGAAGATGACGGCAAGCAGGGCTGTGAAAATACCTGCGGCACCGTTGGGCGCAAAATCATTGGTCAGATTGTCTAAGGACGCGCCCGAGCCGGAAAAGCCACCGGCTAAGGCAATCAGCCCTACCACCATGACGGCTGCAATGGCGGCAATTTTAATGGAAGAGAACCAGAACTCTGCCTCGCCGTAGGAGCGCACCGTCAGTAGGTTGATGCCGGTGAAAACAACCATGAACCCGAGGGCTGTCAGCCACTGGGGGAGCGCGGGCAGCCAGCTATTGATAATCACCGCGGCGGCGGTCGCCTCAATGGCGGCTGTTACCGCCCAGAACCACCAGTAGAGCCAGCCCACCGAGAACCCTGCCCAGCGCCCAATGTAGGTGCGGGCGTAGACCGCAAAAGAACCGGTATCAGGGGAGAGAGATGATAGCTCGCCCAGCATTCGCATGACGGCAAAGAGCACCGTGCCCGCTAGCAGATAGGTGATGATTACGGCGGGCCCTGCAACGGCAATAGCTGTACCCGAACCCACCAAAAGACCTGCGCCAATAGCGCCGCCCATTGCAATCATTGCTAGGTGGCGCGGCGCTAAGACCTTGCGCAGCTCTTTGACAGGTTCACCACTCAACGTGTCCACCGACCTTCACCCACTAAAACCCCCTCGCGCCCAAGACAGCGCGACATTCCTACGAAATATTACGGGTACATGTCACGTTGATTCTAATTAGCTACCCGAACAGCAACAAACAGGCAGCAACCGCGCTAACTTGTTAGGCTAAAACGCAATACTTTTGCGCGCCCGCTCATTCGAGCTGCGACGCCAGCCGAGACCTTTACACCACCTAGCTTCTAAGGAACAACAGTGTCGAATACACACTCAGCCGAGAACATCCGACAAACAACGCGCGTTCGCGCCTCAGAACTAGTGGGCCGCAACTGGCTCAACACCGGCGGCAAACAGCTCTCACTCGAAAGCCTGCGCGGCAAAATCGTTATTCTGGATTTCTGGACCTTCTGCTGCATGAACTGCCTGCATGTGCTTGATGAGCTGCGTCCTCTAGAAGAAGAATTTTCTGATGTGCTTGTGACCGTTGGCGTACACTCACCCAAGTTTGAACACGAAGCAGACCCGGACGCGCTCGCTGCCGCCGTTGACCGCTACGACATCACCCACCCCGTTCTGGACGACCCTAACTTAGAGACCTGGCAGGCTTACACCGCCCGCGCTTGGCCGACCCTGGTGGTTCTTGACCCCGAAGGGTACATTGTTGCCCACCTTTCCGGTGAAGGGCATGTGCAGGGGCTGATATCGCTGGTTCGCGAACTGGTTGAAGAACACGATGCCAAGGGCACCCTACATCGAGGCGATGGTCCCTACGTGCCGCGTCCCAAGCCTGAAGGCACCTTCGCTTTCCCCGGTAAAGCACTAGAACTGCCTGCTGAGTTTGGGGACGGGCAAAAAACTTTCGTGGTCACTGATACGGCTCGTCACCGTCTGGTGCAGGTCGCTGAAGACCTTACCAGCCCCCTGCGTACCATCGGCGGTACTACCAAGGGCTACACTGACGGAGATGCTGAGAGCGCCCGCTTCAACGAACCCCAGGGTGTTGCCCTCGTGCCCGAAAACCTGCGCGAGCAGCTGGGCTACGATCTGGTGGTTGCTGACTCTGTTAACCATCGTCTGCGCGGGGTCAATCTTTCTACCGGTGAGGTAACTACCCTTGCCGGCAGCGGTGTGCAGCGCCTAATTGATGCTGAGAGCGCCCGCTTGGGGGACTCTAATTTTATTGTTGAGGGTGCTGACCCGCTGACCGTATCGCTCTCTTCTCCCTGGGATTTGGTGTGGTCACGCGAAGCAGATGCCTTCATCGTGGCAATGGCAGGTACCCACCAGCTCTTTAGTTTTGATCCGCGCAACGGCCAGGTGCGCGTCTTTGCCGGTACCGGCGCTGAAGGTCTCAAAGACGGTGTTGCCGATGAGTCTTGGTTCGCTCAAACCTCAGGTTTGGCTGAAGCTACCGACGGTTCGCTGTGGGCAGCAGATTCAGAAACCTCAGCGCTGCGTCGTATTAGTTTTACGGACGGGGCGGTGCAGGTCGAATCAGCTGTGGGCATTGGTCTCTTTGACTTTGGTTTTGTGGACGGACAGCGGGCTGACGCGCGTATGCAGCACTGCCTGGGCGTCACCCAGTTGCCTGACGGGTCTCTTGCGGTGGCAGATACCTACAACGGCGCTATTCGTCGTTTTGACCCGGCAACTGGCGAACTGGGAACTGTAGCTCGGGGTCTTGCAGAGCCGTCCGACGTTCTGGTGGAGACCCTTGAGGACGGTAGCTCCCGCTTGATTGTGGTTGAGGCTAACGCTCATGAGTTGACTCGTGTGGCGATCCCTGAGAAGATGCAGCAGGTTGATGAGGGCGCCTCGCAGGTGACCCGCCCCTCCACCTGCTTGACCGGCGGCATCTTGAACTTTGAATCCCGCTTTACCGCCCCTAAGGGGCAGAAGCTCGATACCCGCTGGGGCGACCCTACCCAGTTGAAGATTTCTTCTACCCCGGAGAACTTCATTCTTAAGGGCGCTGGAACGTCACAGGGACTAACCCGTGCCTTGGTGCTTAACCCCGAAATTACTGAGGCAGTTTTGCATATTACCGCCCGCGCTGCTGCCTGCGATGGCGAACCCGGTGGTGAGATTCCCGATCACGCCGCCTGTCACCTCTACCAGCAGGATTGGGGAATCCCCGTGGTGGTCACCGGCAATCCAGAAGACGAACAGGATCTGATTCTGGATTTGCGCGGAGTCAACGCATAAACCTTCTAATACATGAACGCTGCCCCTTAGCCTATGCCAGGGGCAGCGTTCATTCATTGTGTTCTCAACGTGAGCCGTCTATCACCTAAGGTTCCCACCACCGGGCACTGATAAATACGTTTGAACCTGCTTGAACGGCTACTATGAACCTATGGCAGAACACGCACATCAGGTACCCGATAAGTACGGCGAAGTGGTCGCAATTTACCACCCGCGCATTAACTCTTACTTTCGCAGAATCATGGCAGCTTTGCCCGCTCTGCTGCTCTCTGTAGGCATTCTCGGCTTTCTAGCCTACAAGCGTCCGGTACTACCCTTTGCGGTAGTGCTGGTGCTTATTCTGCTAGTTGCCTTTTTTGTCATTTATTCTTTCTTGAAGCCCACTATTATTGTGCGTACCGAAACTCATGTAATGTGCGGACGCATGATCGGCTGGCAGGCTGTGCCACTTGCCGATATCGCGCACACAGTGTTTGTGGAGCACCTGGCACCTAAGAAAACCATCGCCCAAGAAGAAGCAGGCAAGAAAATAGTTGCCAAGGGCGCCCCCGCTCTGTGGGCGGTGAACGAGAAGAAAAAGCGTCTGATGCGCGTTGACGGCAGAATCTGGGACGCCAAAACGATGCGTAAAATTGCTTCTGAGATTGCCCCGCAAACCACCGTGTTCTCGCGTATTAACGTGGTTGCCTTTTCTCAGCAATGGCCGGGGCTGGTGACTTTCAACGAGTTGCACCCTGGCTGGCGTAGTGCCGCGGTGGCTATCACCACTGCCCTTGTGCTGGGGCTGATCGCTTTTGGTTTCTTAGCTCCCGATGATTTGTTGCGTCAGTACAATCTGCTGCCGGGTAACTAAAGAACCCAAGGTTCACCCCTAGAGATCTGGCTTTATAGAACTTTATACAGTCAGGACGCCCGAACATGTTTGTTCGGGCGTCCTGCTTTGTCTCACACGGGTGGGATTACCGCCCCAGCACAGCTACCAAGAAGGTACTGCTTTCGCTCAAGGGATGCAGCTCCCAGGTAGAGAACTTCTGCTGAACTGTCAAACCAGCTGCCTCAGCATCGGCGAAAAACTCGTCAAAGCTGTAGCCACGGCCAGCACCAAAACCGATAACGGCGCGTCCGCCCTCAGCCAGTGCCGCCGCGAAATTCTCCAACACCAACCGCCGGGTAGACGGCGCCAAAAAGGTCACCACATTACCGGCGCACACAATCGCATCGAAGGAAGCATCAGTATCAAGCACCTCCGGCAACAGGGCCAAATCGCCCTGATAGAAATCAACCTCACCATTGAGCTGCCGAGAAGCCTCGATCAAAGCCGCATCAACATCAACACCGACCACCGTATGACCTGCCCGCTGCAAATAATCAGCCAACCGACCAGCGCCAGAACCAGCGTCAAGAATACGCGCACCGCGAGAAACCATCGCATCAATCACGCGGGCCTCACCCCAAATATCCTGCCCCTGAGCTCGCATTGTCTCAAAACGCTGAATATACCACTGCGAATGAGAGGGGCTCTGCTCAATTTTTTCTTGCCACAGAGATTTTTCAACCATGATGCACTTACTTTCTTCGGAGGAGGGGGTTAGGCGTCGAACTCGGCAAGTAGGTCGTCCATGAACTTGATGACGGCTTTCTTGCCCCAGACCGGGCCGCCTGCCATGAGACCGTCGGCGCCCATAGCTATTGCCATGGGGGTTCCGTCACCGAAATTAGCTTGGGCGTTGCCGTCGTTATCAATAAGGATGCGTACACTTTCGGGTACTTCAAGACGCTGTGCGGCCTCCTCATTACGCACCACCGGGTGAACACCCACCAGTGACCCCAACTTTTCTTGCCAGCGTTCAAACTCGGGGATGATACCGAGGCAGGAACCGCATCCGGGGGAGACCCAAATGAGCACGCGAGCCTGCGTTGCAGCTAACTGACGTAGGGTGTGAACCTGCCCGTTGCGTTCTGCAATGTTGCCAAAGGGAATGGGCAGACGAACGTAATCTTTTTCTACTGATTCTTCGGCGAATTGGCTGTCAGTGTAGGGATTAGCGGACGCGGGTACCTCCTGCACTCTGCCTTGGTGAGCGGTAGCTGCCGCAGAGCTGGCAACTGACACAGACTCTGCGGGTGCTGCCACCGGGGCGATAGTCTCTGAACGGTAGATGAACCACAGGGTTGCTGATGCTAGAGCGGCACCGGCGAGCCAGAACCACTGTTCCAAGGTGAGGTCGAGCAGCATCATAAGCGGTGCGCGTCCATCAGCGAAAGCACCTGCAACAACCACCACGGCGGCGAGGACTAGTGCGGTGTTGCGAGCCAGCGTCCACCGAGAAATAGGTGCGCTAGAGGCGGTGCCGAAACAGTTGCAGCTTGCGGTGTTGCCGCTCATGACGGCGCGCGCAATAACCACCCAGTAGAAGGCAAAGAGCAACAGAGCGCAAAAGGTCGCAATAACTTGTAGGATTCCGGGGGCAAAAAGTAATACGACCGCTAGGGCGATTTCTGCCCAGGGGAGAATCTTCGCCGCTGTTTTGACGTGCACCGGCAGCCACTTATCAATCTTGAGGTTGAAGATAGCTGTGGCAGTTGAGGTGTAATCCTTCACCTTGGCAGCGCCGCTCACCGCCAGCGTTACCACCAGAATGAGAGAGAAGAGAAGTAGGGACTCCACGAAGAAACCTAACGCTAAAAGAGGATATAGATGTAATTACTTATCAGTTTAGTCCCCTACACAAGGTGGGAGGTCACGTCCGTCGTCATTGGAAAGGTCTTTGGACGCAGCCGCGAACTAAGCAATGTGGTCTGCTTCGTTAGCGCTCACAGGGACTATTCATACAGAGAGCCTGAGCGCAATGTTTTACGTTCTCGCTCGCTGAGGAATCCTTGTGTTCAGCCCAGCTAGGTAGTCTTCTTGCCGTGCTCCTTAGCTAATGCTCAGCCTGAATAAGCGTCCGCAGTATCGAAATTGTCTAAATTTATGGCGTTTTTTATCGCAGAATGACAGAAATTCCGACAACTTCGGTGGGATGTGCAGGTACTGAATAACCCCTAGTGTACCTATAAGACGGCAAAGAAAAAGTCGACCCTGCACACCTGAGTGCGCAGAACCGACTGAGTACTTATTGTTGAAGATAAATGGAGCGGCTGACGGGAATCGAACCCGCGTATCAGGCTTGGGAAGCGTGCGCTCTACCATTGAGCTACAGCCGCGCGTCCACAATAAAAAGCGGTACAGCTTTCATTCTAGTGGGTTCGCGCCGGTTTTGGAAAGTCATGCCTTGGCACAGTGGCGCTGAGGCAGAATGAGGGGCGGTGTGTAGGTTATTTTTAAAGAGTGTTGTTTTCAGATCGCGATATACGCCAAGAAATAGATAACGGCCGCATCAAGCTAGAGCCCTTCGACGAGGCAATGATTCAGCCTGCCAGCGTCGATGTTCGACTCGATCGGTTCTTTAGGCTGTTCGATAATCACAAGTACGCTCACATCGACCCGTCGCAAGATCAGCCGGAGCTGACCCGACTGGTTGAAGTTGCCTCGGACGAGCCCTTCATCTTGCACCCCGGTGAGTTCGTGCTGGGTGCTACCTATGAGCAGGTAACACTACCCGATAACGTGGCAGCACGCCTTGAAGGTAAATCATCGCTAGGACGCCTGGGGTTGCTAACCCACTCCACCGCGGGCTTCATCGACCCCGGTTTTTCGGGTCACGTCACCCTAGAGCTATCAAACATGGCAACCCTGCCCATTATGTTGTGGCCGGGTTCTAAAGTGGGTCAGCTCTGCTTCTTCCAGCTCACCAGCCCCACCGAACACCCCTACGGCAGCGGTGCCTACGGCAACAGATATCAGGGGCAGCGCGGGCCGACTGCCTCGCGTAGCTACCAGAACTTTCACCGCGCCGATATTTCTGCCCAGTAGTAACCTACCCCTTTGGCATATGCCAAGAGATTAATGAAAAGAGATTCAGTGAGTGTAGCTGTAGCCTTGAGCCCAGCAGGAGTGCCGGTTATTGTTGTAGTGCGCGTAGACCACGCCCAAGAACTTGCACAAACCATCTGTGAAGCGTGGGAATCGCTGAACCCGCAGGTGCTTCATGACGTTACTCCGCTGGAAGATGAGAGTGCGTATTACATCATTCTTGAAGAGGACAACGAATACTACCGGCAGGTGCTGGCGGAAAGCACCGAGAACACTGGCCGCCTGCTGTTTCTTCGCTACAGCTCTGATGAGCAGGTCATGGAGAGCCTGGTCAGCCAGATTACTATCACCATGATTATGACGCTGGTGGGTAAGTACCAGATGTTCCACGCGGCGGCGTTGGGCGACCCCGAAACGGGGCGGGCGCTGGCACTCGTTGCTGAATCAGGCACCGGCAAAACCACGGCATCACGGTTCTTGGGTCAGCACCTGACCTACCTTACCGATGAAACCGTCATCGTGGACGCCGACTACTCGGTAGTGCCCTACCTCAAACCGCTCTCGGTAATTGTTGACCCCGCGCGTCCAAAGGAGCAGATTTCACCTGCTCGCGCAGATTTGAAGATTCCTTCTTCAGAACAGTCTTTCACCCTGACCCAGCTCGTTATTTTGGCGCGTGATAAGAGTGAGAACCACGTTGTTCCGCGTCTGGTGCCCGTTGATATGGTGGACGCGCTACTCACCATCACCGGTCAGACGTCGGGTGTTGCTGCCACTGAGCACGGGGTGGAGAAACTGATTGAGCTTATTAACGACTGCGGCGGTGCCCTGCGTCTGGAATACTCCGAAATTGAAGAGGCTCTGCCGCTGGTGCAGGGGTTACTGCGGGGTGGACGCGCCGCCGAGTTGGTGCAACCGCCGGTAGAGGTAGAAGTCGCCTACGCCCAGAGAGACCCGGCCGCTGCCCACCTGCTCTGGCGAGGGCCGGGCAGCAGCGCCTACCGCGTTGACGAGCGGGTGCTTCTGATGCGCGGTGACAAGCTCTCTGAGGTGTCTTTCTTCGCTGGTGATATCTGGTTTGAGTTGGAAAAACCCCTTGAAACAGCGAAACTGCGTCAACGACTCGAAGAACTCTACGACACGGAAATTCCCGCTGAAGCCTTTGAATACAACATCACTGAGCTGATGAACCTGGGCGTTATCGGTCGGGGCGTTTTAGATTCCGGTGAAGAGGTAACGCAGGCTCCCGCTGAGTCTCACGCAGCGTCATCACAGAGTTAGAAAGAGCTGAATAAGCCTCAAATGAATCCTAGAGGTTAGATGCCGTGGGCAGCATAAAGGACGAATAGCGGTGCATATCTAATCTTTATCTACTATAGATGCTCGTCATCACAGCCAGCGCATAATAGATGCTTATCGACTCACTTCTGATGGTGCCTGCACAGTCTTAGGCTGACTCGCCGCTAAAACCAACACCAGGGTCAGACCATCCTATGCCGGGTAGGTTACATAAAAAATAACTTACTTGAGTATAAAGACCCGTCGCATAACTTCTGCGGTGACTGCGCCCGCTAGCATAGGGAGCATGGCAACTACACCCGACCGCAAAAAAGTCTTCGCCTGGACCCTCTGGGATGCCGGTAACGCGAGCTTCAACGCGATTATGACCACCTTCATTTTTACCGCCCTGTATCTCACGAGTTCGACCTTCGGCTCTGAAACGCACACCACCGCGGTGATGTCTACCGGTCTGACCATCGCGGGTCTTTTTATTGCTCTGCTGGCACCCATCAGCGGGCAACGGGCGGATGCCACTGGCAAACGCGGGTTCTGGTTGGGAGCTAACACTTTCGCAACGGCTGCCCTGATGGCGCTGTGTTTCTTCGTACTGCCCGACCCCAGCTTTTTGTGGTTTGGTGTAGCGCTCATTGCACTGGCAAATATCGTCAATGAGTTCTCCATCGTTAACTACAACGCGCTGCTGCCCGGTATCTCGACTCCGGCGTCCGTTGGCAAAATTAGTGGTTTAGGCTGGGCGTTTGGGTACTTCGGCGGCATCGTCGCCCTGGTGATCGTCATGGTGCTTTTTATTAACCCCGGTGTGCTGCCGCTACCCGAAGACGACCCCTCCCTGACCTACCGACTGATCGCGGTGTTTTCTGCTCTGTGGTGCGTGGCGCTGTCGTTGCCCCTGCTGCTGAGTCTGCGTGGTCAGCAGCAACCAGTGCAGGCAACAGCTACAGAGTCCGGCGGTGTTGCAGGTATCGTGCGCGCTTATAAGCAACTGTTTGCCACCATCGCCCGTATTTACCGTTCGACCCCCAGCACCCTCTACTTTCTGGTGACGAGTGCGATTTTCAGGGATGGGCTCAACGGCGTTTTCACGTTTGGCGGTATTCTCGCTGCCGGCTCTTTTGGGTTTAGCGCCGGAGAGATCATTGTCTTTGCTATTGCTGGCAATATTGTGGCAGGTGTTGGTGCTCTCATTGGTGGTTTGCTGGATGACCGTCTCGGTCCCAAGACCGTCATTATGGCGTCTTTGGTGGGTGTGCTGGTGGCGGCAACTCCGCTGCTTTTTATTGAGGGCAAGAATATTTTCTGGCTGTGCGGCCTGGCATTGTGCGCTTTCGTGGGGCCGGCGCAGTCAGCTGCCCGCACCTACCTGGCAAGGGTCTCACCGGCGGGCGAAGAGGGCGAACTTTTCGGTCTGTACTCAACCACCGGACGCGCTGCTAGCTTTCTAGCGCCTGCTCTCTTTGGTTTCTTCGTGACGCTCATGGGCGCTCAGACCTGGGGCATTCTGGGTATCATGGTGGTGGTCGGTGTAGGTCTGCTCCTGGTGATTCCGCTGAAACCTGCACCGAAACTGCATACTTCACAACAGCTCGGGGCAGAGAACACAATCGTAGAATCTCACTAGCGCCACACTCCCCTCACTGCTGCATGCTTGCACCAGCTGTTGCATTCAGGCAACAGTTTTATGAAATTGTGGGTATGGATATTAATGGTTTGCTGGAGCTTGCTAATCAGACTCCCACCTCAACCGCACGTAAAGCAGGTATCACACGCTCAACGCTCCTGCGAATGAGCACAGGAGCAACCGCTCCCTCTTTGAATACCCCTGTAAGAAATCGCGCTCGTCTTTGGTTACTCAGCAGAGATATCTCTTGCCCCGGCATCGGAGCCGGACGTAGCTTTTGCCGCACGCTATCTGCTTGATACCTCAATTCCCGAATTATCAGGGGATGAATTTGAACCTGTGTCTCGGCGGGCACAACGATTTAAACCATGGGGACTCACAGAACCCGAAGAAATCGTGAGGACAGCAGGTCGGCTGTCGAATATTGCTGAGCGTAAAACAGCAAAATTTTTTGCGCCACCACCGCTAGTATCCGCAAGTGAATCAATGTTGAGGGCGGCATCCGCAGCTGATGCAGCGTGGGGGGGGGGATGGGCGCTTTCAGGAGAGCCAGCCGCTAACCGTTTGTTGGGTACGGAAGATGCTAAAAGTCCAGTAATCCTGTGGACACAAGCGAACCTACCGAAACTGTCTTTTCTTGAAGCCAAACGCTCACTACCCAAGACAGGTTTACCCCTACCAGCATTGTGGTGCTTGAAGCGCAATACAGAGAATTTGTCGGTTACCAGAACGAAAACAATCTCAATTTTGTAGCCGATCTCCAAGCAGTGATCGATTTGCATAGTCTTGGGTTTTCTACAACCGCGCAAAAAATAACAGAAAACTGGAAGGTAAGAATGAACGAGCCACTCAGCAAAAAGACTGGGGTTCTACTGGCAGAATTAAACCGCAACCGGCAACCTCGGCACCTACTCAAGGAAGTTTGCAGTACACCGGCAGAATTGCATGGAACCCCGGAACAATTCCATCAATTCATAGCGAATCTTAATGAGTTCATCTGGAACGCAGCAGCCTTAGAAGGAAACACTTTTACATTGCCAGAGGTTGTTACCCCTGCTTGACGGGGTAACAGTGGGCGGTAAGCATCTTGAGGATGAAGAACAGATTCTTGCTCTGAGCGAGGGCTACAACTTAGTGGTTGAGAGTGTTGCTGATGGTTCGTTTTCGCTGAGTAAAAATTTTTCTGATGCGGTGTATGCACTGGTGGCTCGTCATGAAGCAATTGAAGCTGGCAATTTTAGAGGGGAAGGAGTGGTGACCGGTGGTGGGACTGTACGTTTGACGGATGGTAGCAGAACCGAAGGGGACGATTCGGGTGTAGGAGGAGCTACGTTGCGCGTTGATTATGAGAACCTCATGGTTGCGCTCACTTAGATACCTCACCCCGTGACCCGCTTTACTTGTTTACTTCTGTTCTGTGACTCGTTCTCAGTTTTATTTTGATGGCAATAAGCGAACCGCTAGGCTCATGATGGCAGGGGAACTGATGACGCACGGTTATGATGCCATCAACATTCCTTACGCACTGAAATTAGAGTTTAATCGGGCGTTAGATTAACTTTTTAGAACAGATGATGCCACTGAGTTGATGAGGTTCCTTTTTTCCTTGCTGATAAGAGCGGTCTTGGTGCTCATTGAACCTACAGGGGGTGCCCACACTTATAAGCGTGGGCGCCCCCTATTGCTCAAGAAATTTCTCAAGACGGTGAGAAGACTTAGACCTCGGACTGGCTACCGTGCTTGTTGCCCTCTTTAGCTTCGATCTTCATCTGTGCGCGTGAGATGGAAACCTTGATGATGGTGCCGACCAAACCGGTGAGCAGTGACCAGAGGATGATGTCGCGCCAGCGCTCATCGGGATCAGAGTTTGATTCGGGGGGCTCATTGCCGGTGATGCGCTTCCAGGTAGCTGAAAGAACCTTGTTTGACAGTGCCACGCCGCCTAATGATGCTGCGGTGCCACCGAGCTTGACGAGTACGCTCATGGTGTTTTCCTCCGATGATGGTAAGTAACGTTCCTTCTAAGAATAGTTGGACGCGTGTTCCTTTGCACGCATAAACCGCCGGGTACGCCCTGAGCAAAGTAACCGCTCTTACCTTCGACCCCGCGTCCGTCTTTATTCACTGTTTGGTTGGTGACAGCTGGTGAGTGTGTCTATACTAAAGACATTGGCTTGATCACTGCCAAGTGGTCAGCGAATCGACAGGGGAGCGCGTCCGCGCTGAGAGTGCCTGAATAAGGGCAGACCCTCGAACCTGATCCGGTTAGTACCGGCGCTAGGGAGTCGAGTTTATTTCTCGAGGTCTGTGTACACAGTGGTGCCAGAACCTTCCCCTTCCTATTGATTAGGGAGGAATTTTTTATGTCTACTTCAACCTCGCATAACCGCGGTGCTGTTACCTCACCGATGAGCTGGCGCGTCAATGACATTGTGGTTGCCTCGGTGCTCGGTGTTGCCTGCGCCCTGATTTTCTGGGTCTGGAACAATGCCATTTACCCGGCTGCTAACACCGCAACGGCAGCAGCCCCCCAGTTTATGCCCCTGATTGGTGGCGGCTGGCTGATTGCCGGTGTGCTGGGCGGGTTGGTTATTCGCAAGCCCGGTGCTGCCCTTTACACCGAGCTGCTGGCAGCAATTATCTCTGCTTTTATTGGTTCGGCAGGATTCGGCATCACCGTCATTTATTCCGGGCTGGTACAGGGCCTCGGAGCGGAACTGGTCTTCGCCGTCCTGCTTTACAAGCGCTGGGGTCTCACACCGGCGTTACTCTCCGGCGCGGTGGCTGGTCTTTTCATGGGCGTCTACGAAGTCATCGTGTGGAACCCCGAATACTCCTTTGACAACAAAATCATTTACGTCATCTGTGCTATCATTTCGGGCACCATCATCGCAGGTTTGGGTGCCTGGGTGCTGACCCGCGCCCTGTTGAAAACCGGTGTGCTCTCATCACTGGCATCCGGACGCCAGAGCCGCCGCTAGTGAACCGCGTAGGAGCGTCCATCACGGCGTGTAATTTCGGGTGGCACCACGCAGGGCGAGAAAACCCCTCGGTACAGGGGCTGACCCTTGACATCGCAGCGGGGGAAAAGGTCATGCTGTTGGGACCTTCTGGCTCTGGTAAATCAACCTTCTTACACGCCGTGGCGGGCACCCTGCACGATGACGATGGGCAGAGCGCCCTAGGGGAGCTGCTGGTTAACGGCAAACACCCCCACAGCGCTCTCGGCACCGTGGGGCTTATGCAACAAGACCCGGAATCAGCCGTCATCTTGGCGCGAGTGGGTGACGATGTTGCCTTCGGCGCTGAGAACATGCAGGTTTCCCGCGACGAGATATGGCAGCGCGTTCCCGCAGCCCTGACTGCTGTTGGTCTAGAAGACCTCGATTTTAACCATTCAACGTCAGCTCTTTCTGGTGGGCAGAAACAACGGTTGGGTCTTGCGGGTATTCTCGCGATGAACCCGTGCGCCCTCTTACTTGATGAGCCGACCGCGAATCTCGACCCGAACGGTGTTCTTGAGGTGCGTGACGCTGTACTGGCTGCCCGCGAGGCAACCGGGGCAACCCTCGTGGTGGTCGAGCACCGAGTTGAGGTGTGGGCGCAGTACATGGACCGCGTCGTAGTGCTAGATGCTGCCGGCGGTATTAGCCACGACGGCACTCCTGAACAGGTGCTGCAGGACGCGCGTGATGAGCTGATTGCATCCGGCGTGTGGGTACCCGGTTATGACCCCGCCCAAGAAGTAACGGTTGCCCTACCACAGGTTGACGCCAACGCACCGGTGCTCATTGAGGCTAGCAACCTGAGCGTCACCCGCGCCGAACCTAAGCGTGCTGCTCGTAAAGACCGCCGTCAGCAGGTGCGCGCGTCCGCCCCGCAAGAACTTATTCTTGATCTACCTGCAATATCAAGCGGTATTAACTGCACTGTGCGTGCCGGTGAGCATCTTGCCATTATGGGAGCAAACGGGGCGGGAAAATCAACCCTGGCACTGACGCTGGCGGGGCTACAACTGCCTGTTGCCGGTCTACTCGCTGCCAGCGATGAGCTACGTGCGGGAGCCTCTTGGGACATTGCCTCGTGGAGCGGGCAAGAACTCGTGCAACGCATCGGCATGGTCTTTCAAGAACCCGAACACCAGTTTCTTACCCCTAGCGTGCGCGCCGAACTCGAATATGGCCCCCGGCAGGTAGCCCGCGCCCAAAAGAAATCCCTTGACGAAGAACAGCTGACAGCAACCGTTGACGCCCTCTTACAGCGTCTACGCCTCAGCCACCTAGCAGAAGCTAACCCTTTCACCCTCTCTGGCGGTGAAAAGCGCAGACTGTCGGTGGCAACCGCGCTGGCGGCAGCCCCGCGCGTCCTGATTCTCGATGAACCGACCTTCGGGCAGGACGCGCGCACCTGGGCTCAACTTCTTGAGCTGATTCGCGAGCTGCTGGCAACTGGCGTTGCCGTTGTCTCAGTAACCCACGATGAAGAGTTCGTGCGGGCACTGGGTTCTCGCGTGCTAAAGGTGGTAAAAAATGAGTATTGACCTCTTTGCCGAAAAAGAAGAAGCTCGCACCGTCTACGGCAGGCTCAACGCCGGTATCAAACTGCTGGTGGCAAGCCTCGTCACCGTGCTCTTGGTAGCCACCGTTGATGCGGTCACCGGCACTGTGGCGCTGGCGCTTGAAATGGTGGCACTAGCTGCCGGTGGTTTCAAACCCGTGCGACTGCTCTTGAGATTCTGGCCCATTCTGCTTGCTACCCTGCTTTCGGGCTGGGCAACAGCGATCATGGCAGACAAAACCGGCGATGTTCTGCTGGAATTTGCCTATATCACCGTCACTACTGACTCCGCAGAAGCCGGTTTGGGCATGATGATGCGCGGTCTTGCCATGGCAACGCCCGCACTCATGTTCATCACCACCACAGACCCCACCGACCTCGCTGACTCTCTTGCTCAAACCTACAAGCTACCCGCCCGCTTTGTGCTGGCGGCGCTGGCTGCTTTGCGTTTGGTCGGTATCATGTTCGCAGAATGGCGCACGCTCAGCGCTGCCCGACGCGCTCGCGGTGCGGGCGGACGCGGCCCGGTGAATGCCGTGCGTAACGCGGCAGGTCAGGTATTCGTGTTGCTGGTGCAGGCTATTCGCAGGGGAACACGGCTTGCCACCACAATGGAGGCACGCGGTTTCGGGGCGGGGCAACGTACCTGGGCACGCGTACCTCAGCACTCGGGCAAAGACGCTGTCTTCGCGGTTCTTTGGGTGGCTATTCCCCTCATCGCTTATGCGGTGTCAGCGTCTATAGGAACCCTCAAGTTCCTTCTGTGATGCAGCTGGATTCCAAGCAGGACGCCCGCAGTTACTGAGCATATAGCTTTTAGAACTTCATCCATATAAAAATCGCACCCCACCAGCAGTGGGGCGCGATTTTTATAAAACCTCTCAGTGAGTAAAGACTGTTACTTTTCGAAGGTTTCGGTGTCGATCACGGCGCGGAAGATAACGTCGCCGTCAACTACCTTGTCGTAGTATTCATCAACCTGGTCAACGGAAATCTTTTCGATGACTGAGACGATACCGTGCTTGGCACAGAAATCCAGCATTTCCTGGGTTTCTTTGATGCCACCGATGTTGTTACCGGTGAGTACCTTACCGCCAATGATGAGCTTACCCATGTGCAGTTCGAGAGCTTCGGGAGGCAGACCAACGGTTGAGAAGATACCGTGGGGCTTGAGCAGGCTGAGGTAAGCATCCAGGTCAACGGGAGCTGAAATGGTGTTGAGAATCAGGTCGAACTCGCCCTTGTGCTCTTCAAAGAAGCCGTCTTCGGTGGTTGCCAGGGTTCGGGTAGCGCCGAGCTTCTTCGCTGCTTCTTCCTTCTTCAATGAGCGAGACAGGACGGTAACGTCTGCGCCCATTGCTGCTGCGATCTGAACGCCCATATGACCGAGACCACCAAGACCCAGAACAGCTACTTTCTGGCCTTCTTTGACGTTCCAACGAGCTAGGGGTGAGTAGGTGGTGATGCCTGCGCAGAGCAGGGGAGCAGCCACATCGAAATCAATGGAGTCGGGAATGATTACCGCGAAACGCTCGTTGACGGTGACTTTCTGCGAGTAACCACCCTGGGTGATGGTGCCGTCAACGTCTTTAGCATTGTAGGTACCAACGTTACCGTTGAGGCAGTCCTGCTCCTGGTCGTTCTGGCACTGTTCACACTCGCCACAGGAGTTGACCATGCAGCCAACACCCACGCGGTCGCCTACCTTAAACTTGGTGACGTTCGCGCCGACTGCTTCAACAATACCGGCGATTTCGTGACCAACGGTGAGGGGAAAATGCGCTTCACCCCATTCGTTGCGAATGGTGTGAATATCTGAGTGGCAGATACCGGCAGCCTTGATCTTAATAACGATGTCATCTTCGCGCGGGTCGCGGCGCTCAAGATTAGCTACCTCAAAGGGCTGATCCGGGCCGGTTTTACGCAGGGCTTTAACGGTGTAAGACATGAATCTCCTTATGCTGTTTTGTCTGTGTTATTTCAACACTACCTACACGCACCGCGAGAGGACACTTGTGCGTTAAAAATGACGGGAATTTGACACACAAGTATCCTCTCAACGCATAAAGGGGAAATCAGCACAGGGTTTTCTGAGATGAAAAATCTATTTCCTCGCTCACTCGGAATTTTTCACCTCAGCCGCGCGCTAAGTAGCCCATCAGTTCCTCTGTAGTACTCGCGTCCACAGCTAGAACGGTGCCGTTGAGATGGGTCACCGGTGCCAGCAACCTCACCGAGGACGCCAACCAGACCCCCTCAGCTTCAAAGAGATCTTGCGGGTAGAGCGGACCGTAGCCCAACTGCCAACCGGCTTCACGCGCCCCAGCAAAAATCGCGCCCTGGGTGGTGCCCGGCAAAATACCGTGGTTAGGTTCGGGTGTGAAAAGAGTGCTAACCCCGTCAATAGTCTTAGCAACCAGCACAGAGCTGGTGGCGCCCTCAAGAATACGGCGGTCTTCAGTAACCCAGATGGCGTCGTCCGCTCCACGCGAGGCAACATAGCGCAGCACCGACATATTCACGGCGTAGGAGAGGGTCTTAGCCCCGGCAAGCAACCAAGGGTAGGTGGAATCTTCAGCCGGGTCGTGACCTCGCGGTAGCAACATAGCTTTGACGCCTTCTTCGCGCTGTTTCAGCACTTTTGCCGATGAGGCGGACGCGCTCACCCACGCGTGCGGTCCCTCCTCGATAGTGCCGCGGGAGATTATTAGCTTGACGGTGTGCTCTTCGCCCAGCACGGTAGTAGCGCCCTGCTCTGCGTGGGTCAGAGCAGTTGCTACTGCGGCTTTCCACTGCTCAGCTGAGGGCATAGGTAAATCCAAAAGAGCGGCTGAGTTTGCCATGCGCTCCAGGTGGGCATCGAATTTACGCACGCTCCGATTGGCAGCAAGCATCGTTTCAAAAACACCGTCACCGCGGGTCAAACCCTGGTCTTCGATGTTAATCAGGGGCTGGTTAATATCTGCCAGTACCCCATTGGGGTCGGCATCAGAGAGTAAAACAATGGTGGTAGTCATACCCCAAGCCTAACCCCGCGCAGTGTCTTTCGCGGAGTTATCGAGCGGCGGGTGAGGTTAGAGATTTTCGGCGCGAGAGAACTCCTCTGCCCCCTGCTTTGTCCAGTCGCCGGGCGCTACCGGAGTTGTAAAGAAAGCCAGCGCCGCCAAAATAGCGAAAGCAACCATGGTGTAGCCCATCGGCATGTAAGCGCTAGCCCCACCGAGCGCAACCAGGGGAGAGGCAATGCCTCCCATAATCGACTGGGTAGCGCCCATCGTCGCCGATGCTGATCCCGCCATATGACGCGCCTGTACCAGGGCAAGCGCTGAAGCGTTACCGAAAAGCAGACCCACCGAACAGGTGGTGAGGAAGAACAGAATCAGAGTGGGAATCAGTGAGATACCCACGCTGAACAGCACCAGAATACTGATGCTCACCACCAGCAGAGAAACCACCCCGACTGTGAGCATGGTGCGCTGTGGCACGCGTCCAACCAGATAAGTCACCAGAGAAGTCATCATCATGATACCCAGTGAGTTAGCGCCAAAGACCCAGGTGAACTGGGTTTCGCTCAGCCCCAGCACGTTTTGCAACACATAGGTTGAGCCAGAGACGTAGGCAAAGAGAGTACCAAAACCGAATACCATGGTCAGCATGAAACCGCGATAACGGGGAATTGCCAGTACCTGCCCCAAACCCTTGTAGGTGTCGAAAAGGTTACCGGTGCGTCGTTTTTCTGCGGGAAGAGTCTCTTTAATAACCATAAAAACGGCGATAGTCGAGAGAAAGATAAAGATGCTCAACACACCAAAAATAGTGCGCCAGGTGCCAAAGGTCAGCACCAAACCACCGACCAGCGGTGCGAGCACGGGGGCGAAACCGTTAATCATCATCATGATGCCCATCAAACGCGCTGTTTGCAGACCCCTAGTGGAGTCAGCAACAATGGCGCGGGCAACTACCATACCGAAAGAACCGCCCATACCCGCAAGAAAACGCGCCGCGATGACTAGCTCAATGGTGGGTGCGAAAATGATGAAAGCGGTAGCGCACAGGTTGATAATGACGCCCATATATAGCGGACGCAGACGCCCAATTTTATCTGACAGCGGGCCGATGAAAACCTGCCCCACCGCCATACCCAGCATGAAGGCTGAAAGAGTCATCTGCGCGCGCGATGCGGTAGTACCTAAATCCTGGGTAATACCGGGCAGCGCTGCCAGATACATATCGATACCCAGCGGTGCGACCGCAGTGAGCGAAGCGAGCACCACAATAATAGCGGGGGTGATTTTGGGCTGAACAGTGCTCACAGTGCGCCTCTTTCTAGCGGTTTTTAGGTTCTTCACTCCACCAAATATTTTACAGCGAAAATAATTTGTGGTGGAGCGCCAGCACACAAGATTTTATGCGCGATTAAGCACGATATCGCACCGGTTATAAGCGCTCGCATATTCACGCAACATTGCGTCTTCTTGACTAGCCCACACCTGCCAGAAGGGACGGTAACTTTCGCCATCGCGCTCCAACGCCTCTTCACGTCGCGCAGAATCATCACGCTCCACCCAGCCGGTGATGTGAGCGGTACCCGTCATTACCCCTACACCCTCTACCAAGAGAACCCGCGCGTCTGTTGCAAAGGTATGAGGACCGGTTGGCTGGTTCTCCTGCCAATCCCAACCCCACCAGGTGCCCGCGCGCCCGGCGGCTATCTCGGCACTGGTAACCTGCCAAGTCTCCAGGGCAGGTTCAAGTCCCTCCCATCCCTGGTAGGTTTCATCGAGCCTAAAAATATCAACGCTGAATCTCGCCTGCCACAGGTAATCACAGGCGATGGTGGCAAGGGTCGTCTTGCCCGCCCCGGAACGTCCGTCGATGGCAACTATCAGTCGCTGCCCCTCAGGAATATGCGGTAACCGCTGGTTGAGTAGTCTTTCCACTTCCACACAAAACTCATGGACAGTACCAGCTGTGGCGGACGCGTGTGGCGGTAGTGCAGGCATTCCTAGCGTGCTTAGGTGCACCGAGTCATCGCGTTCACTCATAAACCCTGAGCCTGCTGAATGTGCTCAATCACGCCGGGCACAGCATCGCGGATCATCTCGTAGGTAATGTAAAAGTCTTTGAGATCTCCGTACCAGGGGTCATAAATGCCCAGCTCGTTGAGATCCTGATCGGCGACAGTCGGGTCAAATTCGCGCATGAGGCGAATCTTGGCAGACTCCTGCTCAGAGGGAGCCATACGCTTGAGCGCCCGGTAATGGTTGAGATCCATTGCCAATAGTAAATCGTGGGACGCGAAGTCACTGACAGCGAATTGCTGGGCAGTGTGGGCGCTGGTGCTGATGTTCAACTCATTGAGCACTTTTGCGGCGCGGCGGTCAATGGGGTTGCCCCGCTCCTCATTAGAAATACCCGATGAATCAACCTCTACATCAAGCCCCGCCTCTTTCACGGCTTGCTTGAGCAGGTACTCGCCGGTGGGGGAGCGGCAGATATTGCCGGTGCATACGGTCATTACTTTATAGGTCATGCTCTTCAGTTTAGTCACTGTGTTTGTTTCGTGATAGTGCTCGCTCCGCCTCAACGCGCCATCACAGGGGTTATATAAGCCTTCGTATGGCACTATCAGGCGGAGTAAAGATTCTTCTGCTGTTACTGCCCGGCGGTTTCTCGCTCAAATTCGCTGAGGGCGAAAGGAAGGGGGGATGGGCGCGCGTCCGCCCCCTTAAATGCGCGGAAAACACGGGCTTTTAAGGGGCTCTGAGGGTAGTAAATTCCCTACCTGCTAGTGGTTTTGTGCAAAAAATTGAGTGCATAAGACTCAACTCTGTTGACAAAGTTCAAAAACGTGGCAAGATGTTAACCAAGACGAACGCCTTGAGTGCTTATGGCTCAAGTTTCTGGCTAGGGCATGCAAGGCGTTCGACAAGACCTAACAGAGAATACAAACTCACTAAGGAGAAAACCCTTATGTCACGTGCAGTAGGCATTGACCTCGGTACTACCAACTCAGTTGTATCAGTGCTCGAAGGTGGCGAGCCCACCGTTATCGCGAATGCTGAAGGCGCTCGCACCACCCCCTCAGTCGTAGCCTTCTCAAAGGACGGCGAAGTTCTGGTCGGTGATGTTGCAAAGCGTCAGGCAGTCACCAACGTTGACCGCACCATCGCATCTGTCAAGCGTCACATGGGTACCACCTGGACCCAGGACATCGACGGCAAGCCCTACACCGCTCAGGAAATCTCAGCTCGTACCCTCATGAAGCTCAAGGGCGACGCCGAAGCCTACCTGAATGACAAAGTTACCGACGCGGTTATTACCGTTCCTGCTTACTTCAACGACGCTGAGCGTCAGGCAACCAAAGAAGCTGGTGAAATCGCAGGTCTGAACGTGTTGCGTATCGTCAACGAGCCCACCGCAGCAGCACTGGCTTACGGTCTGGACAAGGGCAACGAAGACGAACTGATTCTCGTATTCGACCTCGGTGGCGGTACCTTCGACGTTTCCCTGCTTGAAGTAGGCAAGGACGAAGACGGCTTCTCCACCATTCAGGTACGCGCAACCTCAGGCGATAACCGCCTCGGTGGTGACGACTGGGATCAGCGCATTGTTGACTTCCTGCTCGAACAGGTCAAGTCAAAGACCGGTGCTGACCTATCAAAGGACAAGATTGCTCTGCAGCGTCTGCGTGAAGCAGCTGAGCAGGCTAAGAAGGAACTGTCTTCAGCTACCTCAACCAACATCTCACTGCAGTACCTCTCAGTAACCCCCGAGGGGCCCATCCACCTGGATGAGAAGCTGACCCGCGCGAAGTTCCAGGACATGACCGCAGATCTGATTGACCGCACCAAGAAGCCCTTCAACGACGTTATTGCTGAAGCAGATGTGAAGGTATCAGATATCGCCCACATCGTTCTGGTTGGTGGCTCAACCCGTATGCCCGCTGTGACCGAGGTTGTCAAGGAACTCTCCGGTGGTCGCGAACCCAACAAGGGCGTAAACCCCGATGAGGTTGTTGCTATGGGCGCAGCTCTTCAGGCAGGCGTTCTAAAGGGTGAGCGCAAGGACGTTCTGCTGATTGACGTTACCCCGCTTTCACTTGGTATCGAGACCAAGGGCGGCGTCATGACTAAGCTGATTGAGCGTAACACTGCTATTCCGACCAAGCGCTCAGAGACCTTCACCACCGCTGAAGACAACCAGCCTTCAGTATCAATTCAGGTTTTCCAGGGTGAGCGTGAGTTCACTCGCGACAACAAGAACCTGGGCACCTTCGAGCTGACCGGTATTGCGCCTGCTCCCCGCGGTGTACCCCAGATTGAAGTGACCTTCGATATCGACGCGAACGGTATCGTTCACGTATCAGCGAAGGACAAGGGCACCGGCACCGAGCAGTCCATGACTATCACCGGCGGTACCTCACTGTCTAAGGACGATATCGATCGCATGGTTAAGGACGCAGAGGCTCACGCTGAGCAGGACAAGGCACGCCGTGAAGCTGCTGAGACCCGCAACCAGGCTGAGAACGCTGCTTACTCCATTGAGAAGCTCATCAAGGAAAACGGCGAGAAGTTGCCTGAGGACGTCAAGACCGAGGTTCAGGGCGACGTTGATGCTCTCAAGACCGCCCTTGAAGGTGATGACGATGAGGCTGTCAAGGCAGCTTACGAGAAGCTGCAGGAATCTCAGACCAAGCTCGGTGAGGCACTCTACGCTCAGGCTCAGGCTGAAGGCGCAACCGCTGAGGGCGCGCAGGCACCTGAAGACGATGTAGTAGATGCTGAAGTAATCGACGAAGAAGACGAGAAGAAGAACTAATCATGGCTGAAGAAAACACCAACGAGCCCGCAGACGTGCAGCCCGAAAGCACTGACCCTCTGGAAGAGGCGTTCAAGGCTCCGGCGGCTGAGGGTCACCCCGAGCCCGAAGGTGTCACCGAGTCAGATGCGTTAGCATCAGCTGAAGCTGACGCATCCGGCGCGGATACTGACGCAGAGACCAGCGCGGATGCAGCACTTGCTGCGGAGCGCTTGGAAGACTTGCGTCGCCTTCAGGCAGAGTTTACCAACTTCAAGAATCGTTCGGCGAAAGAAAAAGAGCAGCTGCGTGAATTCGTCATTGCTGACCTGGTCACCAACCTGCTACCCGTTATCGATGATATTGATGCGGCACGCAACCACGGAGATCTTGAAGAAGGCCCTTTCGCTGCGATTGCTAAGAAGCTGACTGAAACTTTGGAAAAGCAGGGACTGGAACGCTTCGGTACTGTAGGGGATGCTTTCGACCCCCAGATTCACGAGGCAGTCTTGCAGCAGCCCACTAGCGAGGTCGAACCAGATCACGTATCAATGGTTCTGCGTAACGGCTACAAGGTCAAAGACCGCGTCGTTCGCACCGCGCAGGTTGCTGTAGCGGCAGCTGAATAGCATTAGCGCATAAAGCAATATGAGGCAGCGGGCAGGTACGAGCAATCGATCTGCCCGCTGTTTTCACACCAATACTAAGCACTACGCCGTAGTACGCTCCAGCTCAAACACTGCTCGCTACGCTTCGCAAAAGTCGCAAGTCGCATACTACGGTCTCAGTGCTTTGACAAAAATCAAACTTCAAATATCTATATCTACAAGATTGACGCACGAGTAAAGAAAAGGGGCGTTCATACTCATGGCTAGTGAAAACTGGTTGAATCAAGACTTTTATAAGGTTCTGGGCGTCTCTGATGACGCTGCGGATGCCGATATCAAGAAGGCCTACCGTAAACTGGCGCGCAAGTATCACCCAGACCAGAACTCTGGCGATGCCGCGGCTGAGAAAAAGTTCAAGGAAGTCTCTGAGGCTTACGATGTGCTTTCTGATGCTAAGCAACGTCAGGAATACGATCAGATTCGTAAGTACGGCGCAGCTGGCTTTGGTGGGGGCGGGTTCCCCGGTGGCGCTGGTGGTTTTGGTGGAGGATTCCCCGGCGGTTTCTCAGCTGGCGGCGGTCAGAACATTAATATCGACGACCTACTGGGTGGTATGTTCGGAGGCGGTGGTTTTGGTGGCGGTGGCTTCCAGCAGGCTCCTGCCAAGGGCGCTAACCTCACCGCCCAGGCAACTATCACCCTTAAAGAGTCTTTTACCGGTCACACCGTGCATGTGCGCGGTGGCAACGGTGCGGGTACCGAGGTGAAGATTCCTGCCGGTATTAAAGACGGTCAGAAGGTCCGCAAACGCGGTAAGGGTCAGCCCGGTCCCGGTGGCGCAGGCGATCTGATTATTGAAGTGCGTGTACAGCCCTCGTCCATCTTTGAACGAGACGGAGACGATGTGCTGGTGCGCGTGCCCGTTTCACTTGAAGAAGCTGTTAATGGCGGGGTCATTCAGGCACCAACTCTCGATGGTTCCACCGTGAAACTGCGCCTTGCCCCCGGTGCTCGTGCCGGTCAGAAATTGCGCGCCAAAGAACGCGGCTTTCCCGGTAAGAACGGGGTTAAGGGTAACCTTTTGGTCATTCCCGAGGTGCAGCTGCCCACTGACCTGAGCGATGAAGCACAAGAAGCCTTCGCGCGTTTTGTTGAGCTGGCACCTCAGGGCGACGTGCGTGAAGAGCTGCTGAGAAAGGCGTAAACCGTGGTATATGAATCAGACCGACCGCTCTTTGTGATTTCGGTAGCGGCAGAACTTGCTGGTATGCACCCGCAGACCCTGCGTCAGTATGACCGCATGGGTCTGGTTCAGCCCTCGCGCGCACCCGGACGCGCCCGCCGCTACTCCCAGCGCGATGTTGAGAAATTGCAGGAAATCCAGAACCTCTCGCACGACGGGGTTTCTCTCGAAGGCATTAAGCGCATCATGCAGCTGGAAAACCAGGTGGAGGCGCTGCGCGCTCGCAATAAAGAACTGCAGGCGGAACTTGAGGCTGTGCGCCTGAGACTGCAAGAGAACTCCCGTATTTTTGCTGCGGGTCTCTCAGGGGACGTGGTGAATCTGCCTCGCGGCAAGCGTCCGGCTGCACGCACCCGATCGCAGGCTGTGGTGCTCTACCGCCCGTGAAGTAGCGAATAACTTGACACTGACACAAGAAATACCGCTTGACAGCGAACGTACTGCCTTCAACGGCAGTGTGGAGAAGCCGTTAGGCGGTATTTTTATGCCCAAAACCACGTCATAAATAAGAGCTGTTACACAAATGTAACCCGAGCTGTATTAGACTCATCTCACATCACACAAGAACCCGTGTTCTTGCACATACCTTTCACACTTTTTCAAGAGAGAAAACCGTCGATGATCGATGAAATCTTGGGCAATATCTCCAGCATCATCTGGGGCCCCTTTGTTTTGATTCCCTTGCTGCTGGGCACGGGTATTTATCTCACCATTCGCCTGGGCGTTTTGCAGCTCGTGAAGCTGATCCCTGCCCTTCGTCTTGCTTTCTTTGACCGCAAGGACGAAGGCGCTGAGGGCGGCGACATCTCCCAGTTTCAGTCGCTGACCACCGCGCTGGCGGCAACTGTGGGTACCGGTAACATCGTCGGTGTCGCGACAGCGATTTCCATCGGTGGCCCCGGCGCTCTTTTCTGGATGTGGGTGACCGCGATTTTCGGTATGGCATCCAAGTACTCAGAGGCTTTCTTGGGGGTTCGCTACCGTTCCAAGGACTCTAAAGGTGAAGTTTCTGGCGGTCCGCAGTACTATCTAGAGCGTGGCATTAAAGGTGGCTTGGGTAAGTTCCTGGGGCTTTTCTTCGCTATTGCTGCTGTACTGGCGTCCTTCGGCATCGGCAACATGACCCAGGGTAACTCCATTGCGGGCAACCTGAAGGAAACATTCGATATTCCCGCTGCATTCACCGGTACTCTGCTGGCGCTACTGACGCTGATGGTTCTGTTAGGTGGTATCAAGTCCATCGCTAAGGTTACCGCTGGTTTTGTACCCGTGATGATTGTTTTCTATGTTGGTGGTGCGCTGTACATTATCGGTGTGAACTTCGCTCAGATTCCCGCCGCTTTTGGTGAGGTGTTCTCGGATGCTTTCACCGGCACCAGCGCTGTTGGTGGCTTTGCCGGCTCCGCAATGATCTACGCGATTCAGTACGGTGTTGCCCGCGGTATCTTCTCGAACGAATCAGGTATGGGTTCTGCCGCTATTGCCGCTGCGGCTGCGCAGACCACCCACCCGGTGCGTCAGGGTATGGTGTCAATGACCCAGACCTTCATCGACACCATCATCGTGGTGACCTGCACCGGTATGGTTCTGATCGTTACCGGCGCTTGGCATGCAACCGGTACTGACGGTGAACTGGTTCCAGCCTCTACCATGACTAACCTTGCTTTTAGTGGGGAAATCGGCCCGATCGGTGGCTGGATTGTGACTATCGGTCTGGTGATGTTCGCCTACTCCACTATCTTGGGCTGGGCGTACTACGGTGAGCGCAACGTCGAGCGTCTGGTTGGACGCGGTGGTGTGATGGTCTATCGCATGTTCTTTGCGGGTATCGTCTTCGTTGGCTGCACCACCGAACTCACTACCGTCTGGACCTTCTCAGATATCGCCAACGGTCTGATGGCTATTCCCAACCTGATTGGTCTGCTGATTCTTTCGGGTCTGATTGCCCGCGAGACCAAGCACTATCTGAAGAACGATCCTCAGCTGCGCGCCGACAAAGCTCAGATTGATGCTTTCATGGAGGGCAATCCCGGCGCGATCGACTCCTATGAGAAGACCGGTCAGTAACCCCTAGATGTTTTGGGGATAAGTATCGATAAACAGTGAAAGGTACCGCTTACACAAGCGGTACCTTTCACTGTTTAATCGGCACCCCCTGCCCCTGCCCGATCTACTGGGTGGACGCGCACAGTCCTTCTCCTGTGCCACGAGCTCGCGCACCATAGGAATCACCTTGGCACCGAACTGCCGCACACTTTCCTCTGGTATTACGAAGCCAGCCTAGCTAAATGCAGAGGATGTTTTGTGCCGTGCATGGTCTTTAGAAAACGAAAGCGCCTGGTTCACCAATTTCATCGATATAGGCAAGAAACATGAAGAAGGTTTTACAGGAATATCAGTTATTAACGACAAAAGCCCACAGAGACTGTGGGCTTAAGCGGTTGATGCTCGGAGGTCTATTGGTTTCCCTCACCTCTAGCTATCAGTTCTCACTCTACTCATAATTGCTACGAGAGATGAGAAAAAAATAAAAGTAGGGTCACCCATATTTTTTAGATACTATATCGCAGATTCTTGGGAAAAGACCGCTGGCAGGGGATTCCTAGACTGCACAGAGCCAGAGAAAAAGCGATCACTGATGACCCAGCCTATGTGCTTTACTTGCGGCGGTAGGTCAGATCGTGGGCGCGGCGTCCTGCCTCGCCTGCCTTACGCTCAAAGGAAGTCAGCGTGCGACCTTCCCAGCGCGGTGCCCAACCACCGATGGGGTCTTCTTCGCTGGTGTTCTCACCGGCGTACACGTTCTCAAAGTCAGGGTGAGCCTCCAGTACCTCGCGCATGACCAGGGCGTATTCTTCCCAGTCGGTAGCAAGACGCCAGATTCCGCCGGGCTTGAGTACGCGCGCTACCTTGGAGGCAAAATCGGGGGAGACCAGACGGCGCTTGTGGTGGCGGGATTTATGCCAGGGGTCGGGGAAAAAAACCCACAGCTCGTCCACAGAATCTTCTTCGAGCAAGTTATCGAGCAGCTCGGGCGCATTCGCTTGTGCCACGCGCACGTTTTCAACGCCAGCCTGACCCATCTTTAGCAGCAAATCAGCGATACCGGGGGTATAGACCTCAACAGCAAGAAAATTGTTTTCGGGTACTTCGGACGCGCGGTGTACAATAGCCTCGCCCAAACCGGAGCCAATTTCGACGACGAGGGGAGCGGTACGCCCGTAGAGTGCTTGCTCATCAAACGTTGCCCCGGGCGCTACCGAAGTGTCAGCGATGGTGCGGGGCAAATCTAGGATGTGGGTGGGTGCGTAGGTATCCCACGCCTTTTGGCGACGGGCGGTCAGGCGATCACCGCGGCGCACAAACGAGTAGGGCTGGCGGTGGAACTTCTCAGGAACCTCCTGCTCCATAGGCTCAATGCCTGCCGCGCGCATCTCCTCTTTAGCAGCCAAATCTTCTTTCATCTTGTTAGTTTCCATAACTCTCCTTGAGTTGATGTAAAGCCCTCGTACGGAAACTCTAAGAACGTGGGCACAATAGTAACTGTTCAATGATAGTGGTTGATAACTCACTAACGGGTGTAACAGTTCGGTACCCCACAGATACTGGTTAGAATGGTAACCACCTATGACGGTTTAAACATTTTATACAAAGGCGGCAAGGCAATCGTGCAAGCGCTCGAATCTACCTTAGAAGCAGTATCTAGTTTTGTGTGGGGGCCTTGGCTTTTGCTTCCTCTGCTCTTGGGCACCGGTCTTTTTCTGACGGTGCGGTTGCGCGGTATTCAGTTTCGGCTGTTTGCTAAAGCAATGAGTATTCAGTTCGGTCGCCGCGCCAAGCAGTCCGGTCTCAAGGGCGAAATTAGCTCTTTTCAGGCGATGGCAACGGCACTGGGCGCTACCGTGGGTACCGGCAATATCGTCGGTGTCGCTCTCTCCATCAGCTTGGGTGGTCCGGGTGCCTTGTTCTGGATGTGGATTACCGCGCTAATCGGTATGGCATCCAAATACGCTGAGTGTTTCTTGGGCGTACGCTTTCGCCACCACGACCAGCTGGGTGAGATGACCGGCGGCCCGCAGTCCTACCTGCGCCGCGGCATCCCCAATAAGTTCGGGTACGGGCTTTCTATCATGTTCGCGGTCTGCTGCGTGATTGCCTGCTTTGGTATTGGCAACATGACCCAGTCCAACGCGATTGCCGCTAACCTGGAAAACTCCTTCAGCGTTCCGCCGATGACCACCGCAATCACCATCGCTATTCTTACCGCCATTGCCCTGCTCGGCGGTATCAAGACCATCTCAAAGGTCACCGGTTTCTGCGTGCCCCTGATGATCGTGATCTACTTAGGCTTTGGTGCCTACATCGTGGCGCTCAACTACCAGAACATTCCCGAAGCATTCTCCCTGATTTTCACCGGTGCTTTCACCGGCGCGGGCATTGCCGGCGGTGCTGTTGGCTCAGGTTTTCTCATTGCCTTACAGATTGGCGCTCAGCGTTCACTCTTCTCTAACGAATCTGGCATGGGTACCGCAGCTATTCCCGCTTCCGTAGCAGCCACCTCCCACCCCGTCCGTCAAGGTCTTGCCTCCATGACCCAGACCTTCGTAGACACTCTCGTGGTTATCTCCATGACAGGCTTTATCATCATCACTACCGGCACCTGGCGCTACGACGACCCCGCAACCATGACCTCCGCAGCGTTCGCTACCGGCCTGCCCGGTGAGTGGGGCGGCTATATTGTTACCTTCTGTCTGGTACTGCTCGGTTACTCCACCGTGCTCGGCTGGTCGTACTACGGTGAACGCGCGCTCGCGTCCTTGGGTGGAGGCAAGAAAGCCCTGATGACCTACCGCATGGTCTTTGCTATTGCCTGTGGTTTAGGTGCTGTTGCCCCGCTAAGTCTAGTGTTCACCTTCTCGGATGTTATGAACGGTCTGATGGCTATTCCCAACCTTATCGGTTTGGTCATTCTTTCTGGTCTGGTAGTGCGTGAAACCAAGCTCTATCTTGAGCATGACCCCGACTTTGAGGCATCAGTTGAAGATATTGAGTACTTCATGGGTCAGCACCCCGGCGCTCTTGATGCTCAGATTGACCACGAGGTTGACCTCACTATGCCTAAGCCCGAGCTTGAGCACCCCGATACGACCAAGCTCAAGAAAATTACTGCTCAAATGAGTGAAGACTACAAGGCTGGTAACAGTGACTGGTAGAACCATAGAAGCGGACGCATAAAAAACGCCGGTGGTACAAGCTGTAAAGCTGTGTCGCCGGCGTTTTTGGGTTCAAGCCCTAAAAGAGAAGTTACTTCTTCTTTGAAGTCAGCAGTGCCAGACCTGATGAGACGAGGAAGATGTCCTTAGCGAAGGGAATACCTTCCTGAGTGGGGCGAATGCCGTCTGCTTCGGTGTACTCATCGGTGTTGAGGTACATAGCTACCAGACCTGCGCCGAAAGCAGTCAGACTAAGACCTGCGAGTTTAGCCGGTACCAGGGGGCACAGCAGGGCAGCTCCGAGGGTAATTTCTGCTGCTGAGAGACCCTTGCCGAATTGCTTATTGGAGAGCTTATTGACAGCGGGGGTTGCTGCTGAGCCCATGCTCTTGAGGTAACCGTAGGTTTCCTCGTCCATGTTCCACTTGTTGATGCCTGAGTTAAGAATGAAGGCGCCTGCTGCGGTGCGAAGGGCGGCGTTTGAAAGGATTCCCATGAGTTTCTCCTTGTGCGAGTTTGTACCTTGCTGGCGGTTTATACAAAAATATTACTTTACATAGAAAGTATTATCAAGTGTTTTTACAGAAAAAACTTTCTTTTTCTCGTACTTTTTTAGGATATACCTGCACCATGGGTAAGTTGTGGATGCCAATGCCTACTAAGATAGGTGCATTACATAGTAATAGGTACTTATAGAAACCTCTCTGGCTGTTGCTGGGTCAACCACCTAACGCAGAGCAGGATTATTAGGAGGTCGCGATGGCAATCCCCTCGCATACACCCGCACCCCAGGGTGAGCTACAGCGCGGTTTGAGCAACCGACATATTCAGCTGATTGCTATTGGCGGTGCTATTGGCACCGGCCTGTTTATGGGTTCTGGCAAAACTATCTCTTTGGCAGGCCCCTCAATTTTGTTTGTGTACGCCATCATCGGCTTCATGATTTTCTTTGTGCTGCGTGCCATGGGAGAGCTGCTGCTCTCAAACCTTAACTACAAGTCATTCGCTGACTTCGCAACCGACCTGCTAGGTCCCATGGCAGGTTTTTTTGTGGGCTGGTCCTACTGGTTTACCTGGGTAGTTATCGGTGTTGCAGACGTTATTGCTATTACCAACTACGTGCATTTCTGGTGGCCAGATTTGCCGGCGTGGATTCCAGCGATCGCTCTCATTGTTGCTCTTTTGCTCCTTAACCTGCCCAGCGTCAAGAACTTTGGCGAAATCGAGTTCTGGTTCGCGATGATTAAGATTGTTGCCATCATCGCCCTCATTATTGTTGGTATCGGTATGGTCGTGGTTGGCTTTACCTCACCGGAGGGTCACCAGGCGCAGGTTTCAAATATTTGGAACGACGGCGGTCTCTTCCCCTTCGGTGTCACCGGCTTCCTCGCTGGTTTCCAGCTTGCTCTCTTCGCTTTCTTGGGCGCTGAGCTTGTTGGTACCGCAGCAGCGGAAACTAAAGACCCCACCAAGACCCTGCCCCGCGCGATCAACGCTGTTCCCATTCGTATTATTCTCTTCTACGTTCTCACCATCGCCGTTATTCTGATGGTGACCCCCTGGCGTTCGATCCCCTCCGATCAGAGCCCCTTCGTTGAAATGTTCACTCTCGCTGGCTTGGGCGTTGCCGCTTCTGTTGTGAACTTCGTGGTGCTCACTAGCGCCACCTCGTCCGCAAACTCCGGTGTTTTCTCAACCTCCCGCATGCTGTACGGTCTGGCAGAAGAGGGCAGCGCGCCTAAGTCCTTCGGCAAGCTGTCATCAGCAGGTGTTCCCCGCAACGCTCTGTTCTTGACCGCCGTGCTCATGCTCTTCGGCTTGGTACTGCTCTACTCCGGTGAAAGCGCGATGGCAGCCTTCGAGCTTGTCACCACTGTCGCAGCTGTTTTGGCAATTTTCAACTGGTCAATGATGGTGATTGCTTACCTGGTGTACCGCAAGAAGTTCCCGGAGCGTCACGCGGCATCTCTCTACAAAGTGCCCGGTGGGGTGGCGTCCATGTACCTGGTGCTCGTTTTCTTCGCGGCAATGCTGGTGCTACTGGCGTCCTTCGAGGACACCCGCAACGCCCTGTTTGCGATGCCCCTATGGTTCATCATTTTGGGTATCGGCTGGTTTGCAGTACGCAACTCACCCACTCGTATTGCCGGCTACAAGCGTTTCAAAGAAGATATGCAGCGCGAAGTAAACCTGTAAGCACTGCTGAGACTGACCTTCACAGAGATCCCGCTCCGACGGTTACATTCACTAGCTAGTGGGTGTAGCCGGTGGGGCGGGATTTTTCGTGGGTGGACGCCACGTGTTAGCTACCAGAAGTCCGGCGGCTAACACGCAGGCGGCGCAGGCGAGGGCAACAGCTAACCAGCCTGCCTGAACGTAGAGCAGACCCATGAGCCAGCCCACGACGGCTGATCCTGCGTAATAGAAGACGTTGTAGAGGGCAGTTGCCTGGGTGCGCCCTGTTGCGGCGATAATTCCCACCTGCGCTGAGGCGAGAGCGTGGGCAGCGAAGAACCCCGTGGTCAGCGTTGCCAAACCTGCGATGATGACCACTAAGGAACTGCTGAGCGTGAGCAGGATGCCCAGCACTGTCAGCCCTACCGCTGTGCCAAAAACCTGCCCGAAGCGATACTTTTTAACTAAAGAAGTGGCGTAGGTCGATGAGAAAGTGCCCAGCAGGTAGGCACAAAAAAGCAGGGAAACAAGAGCTACGGGCAGAGCGAAGGGCTGCGCTTCGAGCCTGAAGGTCAGGTAGTTGTAGATACTGACGAAAGCCCCCATCAGTAAAAAGACAGCAAGGTACAACCCCATCAGTACGGGGTTTCTTAGATGCTGGCGCATGAACTGACTAGCATGGGCGGAGGCATTGCGCGGATGCTCCTGCACCCTGGGCAGCAAGAGGTAGAAGGTCAGAGTTGCCGCCATCGCCAGCACCGAGACACTGGTGAGGGCTGCTTGCCATGAAAAGAACTGAGCAACAAAGCCACTGACTAACCGACCTGCAAGACCTCCAAGAGATGTGCCTGAGATGAAGATTCCGGCTGCCGCTGAGCGGGCGGTGACGGTGGTGATGCTGACAATGTAAGAGACCGCAACTGCGGCGACCCCGGCGAGAAAACACCCCTCGATAAAACGCACAACAAGCAGTAGTGAGTAGGGCTTGAGATGGGGGCTGAGCAGCCCCAGTACCGTGGCGCAGGGTAATGCCCAGAGCATGATTCTGGCGCGTCCGAACCTATCGGCTAACCAGGCCCAGCCGAGGGCTGAAAGAGCCAAACCGGCGGTTGCCGCAGAGATCGTGAGGACAGCAGTATCCACGCTGACGTTGATGCCCGCGGCTATAGCCGGCAACACCGACTGGGGAGCATAAAGCTGGGCGAAGGTGGCAAGCCCCGCGCAGAACATAGCAATGAGTAGCCGCCGATACTCGGCGCTACCCGGTGAGTACCGGGCTAACTGATTCACCGCCGCCTCCTTGAGATGTACCGAAGGCTATTAGCCTACGAAGCGCGAACGGTAGGCAGGCTGTTCTGGGCAATCGCTGAGCACACGGTGTATCGCTGTTTTCTCGGCGGGGGTAACCCACAGACCGTAGGCTGCTTTAACTGACACCTGCCGTGCCACATACTCGCAGCGGTAACCCGGCTGGGGCAGCCAGTCTGAGGCGTCCCTATCAGATTTTTCAGTGTTCGCTGAACGGGTAGTTGCTTGAAGATTGAGCGGGTCGGTGGCGATTTGCACGCGTCGCACATCGTTAAGTTTGGACGCTCCTGTCACCCAGGCGTTCGAGAGCGCAACAACGTGATCAACGGGTACCAGCGATGAGGTTTGATCCCCGCGTTGAAAATCTACCGTATCAAGGGTATAGGGATCATCGAGAACCCCCGAAAGTACTCTGCACTTCGAATCAACGGTGGTGTTGTTGAGGTCTCGGGCCAGAATGTCGTTGCGCTGGTCGCAGCCGTTACGGTCGGTATCACGCCACGCATTACCAAATTCTTCGCGGGAGTACCCGGCAGAACTGCCCTTCTCGTGAACGGGCAGGGTATCTAGCACTGCAAGAGCGGTTGAATATTCTTGTGGACGCGAGAGCTCAAACCCGGTGTTATCAACGGTTTTGCTGGGTTCTTGCCCCAGAACTACGGTGTTCCACAGGTCATCGGGAATCTTTTGTAGGGCTTCCTCAACTGACCAGTTGGATGCCCGCAACCAGTTGAATCCCATGACAAGCACCGCCACCAGTACGAGTACAGCTAGCGCTAAGGGGAGCTTGCCCTTGGGCTTGCGCGGAGAAAATCGAGGCACGTACGAGGGGTCAAGGCGGGGTGGACGCGACATAGCAGGAAATCTCCTCTCAAATGGGCAGAGTACAAGACTATACCTGGCTTATCTGGAGAAGATGCAGGGGTCTCTTTTTATTCGCTGCGCAGTTCTACAGTGCTTAATTGAGCTACTGTGACCATGGGAACGGAGCCGGTATGAGGGTGGACTGCATCGGCTCCGGAGGCGTTGCTGGGGGCGTCCGACTGAAAATAGTCAACGCGGGAACACCCTGCGCCGAATTGCATGGCGTTGAGAACGGCGGTGGCTGTCTCTTGAACGTCTAAGAAGCTGTGGCTCCACACGGGGCTCACCTCGCTGGGCGCAAACCAGCCGTGTGCCAGCAAATAGTGCGGGTCAAGGGTGACGGTAATGTTCTCGAAACCAGTAGTGGGGGTGAGCTCGCAGCGGTACCCGGTAGACGAACGCAGAACAGAGACAAAGGGGGTAAATTCTTCGGCCGCCACCATATCGGGGCTGAGGTAGAAGATGCGCAGGGTCTGGTTGACAGGTAGCTCTTCAAGGCGGGAGGTAGTTACCGCATTAAGACTGATCCACCCTGAGGCTTCATCCGGTATTTTGAAGGGAAGGGCGGACGTGGTGACCACACCAATGCCCTCAGCGTTGAGTTCTTCAATGGTCATGGCAGCACCGTTGCGTTGTGCTGAAACCGGAATAGCCTTTGCGCTACCCATAGCCACCGCGTCATTGATGAGCTTGCGTCCTTTTTGCAGGGCGATGTGCCATGAACCGTAGCGTCCGCGAATAGCGCCCAAAAGAGGCACCTTGCCCAGATGATCACGGTCGGTAGACCAGGCACCGTAGAGCAGAACGGAAGGTTTACGGTCGTAGCGTACGCAATAGCTCAAGAAATCAGAAAGAGCGTTACGGAACTCCCTATCTGAGATGGAGTTCGGATCAACAGAGAAACCCATCTCATCAATATCGGGTGGGCAGATGCTGGTACGCAACAAAGCAGTAGCCCATGAACCATTCCCCAAACGGTCTGAGATAACTTCAGCGGTGGGTGGCCACTGAACAGCATCAGTGTCGACCTCGCGCATTTCAGCGGTGGGGTTCTCTAACAACTCCACGTACTCAGACTCGTCCAACGAAGCGTAGGGGTGCTTGGTGAGGTAGTTGAGCGTCGCGCCGATTTTTGACATCACCAGCGAAATATTCTGTGCACTCACCTGTGCCATCTCTAACATACGCGGAACATCCTGCATGATGATCGGGTCAATACGCACCGCAGCGTAGTGGGGATCAGGCTCAAGCTCCAGGGTCTCAGCCACCGCATACCATAGGGCGGCAGCTATCATCACATTGTTGATGGGGCTCTCACGTCGTCCCACAAAAAACCACTGCCCCGACACCATTGCCTTGTCTAAATAATGGGCGGGTGCGTCCGGGTAAACAGTGCGAAAACGCACCACAGCCTCAGAGGGCGTGATACCTGTATCTGCCATATCCCCGAGCACCGCAGAGTACTGTGCCAAAAACTCGTCATAGCTCATCGTGAGGGTAACAGACATGGGCAAAAACTCCTCGTCAAAAACAACAGCTGGGGGCGACTACAGACCAAGTATAAAACCAGGTGAACACATAACGTATGTCTAACTCTAGGGTCTGTACCACAGCGCTTCAAAGAACACCCCGAACAAAGACAAAGATTACGTACCGCGTCTAATTTCTAGCCTTGCACAGGCACATGAGACACTAGTGATTATGATGACCGGCACCACCTTCGCAGACCCGCAAATTATTCGCTCTATCACCGAGCAGCTTGGCGTACGCGAGGGGCAGGTCAAAGCTGCCTGCGAGTTTTTGGACGCCGGTGCCACCGTTCCCTTTATTGCCCGCTACCGCAAAGAACGCACCGGCTCACTCGATGACGCCCAGCTGCGCACCATTCAAGAGCGTCTGCTGTACCTGCGCGACCTTGAAGCCAAACGCGCGTCCGTCCTCGACTCTCTCACCCGCAAGAAGGCGCTGGGTGAATCTCTACGGGCGGCAGTGCTTGCAGCCGCCACCAAAAGCGAACTTAACGCGCTCTACGCACCCTACAAAAGTGCCCGCCGTACCCACGCCCAAATCGCTTACGAAGCCGGTCTTGAAGACCTTGTTGAAGACCTTTTGCAGGTACCGCTAGCAGGTCTGAACGATATCGCCTCAGCTTATATCCACGAACCTGAAGAAGAAGCAGCACCAGATACCGGTGTTCCAGATGCCGCCAGCGCCCTAGCAGGAGCTCGCGCCATCATCATGGACCGTGCCGCTCACGACCACGACCTCATGAGCACGCTACATGAAAAACTCTGGAACACCGGTATCATCAGCGCTCGCCTGGTTCCGGGGCAAGAAGAGGCTGGCGCTAAATTCTCTGATTACTTCGCTTTCTCCGAGCACATTCGCCGTATACCCTCGCACCGCGTCCTCGCCCTGCTACGCGCCGAAAAAGCGGGAGCCGTGAAGGTGAGTATCGACGTGGCGCAGCCCGCCCCAGCTCTGAGTAAGCTCAGCGGTGAAGCCCGTACTAAAGCCCAGCGTCAGGCAGATGCCTACGAGCACGCCCGCGCCAGCTTTGAAGCTCAGGTAGCTATCGATCTGGGCATCCCGGTGCAGGTGCTCAATATTGTCTCTGATGATGACGACAGGGTGCTTTCATGGCTTGCTACCACGGTACGCACAACCTGGCGTCAGCGTCTTCTACCACGTCTGGCAAGCGATATTCGTACTGAATTATTTGAAAAAGCCCAGCAGGACGCGATTGCCGTCTTTGCCTCCAACCTGCGGGACGTTTTGTTGGCAGCTCCGGCAGGAACCCGTACGGTGCTCGGGCTTGATCCGGGGTTGCGTACCGGAGTGAAACTTGCGGTGGTTGATGGTACCGGTAAGGTGCTAGAAACCGGTGCGATTTACCCGCATGCACCTCACCATAAACTTGAAGAAGCTCTGATCACCTTGCAGAGCCTGTGCCAGCGTCATGCCGTGGAGCTGATTGCTATTGGCAATGGCACTGCGTCGCGTGAAACTGACCGTATGGTTGCCACTTTAATCAGCCGCTGTGCTGCGCAGAACCTGCGTCTACAAAAAGTGGTGGTGTCTGAGGCTGGTGCATCGGTATATTCTGCGTCAGAGCGAGCCAGCGATGAACTCGCGGACCTCGATGTGACCGTGCGCGGGGCAGTGTCTATTGCCCGCCGTCTGCAAGACCCTCTGGCGGAGCTGGTGAAGATTGACCCCAAGTCAATTGGTGTGGGGCAGTACCAGCACGATGTTCCCGAAACCCTGCTTGAACAAGCCCTGACCCACGTGGTTGAAGATTGCGTGAACGCGGTGGGGGTATGGGTTAATTCGGCGTCTGCCGCTTTGCTGGCGCGGGTTGCAGGGCTGAATAAAACCACTGCCGAAAATATCGTCGCCTACCGTCATGAGCACGGTCCTTTTTCCCGCCGCGAGCAGCTTCTGGATGTTCCCCGTCTGGGCGTAAAAGCCTTCGAACAGGCAGCTGGTTTCATTCGTATCGCAGATGGAGATGAACCGCTCGATGCCTCTGCCGTTCACCCAGAAGCCTACGACCTCGCCCGCGACATCGTGAAGGACGCCGGTGGATTGCAGGGGACAGCCGTGCCTGCTACCCGTTTACTTGAACTAGAACCAGCTGATTACGTCACTGACCGCTTTGGTCTGCCCACCGTACGCGATATTTTCGCTGAACTTGCCCAGCCTGGTCGCGACCCGCGTCCTGCTTTCAAAACAGCAAAATATGCCGACGGGGTTGAGAACATTAGCGACGTGCGACCCGGCATGCTCTTAGAGGGCACCGTCTCGAACGTTGCCGCTTTCGGCGCTTTCGTTGATATCGGTGTACATCAAGACGGGCTGATTCACCTTTCGGCAATGAGCCGCGATTACGTGAAAGACCCCCACGACATCGTTCGCTCCGGCGACGTGGTCACCGTGCGGGTGCTTGAAGTTGATCCGCAGCGCAAGCGCATCTCACTCACCCTTTTAGTCGATGAGAAGGCGGACGTGCGTCCCAGCTCGCATCGGGGCGGTAAACGTAAGCGCTAGGGCAGTAGCTTAGACTCGCTCAAACGTGCCGGTATTAGCGGGCAGTGTTTCAGTGATTTGGGCCTCTTGGCGTGCCTTCTTGCCGTGAAAGACAAAACGGTCAAGTGCCCAGTACCTAAAGAACATTGCCAAGATGGTGCCCAAAATAGGGCCGGCAATAAAGTCTGCTGCTTCTTGTATCAAAAAGCTGACGTGGGGCTGTTCAATATGAAAAACGTAGCGTGAAACCCACTGGGGGAAGGCATTAACGATGATGCCGAGCACGGTCACAACTATAAAGCCCACGAATTCGCGCGGACGTGCTTTGCCTGAGCTGTGCTCCCAAGTCCAGCGAGAAGAAAGAATGTAGCTGACGAAGGACGCCGCAGCGGTAGCGATAATCAGAGCGGACGTTGGCTTGTGAGTCAGTACAGTGTATTTTAGCCCGTAGTTAATAGCCATAGTGAGCACAAAACAGAACCCGCCCACTAATAAAAATCTTACTTTGGGGTCTGCTAGATACCTTTTCATGTGCCCTTCAGCCCTTTCGACTAACGGTGGTTCCTTATCTACATAAGGCAAAAGCACCCACACTGACGGTGAGTGCTCGATGTATAAAAAATACCACCTGCCCCCAAAGAAACACGGGCAGGTGGCAGGGTGAAATCAATCATGCAAAGTAAAGAGCGGGTAGCTGTGCCGTAAATTTTCAGCCAATAGTGGGTTTAAAAATAAGGAGGGAGAACCCCTAAACACAGTGATGCACAGTGGCGGCAGAGCCGTCTGACTCTGCCGCCGCTCTACGCTAATCTGCGTATTTTTTAGAATTCTGCTTTAGCCGGGTCGGGTCCGATACGGCCGTCTTCATGGCTCAGAGCGTTGATAACGTCAACGTCCTTAGCCTCCAAAGTGATGTTGAGAGCTTCAAAGTTCTCAACAATGCGTTCAGGGGTTACTGACTTGGGAATAACCACGTTGCCGATAGCCAGGTGCCATGCGATAACAACCTGAGCGGGGGTAGCATCGTGCTTTTCAGCGATCTTGGTGATGGTCTCGTGGGTCAGAATATCGCCACCTTGACCCAGGGGTGACCACGCTTGAGTCACAATACCCAGCTCGTTATTAACCTTGCGCAATTGCTCTTGGTTGAAGAAGGGGTGCAACTCAATCTGGTGAATCGCGGGGGTCACACCGGTTTCAGCGACGATCTCGCGTAGCTGCTCCTCGGGGAAGTTTGAAACACCAATAGACTTCACACGACCTGACTTCTGCAGCTCGATGAAAGCCTTCCAGGTCTCAAGGTAGAGACCGCGATGAACACTTGCCCAGTGAATCAGCAGCAAATCGAGGGTCTCAATGCCGAGGCGTTCCATGGACGCATCGAAAGCAGCCAAGGTTGATTCGTAGCCCTGGTCTTCGTTCCAGACCTTGGTGGTTACAAAAACATCGTCGCGGTTGACAGATGATGCCGCCAGCGCGCGTCCGACGCCTGCTTCGTTGCCGTAGATACGGGCGGTGTCGATGTGGCGGAAACCAGCATCCAGCGCCAAACCAACGACCTTCTCAGCAACATCGTCTTCAACCTGCCACACACCGTAACCCAGCTGGGGAATAGTGTTGCCGTCATTAAACTTTACGGTAGGCGAAACAGCCATGAACAGTCTCCTTATGTAATACGTTGAGATGAACCACTACCCACTCAACCACTTTCACCCAACGCTGTGCAAGAGCGCTACCGGTAGCATGTCACACGAAGACATATCGCAGGCACCATCGACGCGCCCGTGTAGCTCGGCAGAGTTCACACCCCCTTGCTACTGATAACACTCGACACCTTGAACTACGATAATTTCAGTAACAGTACTTTCTGTTTGCCCCGTAACGGGCTTTTACATAAAGAAAAGAAGTGATGTGTATGGCCGGTGGTTTGGCGGCGCTACTTGATGACGTAGCAGCCCTAGTAAAACTAACCGCAGCAAACCTGGACGATGTAGCACTTGCTGCCGGACGCGCGTCCGCTAAAGCCGCTGGTGTGGTGGTGGACGATGCCGCAGTAACACCCCAGTACGTTCAGGGCGTTGAGCCTAAACGTGAGTTCCCCATCATCAAAAAAATTGCTATTGGCTCACTGAAGAACAAGGCGATTATTCTTGTTTTTGCTCTGCTGCTGAGCCAGTTCATACCCTGGTTGCTGACCCCACTGCTGATGCTGGGTGGCGCTTTCCTTTGTTATGAGGGCGCTGAGAAGGTCATCGAGCTGGTCTCCAAAGACAAGCACGAATCCGATGTGCCTGTAGTGGTTGAGGGCGAAGAAGCCGAGAACAAGGTGATTGCCGGTGCCATTCGTACCGACTTCATTTTGAGTGCTGAAATCATGGTGATTTCGCTGAATGAGGTCGCTTCGGAATCTCTGATTAACCGCGCCCTTATTCTGATAGTGGTCGGTATCGGCATCACTATTGCTGTCTACGGTGCGGTGGCTCTGCTTGTGAAAATGGACGACTTTGGCCTCTACTTGGTGCGCAAGGGCAAAAGTAGCGGTGTTCAGTCCTTCGGCCGTGGGCTAGTTAAAGCTATGCCCATTGTCATGAAGGTTATTTCGTTCATCGGTATGCTGGCGATGCTTTGGGTGGGCGGTCATATTCTGCTGGACGGTATGCACAAGCTGGGGCTACCCGCACCCTATGACTTCGTGCATGGCGTAGAGCACAGTGTCTCTCACGCTGTTCACGGTGCCATCGGCTCGGTACTGGCCTGGTTTGCAAACACCGGTCTATCATTGGTCTTCGGTCTGGTCGTGGGCGCAACTATCGTGGGTATCTTACACTTCACCCCCTGGGGTCACGGCGGCGGTCATGGAACCCATGACGAGCATCATGACGGTGCCCATGGCAAGCATGAGGCGGGCATCCCGGCTGCCACGGCAGTTGAAGAAGGCAAACATGAGGAGGGCTGCGCGTCCTCGGTACGAGCCTAAATACAGATGAGCCTTTACTCCGCCTCAACATGTCATGAGAGGGTGTTTTTGACCCCTGCAGTGGCACTTTAGGGCGGAGTAAACTATTTAAGGTTATGAAACGCAATGAATTTGGATTAACCCGGCGGGACGAGCAAGCTATTGATGCCGCGAAAATGTATTACTCGGGAATGACGCAAGCCGAGATCGCTCCGCTGTTACACATCGGGCGTCCAGCAGTTTCTAAACTCCTCACCCATGCTCGCGAGCGCGGTTTTGTGCGCGTACACGTTAACGATCCGAGAGAAAACAACCGTAGGATCATCAAAACCCTGCAGGAGCGCTACCACCTGTTAGATGTTCGTATAGTGGTGGCTAGCGGGAACGGGCCTACCGACTTGCGAAAAGCTTTGGGACGAGCAGCCGTGTTGATGATTCAAGAGACGGTAACTTCGGGTGATTCTATCGGTGTCGTGTGGTCTGAAACCATCGCAGAAGTTGCCAATGCTATGCCGGAGTGCGATGTCGAAGGTATAAAGCTCATTCAATTAGGTGGCGATGCAGGACGAGTGGGGTCAGTTCGCAAGGAACACTGCTACAAACAGTTGGCTCAAGCATTGAACGCTAGGTGGTATAGCACTGACTACCCAGCAATTTTCGATTCGTGTGATGAGAAGCTGCGTGCTGTTGCTAGCGCTGAGATCAAGGAGTTAGCGCGTGAGAGTGAGCAGTGCCGGGTGATGATTTATTCGCCCCGAGGGTATGTCGATAGCGTCGCTCTCCTGCAGTCTGAAAACCTGGCTCCTGATGAGCAACAGCGTTTGCAGACAAAAGCGGTGGGCGATCTTTGCTTGAGATTTATTGATAGTCGAGCTCGCGTCTGCGTTCCCGATCTCAACGCGAGAACTATGGGGATTACCCTGCCTAAGCTGCGCAAAATAGAACAAAAGATAGCTGTTGCTGGTGGGGAGTCCAGCGTAGATGTCTTGCACGCGGCACTGACTTGGGGCTATGCCAATAAACTTGTCACTGATATTCATACAGCTCAGCTCTTACTTAAAAAGTCTTCATAGGTTCTTGCTCTCTGAAGAGAAGGGGCATTATTGGAACATATGTGCCCAAAAACGCTGTGATGCGCCTCAAGGGAGTTCTACTATCGTTGTCATAGGTCAGACAATGGAGTCTCTTCTTATCAATTTTTAGACGAGTCTCAGGTTCTGTTCTTACAGTTACCGACAATTAGCAAGAAGCGCTCTCTGGGTCACATCAGGGGTGGTTCTCAGCTTGAATTTATTGATAAGGACTACTTATGAGCGAAAGTGCAAAGGCGCATTTATCTGTAGACGGTGGTGTTCCTAATACAAGGTTTGGTCTCATCAAAGACCGTAGCTTGCAGCTAAAAGATGGTTACCTGAGCAAGATTCCGCTTTTTCAGTTCATTCTGCTCTCTATTTGTTTTCCTATGTGGGGAGCAGCAGCAAGTCTCAACGATATCCTCATTACCCAGTTCAAAGCCCTCTTTACTCTCTCAGATGTAGCATCGGCGTTTGTGCAGTCAGCGTTTTACGGCGGTTACTTTGTTATTGCCATTCCAGCTTCTCGAGTTATCCGAAAATACAGCTACAAAGTAGGTCTTCTACTGGGGTCGAGCATATACATCGTTGGCTGCATGCTTTTCTTCCCTGCTTCTCACGTTGCTACTTACACTGTTTTTCTAGCCGCAATTTTCTCTGTAGCTGTGGGGCTCTCATTCCTTGAAACATCAGCCAACACCTACTCGTCGATGATTGGTCCCAAAGAAAGTGCAACTCTTCGTCTGAACATTTCACAGACATTCACCCCCGTGGGGTTTTTGGCAGGCGCTTTATTAGGTAAGTACCTGATCTTTACTGACGGCGATGCCCTCCACAAGCAGCTGGAGGGGCTGGATGCGTCCGCACGTCAGGCGCTCGCAACGGAGGCCTTGCAACGCACCCTTGAACCGTACCGTCTGATGATTATGGTGCTTGTAGTACTTGTGCTTCTGGTGGCTATCACCCAGTATCCCCACTGCAAGCCGCTCAATGAGGCGAATCAAGAGAAACCTTCGAGCGTGGCTGAAACTCTTGCTTACCTGTCACAGCGCCCAGCTTTCATCAAGGGCATTATTACTCAGTTCATGTACGTGGGTGTGCAGACAGCACTGTGGTCTTTTACCATCCGTTTGGCTCTGCAGATGGATTCAAGCATTAATGAACGCAGCGCATCTAACTACATGATTTATGCTTTCATTGTTTTCTTCATTGGCAAGATGTTCGCCAACTTCTTGATGACCCGAGTGAACCAAGATCTGATCCTTATTGCTTACTCGGTATTGGGTATGTTGGCTTTGGTCTACGTTATTAGTGTTCCCAACTTCAGCGCGGTATGGGCGGCAGTATTTGCCTCTGCCATGCTGGGACCGGGCTGGGCAACTATCTACGCTCGCACCCTTGACACCGTTGAAGACAAGCGCTTCACGGAAACGGCGGGAGCAATCATTGTGATGGCTATTATAGGTGGCGCCGTTATTCCTGTGTTGCAGGGTCTTATTTCTGATCTCAGCGGTTCCATGCAGTTTAGCTTTATTATCAACATTTTCTGCTTCGGCACTATGGCACTGTATTTCTGGGATATCTACCGTCACAGCAAAACCCCTGTAGCTTCGAAGGAGACTGCGGCATGATTTCTCGTATTGCTATTCATCGTGAAACCTTTGGGGATGCCCCTCGTGATGTTTTCAATAGCTCTCACTGGCAGGTTTGGGCTAAGAAGTACCCCTCGGGTGTTGAATCTTTAACCGTGCAAAGCTCCCGTCTGCGCGTTGAGATTCTGCCTTACTTAGGCGGTATGCTGTGGGACGCTGAGGCGGACGGGGTGAGCCTACGCATGAAGAACATGTTTACTCAGCCCCACCCGGTAGCTACGATTCAAGATACTTACGGTTGCTTTGCTTTCCATTCTGGTCTACTGGCTAACGGTTGCCCGTCTCCCGAAGATAAGCATCCTTTACACGGTGAGTTTCCGTGCGCGCCTATGAACCGTGCACAGCTGGTGATTCATGAAAACGGCACACTGAGCGTTGAATCTCAGTATGAATATGTTCAAGGGTTTGGTTATCATTACACCGCTGTTTCTTCTGTAACGTTCACCCCTGATAGCGGTAGGTTTGATATCGGGCTGGCCGTGACGAACCGTTCTACTTATCAACGGATGCCGCTACAGTACATGTGTCACATGAACTACGCTTTCGTGCCCGGCGGCACCATGCACGATAACTTGGATGCGAATGCCTTCAAACTGCGTGAGAGCGTACCAGCACATGTCACTCCAACTCCGCAGTGGGAAGAAATCAACCGAAAAATTCTGGCAGGAGAATACAAGGCAGATTCGCTGGAGGGCGCAGAAGCCTTTGATCCCGAAATTGTCTATTTCGCAGATCACCTCACCGAGAAGGTCAAAGACGCACAGTTCACTCTTACTCGACCCGATGGAACTGCCTTCTATACCAGCTTCGCAACCGAAGAATTCCCGGTAGCCACTCGCTGGATCTTGCATAACCCAGACCAGTCTGTTGCTGCTTTCGCCCTACCCGGCACCTCACGTCCCGAGGGGTATCTCGCTGCGCAAAAAGCAGGAACACTCATAGAATTAGACCCCGGAGAAACTCGTCACTTTACAGTTACTACCGGTTTGCTGAACGAAGAGGAAGCACAGAGAATCACCCTATGAAAATTGCAGTTATCGGTTCAAACAACGTTGATCTGATTAGTTACATTCACCGGATGCCCGCAGTAGGGGAGACCATTGAAGCCCCGGATTTTCGTTTGGGATGCGGCGGTAAAGGCGCCAATCAAGCAGTTGCTGCCTCGCGTCTTGGCTCTGAGGTGCTGATGGTGACGCGCGTTGGTAACGATCTTTTCGCCGAGAACACCGTCGCTAACTTCAAAGAGAACGGGATTGACGATAAATATATTCTTCGCACCGAAGGCTCCAGCGGTGTAGCGCCTATTTTTGTGGATGAGAAGTCAAACAACTCCATCATTATTATCAAAGGCGCTAACGCCCTACTCTCACCTGCCGATCTTGACAACGCGCGCGATGACATCGCAACCTGCCAGCTCATCGTACTGCAGCTAGAGATCTCTCTCGAAACCGTCTACGCCGCTATCGACCTTGGCAAAGAGCTAGGCATTCCCGTACTGCTTAACCCTGCTCCCGCCGCTCCTGAACTGTCGCTTGAACGCGTCCGCACGGTTGACTTCATCATGCCGAATGAAACCGAACTTGAGCTTCTCTCCGGTATGCCCGTGGAATCAATCGAAGACATTAAGAACGCCGCCCATGTGCTGCGCGATGTTGGTATTGCTAACGTTATTGTGACGCTGGGCGCTCGCGGCGTGCTGTGGATAAGCGAGCATGGCGAGCAGATCATCGAAGGTAATGCTGTCGATGCCCTTGATACCACCGGTGCGGGTGATGCCTTTATTGGTTGCTTCAGTCACTACTGGGCAAAAACTGGTGATGTTGCCGAGTCTTTGCGCATTGCCAACCTGTATGCCGGTGATTCCGTGACCAAGTACGGCACCCAGACCTCTTACGCTACCGCGTCTGAGTTTGAAGAGAAGTTTGCGGGGCAACTCTAACCCGGCTTATTCTTTACTCCGCCTCAACATGTCATGAGAGGGCGTTTTTTGATCCCTGCAGTGGCACTTTGGGGCGGGGTAAACCTTTTAAACAGGATGCGCGTTGCTGCTTTACTCCCCGCCCATTAGCAGCTGGCGTACCTGGGCGGCATCCAACCGGGAGCTGAAGAACTGCCCGTCATCCACCACCGCGTCAAAGAGTGCAGCCTTAGACTCTTTGAGTTCCATGACCTTCTCTTCAATGGTGCCCGCTGACACTAACCGGTAGACCATCACGTTCTTGGTTTGCCCGATGCGGTGAGCGCGGTCGACCGCCTGATCTTCGGCGGCAGGGTTCCACCAAGGGTCCATGATGAACACATAATCAGCCTGGGTGAGGTTGAGCCCAAAACCACCTGCCTTGAGCGAAATCAAGAAAACCGGCGCGCGTCCTTCTTTCCACGCCTCAAGTGCGGACGCGCGATCGCGCGTAGTACCGTCAAGGTAGAGATAATCGATGCCCAGGGTCTCCAACCGGGTAGCAATGAGCTTCAGGTAGCTGGTGAACTGGCTAAAAATCAGTGCCTTGTGCCCCTCGGCAACGATTTCGGGCAGGTTCTCTTCTAGATAATCCAGCTTCGATGAGGGCACCTCAGCGTACTTTTCGGCATCAATGAGTGAGGCATCCAGTGCCAGTCGGCGCAGGGCGGTCAGCGAGTTGAAGATGGTGAAGCGGTTCTTATCGAAGTCTTCGACCAAGCCCAGAATCTTTTTACGTTCGCGCTGCAAATGGGTGTCATAGGTTTTACGGTGAGCTGCTGCGAGTGGAACATTGACGCGCTGGTCGTTTTTCTCGGGTAGATCGGCTGCTACGAGTTCTTTGGTGCGGCGTAGCATGAGCGGACGCACCCGTGAGCGCAGTTTGCCCAGGGCAGCGGTTTCTTCGCCCGACTCAATCGGGGTGGCGTAGTAGTCTTTGAAGGCTCGTGCTGAGGGAAAGAGCCCTGGGGCAGTAATAGAGAACATTGACCAGAGTTCCATGAGGTTATTCTCTAGGGGAGTGCCGGTGACCGCTAGCTTGAAGCGGGCGGGGAGTTCGCGGGCGATGCGGTGCGCTTTGGTTTTTGCGTTTTTGACGAACTGCGCCTCATCGAGAATGAGCCCGTTCCAGGGAACTGGCGTGCCCACATCTGCGTACGCCTGCTCGTCAATACGGAACAGGGCGTAGGAGGTAATGACAACGTCAGCCCCGGTAATAGTGTGCGCTAGGGGGGTCTTAGATTTTGCTTGGGAGGCACTGATGCCCACGACCTTCAGATGCGGTGCGAACCGCTCTACCTCGCTGATCCAGTTGGGCACTACCGAGGTCGGCGCAACCACCAAGAAGGGAGCGAAATCCTGTTGCTCACCTTCGGCGTCTGCGGCGTCCTGCTGCCACCAGTGCTTAGCGTGGGCGATGAGCGCGATTGTTTGCAGGGTTTTACCCAGACCCATGTCATCGGCAAGAATACCGCCGAGCTGTGCCTGCCATAGAAAACTCAGCCAGTGGAAACCCTCTAACTGGTAGGGGCGCAGGGTTGCCTGTAGCTGCGGGGGTACTGAGGGTGCGTCCGTCTGCTCCTTGGTAAGCAGGGCGCTGATGTGCTCTTCCCACGCACGGGTGGTTTCTACGGTGGAGGCGAGTTCTTCGAGATCTTCCCAGAGCCCTGCCTGATGGCGGGTGATGGTGAGTTCTTTGTTGCCGCCGCGTTCGTTGAGGGTGCTTGCTTCAATAATTAGTTCTTGTAGTTTCAAAAACTCGGGGCGATTGAGAGCAAAATAGGTGCCATCTCCCAAGAGCATGTGGGTCTGCCCCTGTGCCAGGGCAGCAAAGATTTCAGAGAAACCTACGTACCAGTTGCCCGCTTTCACGGCGATACCCAGACCAAACCAGTCGCGCCTGCCGGTATCGTCCACGCGAATGGTAATTTCTGGTTCAGTATCTAGCTCTTTGAAGGTGGGGATCTCACCGGTGACTTCGATGTGTACCCCGTCAATCTCAGCTAGAGCGGGCAGTGCTTCATCGACGAGGACGCGCGTATTCCACCCCTCCCAACGGTGTTTAGTGAAGGGTACCGCCGGGCGAACTGTCTTTACTTTTTTCAGGACGCGGGCTTCAAAGGCGGTGTCTCGCACGCTGGCGTGGTTTTCACCGGGGTAGCCCAGCGCGGGCAGGAAAATGTGGGTGTCTTCAGCGGAACCGCTGTTATCAGCAGGAACCGTCTGTAGTGGGTCTTTGGGGTACGCCCACTGCCACACGGTGCGTGCTGCGGGGGTAGCTTGTTCAGCAAAATCTACAAAAAGCACCAGTTCGGGGTGAGCGAGCGCTGGCAGAGTGAGGCGTTCATCGTGGGAGATCAGCGGTACTGAACGGGCCAGTTCAGGGTAGAAGTCTCGGTAGAAGGCATCAATCTCGCTGGCGGGAATCTCTAGTGGCTCGGTGGCGATGAGTGATTCGGCAACTGAGGTGAGGGGTTCGTCGAGGGGCACAAAGACGAGGTCAGCGGACGAGGTAAAGGCGGCAGGTGCGTCCTCGCTCTCTAGCTCACCTGGTAGGTTCTCGCTGGTGAGTGCTGCTGGGACCAGTCTCTCGAGTTGAGCGTGGGCGGCTTCGCGGGAGTAGACGGTCTGTGCCGCGTCCCCCAGTGCCAGAAAACCTTGACGCGGTTCGCCTAGTTTATGGAAGTGCGCGGCAGACAGAGAGAAATTGTGCCAGCTCAGTATGGGCGTCAGCACTAGAGTGTTTTGGTCGTCGGTGAAGTGGGCGTCAAGGTACACCGTTGGGGTATCGGCAACAGCAAGGGTGATTTCTTGCCCGTCGAGCACACAGACCAACCCTATCTCGGCTACTTGGGAGAGCAACTGCCAGAGCAGGGTAGAGCTGGTGTGGGAGAGATTCACCCAGTCCCTGTGCGAGGTGTAAGCGGATTGCGCGGGGCGCACGACCGCGTAGAAATCGGTGAACCACTGTTCGTGTTCAGTGTAGAGCGAGGTCTGCGCGAAGCCCTGAAGGCCGCGTTGCATGAAGGTTTCCCAACTGAGACCGCCCTTGATCCATTTGCCGCTGGAGCCTTTCATCATGGGGCGCGCAAAGAGCTGGGCGGGGGCGGCTGTGGCGCTCGTGACACCGGTGGCAAAGCGTCCGGGAACATTAATTTTGAGTTCGAGAGCACCCGCTACCTGCGATGTTTCGCGCAGACCCGAGTGCGGACGCGCCGCTAGAGTGTGGGAGAGGGCACGACGCCACGTGGGCAGGGCTGAGTCAGCTGCCGGTAGGTCTGAAGCGCGGTGAAGAAGGGTAGAGATGTCTCCGGCGGTAGTTTTTTCGGCATCAGCCCCTTGCACAGTTTCTGTTAGCGCACCGGTGTTCCAGGTGGGGGATGAGGTGGTCATCGCCTTTTTTGCTTTGGTGGAGCGATCAATAGCGGTCAGCATGAGCGCAACAGCATGTTTGCAGTCGTACCCTACCGGGCAGGAGCAGTAGCTAGAAAAAGCCAAAGAACCGGGGATCGCGGTTGCTGGAAAGGTAACGCTCGTTTCATAGGTTTGAGCGCCGCTGCCACTAACTTTCCCTGCAAGGACGCGGGGGGTGGAGTCGAAGCTGTAACGCTGCACTTGCCCTTGCCGCATGTAGCCCTGCCCGCGGGTGTACGCCCCGTGCCCTACCTGCCTCAAGATGGTTGGTGCTGTCACCGGAATATCGGGGAAGGGCTGCGAGGACTCCACGAGCATCCTTTCAAAGTAAGGGTCTTAACAGAACACCACGCTACTACGCTCAGTGATAAGCGCGGTAGCGTGGGCGTTTCGTGCGGTTTATTTTGATTCTGCTTTGGCGGGTATTGCCTCTGCGTTACTCACTGCCAGGGAGTGAATAGTTCCGGTGGGCTTTCGTACATCAGATTCGGGGGAGACCTGGGTCTTGAACCAGGTGGAAATCAGGTAGCGGTCTCGGTGGGTCACTGAGAGTTGGAATTTCTGCCCGCGGTAGGTGCCAGCGAGTGTTACTGTGCCGCTCTGTGGGTCAATAGAAGGCGACCGCAAGGAGTACTGGTCAGCAGCTTGAGGGTAAACAGCTTTGAGAGCGTTAGAACAGGAATTGGTTTGGTTTTTGATTTCGGCAAAAAGGTTGGCAGCATCGCTTGCTGAGGGGGTAGCAACCACTTGGCTGTACCCGGCGATCTGGTTAACGTCGCTTTGACCGATCAGGATTTCTCGACGGTCAATGGAAGACACGAGCCAGTCTTCTGAGGGCGTGGCGATCAGACCGGGCGCTACTTGCTCGTAGGCTGCACAACGGTCAATGCTTTCTTGAATAGCTGTTGCGTTGTCAGTGAGCTGATCGGCGTTCCACAGGGCATTGCGGGGGGAGGATTTGAACCATGACTGAGGTTCAAATTTTTCAATAATGGGATTAGCAATTAAATAGCTAAAAGTTTCTTTATCTGAAATTTGCGATTGGGTAGGAATAATGCCCGCAATTTCATTGGCATCTGCTTGGGCTATTCCTGCGGTATTCAGGGACGCAGGCGCGTCCGCCTCAGCGTTCATGTTTCCGCACGCTGATAAAACACCCACTGAGAGTACGCCAGCTGTTGCTAAGGCGCGGTGCATGAGTGTTTTCATGTGAAAATCCACCTTCGGTAAAAGAATAAAGAATATCTTACAAGTGTAGGAACAATTTCTAGATAACTACAATGTGCCCTGTTTGTGAAATTAGACATGCGTATCTTTAGGCGTGTTTCTGTGGCGTAGGTAGCTGGCAACCGAAAAAATGCCCGTATCAAGCGGATGATGGGCGTATATAACGGGTAAGGTGTACGCACGGCGGTCAAGTCTTGAGCGCAACCATCGAAGCTGCATCGCAGGCTCTGCGAAGATTTTTTGACAAAAACACTTGCAAATTTCTGTGCGCCTTGCCATGATTGAAACAGCTTCAAGAGTTTCAACTGACAAGCTCCGACTTTAGTTGAACGCCAACCCCATGTTCACGGGTGGCTCGGATGACGAAGCGGTCTGTATTCACGCATACATGCGTCACGATTGGTACAGGCAAGAGCAGCGTTTCGAAAGGAATGCGCGGTATCTTCTGCGCAACATGGCAATGCCTACAACAACAATCCGCCCTACCGAATCTTTTGCACGGGATTTGGTATCTGCTTCTGTTCCTGCACGTGGGGGTTACTCTGCGATTAGCATTCAGGATTACACCCGCATCTCAAATGCTCGTGGGGAGTTCCTGAATTTCTTGCTCGCCCCTAACCCTGCCGGTATTCCCTCCACTGACTACGGTGTACTGAAAGCAGCATGAGCGCAGCCGGTTTACTGCTTGATTCTGATGTTCTTGCCGAGATTCGCAAGGCAGAACCCAACCCGCAGGTTGTAGCTTTCTTACGGCGCAACTCGTATAAGGTGCTTTACATTTCGGTGTTGAGCTTGGGCGAGTTGAAGGGACTTTACCCGTATGCCGAGACCGAGCGGTGGATCGCTGAACTGGTAGATAGGTTCGGCAAACACGTTCTTGATATTGACGCTGCGGTTGCTTTGGAATGGGCAGGACGTCACGCTGAAGTGAAGTTGCACGCTGTAGGTTCTGCAACGGCAACGCCTCTACCCACTGCTGCTCTAGAGGGGCTGATGGCGGCGACTGCCACCGTCCACCATCTAGAGATTGCAAGTTCTAAAGCTGAGGTTTACCGTCAGTGGGGTGTGGAGGCTCGCAACCCTTTCCTCGAGGTCTAAAGCTACAGAGCCTTCCGTGCATTAGTAATTGCGAGTTCTCGCTACCAGCTCGGTGGCAAGAGCTGCGGGCATTATCTTTTGCACCGCTACCAACACCTTGTAGGGCAGTGACGGAACACATACTGCTTTACCCTTCAGATTAGCGTCGATAGCCTCGCGTACGATCTGTTCGGGGGTGAGCCAGAAAATGCCCGGTAACATGGGTTCATCAACCCCCATAGCTCCGTGGAACCCGGTGCGGGTGAGACCGGGGCACACTGCGGTGACAGAAATGCCACGGGGTGCATACTGCAGGTGCGCTGACTCGCTGAGCGTCACCAAAAAACGCTTCACCGCAGAGTAGGTGCCGTTGGGCATGAACGCCGCCACCGATGCCACATTAATAACCCTGCCCCGACCGCGGGTGAGCATCTGCTGGCAGGCAACGTGCATGAGCTGCAAGGGAACTTTCGCCAGTACCTCAACCTGCTGCGCATGCTCGTGTACACTCGCGTTCTCAAAAGCCTTACCCAAGCCGAACCCTGCATTGTTAATAAGAATTTCTACAGGTTTGGCGGCGTCACTCAAGCGTTCCGTCACCTGTTCAACCTCGTGGGGCACCGCTAGATCAGCGGTAAGAATTTCAACCTCCACCCCGTAGCGGTGGGTCAGCTGTTGAGCTAAAGACTCCAGCGCAGAACGGTTGCGACCGTGAATCACCAGATGGTAGCCACGCTGGGCATATTGCCGGGCAAACTCACGGCCAATGCCAGCAGAGGCTCCGGTAATCAGTACAAAAGGTTCAGAAGAAAGTGTCATAGTGGTTCAACTCTATCTGCCATACAGTAACTGTTCGGTGTGAACTTGCACAAAAACGGGGGTATTTCGCCTCAAATAGTGGCTCGAAGCTCACACGGTGGGGGAGTTCATGACAAGATGTTAGGGATGAAAACCCCTGCCTCCTCACCCCAGACCGCGCCAGCTCGCACGATTCCTATGCCTTTGTGGCTTCAAGGGATAGTGGAGTTTTTTGTTGCTGCTTTCAGTTCTTTGTGTGCTGTGTTTTTGTTGGTGGGTGCAGTTGCCCTCACCAACGATCTGGCTCATGGCTCAAGTCTGGTGACCGCGGGGCAGGTGGCATCAAATATTTGGTTGCTGATGCACGGTGCCCCTTTAAACCTGAACATTCCGGTGAACGGGGTTTTTGCGGCCATCGCAGGCACGGTGAGTTTAGCTCCGCTGGGTCTGACGCTTCTTCCGCTGGCGCTGACTTTCAGGTCAGGACGCCGGTTGGCGCAGGCGTCCTACGAGGGGCAGTTTTGGGTGCCGATTGTTTCTGGCTTGTTTTTTTACGCAGCGGTTGCCGCTGCCGCAAGTTTCTTGGGTGCAACCCCGTTTATCAGCACACCTCTTAGTACATCAGTGCTGATGACTGTTGCCGTGGGTCTATGCGGTGCGGTGGCAGGTGGCTACTACGAGTCACGGTCTTTGGCACGCATGATCGGTGTAAACGCTGCTACCTGGGTGCGGCGTTTTAGCCAGTATTCGCGGTGGACTGGATCTTACGTGTGGGCATTGGTGCGTTCTGTAGTCGTGGGGTTCCTCGCCTTCGTGGTGGGTGGTGCGGTACTAGCTGCTGTTGCGCTTATCTACAACTGGAACGATGTCATCGCCACCTACCAGAGCTTGCACGCCGGGGTGGTGGGCGATACCGCTATAACCCTGTTGCAGATGGGCTTTGTGCCTAACTTCGTGGTGTACGCGATGTCATGGTCAACCGGCGCTGGGTTTGCTCTCGGTGAGGGAACCACGATCAATTTACAAACAACCGATGTGGGTTTGATGCCGGCTTTGCCGTTGCTTTCAGCCCTTCCGCAACCGGTTGAACCGTGGAGCCTTTTTGTCCTGTCGGTGCCCGTGATCGCGGGTCTTGCCGCCGGTTGGTGGTTCTTTAGGGAGGGTGAAAACCACTTCGATGAGTGGCTTTCTCTCAAACTGTCTTACCGCTGGCTTTCTTGGCCACTGTCTCACCTGTTTCTAGCAATCCTCGTGGGCGCACTCAGCGGGGTGCTGGCGTTCATCACTGGCGCTTTAGCACACGGCTCCTTGGGCTTGGGGCGCTTGACCGATATCGGTGCTGACCCCCTGCTTTTTGCGGCACATACCGCCGTCCTGATGGCAATCGGTGTTTTTCTGGGATCTATCGTTGCGCCCTTTGCGGAACTTGATAACTCCTCTGAACTAGACCGCTTCGCGAGTACCGCCACAAACCGCAAAAGCTCCGATCACCAGCGCAGTGGTACTTTCTGGAAGAAGGGATCCCGCCGCTCCACAGCCAACTCTCTTGAAACTCCCGTGATTGAGGGCGAAGTCGTTGAAGCGGGCACCCAAGATACACCTGACAAGGTGGATAACCCGTTTGCGCGTTTATTTGCCGATGAGGAACTGCCCGGTTCTGTACGAGCAGAAGAACACGAGAGCTCAGAAAAGACGGCAGATAATGCTGAGGATCCTGACCAACAGCAGGTAGCAGCAGTAGAGACTGTCGTAGAGAGCCCCGCAGAATCAGTAACAGCCGCTGATCAAAAAGATAATGCAGCGCAAAAACCGGTAACTGAAACAGAACCAGCCGAGAAAAAACGTCCGATTATCAGGCGTCCTAAAGCTAAAAAATACCGTCAATCGGCAGAGTAACTATTTGCCGGTCAGGGCGTCCATCAGACTGTTTTCCATATCGGTGGAGCACTGCTGAGCGCGGGCAATAGTGGTTGCCTGCTGCGTACACTGGGCATATTCGCCGCTAACACCCGAAAAGAGAGCGGTGACCGCTGAAGAAAAAGCCAAAAGCACGCAGAATAAAATCATGCACGAGTACAGTATGTAGCTAAACACCGGGGGCTTGAGCGGCGCCAAACGGGCAATTGTCATCGAAATAGTCACAATAGCCAGCACAAACAGCACACTGCTCACCCACGCCCACTGCGCAGCATTCAGCAAAATCATCAGGGCAAGCAAAGTCAGCAAAATCGTGGCTCGACGCCACACAGTGACCTTTTCAGCCTGCCGCTTGGCATCAAACGGGGGAGTCTGCGTTGGGTAAGACATACCCTTACTTTACCGCTAAGCCCTAGTTGCCTAGAACCGGCTCCCGTTGTGGCGCTCACACACCAGAATGTTAGTCAGCCAGAGTGAAAACACTCATGTATTCTTCTATATATGCGCATAGTTGTTATGGTTTCAGGCTCCGGCACCAACCTGCAGTCCATGATGGACGCAGTACAAGCAGGCACACTGAACGTTGAAATCGTTGCGGTGGGGGCAGATAAACCCTGTACCGGCATTGATCGTGCTGCTAACAGCGGCATCGAAACGTTCCTCGTGGAGCCTTCACAGTACGAGACCCGTGAGCAATGGAACCGCGCACTCGAAGAGCAAATCGCCTCCTACGCCCCCGACTACATCGTCTTTGCAGGGTTCATGCGCATCGTAGATGCCCAACTGGTGCAGCACTTTGAACAGCGCATCATCAACACCCACCCGGCGCTTCTACCTTCCTTCCCTGGCGCACACGGCGTGCGTGATGCGCTAGCCCACGGAGTGAAAATTACCGGTCTCACCGTGCACTTCGTTGATTCTGGTGTTGATACCGGGTCGATTCTCGCCCAAGCCGCCGTTGCTGTGCATAACGATGACACCGAAGAAACCCTGCACGAACGCATCAAAGTTCAAGAGCGCAAGCTACTGGTAGAGACCATCAATACGCTCGCTACCGCCTAGCCCCTGAAATGCCCCACAGTTTGACTGTTACGGTCAGCCACGGGCCGGGGCTAAAACCGGCTCACGACAACCCATCCACCTGCCCCACCAACCCAAAGAAAAAAGGGGCATAAGCATTGGAGTATCAGTGAGTCTCATTGAGCTAGACCGCGTACCACTAAAGCGCGCACTTATCTCTGTCTATGACAAAACCGGTCTCGAAGAACTAGCCCAGGGGCTGCACGAAGCCGGCGTCACCATCGTCTCAACAGGCTCAACTGCCTCCACCATCGCAGGTGCTGGCGTCCCCGTGACTGAAGTTTCAGAAATCACCGGCTTTCCCGAATGCCTCGAAGGTCGCGTCAAAACCCTGCACCCGCGCGTACACGCCGGTATTCTGGCTGACCGCCGCAAGCAGGAGCATATCGACACCCTCGCCGAGATGGACATCGAAGCCTTCGACCTGGTCGTTGTAAACCTTTACCCCTTCGTCGACACCGTAGCATCGGGTGCCGACCAGGACGCCATCATCGAAAAAATCGACATCGGTGGTCCCTCCATGGTACGCGCAGCCGCTAAAAACCACGACGCTGTAGCAATCGTCGTAGATCCCGCCAAGTACGGCGAGGTCGTAGAAGCTGCCAAGAACGGCGGTTTTGATCTGAAGCAGCGCCGCCGCCTGGCATCCGCCGCTTTCGCCCACACCGCAGCCTACGACACCGCGGTTGCTACCTGGACTGCCACCCAGTTCGAAACCGATGACGAACACACCTGGGCACCCTTCGCTGGTCACTCCTACGAGCTGGCTGAATCACTGCGCTACGGTGAAAACCCCCACCAGGCAGGTGCCCTCTACACCGACGCCGTAGCAGCCCCCGGCATCGCCCAGGCAACCCTGCTCGGCGGCAAGGCAATGAGCTACAACAACTACGTTGACGGTGATGCCGCCCTGCGCGCTGCCTACGACTTTGACGAGCCCGCTGTTGCCATCATCAAGCACAACAACCCCTGCGGCATCGCCGTCGGATCAGCAGATGCAGTAGACGTTATTGCGGACGCCCACGCCAAAGCCCACGCCTGCGACCCCCTCTCAGCCTACGGTGGCGTCATCGCTGCCAACCGCGAAGTCACCGCCCCCATGGCAGAAACCGTCAAGGGCATCTTCACCGAGGTCATCATCGCCCCCGGCTACACCGCAGAAGCACTTGAAATTTTGCAATTCAAGAAGAACCTGCGCATCCTACAGCTACCCGAAGGCTTCGCCCGCGACACCCTCGAACACCGCCCCATCTCAGGCGGCGCACTCATCCAGGACGCCGACCGCCTCCACGCCGAAGGCGACAACCCTGAAAACTGGCAACTCGTAGCAGGCGAGGCTGCAGACGACAAAACCCTCGCCGACCTCTCCTTCGCCTGGCGCGCCTTGCGCTCAGCGAAATCCAACGCCATCCTGCTCGCAGAAGACGGCGCAGCAGTCGGCATCGGCATGGGTCAAGTCAACCGCGTCGATTCCTGCAAACTCTCCGTCGAACGAGCCAACACCCTAGCAGACGGCGCAGAACGCGCCCGCGGCTCCGTCGCAGCATCCGACGCCTTCTTCCCCTTCGCAGATGGTCTCCAGGTACTCCTGGACGCAGGTATCCGCGCCGTCGTGCAACCCGGCGGCTCTATCCGCGACGAAGAAGTCATCGAAGCAGCTAAAGCAGCAGGAGTGACCATGTACTTCACTGGAAGCCGTCATTTCTTCCACTAAAAATAACCTTCCGCGCTAACGCGTGGATCTAGGCGAAGATTTTTCTTTCTTTACGAGTTCGGAAAATCTCCACCTCGCCAACACCACAAAACTGCCCCGGCTCTCACCAAAGAGCCGGGGCAGTTCCAATATTCTTAGCAGTACACATCTATTCGGTAGCTGCCGCAGCCTCCTGCTGCTGTTCCTCAGTTGCTGCGGGCGCGTCAGCAGAGAACGCCTGCTGGAACACACGCTGAATATCTGAAGCGTTATCAGCCTCAAATACCTGACCACCAATCTGCGGTGCGATGGTCTTGAGATCCTCCAGATCAGCGTCCTCAGAAATACCAATCAGCACAAACAAGACCGGATTATTCGGATCTTGCTCCGCCTGAATAGCGGCAATCATATCTTCACGGCTAATAGAACCCTCATCGAAGTTCGCGCCGTCCGTCATGAACACCACCACGTTAGCGGCACCGGGCTTGTAATTAGCCTTCATCTCCCGGAAAGAAGCCAACAAAGAATCGTACAGACCGGTCTGAGCCTTCGGGTAGAAACTCATCTCAGAGACAACCTGCTGAATGACCTCGCGGTGGGTACGACCCTCAACCTCCTCTTCAATACCGCGAATCGGAGCGAGCTGCTTGTAATCAGTCGGGGCACCCTGCGCGTCCTCACCGATTTCACGCGCAAAAGCCCAAACACCCAATGAATCGCGTGCCGGGAATAGTTGCGAACCGGCAAGAGCAGCCTCCGTGGTTACCTGCATACGGTTCTTATCAGTGCCAGCAACAGGCTCTTCCATAGAACCCGAGGAATCAATAACAATCAAACCGTTCAAGGGTGCTGACTGCAAAGAGTAGGCAGTCCACAGATTCGTTAGGGTCTCCTTGTCAGCGACTTCTAGCTGGGTAGGTTCACCCACCGACGTTTCTTCACTCAAAATGTCACCGGAGGAAGTACGCAGACCCGCCTCAGCCAACGCATCCTTGCCCTCTTCGGAAGCAACAAAATCGGCGATCTTCTGGGCGGCGGTAGTCACCGTTGAGTTGCTAGCGTTCACATCGGGCACCATCAGCGGGTAATCCAAAACAGTGGTGCCTGAAGAAGGAATCGACACCAAAATCGAGGGATTTTTAGCATCGAGGGCGTACTGGGCATAGTCAGCTTCAGTGACAACCGCAGCTGGAATGGTGCCCGCATCGACATCGCTGAGTAGATCTGAAGCGCTCTTCACCGGAGCTTCGACACCAATGGTCTGCGCACGCAAGCCCGAACCGGCTTTAAGATCTTCTGTCGAAGCTTTCTGGTTGCCCACCTCAGACGCCACAGAAATCAGAGAAGCAAAAGCGCCACCGTCCACCTTGGGGTCGCTCATCGAAACATTATCAGCATCCTTCACAGCGTCAGACCAAGTACTGTAATTAATGTTCTCGTCAGAAATAAGAACCGCTGGGGTGCTAGCGAGCGAATCGGTAATGGTGGTGACCCCCGCCTTACCCTGTAGCTCTAGCATTGCACGCACCGATGAGTCTGGAATCCAGATGTGGGGTACGTTAGCGCCGCCGATAATATTGGACGCGACTTCTGTGGGGGAGGCGCTGCTATCAACTTCAAGGGAGATACAATCCTCGGCGCTTACCGGAATCATCTCAATAATCGCTGCAAGTTTCTCTGACGCTGCTACATTAATGCGCTGGGTGGTGCTGCACTCTGCCGGAATCTCGGTAGCCGCCTTGAGGGCAGAATTTCTAGAACTATCGTCCAGCAAATTAAAAGCAAGGGCACCACCGCCAAGTAACACCACAGCAGCTCCACCTGCGGCAACCCACTTACGGATATCTTTTTTGCGGCGCTGCTCTAGGGCTTCACGGCGGGACTGGGTTTTTGACATGGTGAGGGTGCTCTTTCTTCTACCGGTGGTGTGCTCTGGTATTAACTTTACCAATCGCCACAGGGTTTCTGGTGAGAGCGGGGGATAAGTTGCAGGGGCTTCTCTTTGCTTCTTCAGACTCTATCTCTGGGTTAGCGCTGTGCGCCTCTTCGCATAAGACCGGGGACTCACCTAAAATGAGAAGGGTCTGTACGAATACGTCGTGAGCCTCATATAAGAGCAGGCTCGCAACCTTGACACTAGAAAAAGGACGTTGCATGACCACCTCCTCTGTTGTAAATCTTCCCTTGGCAGAAGTTGATCCTGAAGTTGCTGAAGCCATTAAACTTGAGCAGGAGCGCCAGCAGAACACCCTTGAGATGATTGCTTCTGAGAACTTCGCACCGCGTGCGGTGTTGGAGGCTCAGGGCTCAGTTCTGACCAATAAGTACGCAGAAGGTTACCCAGGACGTCGCTACTACGGCGGTTGCGAGTACGTTGATGTTGTTGAAACCCTAGCGATTGAACGCGCAAAAGCGCTTTTCGGTGCGGAGCACGCGAATGTGCAACCCCACGCAGGCGCTCAGGCGAACAACGCTGTGATGCATGCGCTACTGACCCCCGGCGATAAAATCATGGGTCTGTCTTTGGCTCACGGCGGTCACCTGACTCACGGCATGAAGCTCAACGTTTCAGGCAAGCTGTATGAAGTTGCTGCCTACGGAGTAGACGAAGAAACCGGTCGCGTGAACATGGACGAAGTCCGTGAACTCGCTCGCGCCGAGAAGCCCAAGGTCATTATCGCCGGTTGGTCAGCCTACACCCGCCAGCTCGATTTCGCGGCTTTCCGCGAAATCGCTGATGAGGTCGGTGCTTACCTGTGGGTTGATATGGCACACTTCGCGGGTCTGGTGGCAGCAGGTCTGCACCTCAACCCCGTACCCCACGCTCACGTGGTTTCCTCCACCGTCCACAAGACCATCGGTGGCCCCCGCTCAGGTTTCATTCTCTGCACCGAAGAGCTGAAGAAGAAGATTGACTCAGCGGTATTCCCCGGTCAACAGGGCGGTCCCCTCATGCACGCTATCGCGGGTAAGGCTACCGCCTTCAAGATCGCTGGTACCGAAGAATTCAAGGACCGCCAGAAACGCACCCTCGAAGGCGCACAGATTTTGGCTGAGCGTTTGGGACAGCAGGATCTCAAGGACGCCGGCGTTGAACTGATCTCCGGTGGCACCGACGTTCACCTAGTACTGGTATCACTGGCAAACGCTGAACTGAACGGCAAAGAAGCGGAAGATCTGCTGCACGAAGCTGGCATTACCGTCAACCGCAACGCGATCCCCAACGACCCGCGTCCGCCTATGGTTACCTCTGGTCTGCGTATCGGTACCCCCGCGCTGGCAACCCGCGGCTTTGACGCTGAAGCGTTCGCTGAGGTTGCAGACATTATCGCTGAGACCCTCAAGCCCGGTGCAGACGTCACCGCTCAGCGCGCTCGCGTTACTGCCTTGTGCGAGAAGTTCCCCCTCTACTCAGGCATCGAGGAGTGGTAAACATGGCTGAAATTCTTGACGGTAAGGCAACCGCCGCAGCGATTAAAGCTGAGCTGAAAGAGCGCGTTGAGGCTCTTAAAGCTAAGGGAACCACCCCCGGTCTGGGCACCGTGCTCGTGGGCGATGACCCGGCCTCCCACTCTTATGTTGGTGGCAAACACAAGGACTGCGCAGAAATCGGCGTCGCTTCGATTCGCGTTGACCTACCCGAATCAACTACGCAGGAGGAGCTTGAAGCTGAGATTGAGAAGCTGAACAATGACCCTGCATGTACTGGGTATATTGTGCAGCTGCCACTGCCCAAGCATATCGACACTAACCATATTCTTGAGCTGATCGACCCCGATAAGGACGCCGACGGTTTGCACCCCACCAACCTGGGGCGCCTGGTGCTCAACGCGGGGGGAGAGATTGACTCGCCCCTGCCCTGCACCCCTAACGGTGTCATCGAACTCATAGAACGTCACGGGCTAGACCTCAACGGCAAAACTGTTGCTGTCTTTGGTCGCGGCGTCACCGTGGGGCGCCCCCTGGGGTTGCTACTCACCCGCAAGAACGTCAACGCCACCCCCACCCTGGTACACACCGGCACCCAGGACGTAGCTGATGCCCTGCGCGCAGCAGACGTTATCGTGGCGGCAGTTGGTCAGCCACATATTGTTACTGCCGACATGGTGAGGGACGGTGCAATCTTGCTCGACGTGGGAGTCTCCCGCGTCGAAGATCCCGAAACCGGCAAGAAGAAACTGACCGGCGATATTAGCCCTGAGGCAGCAGCTAAAGCATCCTGGGTTTCACCTAACCCCGGCGGCGTTGGTCCCATGACCCGCGCTATGCTGCTGGTTAACGTGGTTGAAACCGCGGAGCGCGCCGCCACTTCATAAAAACTAACAACTGAATGACCCCGCGTCCGTACTCTAACTTTTTAGGTGCGAACCCGGGGTTTTTCTGCCCGCCTCTTTTTATCAGACGAGGGGCGTTTTATGCTGGGGTGCTTCTTTGACATAATAGAAACCATGTCTATTCCTCAGCGCAAGGCTCCTGAAAATAATCCCGGTACCCAGAAAGCCCTAATCGGTGCTGGCATCGGTATGGCACTTCTCGTCGTACTGCTGATCTGGGCAATCATGACGTCCGCCAACGAGGCCTCGGTTCTCGGGTGGATTCTCACCGCCGTCATTGCGGGCTGGCTGGGCGTAGCTGTTTACCTCGCTGTGACTGTTACACGCTCGTTGAACATCCAGCAGAATCAAAACGCTGCACGTATGCGTCAGTTCTTAGAAGAAGAGGACGCGATGCTTGATGACAAACTGGCGCACAGCTTCCAGATTGTGCTGGTGCAGTCCAAAGTTATTAAAGATGAACTTAAGAAGAACGATGATGAGTCACCGGCAATGATTGCTCGTGCGCTCGATACCATTGATGTGACCGCTCAAAATGGCATGAGCATGGTCAAAGAAGCCGCTGGAAAAGCGTAAGCACGTACCGGGTTCAGCCCACAGCTTTTAAACAAAACGGGTGTATACCTGATGGACGAGAAAAGTTTTAGAGACAGATTATGAGCGAAAAGAAGAACCTCAAGTCAGTTATTCCTAATGCGGCGCAGAGTGCCACCCGTATTTACTCGGGGGCGCAGCCTTCTGCAGATTCCCTGCATTTGGGCAACTACGTGGGTGCGGTACGTAATTGGGTTGCTTTGCAGGACGAACCGGGCACCGAATGTCTGTTCTTCATTCCTGATATGCACGCTATTACTGTGCCTCAGGACCCCGCCATCATGACGCAGCGTACCCGCATGACTGCTGCCCAGTACATTGCTGCCGGTATTGATCCTGAGCGTACCCCTCTTTTTGTGCAGTCGCAGGTGCCCGAGCACGCTCAGCTGGCGTGGGTTCTCAATTGCATCACGGGCTTTGGCGAAGCGTCGCGCATGACTCAGTTCAAAGACAAATCCGCAAAGCAGGGTACCGATTCAGCGTCGGTGGGGTTGTTTACTTACCCGGTGCTGATGGCAGCAGATATTTTGCTTTACCAGGCTGATGAGGTTCCTGTGGGTGAAGATCAGCGCCAGCACCTGGAGCTCACCCGTAACCTCGCTGAGCGTTTCAATTCACGTTTTGGTGATACCTTTATCGTTCCTGAGGGACGCATCCTTAAAGAGACCGCTAAGATTTATGATTTGCAGAACCCGACCTCTAAGATGTCGAAGTCAGCGGAAACTGATAAAGGCATTATCTGGTTGATGGATGATCCTAAGAAAACTGCCAAGAAAATTAAGTCTGCGGTGACCGATGCCGGTAGTGAAATCAGTTTTGACCGCGAGAATAAGGCGGGCATTTCTAACCTCTTGAGCATCTACTCGGCACTCACCGGTAAGAGCATCGACACCATTGTCGCGGAGTACGAAGGCAAAATGTACGGGCACCTGAAGGTTGATTTGGCTGAAATTGCCGCTGAGACTTTCGCCCCCATGCGCGAACGCACCTTAGAGCTGATGGATGACCCCGCAGAACTTGACCGTCTGCTGGCTATCGGTGCTACTAGGGCACGTGAAATCGCGTCCGTCACCGTTGAGAACGTCTACGATCGTATTGGGTTTTTGCCCGCTCAGAAGTAGTACACGCAGTGGTGAAGCAGTGGGTCCGGAGGAGTAGTGCAGATTCAAGCGGTTCGCCTACTCTGCGTGCCAACGAGCGTTATGTGAGTCTCGTTGCACGGGTACCCGATGAGCTAGCTGCGCGTATTGAGCGTTGGCGGGTGGCCCAACCTGAGATTCTTAATCCCGGTAGCGTCCACATTACGGTGATGGTGGCACCTGAGACGGTGCCTGCCAGCCAGACCCTCGCAGCTTTGCAAAAGGCTCTCATGGGGCGCAGACGCGTGTTTGTCGGTCTGGGGGAGCCTGCCAGTTTTGCGCCTGTTACCACGGTGAGTTATTTGCCGTTGATAGAGGGGGGTGCCGAGTTAATAGGTCTCAATCGGGTTGCTGAGCGCGCGGTAGAAAGCAGCGCTTCGCCGTTTGAGTATCGCCCGCATCTGACTCTTGCTCAGCATGTACCTCACGAAGTGATTGACCGTTCCCTCAGGGACTTCAAGTGCCTCCCTGACGCGCTTAAGCGGTTCGAGATTCAGCGGCTTTGCGTGTACCGCTATGAGAAAGAAGAGTGGCACTGGGTCGGCACGATTGAGCTGACCTAGGCGTAACGGCATCGGCATAAGGTTAGAACATACCTCAAGCCACCGAAGCCACTTTCTCTTTGAGTCAATAGTTATTAAACGTCACAGATACGCTGACAGTCGTGAGCCACCGGGTACTTTTCTAGACTGAAAATATACACATTTTCATGCTAATCTTCCCAAAGTAGTCATGGCATCTTCGGCTCGCGGCCTCTCACCCCGTTCGGGCTTTCTACCCGAGGTTGGAGGGGATTCTATCTAACCGATGAGCTTTGAACACAAAAGATAAGATGTTCTGCATCGCACCTAAGATCAGCGCCCTGGTTGTGGCTTTCTAAGCTGCTTGGGATGGGAATGTGTCAAGTGCTTCTCGGATAACCTCAGGCGTGTTCATGCTTTGCTCTTGGATGTCGCTGGTAAGGCGGTCTTTGATGTCAGGGGTTACTTAGGCATTGATGCTGGGGGAGTGTGACCGTTGATAGTTTCATCAAGAGCTGGGCGTCCTCGGGTGGTAGTCGCGAGATTCTTTCAGCGCGGGCAACACCTTCAAGAGCTCTAAGCAGGATAGTTGCTGTGTCTAGGGCCTCGAAAAAGTTATCAGACTCCGCCCATTGGGAGAGGGGCTCACCAATTTTTTTTCATGGTCAGCTAGGGTTGTTGAAGTTGATATTTTTAAGGTCATTAAGGTCATCGAACTGTGGTTTATGGCGATGGTAAATCTTGATTGTATTCAGTGCATCAGCTTCTGCGTATCCGTGCTTTGCTGCTTGCGGGCATGAGCTTTGTGGCCCTGTTATTTTTGATCACCCCCCCCCATGCGTGGGTTCCTGATTTGGGTGGTGATAACTACGGGTTTCCCTACCTTTGCAGGTGCCGGAGAACTAGTACTTAAAGACGCAGTCATGTTTGGGGCGTCTCTTTGGGGTGCCTCCGACTTCACCCGCCGCGCTACGGTGCGCGATGAAACCCGCCGGGCATCGTTTGCAACTCTCATTGAACGATAACTCATACAGCGGATCCGCCGACAATGGTGAGTTCGCTTTTTTGTACTCTCAGACCGTTTCACCGAATGAGCGAACTAGTTTCGGGCAGCCTAAATCTTTTCGCCGGGTATAAATAAAAGCTGCACCCTCACAAAAACTCCGGGGGTGCAGCTTTTAGCGTAGTTAGCAGTAGCTTAGAGGTGACGCTCTAAGCCCTGGCTCTTGAGCTCATTAACAGTATTCTTTACATCCTGCGCGTCCTTACGGGTGGTTACCAGCAGGGCATCAGGGGTGTCAACGATGACAACATCTTCAATACCGATGACAGCGATCTTACGGTGGGTACCTGCAACAATGATGCCGGTTGATTTCTGGTTGAAGACCTGAACTTCGTCACCAATGGTGAAGAGTTCTTTATCGGTCTTTTCAAGGTTGAGACGGGCAACAGCGTCAAAGTCACCGATATCGTCCCAGCTGAAAGAACCGGGCACCATCGCGACATCGCCTGCAGCTGCAGCGGGTTCTGCCACCGCGTAGTCGATAGCAATCTTGGGTAGGGTTTCCCACACATCGTTCATGACATCATCGCGGTCAGGGGTATCCCAAGCGCGCGCAATACGGGTGACCCCGGCGTGCAGCTCCGGCTCATTTTGCTCTAGGTGCTTGAGCATGAGTTCGGCAGGCGCTACGAACATGCCAGCGTTCCAGGTGTAATCCCCGGTGGAGATGTACTCAGCGGCGGTCGGCGCGTCGGGCTTCTCCACGAACTCTGCTACTGCCATAGCGTGTGGTGCTTCAGCGAGCTCTAGAGAATGGGTGGCACGAATATAACCAAAAGCGGTGGAGGGCTCGGTGGGGGTAATACCAATGGTCACAATTTTGCCGGTAGCAGCAGTATTCACCGCTTCGGTAACGACCTTCTGGAACTCGTCCACCGGTTCGATGACGTGGTCAGCGGCGAAAGAACCAATAATCGCGTCGGGCTGACGCTGGTAGATAATAGCGCACGCCAACCCAATTGCCGCTGCGGAATCGCGCGGTGAGGGTTCTAGCACTAGATCGGATGCGCGTAGCTCATCAATTTGTTGAGTGACACGGTTTGCATGGGCAACACCGGTGACGACCATGACAGAACCATTGCTCACATCAACCAAACGGTCGTAGGTTGAGCGCAACAGCGAAGACTCACCACCGGTGAGGTTGAGCAGAAACTTGGGCACAGTGGCACGTGATAGCGGCCAGAGGCGTGAACCGACACCACCGGCGGGAATCAACGGGTAAAAACGTTCAATTGGAGTTTTCATCGTCTAAAGAATACCTGCATTTTTGTCACAATGAACGCTCCCGAGAAGTAATTTTGACCAAAAGATATACCGGCTCGGTTCTGCTTAGTCTTTCGTTTGCCCTGTAAATACGCCCTCGTACTGATTAAGACTATGAAAATGTAGGCTAATTGAGGGGGATTTTTTTATGACATATTGTCACTTAAGTCTGCGTGGTGCTGGTAATCTTTGATAGCAGAACAAGTCTAAAATTATGTATTGCGTTGAGCCAGCTGTGAAATACTGCGGTGGAGGTCAGCGCTTTACGACTCTCACGTGCAGGAGGCTATTCAGTGCCGAATACATCCAAGGGCACCCTCTACCGCGGCCGCGAAGGTATGTGGTCATGGGTAGCTCATCGCATCTCAGGTATTGCGATTTTTTTCTTCTTGTTGGTTCACGTGCTCGATACCGCAATGGTGCGCGTTTCACCTGAAACCTACAATGCAATCATGCATATCTACAAGAACCCTATCATGGGTCTTGGCGAGGCCGGTCTGGTAGCGGCTATTCTCTACCACGCTTTCAACGGTATCCGCATTATTCTGGTTGATTTTTGGAGTGGCGGCACCAAGAATCACAAAGCTCTGCTCTGGGGCGTTTTGATCCTCTGGGCAATCTTCATGGCTGGCTTCCTCTTCCGCCACCTTCCCATCGTCTTTGGAGGTCACTAAGACATGCCTACTCCTTTGAAAGCTAAGGTAGCTGCACCTCGTAGCCGTGATATCACCGTCAATGGTGTAAAGTACAACCGCTCATCCTCAAAGCGCAACAACTTTGAGATGTACGCCTGGCTCTTCATGCGCCTTTCGGGCGTCATGCTGGTCGTGCTGATTTTTGGTCACCTTTTTGTGAACCTCATGATGGGCGAAGGCGTACATCGCATCGACTTCGGCTTCGTGGGCGGTAAGCTCGCTAACCCCTTCTGGCAGGTATGGGATCTGCTGTTGCTGTGGCTTGCAATGTTGCACGGCACCAACGGTATTCGCACCATCATTGATGACTATGCTCAGAAAGACGGCGTTCGTACCTTCTTGAAGGTCATCCTCTTCCTGGCATCCGCGTTCGTCATTCTGGTGGGCACTTTGGTGATTTTCACCTTTGATCCGTGCCCCGTTGGTGCATCGGCTGAGCTGTTGCCTTCCTTCTGCACAGCACCGTAGAACACCATAATTTTTTGAAACAGAGAAAGAAGCATTCTCACCATGCAGGTACATAAGTACGACGTAGTTATTATTGGTGCCGGCGGTGCCGGTATGCGTGCGGCTATTGAAGCAGGTCAGCGTTCACGCACTGCTGTACTGACTAAGCTTTACCCCACTCGTTCCCACACCGGCGCAGCGCAGGGCGGCATGTGTGCTGCTCTAGCGAACGTTGAAGACGATAACTGGGAATGGCATACCTTTGATACCGTCAAGGGCGGCGACTACCTGGTAGACCAGGACGCGGCTGAGGTCATGGCGAAAGAAGCTATTGACGCAGTACTCGATTTGGAAAAGATGGGTCTACCCTTCAACCGCACCCCCGAGGGGCGTATTGACCAGCGTCGTTTTGGCGGTCACACCCGCGATCACGGTAAGGCACCCGTTCGCCGCGCATGCTACGCAGCAGACCGTACCGGTCACATGATTTTGCAGACCCTCTACCAGAACTGTGTCAAGCACAACGTTGAGTTCTTCAACGAGTACTACGTGCTTGATTTGGTGATGGTCGATGACGAAAACGGCAACAAGCGTCCTGCTGGCGTCGTTTCTTACGATCTGGCAACCGGCGACGTTCACGTTTTCCAGGCTAAGTCAATCGTGTTTGCATCAGGTGGCTGTGGCAAAATCTTCAAGACCACCTCAAACGCTCACACCCTTACCGGTGACGGTATGGCTATTGCCCTGCGCAACGGCATTCCTTTGGAAGACATGGAGTTCGTGCAGTTCCACCCGACCGGTCTTGCAGGGTTGGGCATTCTGGTGTCTGAAGCTGCTCGCGGTGAGGGCGGTATCCTGCGTAATTCTGACGGTGAGCGTTTCATGGAGCGCTACGCACCGACCATTAAGGATCTAGCTCCTCGCGATATTGTTGCTCGCTCGATGGCGAATGAGGTTCGTGAAGGACGCGGTTGCGGTCCCAACAAGGACTACGTTCTGCTGGATCTCACCCACCTTGAGCCCGCTCACATTGATGAGAAGCTACCCGATATTACCGAGTTCGCTCGTACCTACCTGGGCGTTGAGCCCTACACTGAGCCCGTCCCAGTGTTCCCCACCGCACACTACGCAATGGGGGGTATTCCCACCAACATTGAGGCTGAGGTGTACGCAAACTCAGAAGAGACTATTCCCGGTCTCTATGCAGCTGGTGAGGTTGCTTGCGTTTCGGTGCACGGCTCAAACCGTTTGGGCACTAACTCACTGCTGGATATCAACGTCTTTGGTAAGCGCGCCGGCATCTCTGCTGCTGAGTACGCTGCTACCGCTGACTTCCTGCCGATTCCCGAGGACGCAGCCAACGACACCCTGGAGCTGCTGAACACCCTGCGCGAGGGTAACGGCACCGAAAAGGTGGGCGTGTTGCGCAAGGAACTGCAGGACGTTATGGACGCCGACATGCAGGTATTCCGTACTGCTGACACCATCCACAACGCCATCAACAAGATCAATGAGCTTGAAGAGCGCTACAAGAACATTTCTGTTCAGGATAAGGGCAAGCGCTTCAACCTTGATTTGCTGGAGGCAGTTGAGCTGGGCTTCTTGCTGGAACTGGCAAAGGTAATGTCCGTTGCTGCGCTGAACCGTGAGGAATCACGTGGCGGTCACTTCCGCGAGGACTTCCCCAATCGTAATGATGAGAAGTTCATGAAGCACTCAATGGTTTACAAAGATGAAAACGCTGAGTTTGAGGGCATTGCAGGTTTGCGTTTCGATACCAAGCCCGTAGTCTTCACCCGTTACGAGCCGATGGAGCGTAAGTACTAAAATGGCTGATTTTGAAGCAAAAGAACCCGAGTCACGGGTAGAACTGAAGTCGGAGACCGGTGGCGCTGGCGCTATTCCTACCTACGACATCACCCTGCAGGTGCGTCGCTACAACCCTGAGATTTCAGAGGAATCACACTGGGACGAGTTTAAGCTGACCATGTATGGCACTGACCGTGTGCTGGATGCTTTGCACAAGGCGAAGTGGGAAATCGATGGTTCGCTGTCTTTCCGCCGCTCCTGCGCTCACGGTATTTGCGGTTCGGACGCGATGCGTATCAACGGTCGCAACCGTCTGGCGTGCAAGACTCTGCTGAAGGATCTTGACCTTTCCAAGCCGATTACTGTTGAGGCTATCAAAGGTCTGCCCTGCGAGAAAGATCTTATCGTTGATATGGAGCCTTTCTTCCAGGCATACCGTGAGATTATGCCCTTCTTGATGAATGACGAGCATGAGCCCGAGCGTGAGCGCATTCAGTCTCAGGCTGATCGTGCGCGTTTTGATGACACCACCAAGTGCATCCTGTGTGCTGCGTGTACCTCGTCATGTCCCGTTTTCTGGACAGACGGTCAGTACTTTGGTCCGGCAGCAATTGTCAATGCTCACCGTTTCATCTTCGATTCTCGTGATGATGCTGGCGATATGCGTTTGGAGATTCTCAACGACAAAGAGGGCGTATGGCGTTGCCGTACCACCTTCAACTGCACCGAAGCATGCCCCCGTGGCATTCAGATCACTAAGGCTATTGCTGAGGTCAAGCAGGCTATTATCGCCCGCTCCCTCTAAACTCCGCGTAAAGATTCTTGTGAAAGAATCACCGGTATAGCAGCAAACGGCGCCCGTCTTGTACAGCACAGACGGGCGCCGTTTGCTGTGTCAGAGGTAGCGAGTGAATCCGGCTGCTAGGGTGCGTCATAAAACGTCATAAAAGCCTGATGGGTTACCGCGTCCGTAAAAATTACCCCGTAGGGCTTGTGGCTACTATCCTAAAAACTATGGTTGCATCTCAGAAATCTTCGGCGTCTTTGACCTCCACACTGATGGGGGGGTATCTGCATGATTTTTTGGAGGAGCTCATTGAGTTTCGCCGGGATATTCACCGTAACCCGGAGCTCTCTTTTCAGGAGTTTCAGACCACAGAGAAAATTGCTCACCGTCTGCGCGATGCGGGGCTGAGACCTGTTTATTTGCCCGGTTATACCGGTGTGCGCGTTGATATTGGTGAAGGTCCAATCGCAGCGGCTTTCAGGGCTGATATTGATGCCCTACCGGTGCAGGAGCAAACCGGTCTTGCTTACTCATCGCAGACCCCGGGGGTTATGCATGCGTGCGGTCACGATATTCACCTGACCGTTATGCTGGGCGTTGCGCTTCTTTTGGACGCGATGAATAAAACAAAGCCACTGGGCGCCACTATTCGCGTGATCTTCCAGCCTTCGGAAGAGCAACAGCCTGGGGGCGCACTAGAGGTGATTAGGGCGGGCTGGCTTAAAGATGTTCCGCGTGCTTTTGCCCTGCACTGTGATCCCAAGGTGGATGTAGGAAAGATTGGTACGCGTATTGGCGCTATCACTTCAGCCTCTGACACTGTGCGCATTCGCCTTGATGGGCACGGCGGGCACACATCGCGTCCGCACCTGACCGAAGATCTGATTTTTGCGATGAGCCAGATTGCTGTGAATGTTCCCGCTGTTCTTTCACGCCGCACTGATGTACGCTCCGGTGTGTTGGTGGTGTGGGGGCAGATTGAGGCGGGTGTTGCCCCCAACGCTATTCCGGCGACAGGCTTCATGGCGGGCACTATGCGCTGCTTGGACGCGGATGCCTGGTACAAGGCGGGGCAGATGCTGGACGAGGTCGTAGAGCAGGTTGCTGCCCCCTACGGTTTGAGTGTGAGTCTTGAGCACGAACGCGGAGTTCCACCGGTGGTCAATACTGAGGCGGAGACCACTCTCATTGAAAATGCCGCACGCGCGGAGCTGGGCGAGGATAGCGTGATTCTTGTTGAGCAGTCCATGGGCGGTGAAGATTTCTCGTGGATGTTGCAGGAGGTTCCTGGCACGATGGTTCGTCTGGGAACTCGAGCGCAGGGAGGAGAAACCTTTGACCTGCACCAGGGAGATTACAACCCGCAGGAAGAAGCAATTGGTAACGGCGTGCGCGTTATGGTTGCTGCTGCTTTACGTAGCATTGCCCTAGAGACCGCCTGAATCCTGGTGTAATAGCCTTTGTCTTGCTGCTGATTGATAACAAGATGAATTTAAAGTGAAAAATAATTTAGCTGTGGGCTTTAAAAGCATTAGAATGTGTTCTGTATTGCTCAAAAACTGATGACCAGAAACCCACACTTTTTCTGACCTCATCAGATCCTGATTGAAGGGATCCCCATGGCACTCTCACGTAAGAACATGGCAGGCGCAGGTTCACTCCTGGGCATTTCAGCACTTTTGCTTTCAGCTTGTGGTGCAGCACCCGAAGAATCATCAACCGCATCAGGCGATAACGCCGATTACAGGGGCTGCATGGTATCAGACTTCGGTGGTTTCGATGATAAGTCCTTCAACGAAAACACTTACGCGGGTCTAACCGCCGCTGTTGAAGAGTTGGGCATTGAAAAGGGCGAAGCTCAGTCAACCAGCGAAACCGAGTACGGTCCCAACCTCAACCAGATGGTTCAGTCAGGCTGTAACATGACCGTCACCGTTGGTTTCGGTTTGGCAGATGCGACCAAGGAAGTTGCAGAAGCTAACCCTGACCTGCACTTTGCAATTGTTGATGATGGTTCTATCGAACTCGACAACGTTCGCCCTCTCGTCTATGACACCGCTCAGGCAGCGTTCCAGGCAGGTTACTTGGCAGCGGCTCAGTCCAAGACCGGCAAGGTAGCAACCTACGGCGGCTTGAACTTCCCGACCGTTACCATCTTCATGGACGGCTTTGCGCAGGGCGTGAAGTACTACAATGAGCAGAACGACAAGAACGTTGAGGTTCTGGGCTGGGATACCGAGGCGCAGAACGGTACCTTCACCGGTGACTTCACCGACCAGGGCAAGGGCAAAACCAACACCCAGAACTTCCTCTCAGAAGGCGCTGACGTAATCATGCCCGTAGCAGGCCCCGTAGGTGGCGGCACCCTCGAAGCTGTCAAGGAGCACAACGCTAGCAACGCTGACTCACCCGCGTCCGTGATTTGGGTTGACTCAGACGGTTTCGAAACCAACCCCGAATACCGAGATATCATTCTGACCTCAGTGCAGAAGCTGATGAAGGAAGCTGTGCTGGAGACCTTTAAACAGGACGTTGAAGGCAACTTCACCAGCGAAGCCTACGTCGGTACCCTGGAGAACGGTGGCGTAGCACTAGCTCCCTTCCACAACTTCGAAGACGAAGTCAGCGCTGAGACCAAGGCAGCTCTCGATGACATCAAGGCTAAGATCATCAGCGGTGACATCAAGGTTGAGACCGCAGGTTCACCCTCTGCCTAAGGCAGTTGCTGCCAACAGGTAGCTTTTTGAGCCCGCAGCTAAGAAATCTCACCTTAGCTGCGGGTTTTATGCTGTATTAATCGTTCTGCTAGCTCTTGGGGCTACTGGCAGTACCCAAAAGTGTTGCGCTACCGGTAAAATAGCACGCGCAATATAACTTTATTTGCCGCTGATTTTTTATTCTTCTGGGTATAAGAATCGCGGCGAGTACCAACGACTACTCGAACATCGTTCACAGAAAGCGCATCGATGAAACTCGAACTGCGAGAAGTGACCAAAAAATTTGGTGATTTTACCGCTAATGACAGCATTGACCTGGTGGTTCGCCCAGGCACTGTTCACTGCCTTTTGGGCGAAAACGGTGCGGGTAAGTCAACCCTCATGAACGTGATTTACGGTCTGTACAGACCAACGTCAGGTCAGATTCTCATTGACGACCAGCCGGTTACTTTTAAGGGGCCCGGGGACGCGATGGCGGCAGGTATTGGCATGGTTCACCAGCACTTTATGCTGGTTCCGGTCTTTACCGTTGCTGAGAACATCGCTCTGGGTGCTGAGAGCACCAACGGCGTTACTCTCAACCTCGAAGAAACACGGGTGAAGATTCGTGAGATTTCAGACCGTTACGGGTTCAACGTTGACCCCGATGCCATCGTTGAGAACCTGCCGGTGGGCGTTCAGCAGCGCGTTGAAATCATTAAGGCATTGGTACGCGATGCTGAGATTCTGATTCTGGATGAGCCGACCGCGGTCCTTACCCCCGCTGAGACTGACCAGTTGCTGGAAATCATGGACCAGTTGCGTCGTGACGGCAAATCTCTACTCTTTATCTCCCATAAACTGCGTGAAGTCCGTCAGGTTTCTGACGATATCACGGTGATTCGACGCGGCAAGGTCGTCGGCACTGCTGATCCCAGCGCGTCAACCAATGAACTGGCGTCCTTGATGGTGGGTAAAGCCGTTCAGCTCACCGTTGATAAAGATGAGCCGAAGCTCAACAATAATATTTTTGAGGTCTCCAACCTGACCTTAATCGCTGATAACGGCGTTCCCCTGCTTAAGAATGTCAGCTTTGAGGTGCGCGGCGGCGAGATTCTGGCAGTTGCCGGCGTGCAGGGTAACGGGCAGACTGAGCTTGCTGAATCCATCATCGGTCTACACTCCAAAGCTACCGGCTCTCTGAAGCTCAACGGTCAAGAACTGCTGGGCAAAACCACCAAGCAGGTACTGCATTCCGGTGTTGGCTTTGTACCCGAGGACCGTAGCAAAGACGGGCTTGTCGGTTCATTCTCCATTGCTGAGAACCTCATTCTCGATCTCTTTGACACCTCAGATTACTCATCGGCGGGCACCCTCAAGCGCTCAGCGGTCTCATCGAACGCAGCTCGCGCCGGTAGCGAGTTCGATATCCGTATGGGGTCAACTGCGGACGCGGCGTCCACTCTCTCAGGCGGTAACCAGCAGAAAATCGTGGTGGCGCGTGAACTCTCGCGCGACCTTGAACTCTTCGTTGCTTCACAACCTACCCGCGGTGTGGACGTTGGCTCCATCGAATTCATCCACAAACGCATTGTTGCTGAGCGCGACAAGGGCGTACCCGTTATGATTGTTTCCACTGAACTCGATGAAGTCTACGCACTTGCTGATCGCATCGCTGTTTTCTTCCACGGTGAACTCATGGGTATTGCACCCAAAGACACCCCTCGTTCTGTGCTCGGTCAAATGATGGCGGGAGCTTCCTACGAAGAAGCAAAGGCTAGCCAGCAGGAGGCTACCGGGAGCCTTCCCGAGACTGATTCTGTTCCTCCGGTAGCACAGCAAACCACGCAAGTGCCCTGGGCAGAAAACACCCCATCGACCAGTGAAGGAGAGCGCGCATGAGCGCAGAAAATAAGCCCGCGGCAGTAGCCGCACCTGCGGCTGCTAACCCGCAGATGAGCACCAGCGAAAAGCCCTCACTGGCAACTCGCTTGCTCGGCGGCAGCTTCGGTCTCTCACTCGGCGCGCTTATTGCCGCCCTGTTCCTGGGCGGTGTGCTTATTGCCCTCACTGACCCGGCAACTCAAAAGGCATCAAGTTACTTCTTCGCGCGTCCGCTCGACACCCTTGCCGCCGCTTGGAAATCAGCGACCAATGCTTACATCGCCATGTTCCACGGCTCAATTTACAACCCCAACGCGAAGAGCTTCACCGCCAGCATTCGTCCGCTGACGGAAACCCTCACCGTGGCAACACCCCTGATCTTTGCAGGTCTTGCTGTAGCTCTGCCCTTCCGCGCGGGTATGTTCAACATTGGTGCACAGGGGCAGATTATTTTGGGCGCTCTGGTGTCAGGTTACGTGGGTTTCACCTATGACCTGCCCGCCCCCGTCCTGATTCTGATGGTTGTTCTTGGTGGTATGGTCGGTGGTGCGCTCTGGGGTGGTCTGGTCGGTCTGCTCAAGGCTAAGACTGGTGCCCACGAGGTGATTCTTTCGATCATGCTCAACTACATTGCGGCAAACCTTATTCTCTTGCTTCTCAAAACCCCCGGCTTTCAGCGCGAAGGCAGCTCGAACCCTATTTCGCCGATTCTGCCCGAGGGGGCGCTCTTCCCTCTTCTTCTGGGCAAGGGATTCCGCCTGCACTGGGGCTTTATACTGGCTATTGTCGCAGTTATCTTTGCTGCCTGGTTGATTAACCGCTCCACCGTGGGCTTCCGTCTGCGCGCAGTGGGTGCTAACCCCCACGCCGCCCGCACCGCCGGTATCAATGTTTCAAACGGCTACATCGTGGTCATGGCTATTGCTGGTGCCCTGGCTGGTCTCGCTGGCGCTGCCCAGGTTGCAGGTACAGAAAAGGTCTTGACCACGGGCATCGCAGCGACCTTTGGTTTTGACGCTATCACCGTGGCACTGCTCGGACGTGCCAAGCCCTGGGGAACCTTCTTCGCAGCCCTGCTCTACGGTGCATTCCGTGCCGGTGGCGTTACAATGCAGGTTGAAACCGGCACCAACATTGATATCGTGCTGGTCGTTCAGGCGCTGATTGTTCTCTTTATTGCGGCACCTCCGCTGGTACGCACCATCTTCCGCCTTCCTGACCCCGAAAACCCTAAGAAGGCTTCATCGAAGATCTCACTTCAGGAGGCTAAGTAATGTCTATAGCAGCTACCCCCGCCTTAGCACGAGAAGAAAAAAATATCGTCCGGCACTGGCGCAACCCCATCATTTACGCGGTGCTTGCCCTGACCTCGCTTCTACTGGTGGGTCTCAAGGCACCGAGCAATACAGTTAATTTCCGTCTCTCCGACGGGCTTAAAAGCTATACTGTTCCCGACCTAGCGATTGACCCCACCGTTTACGGCTGGATCGCCTCCATCACGATGGCAGCTATTGCTGCTTTCGCGTTCGTGCAGATGAATAAAGGTCACGAAATTCACCGTGCCTTGCAAATTGCTTTCTGGTTCTTCTTCATTACCGGAATGCTGGTGTGGATTATCGGTTCGGCACGTTCCTCAGATCTTTCGCTCGTTACCTTGCTGACCGGTGCGCTCACCCTGTCAATCCCCATGATTTTCGGTTCGCTCGGCGGTCTTTTGTGCGAGCGCTCCGGCATTATTAACATCGCGATTGAAGCTCAGCTGCTGCTGGGTGCTTTCACCGCTGTGCTAGCAGCTTCGATCACTGGTAACCCCTGGGTTGGTCTGGTTGCTGCGATGGTTGGCGGTGTGCTGGTTTCTTTGATTCTTGCGGTGTTCTCTATCAAGTATCTGGTAGATCAGACCATTGTTGGCGTCGTGGTAAACGTGCTGGTATCGGGTCTTACCGGTTTTCTCTACTCGCGCGTCCTACAAGCTGATCAGGCGAACCTCAACTCAGCACCGAAGCTACCCACTTTTGAGATTCCCGTGCTTTCACAGATTCCCGTGGTGGGACCGGTGCTGTTCAACCAGTCTGTGCTGGTGTATCTCATGTATCTGACGGTGGGTCTGATTTGGTTTGCGCTGAACAAAACCAAGTGGGGTCTGCGTACCCGTGCAGTGGGTGAACACCCCAAAGCAGCTGATACCTTGGGTGTGAATGTGAATCGTCTGCGTTTTACGAACGTCCTGCTTGCTGGCGTTGTTGCAGGTATGGGTGGTGCTTTCTTCACTTTGGTGTCGGTTTCGTCCTTCAATGCGAACATGACCGCGGGCCAGGGTTATATCGCTCTTGCGGCGCTTATTTTCGGACGTTGGAAGCCCTTTGGCGCTCTCTTTGCCTCCTTGCTCTTTGGCTTTACTTTGCAGCTTAACTTTGTGCTATCTCTGCTGGGAACCTCAGTGCCGACCGAGTTGCTGGCAATGCTGCCCTACCTGGTGACAATCTTCGCGGTTGCAGGTTTGGTGGGTGCCTCACGCGGTCCGGCGGCTGCGGGCAAGCCCTACATCAAGGGATAAGCCTATAAACCTTGTGGAGGGTTTCGGACTCCCCGTTCAGCGGTGTTCTGTGAACATTACTAGACGGGGAGTTTTTGCTATCGAGAGGAATGCGTGAGAGCTTTATGCGTTCGCTGGTGGTTTTGATGCACTAACCTGCGCGCTGTGCTTCAAAAGAGTAAACTGGATGTTCCAGAGCGAAGGAGATCTCATGAAGCATACAAGCGCCCAGAGCACAGATATTGACTGGTCGATGCTGACCGAAAAAGCTACTGAGGCAATGAGAACTTCTTATTCGCCCTACTCCCACTATCCGGTGGGGGTTGCTGCACTGACTGATGATGGGCGTGTAGTTACTGGCTGCAATATTGAGAATGCCTCTTTTGGTATTACCCTGTGCGCCGAGTGTTCTCTGGTTTCTGATCTTTTCCGCACCGGTGGCGGCAAACTGGTGGCTTTCGCCTGCGTCGATAAAGAGGGTAAGGCGCTGATGCCGTGTGGTCGCTGCCGCCAGTTGCTCTATGAGCATGCAGCTCCGGGGATGCTCCTGAAATCTGCCGGCGGCGTGATGACTATTGAACAAATGCTGCCGGACGCTTTTGGTCCGGAGCGTTTGTAAGAATCTGTAGATTGACCAATCAATTCAAGGAAGAAATGATGAGCGAACTTTTTGATGCTGTTGATGTTATTCGTACCAAACGCGACCGGGGAGCCCTCAGCGACGCCCAGATCGACTGGGTCATTGACGCATATACCCGTGGGGCTGTCGCGGACGAACAGATGAGTGCCCTGGCGATGGCGATTTTCCTGAACGGTATGGAACGCCGTGAAATTGTTCGTTGGACTCAGGCGATGATTGATTCGGGCGAACGTCTCAACTTTGAATCAATTGTCGGTGAGGGTAAGAAGATCGCGACCTCTGATAAGCACTCCACCGGTGGTGTAGGCGATAAGATTACCCTGCCTTTGGCTCCTCTGGTGGCAGCTTTTGGGGTTGCCGTACCTCAGCTCTCAGGGCGCGGACTGGGTCATACCGGTGGCACCCTGGATAAGCTGGAAGCTATACCGGGGTGGCAGGCGAAGCTCAGCAACGAGCGTGTCATTGAAATTTTGGGGACTACCGGTGCGGTTATTTGCGCTGCTGGTGATGGTCTTGCTCCTGCCGATAAGAAGCTCTATGCCCTGCGTGATGTCACCAGCACTGTTGAGGCGATTCCGCTGATTGCTTCCTCCATCATGTCTAAGAAAATTGCAGAGGGTACCGGTTCGCTGGTGCTTGATGTGAAAGTGGGCTCCGGTGCTTTTATGAAGGATGCGTCGATGGCGCGCGAGCTTGCCCGCGTCATGGTTGATTTGGGTACTGATGCCGGGGTGAAGACTACTGCTTTGCTGACCGATATGAACACCCCGTTGGGTCTGGCTGTGGGTAACGCGTGTGAGGTTGAAGAATCGGTAGGGGTTCTAGCCGGGGGAGGGCCTTCTGATGTTGTGGAACTGACCGTTGCTTTGGCGCGCGAAATGCTGACATCTTCGGGTATTGACGCTGACCCGGCAGAGGCGCTGAAGGACGGACGTGCGATGGATGTGTGGCGCGCGATGGTTCGTGATCAGGGTGGTGACCCCGATGCGGCTCTTCCTCAGCCGAAAGAAACTGTGACTATTACGGCGCCGGAGTCTGGTACTTTGACTGAGCTTGATGCTTACAAGGTGGGTGTAGCTTCTTGGCGTTTGGGCGCAGGGCGCGCTCGTAAGGAAGACCCGGTTCAGCTTGCCGCCGGCATTAAGCTGCACGCCAAGCCGGGTGATGAGGTACGCGAGGGGCAGCCGCTGATGACGCTGATGACTGATACCCCGGAGCGTTTCGAGCGAGCCCAGCAGTCTCTCGAGGGATCTTTCACTATTGGTGGAGACCTGCGAGAACGACCGCTGATTATTGACCGAATTGTGTCTGAGCGTTCGGAATAGGGGGTGACTGCTCCCTCACCTGGCGTATTCTGGTGTAAAGAAAAAGGTGAGGGCGCTACTGCGCCGTCAGTGCTCCGTAGATTTTTAAGAAAGTGAAGCACATGGGTTTATTCGACCGTTTGAAGAAGAAAAACGAACCTGCACCTGTTGAGGCATCGAACCTTGTAGCATCAGGGCAGACGTCAGAGGATCCGCTGGTTGAGCACTCCGAGCCGCAGTTGGCTTCGCTGGATGCCACCGGTGGCTTGTATTGGATTGTCTCGACCATGCAGGGACGCGGTCAGGGTCGCCTGGAGATGGATCTTTCTTTGCAGGGTAGTGAGATGAACTATGTCTTCTCTGATGACAACGGTGAACAGGAGCGCGGTGTCGTTGCCCCCGGCGATGACTGGTTTAAAGGCGTAGCGGCTCTTTACACCGAGTCTGAAAGATCTGAGCACGGCGCTTTTTCTCGTGCTCACATTAGCTACCCGGTGACGAGTGCTCCGGTGCGCGTCGAGGTTCGCTTTACGAATGAAAAAGGCGATGTCGCGAGTGAACACTATGAAGTTCCGCAGCATCTGGCTGAGATTGACGCTGAACCTCACCATGTGTTGAATACCGATGGGTTCAAAGCTGACGGGGCAGAGTCGGTGCAAGAAAACGCGAAAACCGGTGACGAAAACTTGGTGATGCATACCGCTGTACACAGCGAGCAGAACGATGAAGCCCCCGCCTCACCCGCAGTTTTGGCTATCCAGCTCAATGATACTGAGGCTAGTGATGAACACGATGCCCAGAGCCGTTTCGAGCGCATCATGCAGCGTATCGAAGAGGAAAGCTCTGAGCCTGAGACCCTGCCGAGCTTCGAAGAAATCGCCTTTGATACTTTGGAGGCTAAGACTCGTGAGATCGGCGAAGACTCAGCTTTCATGGGCGAGCAGACTGAGACTGCTTTTGAAACAGGGGAACCTCGTAAGACCCCCGAAGATCAGGTGGAGGTGAGCGGGGCAGATGAGGTTCATGAAACCCCCGATGCGCCCACCGACGATGCACCTCAGCACGAGGTAATCTTTGCGAGCGCAGAGACCGATGCAGAGCCTGCTGAGTCTGAGACCGATGTTGAATCAGAGCACCTTCTGAGTTTCGAGGAAAACGATTCTAGTGCAAAGAGCGATACCGACGAGCTCATCGCTGCTCCTGTGGCGTTTGAGGATTCTAATGCTGCGCTGGTGAATGAACCCGCTGTGGGCACTGCTAGCTCGGCAGGTTTTGTTGGTGGACTGGAAGAAGAAACAATTGAAGAATCATCCCATGACTCTGCCCCTGATATCCACAATGTGAGTGCTGTGGATACGGCAACCGAAGCATACCTCGGGGACGACTTCGGATCCCAGACGGGGGCAAGTAGCGCGTCCTTGGATCTCGCGAGCTCCGCAGAAAACGAAGAATGTGCTACGGGAGATGACGCGGAGACCCCTGCCGATGAACTGCTGATTCTTGACGAGACAGTCCAGAGCCCGGATACACAAGAACACGATCCCAGCGAAGCTGAGATTGTCACTGTTGCGCCTCTTGCAGAAGAAATTGAAGAGGAAAGCCAGCAGAACCTTGAAGCTGACCTTGATACAACAGAGTCGGTGGAGACTGAATATTACCCCACCGACGCCGAGTTTTCGATGGCGGCCGATGAGTCAGTACCCGAGGTGATTGATGAATCAGAGTGGGAACAGGACGCTTTCGTTGCGACGGGTTCACCGAACGCCCAGAGTGCGGACGAGGCAGCTGCACCGGGTGCAGCGAGTTTCTTGGATGTAGCTCCCTCATACACTCTGGATGCCCACAATAACGTGGTGTTACCCTCGAAAACCCAGCTGGCAGCGGGCAACCTGGTACTCACTGAGGCAGATGTTGTTGAACGACTGCGTCCGGCGCAGCTTGCCCTCTTTGGCGAGAACGGCACTGCCCGCGATGTTTCTACCGTACTTATTCGCATCCGCTCTTTGGGCTCTTACTACGACGCGCTGACTCACGTACGACGCGATGGTTTCTGGGATCAGCAGAAAACCTTTGAACTGGTGCCTGAGGAAGTTCTGGATCTTTTGCAGCTCAAGTCAGATTCTTACAAGGAGGGTTACGGTGCTCCGCTGGCGATGATGCTACGCTTCACTCCCGGCGTGCCAGTAGAGGCATCTTTTGATTACAGCAACGAAGAAGCCTTCGTGCAGTACCCCGACCACCTTCCTGCCCAGCAGTACGTAGAAGAGTTGCGGATGTTTCCGCGCACCGGCGCTAATATTCCGGAGCACATGAGCGAGGCGCTGGCGTCCTGGACCCTCTAAAACACTTGAATAACTTTCGCTATCAGTAGCCCACCCGCCCGTACCTTCTCGCCCACCCGAGGTGAGGAAGGTGCGGGCGGGTTGCGTGTACTAGAATTTACTCACCATCGACTTTTGAACTAGAGGCATATTTATGACAGCTTCAGCACCGGCACCCGATTACGCTTGGATTGAACAGCTCCCCAAAGTGAGCCTGCATGACCACCTAGATGGGGGAGTCCACCCGCAGACCATCGTTGATATTGCAGCGGAAATCGGTCACGCACTCCCTGCCCAAAACGCCGATGACCTCAAAGCCTGGTTTGAAGATAACGCTAATTCTCGGTCTCTTGCCAGCTACCTTGAAACGTTTAAGCACACGCTGGCGGTGATGCAACGCCGCGAGGATTTAGTGCGTATTGCAGGTGAACATGCCCTCGAGCTTGCTTTTGACGGGGTACTGTACGGTGAAGTTCGCTGGGCACCCGAACTGCACACCGCCGGTGGGCTGAGCATGCAAGAAGCCGTAGAAGCTGTCGCCGAAGGGTTCGCCCAGGGCGCTGCGATGGCGAGCCAGCGCCTGCGTAAACCCGTTATGGTTCGCCAAATCCTCTGCGCTATGCGTCAGAAAAATAATTCCCTCGCCGTCGCCCAGCTGGCTGTCGCCAACCGCGCCTTGGGTGTTGTTGGGTTCGATATTGCAGGGCCCGAGAAAGAATTTTCACTACAGAATCACCGCGAAGCTCTAGACTACGCAACCCAGCATTTTCTTCCCGTCACTCTACACGCTGGTGAAGCGGCATCCTTAGATTCCATTCAAGAAGCCGTAATCGACGGACGCGCCCTGCGGCTGGGGCACGGTGTTCAGATTACCGATGACATCACCATCACCACCTTGGGCGAAGCCAACCCAGAAGCCGTCACCGAGGATCTAGATGCTGACCAGGAAGTGATGAAACTTGGCAACCTTGCAGCCTGGATCAAAGACCGCCAAATTACCCTCGAAATATGCCCCTGCTCTAACTTACAGACGGACGCTGCCGCCTTACTCACCGACATCGGCAGGTTGCCGCTTGAGCAGCAAAAGCGCGCTCGCGATTATGCTTCTCACCCGGTAGCGATGCTTTACCGTAGCGGGTTCGCGGTTACTATTAGCCCTGATAACCGCCTGATGAGTAGCACCTCGGTGACTACCGAGTTCATCAAGTTGCACGAGAACTTTGGGTTCGATTGGCCCGATTTCTTCCAGCTGACGCTGAACGCTGTTGATGGCTCGTTTATGCCCGTTGATCAGAAGCACTCACTGCGCGGTATCTTGCAGGATTACTACAGCACATTTGCCCAGGCACAGGAAGACCTGCCGGAGGAAAGCGCCTAATGTCAGATTCTCACAGCGCCGGCGCTGCCTTCGAACGTCTCGTGGACATCATGGATACTCTGCGTTCGCCCGGTGGTTGCCCCTGGGACGCAGAACAAACCCACGAGTCTTTGGTGCGCTATTTGATTGAAGAGGCCTATGAGGTTGTTGAAGCTATCGAAGCTCCCGAGGGCGTGAACACTGATTTACTGCGTGAGGAGCTGGGTGATGTGCTTCTGCAGGTGGTCTTTCACTCCCGTGTAGCTGCTGAGCGTTCAGCGGAACTGGGCGGATTCGATATTATCGCCGTCATTAACCACCTGTGCGACAAGCTGGAGCGTCGCCATCCCCATGTCTTTGATGAATCCGTCAGCAGCGATATTAGAGATGTCAATGCCCGGTGGGACGAACTCAAAAAAGCAGAGAAACCAGAGCGTACCGGGGTTTTCGACGGTATTCCGCCGCACTTACCGGCACTTGCCTACACTGAGAAAGCTCTCTCAAAATCGAGTAAGGCATCGATTGATCTGCCCGGTTTTGCACAGCGGCACACCCAACAGACTCCTGAAACGGACGCCTTGACGACAGCTCAAACGCAGTGGGCTGCGCGGGCTTTTGAACTGGTGATAGAAGCCCGCGAGCTGGGAATCGACCCCGAACAAGCCCTGCGCGTCTTTACTCGCGCGTCCATGGTATTCGCTGAGAATAACGAATCAGCTTGCGGTGGAAAAACGGAAAAAGCAGGGGCATAACCCAACTAAAACCACAGGATAAAAGTGCATTTATTATTATCACAGAAACGAGGTGGTGGGTTTATGTTTTTTCTACCTGTGTTCATGTGGGTATCTTGCTAAGATGTTAACTAAGAATTTAGCTCTAGAGGGCTTGTCGGTTACAGCCGCAGCTCGTTAGGGTTAGATACGAAGCCACTTCAATTCCTTACTCTATTTCAATCAAGGAGCATATTCATGGCTGTTATTACTGCTGTACACGCACGTCAGATTCTCGATTCACGCGGCAACCCCACCGTTGAGGTTGAGGTTCTGCTTGAAGACGGTGCTTTCGGTCGCGCCGCTGTTCCCTCAGGCGCATCAACCGGTGAATGGGAAGCCGTAGAGCGCCGTGATGGCGAAAAGGCTGTTTACCTCGGCAAGGGTGTTGAGGGTGCAGTTGCTGCTGTTATCGAAGAAATCGCTGAAGACATTATCGGCATCGACGCAACCGACCAGCGTGCAGTTGACGCAGCTATGATTAAGCTCGACGGTACCGACAACAAGGGCAAGCTCGGCGCAAACGCTATTCTCGGCGTTTCAATGGCGGTAGCTAAGGCAGCTGCTGAATCAGCTGATTTGCCCCTCTACAAGTACCTGGGTGGCCCTAACGCTCATGTTCTGCCCGTACCCATGATGAATATCCTCAACGGTGGCTCACACGCTGACTCAAACGTTGATATCCAGGAGTTCATGATTGCTCCCATCGGTTTCGACACCTACTCACGCGCTCTGCAGGCTGGCGTTGAAGTTTACCACGCGCTCAAGAGTGTTCTGCACGACCGCGGTCTTGCAACCGGTCTGGGCGACGAGGGTGGCTTTGCTCCTAACCTTGACTCCAATGCAGCAGCACTCGATTTGATCATCGAAGCAATCGAGAAGGCTGGCTACAAGCCCGGTGAAGAAATCGCACTGGCACTTGACGTTGCATCATCAGAATTCTTTGAAAACGGCTCATACACCTTCGAAGGTCAGCAGAAGTCAGCTGAAGAAATGTCAGCTTACTACGCTGATCTGGTAGCTAAGTACCCCTTGGTTTCCATCGAGGATCCCCTGGACGAGAATGACTGGGACGGCTACAAGACCCTCACCGCTGAAATCGGCGACAAGGTTCAGATCGTGGGTGATGACCTCTTCGTCACCAACCCCGAGCGTCTGGGCAAGGGTATCTCAGAGGGCGCAGCTAACGCTCTGCTCGTGAAGGTGAACCAGATCGGTTCACTGACCGAGACCTTCGACGCTATGCAGCTGGCTCAGCGCAACGACTACCGTTGCATGGTTTCACACCGTTCAGGCGAAACCGAAGACGTCACCATTGCAGATTTGGCTGTTGCAACCAATGCCGGTCAGATTAAGACCGGTGCTCCCGCACGTAGCGAGCGCGTTGCTAAGTACAACCAGCTTCTGCGCATCGAGGAAGAGCTGGGCGAGGCAGCAGCATACGCTGGCGCATCAGCTTTCCCCCGCTTCAAGAAGTAAATTCTTCTCACAGCGCTTGGCTCACCGCTAAACGGTAGGCTAAAAGTGCTTGAATTTGCCCCTGTTTTGTGTGCGCGCATTTTCTTGATTTCAAGAAGTAAGGTTCGCACGCGAGGCAGGGGCATTTTGAGTGGATACGCTCACGCTCTCACCTGTTGAAGACGTAAGACCGGTAGAATGGAACTCTCTGCTCACCGCTAGCGACCGAAAGGTATACGCCCATGAAGAAACTCGGCAACATCTCGGGTGCCCGCTTACAGGGTTTTTTCGGTTCACGACGCGCACCTGCTGGCGTTTCTGCCCGGCGAGATGATAAGCCAACTCGTCAGGTTGGTCAGGGCGCCAACGTCCCCGTCGCAGCGCGTGCTTTTTCGGGTAAATGGGTGGCGGCTCTGGTGGTCTTTGCCCTGGTTGCGCTAGCAGTCTATGGAACCCTGAGCCGCTATATTACTCAATCTGCAGAAATAGCTCAGGTGCAATCGAATATCTCCCGATTAGAGACTGAAAACCGGGAGCTCGCGGTGCAACAGTCGTGGTGGCAAGACGATAATTATGTTCAGCAACAGGCGAAGGGGCGTCTCTTCTATGTGAACCCGGGAGAGACCCCCTATTTAGTCGTTGGTACTGACTACACCACAGAGTTGGCGGATGAAACGAGTGCCAATGCCCTCACTGCTCCCGAAGATAACTGGACCACTAAACTCTGGGACTCCTTCCAACTTTCGGCTGTTAACGGGGATCCGGCAGCCTATCGTGAATCACACCCATCATCAGATGCCGGATCGGCTCTCTCGACGGATCTTCCTAGCAGCAGCGCAGAAACCGAGGGTTCACCCACCCAGGGCAGCAGTTCAGAGACTGCTGAAAGCTCAATGCACAACTCCAGTGCGAGCCCAGAATCCGCAGGTTCTAGCACCCGCTAATACCGCGTGTCTGCCTTCGCCATACTGTAATGAAAGAGCGCGTGCGAAGAGCGGCACTTGCAGAGTAAGAATTTTTTGACCGGTTATAAGGAAAACTCATGACAGCAACCCAACGAACCCCCGGCGGCTTCAACGTGACCGCGCAAACCCTCACCCCGACCGAACAGGATCTTCGCGTTCTTTCGGCACAGCTGGGGCGCACCGTGCGCGACGTTGCAGAAATTCCTGCCCGCTGTGTGTGCGGGAACCCGCTGGTGGCAGCGACCGCTCCGCGCCTTTCGAACGGTAGCCCTTTCCCCACCGTCTTTTACTTAGCCCACCCAGCTATCACCGCTGCGGCGTCGCGTCTTGAAGCTGAAGGTCTCATGTATGACATGACCGACCGCCTCTCAGAAGACGATGAGCTGGCACAAGCCTACGAAGCTGCCCACGAAAATTACATCGCAGAACGCGAGCGTATTCGCCTAGCAGGCGGCATCGACGGGGTTCCTGAAATTACAAATGTTTCTGCAGGTGGCATGCCCACCCGCGTCAAATGCTTGCACGCTGTCATCGGACACACCCTTTCGGTGGGTCGTGGCATTAACCCTATGGGCGATGAGGCGCTAGATGCTATTGCCCCTTGGTGGACTGTCGATCAGTGTACCTGTGACCCCGCATGGAAAGAGGCGTAAAAATGACTGTTGTCGGTGCTATTGACTGCGGTACAAACTCTATTCGTCTGCTGATTACCCGAGCGGACGAGCAGGGTAAGTTGCACGATCTTGAACGTGAAATGCGGGTGGTGCGGCTGGGCGAAGGCGTCGATGCAACCGGTGCATTCAGCGAAGCCGCCCTGGAGCGTACCTTCGCAGCGACCCGCGAGTATGCTGAGCTTTTGCGCCTACATGGGGTAGAAAACGTCCGTTTTGCTGCAACCAGCGCTAGCCGGGATGTTTCAAACCGGGACGCATTTGTGAGCGGTATTCAAGAAATTCTTGGTGTAACACCCGAGGTTATTACCGGTGTGGAAGAGGCAAATCTTTCCTTTGCCGGAGCTGTCTCAGCCGTGGGGCAGAGCGAAAAATCAACTGTTGTCATGGACCTAGGCGGTGGCTCTACCGAGTTCGTAGTGGGCAATAATGAGGGCGTCAGCGGAGCCCTTTCGCTCAACATTGGCTGTGTTCGACTGACCGAACGCCACAAGGTGCAAGCGCCGGTTACCGCCCAACAGCGAGAGCTTGTCGAAGCTGATGTGCGTGCGTCCTTAGAAACGCTTACTCGTGAACTGGATTTCTCATCAGTCACACGCATCGTGGGTGTTGCTGGCACCGTCACAACCGTCACCGCCCAGGTGCTGGGGCTCACCACCTATGACCCCGATGCCATCAACGGCTCAGAGCTTTCCATCGATGTCGTGCAGAAAGCTGCCAACGAGCTGGCGGCGATGAACCGCGAAGAGCGCCTTGCTACCGGCTTTATGCACCCCGGACGCGCGGACGTTATCGGTACTGGAGCGATCATCTGGAGCCAAGCACTGAGCTACCTGCAAGAACAGATACCCGGCATCTCAAACGTTATAATCAGCGAACACGATATTCTCGACGGTATAGCGCTGTCTCTTCTTGAGAGCGGCACAGCACGATAGAGAGCTTGCTTGGCGGGGGCGCACACCATGAGAATGCGTCCCGTACAAAAATTAGTTACGCTGTAAAGATTACTGTCTACACGCACAAACAAATAAGCATTAAAGCCTGCATCAATGGCACAATGTTTAATGAAGCTTTTTGTCCTCGCATTCCGCGCGATGGACAACGAGGTAGCGCTGAACAAGCCTACCCGGCACTTACGACGGTAGTAGTGAGTTCTCACGGAGATTAGCTCACGCTGCGGGTCGTACACAGTACAAAGGGAAGAAGCAAAAAGATTATGGCATTCACCAAGTTGGCGCAGGATCGCCCACGCATTCTGATTGTCGGCGGTGGCTACGTAGGGTTCACCGTTGCACAGAAAATTCAGAAGGAAATCAAGGATTCCGGTGGCATCGTCACCATCGTAGAACCCAACCCCTACATGACCTACCAGCCCTTCCTCCCCGAAGTAGCTGCAGGCTCCATGGAAGGTCGCAACGCAACCGTTCCGCTGCGCCAGCACCTGACCGACACCGAAATCGTTTCCGGTCGCGTCACCTCCATTAACCACGCAGAGCGCACCGCAACCGTTGAACCCATCAACGCAGGCGAGTCCTTCGACATCACCTATGACGAGATCGTTCTGGGCGCAGGCGCTGTAACCCGTGCATTCCCGATCCCCGGTCTGGCAGATGTTGCTATCGGCATGAAGACCGTCGAAGAAGCAGTTAGCGTACGCAACTGGGTTCTAGAGCGCATCGAAACCGCATCCCTCACCGCTAACGAAGAAGAGCGCCGTCGCGCCCTGACCTTCGTCGTTGTCGGTGGCGGCTTTGCGGGTGTCGAAACCATCTCAGAACTCGAAGACATGGCACGCGTTGCAGTCAAGCGCAACGAGCGCCTGCGCGTCTCAGACCTGCACTTCATGCTCATCGAAGCAGCACCGCGCATCATGCCCGAGGTCCCCGCAGACCGCGCTGAGAAGGTCGTTGCTGAACTGCGCGCCCGCGGCATCGAGGTACTGCTCAACACCTCACTTGCCGATGCAACCGACGGCAACCTGCAGCTGATCAACATGGGCGACAAGTCACCCGCGGGCGAAGCAAGCACCGACACCCTCATCTGGACTGCCGGTGTAGCAGCATCCCCCATGCTCAAAGAGACCGATTTCCCCATCGACGAGCGTGGACGCATCCGCGTGGGCGCAGACCTGCGCGTCACCGGCGACGACGGTGTAGTAGAGGGCGCATGGGCAGCAGGCGACAACGCAGCTGTACCCGACCTCTCAGGTGGCGGCGTAGGCGGCTACTGCGTACCCAACGCCCAGCACGCCTCACGTCAGGCACTGCGCTTGTCAAAGAACCTGCTGGCAGCTCGCAAGGGCGAACCCCTCAAGGACTACTACCACGCAACCATCGGCGTTGTCGCAGGTCTGGGTCTCTGGAAGGGCGTCGCAAACGTCAAGGGCAAGACCATCGCTGGCCCGCTGGCATGGATTATGCACCGCGGTTACCACGGCTACGCAATCCCCACCGTCGAACGCACCGTCCGCGTCATGGCAGTATGGGGTCTCAACCAGGTCTTCGGTCGTGACACCTCATCAATCCGTCACCAGCGCTCACCGCGACGTGCTTTCCAGGAAGCAACCGGAACCGCGTCCGAGAAGACAAAAGCACGCCTCTAACCACGGTTTTGGGGTCTAACCCCAAGCTCTGGTATAAATAGCTAGTGTCTGTTTTTATCAGCAGATACCAGCTAAGCCCCTATAGCCCAATTGGCAGAGGCAGCAGACTTAAAATCTGCCAAGTGTGGGTTCGAGTCCCACTGGGGGCACTTCAAAAACCACCAATGCTTACGCGTTGGTGGTTTTTTCGTATCCCGCAGTGGGTGCGATCGTGGGCTCGCTCCTCTGAGCGAGGGTTCAATCCATACTCGGTGGCTTGGGTGACCAAGCTATGTTCAGGTGACCGCGATAAACGTGGTCACTTGGGCAGAGTACGGTCACTGTGAGTAGAAGGTGGTCACTGGGACGGGGAGAGGCACAATACCCCAGCATCTGCGTAAACATTGGGGGGGGGGGTAATAGTCAGTGCAAAGTTTCAGCACGAGCTGATTCGTCATACAGAGCCTACTTACAATAGGAAGGCTAGAGTTGTACAAGAACCCGTATACAGAAAGAAGCCTCCATGAGCCTGAAACTTATTGCCACCGATATGGACGGCACACTACTGCGAGACACTGATAAAGCATTTGATACTGAACGTTTCAATCGCATCATGGACGCGATGGAAGAACAGGGCATTCATTTTGTGGTTGCATCGGGCAACCAGCTACCTAAACTGCATCATTACCTGGAAGGGTACCGCGCGCGTCCTCTGACATACATTGCTGAAAATGGGGCATATATCGCTGACCAAGAAAAAGATATTCTTATCTCAGGATTTTCGGATAAAACCATCCAGCAGACATTGGCTGTGCTCGATGAGTTCCCAGCGATCGGCGTTATTATCTCTGGTCACCAGCACGCTTATATGCCAACCCACCGCGCCGAACCGATTGCTCGGTTAATAAGGGACCACATGGATTTCTTGGGGGCTGACTACGATAAGCAGGTTGATCCTCTGACCTTTATTAGCCGCTGGTACCCCACCGTCCGCCCTATTGACGATTACGCTGACCTTCGCGATGAGACCGTGGTTAAGTTTGCCTTGCAAACCCGGCGCCGTGAAACTGACCAGATTCTCGCCGAGCTGATTAATCGGTTGCCATCAAATGTTGTTCCGGTGACCTCTGGGTTTGGGGCGATCGATTTGATTTCCCGCGGGGTTAATAAGGGCAGCGCTCTGAAGTGGCTGGGGGAGCAGCAGAACATCAAACCTGAGGAAATGATTGCTTTCGGTGATGCTGCTAATGATGCTGAGATGCTGAGCTATGTGGGTACTGGCATCGCTATGGACAACGCATCCCCTGCACTCAAAGCCTCAGCTGACCTAGTGATTGGTAATAATAATGACGGCGGTGTGCTTGATTATCTCGAGGAAATTCTTGGCATTTCAGCTAAGCATCTCTCATAACGCCTTCAGCAAAATCACACTCTTTGACCGTAAAAATTCGGTAGGGTAGGTAAGAGCAATTCAAGAACACGACCTAGGAGACACCTGTGGCAGGTAACCCCCTCATTACTTCAATGGGCAACCAGCATAAAGGCGATCCCCGTTTTGGCCAGTTCGGTGCGGGCGGTACTTCAACCGCTCAGTACGGTCAGCAGTCATACGGCAACGCTTACGGCGCCCCCCAGTACGGCCAGAATCCGTATGCTCAGAACACTTACCAGCAGCCTAATGCTGAGCAGTTGAACCAGATGTACAAGGCTCCCGCTGCAAGCAATCTTGAAGCAGGACGCGTCACTATGGACGACGTTGTGCGCAAGACCGGCATTAACCTTGCTGTAGTGGTTGCCGCTGGTGCAGTTGCCTGGTTCATTCCTGTATTGATGTACCTCGGTTTGGTGGGCGGCATCGTCCTGGGTCTGGTGAACGCCTTTAAGAAAAAGGTCTCACCGGCTCTCATCGTGACCTATTCGCTGATGCAGGGTCTCTTCCTGGGCGGTGTTTCTCGTCTTTTTGACTATGCCTACCCCGGTATTGTGGTTCAGGCTGTGGGCGGAACTGTTGTGGTAGCCGGTACCATCTTGGTACTTTTTGCTAACAAGAAGCTGCGCACTACCCCCAAGCTCAACAAGTTCTTCATGATTGCGGCTTCTGCCTACCTGGTTTTCTTGCTCATCAACCTGGTGAGCACCTTTGTCTTCCAAGTTAGCCTTTACGGCGCTAATCCTTACGTTGGTTTGGCTATTGCCCTCTTTGCGGTATTGCTGGCATCCTACTCACTTTTGCAGGATTACACCAACGTGACTGAGATGGTTAATGCAGGTGCGCCCAAGAGCGAGTCCTGGCGCTTGGCGTTTGCACTGACCGCGTCTTTGGTCTGGTTGTACATTGAGATTCTTCGTGTACTGAGCTTCCTGCGTCAGATTGCAGATAATTAAATAGACTGTATTCTTCGGTGCATAAAAGCGTCGGTCTCTTTCGCGTGTGAAAGAGACCGACGCTTTTTGTATATTGCTGCTCCCACTGCTTACTCAGCAGAAGGACGCCAAGAGCAACCGGAGTGCCGGGGCTGGTAAATGTGGTGAAGAACGAAGAGAATTAGCTCCTGCGGAGTGGTTATGAGTTAGCCAAGGTGTGCGATTATTGAACAATGATTGAAAAAAGCGTAGAGAACCAGCCGCTGGCAGCCTCGGTGCAAGACAGTGACTCAACCAGCCGCGAGGTACCTTTTGCCTTACAAATTGCGGCATCGTGGTCGTGGCGCCTTATTGTTGTTGCAGTGGTTGCGTGGGGTCTGTCAAAGATGCTGGGGAGCGTGAGCCTCATTGTTGTTTCAGTGATGGTGGCGGCTCTGCTTGCCGGTTTGTTGTCGCCCGTAGTGTTTATCCTCCGTAAATACGGTGTTATCCCCGGTCTGGCAACTGCTATCACCGAAATTGGTTTTATTGCAACTATTGTCGGTTTGCTGACTTTGGTAGGGCAGCAGATGATTTCAGGTTTCAGCAATCTGGCTGACCAAGCAATGAAGGGCTACCAGCAGCTAATCGTACTGCTGCAGGATTTGCCCATTAACGTGGGTGCCGCCCAATTCGACAAAATGGCATCTGACGGGCTTAACACCCTCAAAGATAACGCTGACACTATCTTCACCGGTGTAGCCAACGTGGGTTCCACCGCCTCAAACTTCGCTACAGGCATGGCGATCTGCCTGTTCACCCTTATCTTTTTCTTGATGGAAGGCGAGAAGATTTGGCTGTTCCTGGTAGGTTTGTTCCCCCGTGCCGCACGACGCGCGGTGAACGGTGCTGGCCGCCGTGGCTGGAAGTCCATGGTTTCCTACGTTCGTGTTCAGGTATTCGTTGCCTTCGTGGATGCGGTGGGCATTGGTCTTGCAGCTTTCTTCTTGGGTGTGCCCCTCTCCTTCCCCCTGGGCGTTCTCGTATTCTTGAGCTCCTTTATTCCTGTGGTAGGTGCTCTTGCCAGTGGAGCTGTCGCAGTTCTGCTTGCGCTGGTGGCTAACGGCCCGGTTAACGCGATTATCATGTTCGGTATGGTGCTGCTGGTTCAGCAGGTTGAATCTAACATTCTGCAGCCCCTGGTGATGGGTAAAGCTGTTTCTTTGCATCCGCTGGCAGTCATTATTGCTGTGGCTGGCGGCAGCATCCTCTTCGGCATCACCGGCGCTCTCTTTGCGGTGCCGCTACTCGCAATGATCAACACCGTGGTGCGCTACCTTGCTAACCGCGAGTGGGAAATTGATGAGGAGATCCGCAGGAGCGAGTTCTTGTACCCTCACGAGATTGAACGTAAGAAAAAGAAAGCAATTGCTGAGAAGGTTAAAGAACGTATGAACCGTAAGCGTGAATCAGATGCTGAGATGACGGCTACTGAGGCTTAAGCGCAGCATTACACTAAAGATAGGTTGACGATTTTTATGCTGAGGAGCTAATGTCTGTGAGCACACGTGAAGATTTGCCGGTGACTCTGGCTGATATTGAAAGCGCACATGAGCTGTTGGAGGGCGTTATTGAGCGCACTCCGGTTGCTCATTCACGTGCTTTAGAAAACAAGGTTGGTTCACCGGTTTTCTTCAAGGCTGAGAACTTGCAGCGTTCGGGTTCTTTTAAGGTGCGCGGCGCTTATGTTCGCATGGCGAAGCTCTCCGATGCTGAAAAGGCGCGGGGCGTGGTGGCTGCTTCGGCAGGTAACCACGCTCAGGGGGTTGCTTTGGCGGCGTCGAAGCTCGGTATTAAGGCTCGTATCTATATGCCTCAGGGCGCGGCACTACCTAAGATTGCAGCAACCCGTGACCACGGTGCAGAGGTTGTTCTCTTTGGCAAGACGGTTGATGAGGCTTTAGCAGAGGCAAAGCGTTTTGCCGATGAAACCGGCGCGGTGTTTGTACACCCCTTTGATAACGCTGACATCATTGCTGGTCAGGGCACACTGGGGCTTGAAATTTTAGAGCAGGTACCCGATGTCGATACCATTTTTGCGGGTGTTGGTGGCGGTGGACTGCTAGCCGGTTTGGCTGTCGCCGTGCGCGCTAAAGAAAAAGAGCTGGGCAAAAAGATCCGCATTATCGGTGTTCAGGCTGAGCACGCTGCGGCGTACCCACCCTCCTTGGCGGCGGACGCGCTGGTGCCACTGAAAAAGGTATCTACCATTGCCGATGGTATCGCCGTGGGGCGTCCCGGTCAGCTGCCCTTTGACATTATCAAAGAGCTGGTCGATGACGTACACACGGTTTCTGAAGATGACATAGCCCGCGCTCTCATCTTCTTACTAGAGCGCAACAAACTGGTGGTAGAGCCTGCCGGTTCTGTGCCGGTAGCAGCGGTGATGAGCCCTGCAACCAGTGAGAAGTACGGTGATTTGGGCACGACTGTTTGTGTGCTTTCGGGCGGAAACATTGACCCCATGCTGATGCTTAAGGTGATTCAGCGCGGTCTATCAGCGGCTGGACGCTACCTCACGGTGCGTCTGATGCTCACTGACCGCCCAGGTGAGCTAACCACTATCTCATCAATCATCTCCCAGAACTCAGCTAACGTTACCGGTGTTAATTACACTGGTGCGTCCGGTGCTCTCTCTATGGGCGAAGTGTTCATTACTATCGACATGGAAACCAAGGGGCATGAACACTGCGAAGAGGTGCTTGAAGCTCTGCGCGCAGATGGCTATGAACCGATCGTGGTCTATTAAAATAAAAGCCCATATGTAAAAAGTGAGGGGACGCAGGATGCGTACCCTCACTTTTAGTTTAAAGATGCTGGTTGGAAATTAGCCCTGGAAAGGCTTGGCATCAATAATCTTGACGGTGATCTCTTTGCCATTGGGTGCCTCATAGGTGACTGAGTCGCCAGCCTTGTGACCGTTGATAGCCGCGCCCATAGGGGATTTCTCTGAGAAGACCTGGAGGTCACTGCCGCCAACCAAGGTCTCAGCTACTTCGCGTGAGCCGAGAAGGAACTTCATGGTTTTTCCGGCAAGTTCTGCCTCAACAACCATGCCGGGTTCAACGATGCCGTCGTCCTTGACTGATTCGCCCACCTGAGCGTTTTCGAGCAGTTTCTTGAGCTGGTTGATGCGGGCTTCGTTCTTGCCCTGTTCTTCGCGGGCAGCGTGGTAGCCACCGTTTTCTTTGAGGTCGCCTTCGTCGCGAGCCGCTGCAATACGGTCAATAATTTCCTGGCGGTAGGGCCCAGAGATACGCTCAAGCTCCTCGGTGAGACGGTCGTATGCTTCCTGGGTTAGCCAGGCGCCTTCGTGCTGTTCTTCAGACATGGAGAACAATTCCTTTCACTCAATTAAGACCGGTATATACCGGTGAAATCTGTGTTTTATTCTACGGCGTGTCCAGACGATACACGAAACTATACGGCAGCATGACGTGAACAAATCATCAGTGTACGCAGCGCATGCTCTAGGTTTGCGAACTACAGAGACATGAACGTCGTGTGAAATCTATAGGCTCCAGCACGCCTCAACGACAGCGGTGTGGGCGGGGGAAGTGATGAACAGGTGAGCGGTGTGGGCGGTGACGCGTTCACCGTTCTGGGACGGGCCTATGGTTACCTCATCCCACCCCACCGGTGCGCTGGCTGTATTAAGTGCCTGCAGGGTGCATACTGCTGTGGTGGAAGGGTCTTTGACAATCTCAAAAGAGACACTCACTTCGTCCCCGCTGGTGAGTTCATAACCGGTATTTTTAAACTCCGGGGCGGCTGCGCTTTGTGCTGTTTGAACCCAAATGCCCCATACCACTGCACCAGCGATGAGAACAGCGCTAAGAATGGCCCAAAAACGGGTGGGCAGGGGCTTACGCGCCGATTTCTGCCCGTAACGATCTGAAAGTATCTGGTTGCTCACACAAACCTCAAAATAAGACGTAAAATATTTCGCCAGAAAATAACGGGTCTCTTGATTCGCTAAAATAGAAAGACCACAATAACTGCCATTGAGTGCGGTTTACCCCGTTACTTCTCGTAGCGGGTAATACCTACTGTATCGAAAAACTGCGGAGAGCAAACGTGAGTGACGCTGGGAAAATCTCAAACAATGCGGAAAACCCGCAGTCTGCGCTGCAAGAATTAGCCGATGATTACACCGGTTTTCGCATTCTTGCTGTACACGCTCATCCCGATGATGAGTCGTCAAAGGGCGCTGCGATGATGGCTGCCTACGCTGCGCGAGGTGCGCGCGTCATGGTTGCCTCCATGACGGGTGGCGAACGTGGGGACGTGCTCACCGCGGTTTCTGACACCAATCCCGCTGCCCATCGCTACCTGCCCTCAGTACGCCGTGCAGAGATGGCGCAGGCACGAGATATTTTGGGTATTGAACACCGGTGGATTGGTTTCATGGATTCAGGTTTACCCGAAGGTGATCCTCTGCCACCGTTGCCTTTTGGTTGCTTTGCCAGCCAACCCTTGGAGCGTGCGTCCGCGCCGTTGGTGCGCTTGGTACGTAGATTCAAACCGCACGTTATTCTTTCCTACGATGAAATTGGCGGTTACCCCCACCCCGATCACATTATGTCGCACCGTGTGGCGGTGGAGGCTTTTCACGCAGCGGGGGACGCCTCTGCCTACCTGAACGAGGGCGAGCCGTGGGCACCGCTGAAGCTCTACTATGACCGAGCGTTCAACCTTGACCGCCTCAATGCTATTAACGACTACCTGGTAGCAAAGGGCACCGAGAATCCTTTTGCTGAGTGGATTGCGCGCCGTCAAGAACAAGATGCAGAGGGGCACACTGCCCCGGTTTCGCGTCACCAGACCACCACTCGAATTCTTTCAAAGGACTACTTTGCCCAGCGAGATCAGGCTCTACTTTCTCACGCCACACAGGTAGGACCAAAGGATCTATTCTTTGCCCTCACCCCGGAGGAAACTGCTGAAGTATGGCCCACCGATGACTACGTTCTTATCGAGTCACGGGTTGAAACGTCTCTGCCCGAAACCGACTTTGCTGCGGGCATTGACTACAAAGAACGATAAGGTGTCACTATGAATGTTTTGCTGAGTGAAGCGCTGATTCTTGCTGCTGACCTATCCACCGTGACCCCTAGCATACAGCAGTACAATGCTGACGGCTCGCCCCTGGGTTCTCCGGGCATTACAGGTGCGCTGGTTACTATGATTTTGGGTGTTCTGATTATCTTGCTGGGTCTCGATCTGACCCGCCGTACCCGCCGTCTGCGCTACCGTATGGACTACGCACTGGCGCGTGAAGAACAAGAAAAACAGGGCGCTCACCCCAAGGAATCGCCCCGGTCTCACTAGGGTCTAAGACACCGCCTTTTGGCGCACAAATGCCGGTTACCTCTGAGACGAGGTAACCGGCGTTTTACGTTTGCTGAATAACCATGGGGCAATTTAGGGGTTTACCGATTGCTCATAACCGCCATCATCACCGCTATGTAGTGCAGAATGAAACCGACGAGGGTACAAGCATGAAAAAGCTCGTGGAAACCAAAGTTCTTGGGCGAGAGCTTAGGGTATTTAGTGCCGTAGAAAATAGCACCCAGAATATAGATAGCCCCGCCCACCGCAATGAGCACTGATGCGGCGGGGGAGACCTGCCAGAAATCAGGCAGATAGAAAACTGCGATTAAGCCCATCACCGCATAGATGGGGGTATAGAGCCACCGAGGGGCGTGCGTCCAAAGAACCCTGAACAGTACCACAGCAATGGCACAACCCCAGATAATCCATAGCAAAATGCCTCGCTGAGGCTGCTGCAAAAGACCCACCGCCAGTGGCGTATAAGTACCCGCAATGACCAGGGCAATATTGGCGTGGTCGAGGCGCTTGAACACCAACCGCCACTTATCAGACCAATACGCCCGGTGATACATACCCGAAACACCAAAGAGTAGGACGCCTGTGAGCGCGAAAATAGCGCACGCTAAGCCCATCAAGCTACCGCCCGAGAGCGCAACCAGCACAATGCCAGCCACAAAAACCAGCGGCGCGAAACCAGCGTGCAACCAGCCGCGCATCAGCGGTTTCTTCTCAAAATAAGGGTGATCAGCGCTCAGCGAACTCGCCGCTGGTTTGCGTGAAGTATTCACAATCTTTCCTTTTTTTGATGATGTGTGGAACCTAAATATCAGTATGACCGATACAGCGTGATGCCCGCGAAAAGTTACTCAATATGTAGACAAGAATGAGGCACCGCAAAAGTTCACTTCACCGATGTAGCGTTAGAATATAGACCTACCACTTAGTTAGCGTCGAGGGGAATCATGAAAATACCGCAGCCGGTGTACAAGGTCTACGACCGCGCTCTTAGTTCATCGATTCCAGAAGACCGCCTACCTGCACATATTGGTGTGCTGGTGGATGGCAACCGACGCTGGGCAGCCCAACTGGGGCAGAGCACCAAACACGGTCATCTCGCCGGTGCTAGTCGTATCACGGAGTTCTTGAACTGGTGTACCGAGCTGAAAATCCCAATGGTTACCCTTTACATGCTCTCCACCGAGAACCTCAAACGATCTGAAGCTGAGCTGGTTGATCTACTGGATGTCATTGAGGGCTTTATTCAGGAGCTAGAGAGCGCTCGCATCGCACGTATTCGTGGGGTGGGTAAACTTGAGGCGTTGCCACCGAGCCTACGGGGTACTTTGCAGACTGCGATGGAGGCAACCGCCGATATCGAGCAGCTGCACGTCAATATTGCGGTGGGCTACGGTGGTCGCCAGGAGATTGTGGACGCTGTTCGCGATTTGATTCTCAGCGCTGTGGCTGAGGGTAAAGACCTGGAGGAGCTGGCTCGTTCACTGGAGATTGATGATATTTCAGCCCACCTCTATACCAAAGGTCTTCCTGACCCGGATCTTCTCATCAGAACCTCCGGTGAGCAACGGCTTTCGGGTTTTCTTACCTGGCAGTCTGCCTACTCCGAGTTCCATTTTTGTGAGGCTCTCTGGCCAGATTTTAGGCGTACAGATTTTCTGCGTGCCTTGCGCGATTATGCCAACCGTCAGCGCCGGTTTGGGTCATAGAACATGCTGGTTCATATCGGGCGCTCTGTAGAAAGCGCTTTGGCTGGTGATGCTCGTTCGGCTCTTGTAGCTTTTCTTTTAGTTTTTGCCCTAGCTTTTTACTCGGTCAGTGCGGTGAGATTGTGGCGTATCGACGTGGCGAGCCACCGTCTACCCGATCGTATTGTTTTGCCCCTGTACCTTGGGGTGGGCTTGCCGCTCTTTGCTGTGGTTCTCTTGACGGGGGATGCTGATGGGCCGCGGCGTATTGCCTACAGCGGCGTCATGCTATTGGGTTCCTATTATCTTCTACGCGCTGTATCGCGCAGGGCACTGGGGTTAGGCGATGTGAAGCTCGCCGGTGCTTTAGGGCTACTCTTAGGGTATTTTTCACTCCTCAACCTCCTGTGGGGCACTTTGCTGACCTTTGTACTTGGTGGGGTGTACAGCCTGTGGCTCCTGTTGAGGCATCAAGCGAGCCCCAAAACTCATATTCCTTTTGGACCATTTATGCTACTGGGAACGCTCATTGCTACGATTTTCCCCGCATAGATAGCCTAACGGCTATAGAAAAGGAGGTTGCTCACCATGCCCACACCAGAGTTCATTACCCAGCTTCGAGAAAAAATCGGTCATGAGAAACTGTGGCTCTCGGGTGCTACCGCTGTGATTGTTAGACCCGAAGACGGTCGCATCTTGCTGGTACGACGCTCTGACAACGGTCTATGGACGCCTGTTACCGGCATCGTGGATCCGGGTGAGAATCCCGCCCTTACCTGCCTGCGGGAAGCTGAAGAAGAAGCCGGGGTAAAAATTGAAGTAGTAGCACTTACCCAGATTAAAGCAGACCCATCCCAGACTTTTTCTAACGGAGATCAATGCCAGTTTCTTGACCACACCTTTCTGTGCCACTGGGTCAGCGGGCAAGCTCGTGTCAATGATGAGGAATCTTCTGAAGTGCGCTGGGTGACTGTTGATGAGCTCAAGAGTTTGGTCAACGAGCGCATGTATGATCGTATAGACTCGGCGCTGAACTACAGCGGTTACGCCCGCTTTGGGTTTGAAAGCGTGTGATGGGTGTTTACCCGGCAGGCATTTATCTCTGTGCTACGAGAAGATAAAGGTGCGGCACCGCTGTCTTAGCGGTGCCGGACCTTTTACCTGATAGACATTGCCTCCGTGGGCGGATTCTCTAGGAGAACTGATGCCATGCACGAGCCTTGCGGAGGTTAGATTTCACCATAGCAACTGCCTCACCCCCATCGCGGTTAAGAGCAATCTTGCTCATAGAAGTTGCACAACCAACAAATTGGTTAGCTTCGACCTCAGGGGGTATTGACAATGCGTCAGCATCGGCAGTGTCACCGGGAATGGTGATGACCGAAACACCGTAGAGGCGATTAACGCCGGTTTCAAGCAGTTGGCTAACAATTTTGCTCCGCGAGCTTCATTGTTGCTCCTAAACTTTTAGGTTCAAGTAATTCTTACCTTTTTACTCTTGATCTGTTACTTGTGCTCTTCAGGGGGGCGAACTAGGAAATAACAGTGAGCTTTCTATCCTGGGTGTGCGATAATTCTTGTTTTCGCCTCGTCGTACAAGGCGCAATCGCTTAAAACTTATGCGGGTTGCACCTACGAAGGTGCAACCCGCATTCTCAAAATCTGAGCCCTAGAGCTCAGTAACTTGAGTTAAAGAATTCTGCTTAGGAGTAGTTACCGAGCATCTTGGTGACATCGAGTGCTGAATCCAGCTGCTCCTCGGTGACTTCACCGCGCTCAACGTAGCCCAGAGCAACAACAGCCTCGCGAACAGTAGTCTTATTAGCCACTGAGTACTTAGCGATCTTTGCAGCTGCCTCGTAACCAATCAGCTTGTTCATGGGGGTCACAGTTGAGGGTGATGCCTCAGCCAAGAAACGGGCGCGTTCTACGTTTGCCTCAAGGCCGTCAATCATCTTATCTGCCATGACGCGTGATGCGTTGGTGAGCAGACGGATGGACTGTAGCAGATTAGCTGCCATCACGGGAATACCGACGTTGAGCTCGAAGGCTCCGTTAGTGGAAGACAGCGCGATGGTGGTGTCGTTACCAATCACCTGAGCCGCTACCTGAACAACAGCCTCGCAAATCACGGGGTTAACCTTGCCGGGCATGATAGATGAACCGGGCTGAAGGTCGGGAATATGCAGCTCGCCCAAGCCAGTGTTGGGACCTGAACCCATCCAACGAATATCGTTATTGATCTTCATGAGTGAGTAGGCAATGGTGCGTAGCTGCCCTGATGCTTCAATGAGACCGTCGCGGTTAGCCTGCGCCTCGAAGTGGTTGCGTGCTTCGGTCAGCGGAAGACCTGTTTCTTCAGCGAGCAGCTCAATGACGCGTGCTGAGAAGCCGTCGGGGGTGTTGATACCGGTGCCAACAGCGGTACCGCCCAAAGGAACCTCGGCAACGCGGGGCAGAGCTGAATCAATACGCTCGATGCCGTAGCGAATCTGAGCTGCATAACCGCCAAATTCCTGACCCAAGGTTACCGGAGTTGCGTCCATGAGGTGGGTTCGACCCGACTTGACGACGTCCTTGAACTCAGCTGCTTTCTTCTCCAGTGATGTTGCCAGATAATCCAAGGCGGGCTTTAAATCGTTGATGAGCGCTTCGGTAGCTGCAACGTGTACTGAGGTGGGGAAAACATCGTTTGAAGACTGGGAGGCGTTCACATGGTCGTTAGGGTGAACATCAATGCCTTTATCTTCCAGCAAACGGCTTGCCAGGGTTGCAAGCACCTCGTTGGTGTTCATATTTGATGAAGTACCAGAACCGGTCTGGAATACATCGATGGGGAAGTCAGCGTTGTGCTTACCAGCTGCCACTGTGTCTGCCGCATCACGAATAGCCTGTGCGCGTTCAGCGTCGAGCACCTTCAGTTCTTCGTTAGCGGTAGCAGCAGCTTTTTTTACCAGAGCCAGGGCGCGAATATGCGCGGGCTCCAGAGTCTGACCTGAGATAGGAAAGTTCTCTACAGCGCGCTGAGTCTGCGCACGGTAGAGCGCGTTGACGGGCACGCGAACTTCGCCCATAGTGTCGTGTTCAATGCGGTATTCAGTGTTATCAGTCATACCTACAGCATAACCGGTTCGCGTGAGCTGAACCTCAGCAATGACCTGATGTGTTCGTTTATTGCGTAAAAAGCTGGGTGATTTTTAGGACGCGTGAGGTCCGGCGTCCACCGCGATGGTAGGGGAAGATGAGTAGACCAGCTCTGCGCGTCCATCAACCAGGTGGTAATAGACGCCCACCACCGCGACTTTCTCGTCCTTAATGCTTTCGGCCACCACGTGGGACTGCTCGGCAATCCGCGCTGCCGTTTGGTAAGTGTGCTCTCGCACCATATCGTTGACGGTCGCGTTTTTGGGCAGTTTGGGGGAGATAACTGAGGGCAGGATGCGTTCTACCAGGTTACGCACGAAACCATGGGGCATATCGCCTGTTTCTAGGGCTTTCTTGGCGGCGCTGACAGCACCGCAGGAGTCGTGACCGAGAACCATAATCAGCGGCACGTCAAGCTCGCCCACGGCGTATTCCAGTGACCCGAGCACCGAATTGTCGATTACCTGACCGGCAGTACGCACCACAAAAGCATCGCCCAAACCCAAATCAAAAATAATTTCAGCGGCAAGACGGGAATCGCCGCATCCAAAAATGGCGGCAAAAGGGTACTGCCCGGCGGTGAGGGACTCGCGGTGTAAAGCGTCCTGGTTGGGGTGTAAGGATTCACCCGCCACAAACCTAGCGTTGCCCTCAGCCAGATACGCCCACGCTTGGGCGGGAGTAGAAACGGTCTGCGCCACGGTAACCTGCCTTCTTAGAAACTGATACTGGTGAGAGCTTATCTACATTCCGTTGGATTTATTCGATTCCGGTGCCTGAGGTCGCAGTGGGCGAAGCTGTTGCCGTGGGGGCTTTTTGATAGTTCACGATGGCTTCGGCAAGCTGGGCAAATTCAGTGCCGGGTGCATCACCGTAGATAATAACGGTGGTCCCATCGACCTCGCCCACATAGTAGGTAAGGGTTTCGTCTTTGTCAGTGGTGCCCTCGCGCACCTCCCATTCGACTCCAGCAATTGACTCTGCGCCTATGGGGCGTGAGTTTCCGGTTTGTTGAGCAATCCACGAAACGTTCGTTTCGCCTGCATCAGCCTGCTTGACCGTGAGAAACTCGGCGGCAGCAGTAATCTGCCCTGTCTCCCAATAACTAATACCATCAGCCTGATGGGAGTACCAACGTGCGTAGTTGTAGTGCCAGTTCTCAAGCTGCGGCGCGGTCGGAGTGAATCTAGCTACTTCGCCCGCCTCAAAAGCAACCTTGGGTAAATCAACTGACGCCTGGTAGGGGTCTTTATCTGGTTTGGGCATCAACCAAATCACCGGTAGCACACAGGCAAGTAGCACAACCATCGAGATAATCATGTTGCGCACCGGCTGGTTAATGCGTTCAGCCTGCTTGGGGGTAATCTGCGGCTTCACACCGTCAGCAACGGTGGCAGGACGCGCCGATTCGGCGCTTTCCGGCGCGCCTGCGGTGGAGGGAGCGGCTGAAGATTTCTCAAACTCAGATGATTTCACCCTATTATTCTCACGCACTTTTACCCCAAACCCCTCATTGACCGCTTAAAGGTGAAAGATAACACACTATTGCGTAGGTTATATACGCGAAAACTGTTAGCCACCCACCGGCAAACTAGCTATTCTGAGAAGAGCAGGGCGCACCGGCGCGTCCGCACGCTGAACAACTCAAAGGGGAGAACATGTCAGAAACCAACCATGGCCGCAACCTCGCTCTTGAACTGGTACGAGCTACTGAAGCTGCCGCGATTGCCTCAGCGCCCTGGGTGGGTGCCGGTGAGAAGAACCTCGCCGACGGGGCAGCGGTGGACGCGATGCGTTACCGTCTCTCAAACGTTAATTTTAACGGAACTGTTGTGATTGGTGAGGGCGAAAAAGACGAAGCGCCCATGCTCTACAACGGCGAAACTGTGGGCGATGGCACCGGACCGAAGATGGATGTGGCGGTTGATCCCATTGACGGTACCCGCTTGACCGCGTTGGGCATGGATAATGCCCTGTCTGTGATTGCTGTGGCTGAGGGCGGCTCCATGTTCGATCCTTCGGCCGTGTTCTACATGGAAAAGCTCGTGACCGGTCCTGAAGCGGCTGACCTGGTTGACTTGCGTTTGCCGGTCAAACAGAACCTGCATCTGGTTGCCAAAGCCAAGGGTAAGAAAATCAACCAGCTTACCGTCTGTATTCTTGACCGCCCCCGCCACACTGACATTATTGAGCAGATTCGAGCAACTGGTGCCCGTACCCGCATGATCCTTGACGGTGATGTTGCTGGTGCGATTGCTACCTGCCGTGAAGGTTCAGGTATTGATGTAATGATGGGTACCGGTGGCACCCCCGAGGGTATTGTTGCTGCCTGCGCGATTAAGGCAACCGGTGGCATTATTCAAGGACGCCTGGCACCCACCGACGATACCGAACGCGAAAAGGCATTGGCTGCCGGTCATGATCTTGATGCTGTGCTCACCACCGATGAACTGGTGACTTCAGATGATTGCTACTTTGCTGCTACTGGTATTACCGGTGGTAAGTTGCTGCGCGGTGTGCGCTACGGTCGCAACACGGTTACCACCCAGTCGATGATTATGCGCTCCAAATCAGGCACTATTCGTACCATCGAAGCAGAGCACAACCTGGCACGCTGGGAAAAAATCCTCGAAAAGCATATGCCCAAAAAGTAGGAATCTGGCAGTAGCTCATGAACACCGCTGACCGCACTAAAACATTCCGCTTGGTAGTAATACTGGGCGCAGTCATCGTTCTAGTTGTCATAGTGCTCATGAGCGGAGTATTAGGTTTTCTCTTAGATTCTTAGAACGCTTTTTATTCCTAAAAGGAAGTTCCAATAGCGAGAGGTCGGAGCCACTCAAAGAATGGCACCGACCTCTCTTCTATAAAAATCTTACTTGTTCAGTTTCGCTTTTACTTTGCTGATGCCATTAAGCGCTTTGCCTTTGAGCTGGAGCGCTTTTTCTTTGATTGTGGGGGCTTTTGCCTTGGTTGCATAGATAGCGCTATAGGCGGTGTAACCCGGAGCGCTGACAGGCTTGTCCCAGGTGCCGGCGTATTCCACAGACTCGCCGCCGAATGACTTTTTGAACTTGGTGAAGCCCGCCCATTCGTGGTTGGGGTCATCGTTGGGGGCAATGCCGAAGAGATCAACCTTGGTCAGACCCTTAGCTTTCGCGTCCATAATCAAGTTGGTGACCAGGGGAATACCCGCCGATAACTTACGGTGCTCGAAGGACGCTGCCGCGTGTGCGTAGGTGCGGGTATCGTCCGAGTCATATACAAAAGCAGCGCCAATTGGTTGGCCTTCGACCTTGGCAATATAAAGAGTCGCTGCATCTGCCGGCATGAGGACGCGCGCTACCTGGCGCAGGTACTCATCGCGCTGGCGATTGAAACCGGTGCGTCCGGCGGTTTCGTCCAAGAACTTCAACAGAATATCGAGATCAGATGGGTTCTGTGAAGTCTCAAAAGTAACACCTTTTTTATGGATATTGCGGTGCAGATTACGGTTGGTTGACTTCATATCTTTCAAGATGGCATCTTCATCTTGAGTGAGATCAATAATCTGAGTGTGAGCTGGCTGCACCTGACGCGGTGACTTCTTGAAGCCACGCTGAACCAGGAAATCCTGGTGGTTACCACCGGCAAAAATGCCCTCTTCAATGGGCTCTACGCGCACAAAAAGGCACTTATTATCGCGAGCTACCTGCATCAAATCAGCCATGGCGGCATCGAACGCTGCGGGAGTATCTGCAACAGGCCCGTAGGGTACGTACAGGTAGCGTCCGATGGTTCCGCCCTCAAGAGTGGCAATATAGCACCAGCCGTAACCCGACTTTTTGAAAACCTTGTGACCGTTAGACTCTTGGAAACGTGCCCATACATCTGTCTGCAGAATATTACTCATGCGCTCCAGTGTACCGGTTGCCCCGTACCAGGTCTAAGGTAGGGGCAGGGTGTGCAGACGCGGTGTTGGGCACAGCGACTGAGTTCTTATAACGATGGTTAGGGCACCGAACAGGTTCCGTTGGGGGTAAGCTCTGACGCTGTCATGAGAGGAACTACCGTGCCATCTGCCTGCTCAAAAACCACCTGATGCGCCACAGACCCAACTCCCTGCGCCATCGGCTGAGGGCTTTTACCCTCAGCTGAGTCCACTAGCACCTGATCCACCCGGCTGTGTACCTCATCAAAATCAGGGTAGGTCGGGAACATCGGGTCAAAATAGGGCGGGGCGATAGCGAACTGAATAAGATCGTACTGACGAGATTTCAGGGCGATATCACCCAGCTCGCTCAGACCTGATTCGGGAAGATTAGTCTCAATAATCTGCTCACCCGCTGCAGCGATATCGGCAAACTTAGTGAGCACATTTGCCGGTTCTAACTGCTTGAGCATGGCAGCCTGCACACAGCGCTGGCGCGCTTCACGATCATAGTCAGAGGCACCCTCACGGGAGCGAGCATACCACAGGGCATGAAACCCATCGAGATGCTGAATACCCGGCTCAATGTAACCCTCAATGGGGTTAGGCTCACCGGTCACAGCGTGGGTACCGCCCCCGATAGGAACATAGCCACCCACATCGATGGTAATACCACCGAGGGCATCAATCATGGTTGAGAAACCCTGCATATCAACTAGCACGTAGTTCTCAACCTCAATGCCCAAAATCCCAGAGACCGCATCCATCATAGCTTCTGCCCCCGGATCTTTTGCCTCAGGATAAAGACTCGGGTGATTAGCGCTCACATCGGTATAGAGGGCGTTCAAGATGCACTTATCACCGCAGTTGAAGCCCTCAGGGTATACCTGCCACAGGGGAGAATCCTGCGAGAAAGGAGCATTTTGTAAGTTGCGCGGAACCGAAATCGTCACAGCTTGACCGGTAGCGCCGTCAATGCTCACCACCGTCATAGAATCGGGGCGGCGCCCGACGCGGTCCGCACCGGCGTCCCCGCCCATGAGAAGGATGTTATACCTACCCTCATGTTGGGTGAGCGTTCCAGAACCGGCAAAAATATTTCCCAGGGCGTTGCGTCCTACCGAAGCAATATAGGCGCTGTAGGCAAGCCCACCACCGGTAATAGCTGTCAGAGCAACCAGACCTAACACCACCGGAACGCGAGCGCGGGCAGGTAAAGTCTTGAGGCGAATAACGCGCAACGTATCAAAAAAGAGATAAATCCAGCCTGCTGCCAAAAGAGATAAAATACCCACCAAAATAAACAAGAAACTCTGGCTGGTAAGAGCTGAAAAGATAGCGGTTCGAGCAGTAACCCCTAAGAAAATTCCTAGAGCTATGAGCACCCATACCGTAAGGGTCACGGTCAATGCCCTGCGACCTAAACGCTTGTTACCTGCAATGAGCTGTACAGAACCCGGTACGAGGAGTGTGAGGAGAACGAAAATCCACGCACGACGTACCCGCAACTGATCAGAGGCATACTCAGGGTGGTGGAGAGGGTCGGTGTACTGCGGACGCGAAAGCTTATCTCCCTTCACCCGGACTGCGCTAATAGAGCCCCGTCGCGGTTGCTGACGACCTGCGGAGTTTCTCTCTCTAGCTGCCATCACCTAATCCTTTACCTTACCTTCTACCCAAAGTCTTTAAAATTCCTACGGCAGCATCTGTGCCTACCCATAGAACAAGCAGTGATACCACCGTAGCGAAGAAAACTGAAAACTCTCCGTTGTTACCCTGTGCTGGGCTTAGGGTGCGTAGGGCTCTCGGTAGTCATCATCGGAGGGAATATCAGTGTGGGGCTGACGAGCTGAGTGCGCCGCATCAGCGATAGTGGTGATGTGCGAATTATCTTCTTCGAGGTCTTCGCGGCGCTCGCCGACTTTGGAACGTAGTGCTGCGCCTTTGTCCATCGCGGTTTGACGTAGTGATGCCGCGAAGTCAATGAGGTCGCTGCGTACCTGCTGGGCGAAGTCATCAGCTCCTGCTCCCAGTATGCGTAGTGCGAGCAAACCAGCGTTACGTGCCCCATCAATAGAAACAGTGGCAACGGGAACACCGGCGGGCATCTGCACGATGGAGAGCAAAGAATCCATGCCGTCTAGGCTCTTGAGCTTGACGGGCACACCAATGACAGGCAGGGGAGTGAGCGAGGCGAGCATGCCTGGCAGGTGGGCTGCACCACCGGCACCAGCAATAATGACGCGAATGCCGCGCTCGTGTGCTTTACGACCGTAGGCGACCATATCTTCGGGCATGCGGTGGGCTGAGATAACGTCTGCTTCGTAAGCGATGCCGAATTCTTCAAGAACCTGGGCGGCGGCTTCCATGACGTGCCAGTCTGAGTCTGAGCCCATGACGATTCCAACGATGGGTTGGGTTGATTCAAAGGGGGAGCTCACGGTGTTCTCCTTCTTGCTAGTAATCTTGGTAGAAAGTTTAGGCAGCGCCGTCAGTGAAAAGTACGGCGCAGGACGCGGCTGATGAGCGCATCTGGTTGAGTTCGGCTGCGGCGCCGGTCATGTTGATGTGCCCGATTTTGCGGCCGGCGCGTACTCCCTTGCCGTAGAGGTGAACTTTGGCGCGCGCGTCCGTGGAGAGAACCTTGCCCAAAACTCCAAAGAGGTCTTTATTATTACCGCCGAGGAAGTTCTTCATAAGCGCAACCTCGCCCTTGACCGAGGTGTCACCTAGTGGCAGGTTAAGAACTGCGCGTAGATGCTGCTCGAACTGGCTGGTGACGGAGCCGTCTTGGGTCCAGTGACCGGAGTTGTGCGGGCGCATAGCAAGTTCATTAACTAAGAAGCCGTGCTCGGTACCGGGTACTTCAAAAAGCTCAGCAGCCATCACACCGGTGACGCCAAGTTCTGAGGCAATGAGGGTAACGGCGTCGGCAGCTGCCTGAGCGACGCTCTGGGAGAGGTCGGGTGCAGGGGCGATGACTTCATCGCAGACTGAGTTCACCTGAATAGACTCAGCAAGGGGCCATGCGCGCACTTCACCTGAGTCTCTGCGGGCAACGAGGGCGGAAAGCTCACGGGTGAAAGGTACTTTTTGCTCAACCAGCAGAGAAGAAAAATCAGCGCGATCTGCAAGCGCATTGAACCACGCTTCAACTTCAGCGTTCAGCGCTTCATCACGGGTATCGAGAACCATGACGCCTTTGCCGTCGTAGCCACCGCGCGGAGTTTTGAGCACTACGGGCCAGCCGGTGGTATCACCAAATTCAAGAAGCGCATCAAGGGTGGTGACCTCAGCCCACACGGGGTTGGGAAGCCCCAGCTTATCAATTGCCTTGCGCATCTCGATTTTGTCCTGCGCATAGATCAGAGCATCGGGGCGGGGTTGCACGTTGACGCCTTCTGCGATGAGAGCGCGCAGAAAGTCACCGGGTACATGTTCGTGATCAAAGGTCAATACATCAACATCGCGGGCGAACTCGCGCAGAGCCTCGAAATCTTTGTAGTCGCCTACGGGAGTATTTTTCACTGCGGGCACAGCACACACGTCGGGGGTCTCAGCGAGTACGCGTAGATTGAAGCCGAGCTCGGTGGCGGCGGGTGCCATCATGCGGGCAAGCTGTCCGCCACCAACGACGCCAATTTTAGGTCCAGTTACAGGGTAAGTCACAGTCTCTAGGCTACCTGCTTATCGGTCTTTCTAAAAGCCGTTGTTCAGTGGGTAGGGGTGCTGAGCGTTTTATGAATGCTGCAGTATCTGGGCGCGTTCGTCTGCGTAAATTTTTAGGTGGCGGTCGCCTGCTGTGAAATCAAACCGGTCATCGAGGATAATAACCGCGTAACCAGCGTGCATCACGGCTAGAATTTCAGCGACCGCTAGCGCCGGTGACCCAGTGACCTCTAGCGCTTGAACCCCCTCTGGCACCTGCTCTTTAATCTGTTGACTAAGGTCAATGACGCGCGTCATCAGTTGGCGGTGGGTACTGTCGCTCAAGGCGGGAGTATCGGGGGTTGGCTGGTTGAACCCCATGTAAAGATCAGCATAGGCGCGCACTTCACTGGTGTAGTCCACGTACTCGCGGTCGGTGGGAATCTCGCCCATATAGCGCATGCCCAAGGCTGCTACTTCAACCAAGGCATAGACGTTCGCATCTACCGAGCTGAAATCTTCGGGCGAGAAACCTGCCGCCACTTGGTAGGGTTCATCTTGCGCCTCATCATTGCCTGTGCGGACGCTCGCCACAGCGCCCACCCGCAAAGCGGCTAAGGAAAGGGCAACACTGCGCCAATGGGCAGCCGCAGGCAGACTGATAGTATCGCCGACCTCAATATCGCACTCTTCGTACAAAAAATTAGCAGACTTGGATACCCAGTTATCGAGCACCCTGCCGGAAAGCTCAATGCGCTCACCGGGGGCGCCGTACCAGATGAGGGCTGGCGTCTGGCGGATTTTAAGGGAGTCCATAAAATGTGCGAAAGATAGCTGAGACATGAAACCAACTTACAAAACTAAAAGGAGGGTGAGCAAAAGCATTGAAGCTCATGACCTCCCAACACACCACATAAAGGAGGGGTAGGTCACCTTTATTATGCAAATGAGCGCTTTGCCTTATATCATAAAAACTCATGACAATGTGAATATGGTTGTTTCAACACCCGTTAATTTACTGACTCAGTTTGACGAATCGCGTACTACACACGTGTAATGATGATGTGGCTAATCTGCCCCGCTGACTGTTAAACAGTGGTTGGCAGGCTAGGACACCCACACGCGTCGTCATCAGTGGCATCACTTTGTCTGCTCCACAACGAGTGGAGCCGGAAGCAAATGTCACGAGAATACGAAGGGACTATTAAGAACTATGGGTTCGTTGACTCACTACGGGAGTGACCCAGGGTATTCTGGTGCAAGCCAGCGTTACACTCAGTACCTTGATTTGCAGGCTAATGATTTTCTTGCTGCGGCTGAGGCACGTGAAGCTGCCCAGAAACAGCAAAAAGCACCCGTTGCTAAAAACGTAGATCTCTTCTCCAACGATCCCGATGCGCTGTCTTTGTGGGAGGCGGCTGCCGGTCTGTACAGTACCGACGGTGATGATGGTGAGCTGGCATGGCAGGCAGATGCTCTCTGTGCTCAGACCGATCCCGAGGCTTTTTTCCCTGAAAAGGGTGGCTCAACTCGCGATGCTAAGCGCGTATGTAGCGAATGCCCTGTACGTCAGGCATGCTTGGATTACGCCATGGAAAATGATGAGCGTTTCGGTATTTGGGGCGGTTTGTCAGAGCGTGAACGTCGTCGCCTTCGCAAGCAGAATATCTAAAGAAAGAAGACCGTTTTTATGGTTCAGCAACGTCTCTGCTCGCGTCAGACCTGTACTCGCGAAGCTATTTTCACCCTCACCTACGCCTACGCAGACTCAACTGCGGTGATCGGTGTACTTTCTACCCATCGCGAACCCCACGCCTACGATCTGTGCGAGTTTCATGCTGACCGTTTGACCGCGCCCCAAGGCTGGCAGGTTGTTCGATTGCCGATGTCAGGCTCGGACGCTTCCGCACCCGTTGCGCAGAACGATGGTAACTACCCACCGCTTCGCAGCGTCTAAAGGGCAGGTATCTTAAGCTTCGTTCATAAACTTTTGAAATATCAAAATTATCCTTGAAGATGAAATGCGTATCTCACACGGATACGCATTTTTTATTGCTCCGTTTGCTGATAGTCTTGAAAGAATGTTATTTTTAGCCAAATCGTAAAGGACTCATCTACGTGGCTTTTTTCCCTCGCGATAGCGTAACTTCACGACGCCAAGCTCTGAGCTTTACCGCTGTTGGTGCAGCTTCTGTTTTTGGGCTTGCTGCTTGTTCCACTGCTGAATCCGAGAGTACCGGTTCTAGCGCCTCAGCCTCTGCGGCCGCTTCGTCTACTCCCTCAGCTTCGCCCACTCAGAAGTTCGTCGGTAGTGTTGCTGTTACCCCCGAAAAAGACGCGGTGGAGTTCAACCCGGTGCTAGCGGTTAACCCCGTGGTCGCTACTGCCACTGATGCTACTTTTACCTCGGTTAAGTTGATGGCTGGTAAAGCAAATATTGCCGGTGAGTTAAGCGAAGATAAGACCACCTGGACTTCTACTGAGGACTTGGCTTTTGATACCGAGTACACCTTGAAGTGGGAGGCAGAAGATGCTGAGGGCGGCAAAGGTAAGGGCTCTAGCGTCTTCACTACGGTCTCAGCTGTTAACGAGGCTAATGCTATGACGAACCTCAAAGAGGGAGCCGTCTACGGTGTTGGTCAGATTATTCAGATTAACTTCTCTGAACCTGTGATTAATAAGGACGCGGTGGAGAAGCTCATTGAGGTCACCGGCAACGGTGTTACTGAGCCTCGTGTGCGCTGGTACTCGGATTACATGGCTCGCGTTCGCACTAAGGACTACCTGCCTGCTAACACCGATGTTGCCGTAAAGGTTAATATTTTGGGCGTTGACTTGGGCAACGGCATGATTGGTAATTCCAATACGGCGGTGAACTTTAAAACCAGCGAGAAGCGTTATGCGCTGGCTGATAACAACACTAAGACCATGAAGATGTACGTGAACGATGAGTTAGTGCATACCGCTCCTATTACTTTGGGCAACGCAGAGTGGCCCTCTGTTGTTGGTCAGCTTGTTATTCAGGAACAGGCACCCACCTACAAGTTTGATCCCACCACCTTAGGCTTGGATCGTAGCAATGCGCACTGGTATGAGCCCTTTACTGCGTCCTGGACTTCACGTCTGACAGACTCGGGTGTTTTTGTACACCAGGCGCTACCGAGCGCATGGGGCTCCGTGGGTTACTACAATGTCTCACACGGTTGCATTGGTATGCTGCCTGCCGATGCTAAGTTCTTCTTCGATACCTTTGATGTGGGCGATGTTGTTGAAACCGTGAATACCGGTTACCTCATGGCTGATCCTGATAACGGCTACGGCGACTGGAACATTCCCTTTGATTCATACGCTGATGAGAACTACAGGGGTAACTGGTAACATCCGAAGCCTTCGCGCGACAACTTTAAGATAATCCTCTCACCTACTCCCTCACCGCTGACTCAGAAGGCGGTGCGGTAGAGTGTGAGAGGATTTTTTCTTTGTATAGAGACCACAGAAAGGCTTTCATGGCTGAGAAAGAACCGCTGGAACCCTTAGCGGGTGCCGAGCGTGACTGGGATGATCTAACACCGGCGATTGATGATAACGACGAGGCTGTTGCCCAGCGAGCAACAGCAGACCGTCTGCTTCGTGCCCGCAGAGTGGAATCTGGGCTTGACAGCTCGGAGCCTACTGCTATTTCTATGGGATCCCCCGCGACGCGGAACGCGCCTGTTACCGGGGTATCCGAGACACCGGTAGATTCTATGCCTCTACCTGAGGTACGAGAACTCCTCGACGAGTCGGTAGCTGTAGCCGGTGAGGGTTCTGCGCCCACCCTGAACTCTGCGGCTGATGAGACCGAGCAGTCTGCGCCGGTTGCCGCTGTGGCTGCAACGGAAGCTGAAGAACGCGCGTCCGCCCGAGAACTGGCTGTTGAAGACCGCCCCCGATGGTTGAAGTTGCGCCAGTTTCTGATGGGGATGGCAGTACCCGTGCTGACCCTAGCTCTTGCGGTGCGCGTGGTCGCCAGCAGCGCCTTCTTGTGGTTTGCATACCATCGACCGGGATTTCCTGCCGATACCTACGGTATGAACACTGAAGAACGTATGCGGTTGGGTTCCTACGGACTGGACTACATCTTGAACTTCGCCCCGGCGAGCTACCTGGGCGCTCTACGCAACGAAAAAAACGTCACCTGGTTCTTGCCCTCTGAAGTTGAGCATATGACAGATGTAAAGGTCGTCATGCTTATAACAATGACGCTTGCAATGATTCTTGGGCTTGTGGCGTGGATGAGCTCCCGCACCCTCAAAGAGCGTGCCGCTGGAGCTGTGCGTCGCAGTCTCTTTGCTGGCAGCTGGGCAACCCTTGCACTCATGGCGGCGCTGGGTACTTTAGCTTTTGTGGGTTGGGAACGTTTCTTTGAAAACTTTCACCACGTTTTCTTTCCGCAGGGCAACTGGCAGTTTCACGCATCCGATACTCTGATTCGTCTCTACCCGCCGCAGTTTTGGGTGGACGCGGGTATCGCAGTTGCGCTGATTACCCTGGCTATTACGCTGCTAATTATGATGCTCACCTGGCCCACCAAACTACGCAAAGCTCGCGAAGAAAAAGTTGCTGCGGACCGTCTAGAGCTGCGTCGTAAACTTTCGTCCTCAGTGCTGTAAGTGCTTTCTAAAAAATGCTCCTGCTTGGTCAGCTATGACACAAGCGGGAGCATTTTTAGTAGGAGGAAGAAAGCTTAAATTAGATCCACGAATCAAACCACATGCGCCAGCGCCAGTGCTCGTAGGGAATAACCTGGGCACTCCAAATGGGCAGGAAGTAGAGGGTCAAGAGGGTAGCAAAGACCAGGTAAGCACCGACGAGCACCACGCCGATGCGGCGTCTACGCACGCTAGAGGTGCTGCGTCCTAGCACAAGCCCCAGCACCCCTGCCAGAAGTAGCACCAGATACGGCTCAAAAGAAAGAGCATAGAAGAAGAACATGGTGCGTTCCGGGTACATAAACCAGGGAAGATAACCCACCAAAAATACTGCTAAGAGGGCAATAAAACGCCAGTCTCTACGAATCAAAACCACTACTAAAGCAACAAGGATGGCTGCAATAAACGACCACCAAATCAGCGGGTTACCTATATTCAGCACTGCGGCAGAACACTTCTCAACGGCACAACCATCAACACCCTGAGTAAGAGATTCATAATAGTAAGAGGTGGGGCGTGCAAGAATCAGCCATTTCCACGCAGGAGATTCGTAGGTGTGATCGGAATCCAAACCCTGGTGAAATTCGTAGGCACTCCGGTGGTATTCCCACAAAGAACGCAATGCCGCCGGTAGCCACTGCACACCTTCGCCGGGGTGCTCCGCCGCCCAACGTCTGTTGTAACCATCATCTGACGCGAACCAGCCGCCCCAGGTTAGTAAGTACCAGCCAGCACCCAGTACGATCATGTAGGTAAAAGCCAGAACGCCATCTTTGAACACACCGGCAACTAACCAGCGGCGCACACCCACAATACGGCGGGCATTGAGATCCCAGAGCACCGTCATGACGCCAAAAACAGCAATAAAAAACAGGGCATTCCACTTCACGCCCACTGCCATACCCGCAGTGAAACCGGCAGCTAGACGCCACCAGCGTACCCCTACCATCGGTCCGTAGCGCATGAACGAATCATGCGGCAGACCTCCATGAGCTGCAGCATGCTCAGCTACCCTACGGGCTAATAACCGCCGCGACCGCGTCCTATCAGCCAATAAACACACGAAGGTAGCCAACAGCCAAAACATCAAGAAAATATCAAGTAGCGCAAAGCGAGACTGCACCAGATGGTGACCGTCAATCGCCAACAAAAAAGCCGCAATTGTGGCAACAGTCAGCGAACGAAAAAGCATCCACCCAGCCACTGCAACAAGAGCCACTGAAAGAATGCCCACCAGCGCTGCTGCCACACGCCACCCCACAGGGTTATCATCACCAAAGACAGCCATGCCCGCGGCAATCATCCACTTGCCCACCGGTGGGTGTACCACATACGCCGGATCAGTGCCCACCACACTGGCGGCATCCCCTGCTAAAAAGGCATCATTGGGCTCATCAGCCCATGACCGCTCGTTGCCAAAATGCAACAGCGAATAGGCATCTTTAGCGTAATAGGTCTCATCAAAAACAATCGCGTGAGGAAGCCCCAAATTCCACAACCGCAGCACCGCAGCCAACACAACCACCAGCGTCGGGGCTAACCACCCATAACGCGGCATCGTTACCTCTGCAACGCCTAAACGGGCGCGCAACGTGAGCTCAGTAAAAGCATGTTTGACGGTCAAAACGCGCGGTAGGGGCGCAGTACGGGCAGTATCTATCACCTGCTCATGGTATCAAGCCGTTAGAATCGATGAGAAGAACAGCGCAAATCTACCCCGTATGAGAGCAGCCATGCACACCAACGATATCAATGACCCCCGCACCCCTCTTGATTCTGCTGCCCCCTTGGTAGACGAGGAACTCGCGAGCGCCCCTGTACGCACTGACGGCGTGCTTATACTGGGCGGAACCCCCATCGGAAACCTCGGCGATGCCACTACCCGCCTCAAAGAATACCTTGCCTCAGCCGATATTATCGCCGTCGAAGATACCCGAACTCTGCGTAAACTCGCCAGCGGTCTGGGTGTAAAAATCACCGGACGCACCATCGTCAACCACGACCACAACGAAGCCGGTCGTAGCACTCAAATCGTTGAAGCGATCCAAGACGGTCAAACCGTGCTGCTCCTCTCAGATGCCGGCATGCCCACAGTCTCAGACCCAGGGTACGCCGCCGCACAAGCTGTAGCCGACGCCGGTTTGCCGGTAACCGTAGCACCTGGCCCATCTGCGGTACTCAGCGCGCTCGCGGTCTCAGGTTTGCCGACCGGACGCTTTACCTTCGAAGGCTTTCTCGCACGCAAGGGATCAGACCGTACCCGCCGTTTGGCGTCTCTAGCGAGGGAAGAGCGAACCATGGTCTTTTACGAATCCCCGCACCGCCTCTCCGCGACCCTCAAAGACTTCGCTGACACTTTCGGGCTACAGCGCCGTGCGGTCATTTGCCGGGAGCTCACAAAACTGCACGAAGAAATCATCCGAGGCACCCTCGCTGAACTCGTAGCCTGGGCAGATGACAGCGAACGCATCCGCGGCGAGATTGCCCTGGTCATAGAAGGCGCACCAGAACCCAAGGTGCAGGACGCCGCGGATCTGACCGAGCGCGTCCTCGCCCTCGTCAACGAAGGAATGCGGTTAAAAGCTGCCACCGCTCAAATTGCCGCAGAAACCGGTGCGAGCAAACGTGATTTATACGAAGCGACCCTGGCTGCACGGTAACAGCAAAACACCCCACGAAAACTGAGGAACAAACAGATGTGTACCCCCGAAAACCCATGCTACACCGAAGAACAGTTAGAACAACTGGCTGCAACCTTTGACCTTGCTCTGCCCAGCGACCGGGAAATCCACAGTAGCATTTTTACAGAACCAGTAACTCCCGAAGAAGGGGCTACACCACCGGCTTATGAGGCTGAACACTACAACGTGACCGACGAAGAAAGCGGTGAGGGCACCCGCCGCCGTTCCACTGACGGCGACGGTGGGCGAAAGCGTAACCTGGTCTTTCCACCTGCACCGGAACCTCTACCTCACCCCATCATCGATAACCACACGCACATGGACCTACTCGACGGCGAGGTGGCGATCTCCGTTAAAGACGCCCTCGACACAGGCGCCGCGCTCGGAATCGAATCGGTAGTGCAGGTGGGGTGCGATGTGCCTTCTAGCATATATGCCGTCAAGGTCGCCTCCTCAGAACCACGCGTCCTAGCAGCTGTTGCTCTGCACCCTAATGAAGCCCCGAAACTAGAAGCCACCGGGCAGCTCGAAAAAGCCCTTGCCGCAATCGATGCGCTCGCTGCCCACCCTCGCGTCCGCGCGGTGGGGGAGACAGGTCTAGACTTCTTTAGAACACGCGCTGACGGCATTGATGCCCAAGAACGCAGCTTCCGTGAGCATATTCGCATCGCTAAAAAGTACGGCAAAGCCTTACAAATCCACGACCGCGATGCCCACGACGATGTGGTTCGTATTTTGCTGGACGAAGGTGCACCTGAGAAGGTCGTTTTCCACTGCTATTCAGGGGATGCCTCGTTAGCTGAGAGGTGTAACGATAACGGCTGGTACATGAGTTTCGCGGGCACCGTCACCTTTAAGAACTCCCACGGCATTCAGGAATCTTTAAAGATTGCCCGCGAAGATTTGATTTTGGCTGAGACCGACGCTCCTTTCTTGACGCCGCATCCTTACCGTGGGCGTCCTAACGCGTCGTACATGGTGAACTACACCGTGCGGTTTATGGCGCAGCATCGCGGTGATGACCTTGCTGCACTGTGCGCGAAGATTCATGAGAATACGCAGGCTGTATACGGCACCTGGCAGTAAAATGTCACTGAACGTTGGGGTGGCACAGGGCAGGTTCCTCGTGGGTTTATTTGCTAACGTAAGTAAGTTGGGAGTTCCCACACGAAGAGAAAGTACATGAACCTGTGTCTAGATTTAACGTTTCTGCCCTGTTAAAGCGCAGGGAATCACCGGCTGCGGCGGGTTGGCCTCCTGCAGATGAGCTGAACACTATCTTGTATGTGTGTACCGGAAATATCGCGCGGAGTGCCTCTGCTCAGCTTATTTCTCAGCACCGTAGCTGGAACGAGGGCTGGGTTTTCGATAGCGCAGGTATTGGTGCGGTGGTCGGCTCGGGTGTTGCACCTGACATTGACCATGAGTTGCTTGATCGTGGTATTGATATTTCAGGATATAAGGCTAAGCAGCTCACCCGTGAGATTGCCGAGAGCGCCGCTCTTATTGTTGCTATGGATCATAGCCACCGTAAGTGGATTATTCGTGAGTGGCCGCACCTGCATCACCGGGTAGTTTTGCTGAAACAAATTCAGCGCGTCAGGGCAGAAGCAGGACGCAGAGTTGAGGCTATCTCTTACCTGCAACAGATGGATATTCCGGTGCGTAGTAGCGATGATATTGCTGATCCCTATCGGTTGGGTGTGCAAGCGGCTCGCACTGCTGTGGAAGAAGTCGAGGACGGCTTGGACGTACTATTGCCGTGGTTGGGCTTCTTTGAGAGGTAGCTTAGTCTACGTATATGGCGCACATATAGCTTGAGGTAGACGAATGCGGCGGTGCGAGTTTAAAAACCTGTCTAGAATAGAAGGCAATGGAAAATCAACTTCTCGGCCCGCAAGAAATTCGCGAACTCGCCGCTGTGCTGGGCATTCGACCGACTAAAACCCTGGGGCAGAACTTCGTTATTGACCCCAATACTATTCGCCGCATTATTGCAGCGGCGCGCATTGACCCGGATGAGACGGTGTTAGAGGTGGGTCCTGGCCTTGGCTCTCTTACCCTGGGTATTTTGGACGCTGCTCACGACATGGTTGCGGTTGAGATTGATCCTCCGCTGGCTGAGCAACTGCCGCTAACGGTTGCTAAGTTCCGCCCCGGTGCTGAGGAGCGGATTGATGTGGTGCTTAACGACGCTATGAAGGTGATGGAGCTACCCAAGATCCCCACCGCTTTGGTTGCTAATCTGCCCTATAACGTCGCGGTACCGGTGTTGATTCACTTACTGGGGCAGTTCCCAAGCATTGAGCACGCCCTGGTGATGGTTCAGGACGAGGTTGCTGACCGTCTTGCTGCTCAGCCGGGTTCAAAGATTTACGGTGTTCCTAGCGTGAAAGCTAACTGGTTCTGCGAGGTTTCTAAGGCCGGTGTTATCGGCACTAACGTTTTTTGGCCCGCACCCAAGATCAAGTCGGGTCTTGTGGCTTTCAAACGCCGTCCTGAACTTCTGTCTGATGTTTCGCGCCAGCTGGTCTTCGATATTATCGATGCAGCTTTTGCTCAGCGTCGCAAAACCCTTCGCGCTGCCCTTGGTCCGTGGGCAGGTAGCTCTGCTCGCGCTGGTGAGGTTTTAGATGCTGCCGGTATTGACTCGTCGCTTCGCGGTGAGAAGCTCGATATTTTCGGATTTATAAAAATCGCTGAAGCATACCGGGATCACTTTATGGAGCAGGCATGAGTGCTGCCTCAGCAACGGCGTGTGCCCCTGGCAAGGTAAATCTCTACTTCGCGGTGGGGGATGTTCAGCCTAACGGTTATCATCCTGTCGCTTCGTTGTATGCAGCTGTCTCCCTCTATGAAGAGGTAACGGTTGCTGTCAGCGATGAGCCAGGTTTTAGTGTGAGCGTGGAGATTCCCGAGGAATCTGTTCTAGCCCAGATGGAACGTGCAGGGGATTTTGACCGCTCGTCTATTCCCCTTGATGCTAGAAACCTTGCGGTGAAAGCTGTGCAAGCTGTTCTCGATGCTCAGGGCATTGAACTCGGGGAGAAAGGGCTTAGCATCCATATCGTCAAGAACGTGCCGGTAGCTGGTGGCATGGCTGGTGGGTCTGCGGATGCCGCCGCTGCCCTGAAAGCTACTAATCGTTGTGTTGTTGAGGCGGGCTGGGCGTCTAAGGCTCTTACTGACGATGAGCTACGTGACTTGGGCGCTGAGCTGGGTGCTGACGTGCCGTTTTGTCTGATGGGTGGGCTCGCTATCGGCTATGGCACAGGAACGGAGCTGACGCCTCTTGATGTTCCAGCAGATACGCAGCCCCTGCACCTGACGATGATTCTGAGCACTCAAGGATTATCTACACCAGCGGTTTTCGCTGAATTGGACGCAGGACGCGCTGAGGGCAGGTACCCAGCGCCGGGTGAGTTGGAAGTTCCTCAGGCTCTTATTTATGCGCTCATAGATCCTTCACCTAGCAGGGATTTAGAGGCTACCACTTCACATATCCGCAACGATTTGCAGGCACCGGCGGTTACCTTACAACCTGCCTTAGCGGACGTCCTGAACCAACAGCAGGGAGCGGGCGCACATGCCTTCGTGTCGGGCTCAGGCCCGACGTTAGCGGTTATCACAGGTGATGCTCGTACGAATAAATGTGCAGGGAAAAACCAGAATCCTCATAGCTATACGATGGCTCTTACCCTGGATGCCTCAAAAGCCTAGACTCAGCACAGCCTGTAACCTTAGTATCACGATAAAAATGGTGGGCATACACTGACAGTGTATGCCCACCAAAGTGCTATAGAGAACGAGGTCGGTAATTATTCATTATTGATAGCACATTGCTTTAGATAATCTCCGAGAGTTCCATCCATCGCATTTCCAGTTCTTCGACCTGATTGTCGATTGCTTGGATAGAAGAACTGAGCTCAGCGAGACCGGCGTAGTCCGACTGGTCATGTTCAGCCATTTTCAGATGCAGCTTTTCTTTCTCATTAGCCAGCTTAGTCAGTTTGCGGTCAATCTGGTTGATTTCTTTTTGGGCGGCACGTACCTCCGCACCGGATGCTTTAGGCTCATCAGAGCTGTTGACTGACTTCTCAAGGGGGGATGCTGAGCCAATAACTCCGGCGTCGCGTCCTGCTGAACCAGTGGAGGAAAGCTCAAGGTATTGATCCACACCACCGGGCAGATGTCTGAACGTACCGTCAATCAGGGCGTACTGCTGGTCAGTAACGCGTTCCATGAGGTAGCGGTCGTGGGAGACAACCAGCAGGGTGCCGGGCCAAGTGTCGAGTAAATCCTCCATAGCTGCCAACATATCTGTATCAAGATCGTTGGAAGGCTCATCGAGAATCAAAACGTTGGGCTCATCCAGAAGAATCAGCAGAAGCTGCAAACGGCGCTTCTGACCGCCCGAGAGGTCCTTCACCGGGGTGGAAAGCTGGGCAGAGGTAAACCCTAGACGCTCAAGGAGCTGCCCGGGAGTCATCTCCTTACCACCAGCTACATACGAGGTTTTCTTTCGTCCAATAACGTCTGAAACGCGGTCGTTCTCTACCTCCTTAAGCTCATCTAACTGCTGAGTCAAGGTAGCAACAACAACTGTTTTGCCGTGCTTGACGCGTCCGCTTGACGGGGTAACTGCTTTCGTGACGAGACCTAGTAGAGTAGACTTACCCGCGCCGTTGACACCCATAATTCCGGTGCGTTCACCGGGAGCAATGCGCCAGGTAACTTTCTTCAGCACATTACGGGTGCCGCCGGGCTGGGTGGGGTCCTCAAAAGAAACATCAACGTTCTCGATATCGACAACATCCTTGCCCAGTCGAGATACTGCCATCTGTGACAGCTCGACCTTATTACGCACCGGGGGGACGTCTGAGATCAGCTCATTAGCGGCATCAATACGGAACTTGGGTTTGGACGTGCGGGCGGGAGCACCGTGGCGTAGCCACGCAAGTTCTTTGCGCATAAGGTTCTGGCGTTTTGCTTCTGAAGCTGCTGCCTGGCGGTCGCGTTCTACGCGCTGCAGAATATAGGCAGCATAACCGCCTTCAAAAGGTTCTACAATGCCGTCGTGGACCTCCCACGTATCAGTACAAATTTCGTCGAGAAACCAGCGGTCGTGAGTAACCGTTAGCAGACCACCAGCGTTCTTGTTCCAGCGGTTTTTCAGGTGCTGCGCTAACCAGGTAATTGCCTCAACGTCGAGGTGGTTGGTTGGCTCATCAAGCATCAGTACATCCCAGTCACCGGCAAGCAGGGACGCCAGTGCTACACGACGACGCTGACCACCTGAGAGGGAAACGACGGAAGCGTTCCAGTCAAGGTCAGAAACCAGACCAGAAATAACATCACGAATCAGCGGGTTCGAAGCCCACTCGTATTCGGGGGCATCGCCCACAATGGCAGAACCTACGGTATGGCTGTTGTCGAGAATATCAGACTGGTCAAGAAAACCAATGCGGGTGCCACCGCGTACAGTTACTTTGCCGGAATCTGGGGTGAGGCGTCCGCCCAAAAGTTTAAGAAGGGTAGACTTACCGTCACCGTTACGACCAACGATGCCGATGCGGTTGCCTTTATTGACACCCACGGTGATGCCCTCAAAGACAGTACGGGTAGGGAATTCTAGGTGCAGCGCTTCGCCGCCAAGTAAATGTGCCACTCTTCAAGGGTACTAGGTTCTTAGGTAGCCGTTTGCTAGGTGTGGGCAAAGTTGCTAGACACTGCGCCTCAAGATTGCCGTAAATGTAGAAGTCTTTGATAGGATTGTTCGGTGTTCACGATCAGAAGATGATATCGGTCGGTAACATTCCGCCATGGTGTAATTGGCAACACAGCGGCCTTTGGAGCCGTTATTCAAGGTTCGAGTCCTTGTGGCGGAGCGTTCAACCCCTTACTTTTTCCGATATTTTTCGGGGTAGGGGAGTTTCCCTTTAGAACGAGGAGTTCTATCTGTGAGTATCACAGCAACTGTTCCATCCGCTGTTATTGTTCTAGCTGCTGGAGCTGGAACTCGCATGAAATCTTCAACCCCCAAGGTGATGCACCCTATTGGTGGGCGTTCCATGGTCGAGCACGCGGTGGCTGTTGCTCGCGAACTGGAGCCTAAGAGCTTAGCTGTGGTAGTTCGCCACCAGCGCGACAAGGTTGCTGCGCACGTAACTGCTTTTGATGCGGACGTTACCATCGTTGATCAGGATGAAATCCCCGGTACCGGACGCGCCGTTGAAATTGGTTTACTGGGTCTGGATGCCTTGGGCTCAGACATTGAGGGAACCGTCGTTGTGACTTACGGTGACGTGCCCCTGCTGAAGACTGAAACTTTGCGTAAGCTAATCGCTTTCCACGAAGAGGGCAAGAACGCGGTCACTGTTTTGACAACTCACATTGACCAGCCCGGTTCATACGGTCGTATTGTTCGCAACGAGGCTGGCGAGGTAACTGCAATCGTTGAAGCCAAAGACGCTACTGAGGAACAGCTGGCGATTACCGAGATCAACTCGGGCATTTACGCTTTTGATGCTAAAGTTCTGCGCGATTCGCTCACCCGCGTTACTACCGACAATGCTCAGGGCGAAAAGTACATTACCGATGTACTGGCAATTGCCCGCGAAGACGGCTTCCGCACCTCGGCTCTTGATATTGAAGATCGTTGGGAAGTTGAAGGCGCTAATGACCGCGTGCAGCTTGCCCAGCTAGGACGCAAGCTCAACGACCGCGTTGCCGTTTCGCATATGGTTGGCGGCGTGACTATCGTTGATCCTGAGAGCACTTGGATTGACGTGACCGTGACCATCGAGAACGATGTCACCATTCTTCCCGGCACTCACCTGCAGGGTAACACCCACATTGGTACCGGTTCTATTATTGGTCCTGACACCACCCTTAAGAACGTCACGGTTGGCGAAAACGTAAAGATTTCTCGCACTGAGGGCACCGACTCTGAAATTGCTGATAACGCCACCGTCGGTCCCTTTGCCTACCTGCGTCCGGGAACTAAGCTGGGCACCAAGGGCAAAATCGGTACCTTTGTTGAGACCAAGAACGCTGAAATCGGTGCCGGTTCTAAACTTCCCCACCTCTCATACGCTGGCGACGTCACCATTGGTGAAAACTCCAATATTGGTGCAGCCTCAGTTTTCGTGAATTATGATGGTGTGAATAAGCACCGCTCGACGGTTGGCAATAACGTGCGTATGGGATCAGACAATATGTACGTTGCCCCCGTGACCATCGGTGACGGTGCCTACTCTGGTGCCGGTACTGTGATCCGCAAAGACGTGCCCGCAGGCGCGCTTGCAATTAATGAAGCTCCTCAGCGCAACATTGAGCGCTGGGTTATTGAAAAACGTGCTGGCACCCAAGCCGCTGAGGCAGCTCTTGCAGCTCAGGACCAGTCACCTTCATCAGATGAAAGCGATAACCAGTAATGACTGAGATTACGAATCCCGGCGAAAAAAAGATGGTGCTACTTTCGGGTCGCGCCCACCCCGAACTCGCCGAGCAGATTGCCGCGGAACTCGGCAACGAAGTTCTACCTTCGTCCGCTTACACTTTCGCTAATGGCGAGAACTACGTTCGCTTTGAAGAGTCAACGCGAGGCAAAGATGCCTTCGTCATTCAGTCCCACTCCGCGCCCATTAATGACGCAATTATGGAACAGCTGCTTATGACTGACTCGCTCAAGCGCGCGTCGGCTCGTTCAATCACCGTTGTTTCGCCGTTCTACCCCTACGCGCGTCAGGACAAGAAGCACAAGGGTCGCGAGCCTATCTCGGCTCGTCTGATTGCTGATCTGTACAAGACTGCTGGTGCTGACCGCCTCATGAGCGTTGATTTGCATACAGCGCAGATTCAGGGGTTCTTCGACGGTCCTGTCGACCACCTGATGGCTATTCCTCTTTTGGCTGATCACATCGCGTCGAAGGTTGATACCGATAACGTGACCGTTGTGTCACCTGATACCGGTCGCGTGCGTGTGGCCGAGCAGTGGGCTGAGCTTCTGGGCGGTGCACCTCTAGCGTTCGTTCACAAGACTCGTGACGTGAACGTTCCCAACCAAGCTGTTTCTAAGACCGTGGTGGGCGATGTTGAAGGACGCGTCTGCGTTCTGATTGACGACATGATTGACACAGGAGGCACCATCTCCGGCGCTGTGAACGTGCTGAAGGAACGCGGTGCTAAAGACGTGATTATCGCTGCGACCCACGCGGTATTTTCAGCTCCTGCTGCCGAGCGTCTGGGCAACTGCGGTGCCAGCGAGGTCGTAGTTACTAACACCTTGCCCCTGCGCGAAGACCAGAAGTTCGAGAACCTCACCGTTCTCTCCATCGCACCCCTAATTGCACGTGCTATCAAGGAAGTCTTCGACGAAGGCTCAGTGACAAGCCTGTTTGATGGGCGAGCGAACTAAAGCATCGGTAAACTAATGACCGGCTATTCTCACTATTTATTGTGAGAATAGCCGGTCATTTATTTAATACCTAGTACAGGCTAACGCTTGATAATACCCTTGAAAGTATTAATAAGTTCTAGGTAGTCTTTCCGGACGCGGGGAATCAGTGTAAGAAGACCCAATGCGAGGGCATATATTACCGTGTGAAGAACTAGCAAAGCAATGGTGTTGTTTAGATGCAAGAGATTAACCGTACTCCACGCAAAAAGTGCTGAGGACGCGGCAACTAGGAGGATCCTCAGGGAGTTCAGATACAACGGCATAGTGTTGAATCCGGTTGCCTTTGCACAGATGAAAAGCGAAAGCGGCCAGAGGAATAATGGTGCAATAGCGTATACGGATGCAACTGCGTGTAATCCCCACGGTAGCATGATGACGAAAAGTACTATACGCACGACTGCTGAGAGGATCGTGTATTTGAAGAGCGCGCCACTTTTCCCTTTGGATAGGTAAATCCAGCTACCTGCTGATGAAAGATTTGAAATGGCGTCTCCCACAGCGAAAATCACAACAAAGGGAATTATAGCCAGCCATTTTTCCCCCAACAGTAGAGGAATTAACTCATCGGCGGTAATCGCAATCAAAAAGCCAATGAGCGTTACAGGGTACAGGAATACAGACTGCGCTTTAGTAACGAGGTTTCTGAATCGATCGTCATCATCTTGGACTTTTGAAAGAGTGCTGAGAGCAACACTGCCCAGAGGCCCACGAATTTGGTTCATGGGTAGCCTGATGAGCTGCATACCTCGGTTGTAAAAACCTAACTCGCCGGTACCAAAAAAACGTCCCACCAAAACAGCATCAAGATTGCCAGCCGCATACGTTAGTATGCTAGAGCCAAAGACCGGAATACCAAAGCTAAAAAAAGGCTTCACGCTCACTGAGCGGTCGTACTTTTTGGGTAACCAGCCCGCCCATAGCCCCAAGAAAATGAGGGTAAAAATATTTGAAATGAGTTGTTGGGAGATAAGAGCCCAGAAGCCTGCCCCATTAACCGCTAAAACGAACGCTACCGCTAAGCTGATAATTCCGGCTGTAAGGTCGATGGACGCGATTCTCCCCATTTGCAGTTTTCTAATCAAGTCTGTACGGTACTGAGTTGCGGCACCCGAGATGAGAAAAATCGATGACATGACGAGGGTAATCTGAATAACTGTGGGTTCCTGATACAACCAGCTAAGAACCGGTGCTAGCGCAACGGCAACAAGTGTGCAAAGAAGACCCAAAGCAGTATTGACCCACCACAGGTTACTCTGTTGTTGTTTGCTGAGGGTCTTTGCTTGCACACTGGCTGTTGATAAGCCCATATCCTTAATGAGCTCCGCGACGCCAATAATTGCCATGACCATAGCAACCAAACCGTAGTCACGGGGGCTGAGAAACCGAGCTAAGACTACCAGCGAGACCAGGTTGATACCAAGCTTAGCGACCTGACCACTGACGCCGACAATAGCGCCACGAGCTCCGGAGTGACCAAGCGAGGCCACTACTGAACCAGACTCTTCAAGCCCTCAACAACTTGGGCAATTCGTTCGTCTGCTTGAACTCTTACACGCAAAGCCTCATCAGCCAGGTTTTTGTACTGAGATTTAGACAGAATATCTTGGGCTGATGATGACTTTTCGCGAAGATCAACGGTATGCTTCCACCCAATTTGGTCGAGCAAGGGCGCGAATTTGCGTGAGTACGCCATCGCGATGGCAGGAGTTCCCATAGACAGCGCGTTGAGACAAGCGTGCATACGAGCAGCAATCACAAGGTTTGCGCTACCAATGCAAGCACGCGCATCCATTAGGTCTTCGGGTACTACTATCTCTAGCTGTGGGAAGCTCTCGCGTACCTCTGCCAACGGGTAAAGGTCGTTATCGTTGCGAAGTTCAGGTTTATCTGCCAGTACGTGAGGCAACAGAGTAACTGAGCGCCCCTGGTCAAGAAGTCCCTGGATTGTCTCGTGAATCATCCTGCGGTACTTGAGATGATCTACATGTGGGTTCTCATCCCACAGCAACCCAGAAACGTTGAGCAGTACATCGTATTTTTTGGGCAGTTTCTCATAAGGCAGGGCGAAAACCACGTCAGTTGCCTGTCGAACATCCTTACGGAACAGCTTCTGGGCAAATGAATAGCTAATGCTATCTCGTGCATATACCTGGCGTGCCATTTTGAGGGTGAGAATACCTGCCAGTTTACTGGGAAGCGAAGTGAAGGGACCAATAGTTTGAGGACCGAGCACTGTAGGTATCCCAAGGAGCGGTGTAACCCAACTGATAGCACTAGTTTTAATTTGGCGCTTGAGACCGTAGATGTCAGTGAAGCTGTCGCCGCCTCGAGCATCGATTACAACATCAAACTTTTTAATCCATTGGGAGAACTCGCTCTTGGGATTCAGTGTCTCTTTGATGAGAAGTTTTACTCGTGAGATATTGACTGGACCATCGTTATATGCAAGATCGGCTGCTCCGGTACCGTGAAACCTCACGTCAGTGTCTTCTCCATAAGTGCGTTTAGCTAGACTTTCTAGCCCCTGTCCTAAGGCTGCAACGCCCAAGTTCGGGTGTTTTTCGTTAGCCCAGAGTATCAAAACTCGCATAAACCCTCTATCTCTAGCAACTATGGCATAAGCCAATTTAGTCAGTGAAAATAATCGTTCATAGAGAAGTCTACGCTAAGAACCTATAACTAAATCTGGTTGAACTCCTAAAGAGATTGTAATCTCACAGTACAAACGTAAGGTGAGTAGCTTGTATCCAGGGTATGAGTTGTTAGACTTTCTACTGAAGCGAGTTATTAGGTTTACAGGGAAAATATGGTTACCTTTCAAAATGTTGTGACTGGGGTTGTGGCTAATCAGATGTGTACTGGCTGTGGCCTATGTGCAGCCATGTCTTCCGCGGTAGAGATGAAGATGACAGATGATGGTTTCATGCGTCCCATTTTCGTCGGTGATGATAAAGACGACCCTCGCCTGGTAAAAGTCTTTAAACAGTCATGTCCAGGTATGAACGTTCGGGCTATTAAAAATCCAGAGGCTAAGCGTCATGAAACTCTTGGTCCTATTGTGGGAATCTGGGAGGCTTGGGCAACCGATGACGCCTTTCGAACGAAGGGTAGTAGCGGTGGTACTCTATCAGCTCTTAACGCATGGATGATTTCGCGAGGTATTGTTTCCTCGGTTAGAGGGGTAGCGGCAGCACCTAATCCCCGGCGTACGGTGCCCGTCACCATTATGTCTAAAGAGGATGCCCTCGCAAGTGCTGGCTCTAGATACGCACCCGTCAGTGCTCTCAGCGATCCTGAGTCTTTGGAAAGCGCGGGGGCATTGGTGGGCAAACCCTGTGAGGTTTCCGCTCGTCGCGCATATGAGAAATCTATTGGGGTTGCTAGCCCTATTATGATGAGTTTCTTCTGCGCAGGTACTCCCTCGCAGGACGCGACGGAGAACCTTATTGAGAAGCTGGGTATTCCTAAGGATCGTCCGCTGGAATCAATGTGGTACAGAGGAAACGGGTGGCCCGGGGAGTTCACCGCTATTGCTGAGGGTGGTGAGCGAGTTTCAACTTCTTATGATGAGTCTTGGGGCGCATCGTTGGGTCCAACCGTTCAGTGGAGATGCCGAATCTGCCCGGATGGTGTAGGCGAGTCAGCTGATATTACTGCTGGAGATTTCTGGGAGGCAGATGAAAAAGGCTACCCAGAGTTCGGCGATAAGCCCGGGCGCAGCGTGCTTATTGCCCGTACGCAGCGTGGCTATCAGTTGATTCAGGACGCCGCTGCTGACGGTGTCATTGAGATTCGAGAGACAAACCCCGATGTGGTTACACCAATGCAGCCGTATCAATATGCGCGCCGCAAATATCTTATGGGTCGTCTTCTTGCCACAAGGATTTTCATGGGTAAGGTCCCTACCATGCGTGGATTTGATCTTTATAAGACCTTGTTAAAAGAACCCATTCTACTTTATAAAGAGTTCAGAGGCAGTATCACTCGCATCAGACACCGTTCTCGTGCTGGTATTAAGAGCTAACAGAAAGAGTATCTATGACGTCTCCTTTGGTATCAGCAGTTATCCCTTTTTACGGCGATCCTACCGACACGTTAGCCCTTATTGAGCAGCTTCAGCGGCAGAGGGACAGCGTAGAAATGGAAATTATTGTTTCTGATGACTGCTCGCCTCAGCCTTTCCCTGAGATAGAGGGGGTAGTAGTTGTTCGGCGAGAATCTAACGGTGGGTTTGGTGCCAATGTGAACTCCGGCGTAGCAGCTGCTACAGGTAAATGGTTATTTATTTTGAACTCTGATTTGAACTTGGGTAAAAGCTTTGTCAAAGAAGCTGTTGCTCAGGCAGAAAAATTCGGTTACGCGTTATTCAGCCCTCAAATCTTAGGACAGAATGGGAATACCCAATGGGTAGGACGTAAATTTCCAACTACCTTTCAGTTCGCTTGGGAATGGTTTACCCCGGTGGCTCGTTTTAGAGAAACCACATGGTGGCATAAGCTGGTGGGGCATGATTTGAAATGCGTTACTGGGGCAACGGTTGAGACTGATTGGGTATTTGGTGCCTGTATGGTTATGCCTTTAACCCTGTTTTACCAGGTTGGGGGAATGGATGAACGCTATTTCATGAATAGTGAAGAAGTGGATTTCCAGTATTGTATGAAGCGGATGGGTCTGCCTCGTTACTTTGCTGGGAGCATTGCCGTTGAACATGTCGGCGGCGGATCCAGTGGTGATTCTCAGCGTCGCCGTCAGTGGGTTGTTGACTCACGTTTTATCTACTCTCGAAAATGGGGAAGACCTAAAAATATCAAGTTGGCATTAACTGCTGTATCCCTCGTTAACTTTGCTTTTAATAAAGTGAGAAGTCTCGGAAATCCTAATGTCCATGCTGAAAATATCTTGAAAACAGAGTTAGGCTATTTGAAAGGAAAATAAGTTGAGCATCCCTAAAACTCTTGTAGAAAAAATCCCTTCCTTGCGCTGGCGATTGCATGAGCAAATTTCAAAGAAAATTTATACTCGTTCATTTAAAAAATTTGAAGCAAATTCGGTCATTGTATCTCCAATGGCTTTGGGTGGTATCGATAAAATTTCTATCGGTTCTAATAACGCGATCTATGAAGGAATTTGGCTCAAGGCAGAAGAAGGAGCGGAAATAATTATCGGGGACAATAATTATATTGGTCATCGGGTTCACCTTCACGCAGTGGGGCGCGTCGTATTGGGAAATAATATTATGCTCACGGACTCTGTTACAATTACTACTGGCGAACATGACCAGTATAATCACGATAAAATATGGACAAAAGGAGACATCGTTATCGGCGATAATGTTTTTATCGGTGAGAAAGCAATTATTCTTGGCGGCGTGACTATTGGTGAAGGTGCAACGGTAGGTGCCGGCGCTGTTGTGACTAAAGATGTTCCAGCCGGTGTTACGGTTGCTGGTGTACCTGCGCGTATGATTTCTTAGAGTCTAGCTAATTTTTTTTTATTACCAATCTATTAGGGGTACATCTTGAAGATTCTCATGACAGGCGGTGTCGGTTTCATTGGACTAAAACTGGCAAGAAAGCTTGTAGACGTAGGTTATGAAGTGTTAGCTTTAGATTCATTACTTGAACAGGTGCATCAAGACATTGAGGCTGAGAAAGCTGCTTTCCCCGGTGAGATCTACGTGGGTGATGTATCTGATGACGGAGCGTGGAGCCAACTTCCCCAAAGTGACGTCATTATACATCTCGCTGCAGAAACCGGCACAGCCCAGTCAATGTATGAAACTGATCGATACCGTCGTGTTAACGTCGATGGCACCCGCATAGCTGCGGAATACGCAGTTGAGTGGGGTATTCCACTCATCTCACTGAGTTCTCGAGCTGTCTACGGTGAAGGATTTAAGGAACGAGGTACTCGCGAGGATGATGCGCACGCGCCTCTCTCTGTTTACGGTGAAACTAAGTCTGAGGGTGAAGACGTAGTACGTGAAATAACCCAAAGTAAGGTGCCATCAGTCATCATTCGTCCTCAAAACGTTATTGGACCAGGGCAGGCCCTTCATAACCCGTATACCGGCGTGCTTGCGGCTTTTCTTGCTCGCCTTCGAGAAGGGAAGAACCTTTCTGTATATGGTGATGGTACTGCAACCCGCGATTTTATTCACGTGGAGGATGTAGCAGATTTTATTATCTGGGCAATAGACAATTTACCTGATTGTGACGAATCACCGCGCGTTCTCAACCTCGGCTCAGGCGAGCGTATTACGCTCGACCAGCTAGCTCAATACTCGATTGATGCTGTGCCCGGTGGTAGTAAGGCTGTTATAGAGCACGTTGATGTTAAGCGTGCCGGTGACATTAACCATGCTCTGGCAGATATGTCCTACGCTTACTCTCTTAATGCCCCCAAGCCCCGATGGAGTGCTCGTGAATCTATTGCTGATTTTATTCAGAAGTCGTGGGAAGCCCCCGGTGCTAAGAGCGAAGCTTGGGATACTGCCCTTGAAGAGCTCACTGAACGCGGCTTGGCGGAATAAATGGTACATCCCAAACTCCTCTTGGTCTCCCCTAACTTTCACGGCTATTGGAAGGCAATAAAAGAGTCACTCGCTCAAGTAGGGTACAATGTCAGTACTCATATTTATGATGCCTCCGGGAATATATTAGAGCGCGTCAAAAATAAAGCCTTGCATGACCTACCTGAGCGGTTGCGCCCTGCAAATGTGGAGCAGCAAATAACTCATGCTGCAATTGAAAAATTGCGTCAGGTGCAGCCTGATATTGTGCTCGTGATTAAAGGTGACCAGCTGGGTGAAGAGTGGTGGCATGCGGTTGCAGCAAGCGGCGCCCGCCATGCTACTTGGATGTACGACGAGTTCAGGCGCATGCGCTACTCAGACAAAACTTTCAACTTGGGGTTACTAGGACCTATAGCCAGCTACAGCCCCGCAGACGTTGAGAATCTTAAAAGCAAAGGCTACTCAGCACTAGAGGTTCCTTTAGCATACGATGTATACACTCCTGTGATTCCCGCAGCTGAAAATAAAATCACTTTCGTTGGTGCTCGCTATCCCGGACGCGAAGCGATGCTCAAAGCTTTGCACACAGCGGGTCTGCCAGTAAAAGCTTATGGTAAGCAGTGGTCACGTCACTGGTGGGATGTCGCACGAACCCGCAATTTCACCAGCGCGGGAATCGAAGTGGGGCGTGACTTAGATCGTTCTCAGGCATATGGTGTCATGGCGAACTCGCCAGCGACCCTCAATATCCATGGTGACCAAGATGGCTTCACTATGCGTACCTTCGAGGCATCAGGAGTAGGCGGGCTTCAGATCATTGATCGCTCTGAAGTAGAGCGTTATTACGAGGTGGGCAAAGAGGTTCTTGCCTACTCAAGCCAAGAGGAATTAATAGAAATTTGTCAGCGAATTTTCGCTGAACCTTCGTGGGCACAAAAAGTTCGTGAAGCCGGTCAAAAACGAACTCTCAACGAACATACGTTCGATAAACGCATTAGAGTATTGGAGCAGCTATGGCAGTAGCTAAATATGGCTTGAACCATCCCGAGGATTTAGCTGCTTGGTATGAATGGTCTCAACAAAGTAACGTTAAGCAACGTGTTCGAGGAATTCTTTCCAATATCCCTACAGTTATAGAGGGACTTTTGGGAGTTGGGGGAGCCTCTGAAGCTCCAGAATCCATCGCGGGATACTTACATGTAAGAGGATCTAATCCACAAATTCTCGTGGTACTAGATACCACAGCACCAACGACTATTAGTGCACTCATAGAACCAACTCATCATATGGATTTTGCTGATATCGCGGTGTGGGCACCTACTGATGTTTCAAATTTTTTGTCGGCGGGGGAGTGGCGAACAAGTATTGCTTTAGAAAGTGAAGTATCTAAACTCACTTCAGTAAAAGCTATTCTCTCTACCGGTCATTACATGCAGTATGGTGCTGCCGCTTACCGTTATGCCCGAGCTATGGGCACTGAGTTTGTAGTGGTTCAACATGGGCTTATGACCCCATATGCACCTCCGCTACCTGCCAATTCCACCCTTTTGGCTTTCACTGATGCTGACGCGCGGTTTTGGATCTCGGGTAGATCTGATATTTCCTACAGGGTAGTGGGTTCCCAACTTTTTTATGATGCAGCCCAGGCGGCAGCGGGGGAACAGAAAGTCAACATCTCGAGGCAGCCAATTTTTCTGGGGCAGATGCACGGGGCTGAGCTGCCGCGCGCGTCCTACGCCAAAGCAGGTTACACTTTCTGCAAAGAAAATAACGCTCGTTACCGACCTCACCCACAAGAAAAGGATAAATTGTCTGTACTTACCCATCGTTTGTGGGCGAAAATGGGAGTAGAGATTGATGAAGGTCTCGAGCCCTTCAAGAATCTAAATAACCCGGTAGTTTCAGTCTTTTCTACCGGTGTATTAGAGGCTGCGATTCGTGGTGTGCCTGCTTGGGTTTATCACCCCAACCCGCCTGCTTGGTTAGAAGAGTTCTGGGACCGATACGGTATGAATAGGTGGGGGAGCGAACCCACCCCAGCACCGAGTATCCCTTCACAAGAACCCGCGCAAGCAATTGCGCAGTACATCAAGGAGAGACTGAGCTGATGCGCCTACTGTGTGTAATTCCCGTTCGTGGCGGGTCTAAGGGTATTCCTCGGAAGAACCTTAAACCGATTGCAGGTAAACCTCTTGTCGCGTGGACGATTGAGCAGGCTCTTGAAGCGAAACACGCTTTAGAGGGCGTACACGAAATCGATGTTCTTGTATCAACTGACGATGCTGAGCTTGCCGCTATCGCTAAAGAGTACGGCGCCGAGGTTCCTTTTATGCGACCTGCGCACTTGGCTGAAGACACAACAGCAACCGAACCGGTTATTGAACACGCTATTGATTTTTACACTCAAAAGGGTAAGCGTCCGGACGCGGTCATGTTGTTGCAAGCGACCAGCCCGGTAAGACTCCCCGGTACTTTAGAGCGGGCTATCAAACAGTTCGCTGAATCAGACTCAGACTCCATGGTGGGCGTTATACCCATTGGTCCTTTCATTTGGGCAGCAACCACCCCTCCGACCGCGCAGTACGAAGTGATGGCGCGTCCCCGCCGTCAGGAGCTAACTCGCGAAACCTTTAGGTATCGCGAAAATGGTTCAATGTACATTACTACCACTGAGATTTACGAGCAGCTTCATAACCGTCTTGGTGGTAAAATTGAACTCTTTATGCTTGATGAAATTGAGGGTGTTGATATTGACGCACCCATCGATTTTTCTCTAGCCGAACACCAGCTTCAGCAGATTCATGCTGATAACAACAACTAAGGAATTATTCGCCCGTGATTATTGAGCGTAACACCACCCCCTATATTGTCTTTTCCGAAGACCCTGTTCTTACTGCTCTACAGAAGATTTCTGCCAACGGTCAGCGCATTATTTTTCTGGTGAATGAGTCTGGTGTTTTGCAGGGGGCGCTGTCTGACGGTGACTTCCGCCGTTGGCTGGTTGCTAATCCGACTGCTTCTCTTGAAACTAAAGCACTTGAGGTAGCCAATAAGAATATGCGTTCAGCAGCTTTCGGCAGCGAACTCGCTGAGCTACAAAAAGAGTTTGCCACGGGTGTTTCTTTGCTACCGCTCGTTGATGAGCGCGGTCATCTGATTGCTATTGCTATGGATGAGCAGAACGTATTGCGTATCGGTCGCCACACTATCACCGAAAATTCTCCTTCATTCATCATTGCTGAGATTGGTAACAACCACCAGGGTGACGTTGACTTGGCAAAGCGCTTGGTCGACTTGGCTGTTGAAACCGGCGCCGATGCGGTGAAGTTCCAGTTGCGAGACATGGACGCGCTCTATCGTCAGGCTGGTTCAAAGTCAGCGGGTGAAGACTTAGGCGTGCAGTATACTCTTGACCTACTGCGTCGTTTCTCTTTCAACGTAGATCAGATGTATGAGGTCTTCGACCACGTGAAGCAGCATGATATGGATATCATGTGTACTCCTTGGGACGGCCCTTCCGTGCAGGCTCTGGTCGATTACGGCGTTCAGGGTTTGAAGGTGGCTTCTGCTGACCTCACTAACCATGAGCTTCTGCGTGATATGGCGTCGCGTGGTCTTCCGATGCTGATATCAACCGGCATGAGCCGTGAAGAGGAAATCCGTGAGTCTGTTAATCTGATTCGTTCAGCGGGTGCCTCCTACGCTCTGCTTCAGTGCCAGTCAACCTACCCTGCGCCCTTTAAAGATGTGAACTTGGCGTATATGGATCGTTTGGCTGAGATTGGTCAGTCGCTGGTAGGCTACTCAGGCCACGAGCGCGGCTACCATGTTCCGATTGCTGCTGTTGCTCGCGGTGCGAAAATTATTGAAAAGCACTTCACCATTGATAAAACCCTTGAGGGCAATGACCACACTGTTTCTCTGTTGCCCGATGAATTCAAGGCTATGGTGACTCAGATTCGCGAGGTCGAAGAATCTATCGGTACCGCAGCACCTCGTGAAGTTTCAACCGGCGAGTTGATGAACCGCGTGAACCTCGCTAAGTCCCTAGTGGCTACTCGCACTATCGCTAAGGGTGAGGTTGTGCAGGCAGAAGACGTTGAGGTGAAGTCACCCGGACGCGGTCTGCAGCCCAACTACCTACCGCAGCTGGTGGGGCGCACTATGGCACGTGACGTTGAAGCTGGTTCCTTCTTCTTTGAGGGTGACCTTAAAGATGACTTGGTGACCCGTCGCGACTTTAAATTTGATCGCCCCTGGGGTCTGCCCGTACGCTACCATGACTTTAAGCCTCTCATTTCTGAAGCTAAGCCTGATTTCTTGGAGTTCCATTTCAGCTACAAAGACCTTGAAATCGATATCGATGACGTCTTTGATCGCAAGCTCGATATATCATTCACAACCCACCTGCCTGACCTCTTCGCGGGGGACTTCCTTGTAGATTTGGCGTCACGTGATCAGGAAATCTGGGAGCGCTCCATCGCTGAGGTTCAGCGAACTATTGACATCACTCGTGACCTGACCCGTTACTTCACTGTTGATGATGATCCCATTATGGTCACCACCATGGGCGGTTTTACTAAGGACGCCCACATACCAGCTGCAGCGCGTGCTGAAAAGTACGAGCGTATCGGTGAAGCTCTCAAACGTCTTGATACTTCTGGCGTGCGTTTGGCGGCGCAGACTTTGCCCCCTTACCCCTGGTTGATGGGCGGTCAGCAGTACCATAACCTTTTCTTGGATCCCAAGGACACCGCAGAGTTTGCAGATACCTTTGACACCGCTCTTTGTTTGGATATCTCACACACCATGCTCGCAGCTAATTTCTTGAAGATGCCTTTGAGTGAGGCTGTTGAGCTTCTTGCACCTCGCACCATTCACCTGCACCTGGTGGATGGCACCGGTGTTGATGGTGAGGGCGTCCAGGTGGGTGAAGGCGATGTTGACTGGGCATCATTGGGTAAGCAGCTGCGCGAGCTGAGCCCCACCTCGTCTTTCATTCCTGAGATTTGGCAGGGTCACGTCAATAACGGTGAAGGTTTCTTCACCGCACTCGATAGGTTGGAAAAGTGGCTGTAAAACAAGAGAAGCCAACGGTTTTATTGTGCATGCCCGTTCCAGACTTTGCGGGTGTGGCACGCCATTTAGTCGATATCGCACGAAACGGCATCGAGGGTTTCGACCTTGTTTTCTTCTGCCCTGAGGGTGAACTGGCGGAGCATTTGCGTACTCTCGACGTTGATGTTCGTGTAGGAAAATTTGGTCCCGACTTTGGCTTTGTGTCATCGTGCAAGGCATTACAAGCGATTATCTCAGAGGTAAAACCTGACCTCGTCCACACTCACCTCGCTTATGCGGATGTGATTGGTGTAGTGGTAGTGAATGCGTTGAAACTGCTCCGTAGGGTTGGACGCGCATCTGTTGCCCCTCAACTCATCAGCACTGAACACGGCATTGCTGTTGATGACTTGGTCTATCACGGTACAAAAGCCAAGTCAGTGTTGATGGAAAACGTACATCGTGTTCGTCTCTGGTTTACGGATGGAAAAATTGCGGTGTCGCAATTTAATGCGGTGCAGATGAAGCGCAAGTGGGGTGCCCGCGGCGTCACTGTCATACCCAACGGGGTTGATCTTGATGTAGTTACGCAGAAAGTGGCGGACGCGCGGGTAGCGGGGGAGCCTGGGATCCTACGGGTTGTCTCGATGGCACGTCTTGCCCCTGAGAAGAAGATTGATGTTTTGATTGATGCTTTTGCTCTAGCGCTTAAAAGTAACTCGGCTCTGACCCTTGAAATTGCTGGTAAGGGCGGATGCATTGACGAGCTTCAGGAGCAGGTAGAAAATCTTAAGATCGGTGATTCTGTTAACTTCTCGGGGTTCAGCGATCCCTTTGAGGTGATGGGACGCAATGACCTTTTAGTGCAGTTATCGATTGCTGAAAATAATTCTTACACTCTGCTGGAGGCGAAGGCAGGCGGGCTGCAGGTGATTGCTACTGCTATGGGTGGTAACCCAGAGCAGTTAGAAGATGCTGAAATGGTGCCTGCTCTAACTGCTATGAACCGTCAGGAGATAGTTGAGTCTGCGGCTCAGAAAATTCTGGAAGTAGCTTCGGGCAAAAAGTTAGGGTCGAGCGATTTCTCATGGAGCACTACTACTGAGATGACTCAGCGTATTGCACAAAAATACACGGAGGTGCTTTAAGATGTCACCGTACCGCGCATCATTGGTAGTGGACAACGATCATAAAACCCGTGATAGTTTGGCTAGCCAATCTCTGACTGCCACCATAAAAGACGATGCGAAAGAGCTTGCCCAAGGTGTTGGTAAGCTCAATATACTGGATTTCATCGTTGGCTCGTCCTTAATTACCATAGGAATGCCCTTATTTGGTGTACCAGCGGGAATGATTTTTGTTTCTGCTCTGGTCTTTTTCAGGCTATTTCAAAAGCCTGCGTATCATGTCCCAAAAATAGGTCTATTTCTAGCAATATTCTTTATAAGCGTTATTTACATATCTTATTCGTCATATTTTTTGTCGGGAAAGGAAATTGAAGATATTGTAAGCCGCGTAGGGCGCATGAGCGTTGTAGTTGGCTTGGTCGTTGTTATAGCTGATCAGAGGGTGAACCTGCGTTCATTTGTTGGCGGATTAGGTTTGGGACTCGTCTTTAACGCGGTGGCTTTCTACGCGGGAATAGCTCCTGATACCTATAATGGGGCTTTGAGCGGATGGTTGGGAGATAAAAATGTAGCTGGTCTATATTACGCTATTACCCCTTTTTTCTTGTATATTTTTTCCAAAAATAATAGTCAGAAGATTCTTATATTTTTGACATTCTTACCTCTTTTATGGCTCACTGGCTCTAGAACAAGTATCGCTGCTTTCATGATAGCTATTATGTGGATATTCTTTTCGAAGAACCTTAATGCTTTCCTTAAACTGATTTTCGCCGGATTTGTCTCGTGGATTTTTGAGTGGTTACAAAGAAACTTTGCAGATAGCGCTTTATTTGGTGACCGTACCGGTACTGACTGGTTTAGGGAGCAAATTGATATCGAATCATGGGAAAAAGTTCAGTCCGCGCCCTGGAATGGTTTAGGTTTGGGAGAAGCTTTTGTTACCTTGGAAAGTGGTAGAAGTATCTGGTTCCACAACTCCTATTGGACGCTCTTTGTTGAGGGTGGATGGCCGTGGACAATTGTTATACTTTCCTGCACCGTATTTGCAGGATTCATCTGGAAGCAGCGCTGTCAGCTGTACGGTGACCTCAAACGCAACGTTGGTGCAGAAGCCGCAATTGTTCTTCTCGCTATCTGCTCATGGAGACTGGGGGAGGTAATATTGACAGCTCCCTGGGGAATTGCAATAGGTTTAGCTTTATATTATACAGCCTTACCTGCCAAAGGACGCGTCGAAAAGAGTATGAATGATGTCTAAACATCTTGTCTAAAGAAAAGTTACCCAGTAGAAGACTGAATAACCTGGACGGGTTACGAGGTCTGGTAGTCCTAACTGTTTGTCGTATACCCTTACTGGGCGCGCCATAATCCATTACGACACTAAAACTCTGGGTGCATCCGGGAGTAGAATTCTTGCTTTCTTGATTGTTGTTTCTATTTTGGTTGCAACGTACAAGCTATTCGAGGTTGCTACAAGTAAGAAATTTAGAAAGAAGCTTACGGTTGCTTTTGGATCTTATTCAAAGAGGTAACTGAATTCTTTCTGTGGATGAATTATTCGGAAATAATATATTCATTTAAGTAGTATTAACGTTGGCTGGAGCCTATTGGACGGAATCTTGAAATGATAGTGCAAGTGAAAAGAAGAATCGAGGTGCTTGATGCTCTCAGGGGTCTTGCGATAGTAGGAGTTGTGGTTGGTCATGCAAACTTGGGGATTCTTCAATCAGGAATTACTTATTCTGAATCTTTGTTCTTTAGGAATCTTCATGTTGTGCTTTACAGCTTGCATCTCCCCTTGCTGGCATTTCTTTTCGGTATTAACATTTCATTTTCGTTTCGTGCCGGAAGAAATTCCCAAAAGTTGATTAGGCGAATTGTAGAATTTTTTTACCTCTATCTGGTGTGGACTCTCATCCAAGGTATATATGAGATTCTAGGCTCGCGGTTTGCGAATACCCCTGTTACATGGCAAGAAGTTGTAAACATCTTTAAACCCCTGGGTCACCTGTGGTTTCTACCGTGGGTAGCAATTGCTTATGCAGCAATCGCTACCCTTCAGCCTTGGCATAATATCTGTAGAGCTATGCTTACGCTCTTAGGTTCTGGGGTTCTTACCTGGTTGTTTTGGGGAGTCAATGGAGAATATTTCTACTTGCAGGGTTTATCGCTTATTTTCTTTGCTGTTGGCGGATCTGTATTTGGAAATATTATCATCAAGAAGTCAGGGTTTAATCTATTAAGTATTTCTTTTGCTACTTTTGCTACTTTAGTATGTTTTTGGATTTTTTTCCAAGGCGTAAGGATAACACTACCTACTTTGCAGGACGTGGATAAGACTGCGCAAAGTGTGCTCAGCGGTATCTTGTTTTCAATTTTCGGTATGTTGGTAGTTTTCCTAATATTTTCTATTATTTATCAAAAAATAAATTTTAGGATACTAGAAACAGTGGGGTATTATTCTTTGCCCATATACCTAGCACACCTTTTGTTTGTTCCGCCTGTTCGAGTTCTACTGTCCAAAATTGGTATGTCAGATATTATGGTTCTTGTATGTGCATCGACTCTCGGGCTTGTATTATCTTTCCTTTACGTATTTTTCTCAAAGAATGCGTTTTTGAGGTGGACTATATCAATGCCTAGTCCATGCAGGAACATGATAAAATGAGCAATATTTTAAGGGTGGGTGTATATGAATTCTAGCGAGCTAGTACTGGCTACCAATAACGGTGACATTGGTGGTGGTGAAGTAATGCTTTTCAACATTGCCCGCGCAGCGCGATCTTTGGGTCACGCGGTCACTATCATTGCGCCATCTCAACCTAATGAAGTTGTTAAGGCGTCGCAGGACGAAGGTTTCTCCACCGTAATTCTGCCCAGTACAAACCGTAAACAGTACATTGCTCAGCTTCGCCTGTGGAGTGCCACGCAGCGTCGTGGGCGTCTGCTCTGGTGCAACGGCTTAGTGCCGTCGTTTGCCACGGCTGGTCAGAAAAACAGAATTGTTCACCTTCATCAAATACCGGAGGGTACTCACCGTTTTGTTGCACGTCTAGCCCGCCACAAAGCTAGAGCACTTTTAGCTCCATCGGATTTCGCAGCACAAAAACTCGCAGGATTCCAAACCTTTCATAATTGGGTACATCCCGTTGAAAGAAATGTTTTGCAGCCACTTTCTAACAGACCTGTGCGGGTAGGTTTCTTAGGACGCCCCTCAGACTTTAAAGGTACTCAATATTTAGCTCAAGCTATCGATATCCTCAATACAGGAACCCCGGCAGGCTATCAACTCGTGTTGGGCGGTGAATCTCGTTTCGTCGAAGAATCAGATACACAAGAACTCAAAGCATCTCTCGATAATTTGGGCAAAGCTCTCGAGAAAATGGGTTGGGTTACCCCAGAGGAGTTCTTCTCTCATATTGATATGCTAGTGGTGCCCTCGAACTGGGACGAAGTATTTGGTCTCGTCGCAGCAGAATCGATGAGCGCTAAAACACCGCTGATTGTTTCTGATGCTGGTGCTCTCCCAGAAGTAGTCGGTGAGACCTACCCTTTCATTGTTGCTCGTGCAGACCCCCAGTCTCTCGCCCAAATCATAGCTGCCGTAGCTGAGGAAATCACTCAAGATTCGCCGCTGCTTGAAAACATGATTAATCTTGCCTACAACCGTTGGCATGAACGGTTTTCGCCCGCCGCGGGCAAGCAGCGCGTTGCATCTCTCCTTGAGCAGTTGCAATAGGACTAAGCATCTATATTTTCTGACCACTCTCCCACTCGTAAAAGATATCAACTTATGACATATAAAGCAGCAGTTATTATTCCTACTCGCGGTGGAGCCTCAAAGCTCCACTACCCTTTGGACGCGCTCATCCAGCAAACCGAAAAGGATTTTCAGGTCATTGTTGTGATTGACGGTGATATCGATGCCTCCGAAGAAGTCGTCAATACATACATCTCAGAGAGAGCTCTCAACCTCTCAGTTATCGTCCTGCCCGAAAATCGGGGACGAGTTGCTGCGCTCAACGCTGGTCATCAAGCGGCGGACGCGAATATTCTTATTCGTTGCGATGACGATATAGAGATGAACCCCGACTATATAGCAAGTCACCTCTCGTACCATTTGGGTGATCAAGAAGTTGGAGCTATGGGATTAGTACACAACCTCTACCCAGACACCCCTCATGCCCGTGTCTTCGGTCATTACCGAGACAAGAGATTTAGGGAAGACGCCTACGCAAGTGATCCCTCAGGTCACTGGCATTTCTGGGCAGCCAACTGCTCTATGTCAGCTCGGATGTACCAAGCTGTTGGTGGCTACGATACCCGTTACAAGCAGTACGGCTGGGAAGACGTTGATATGGGTCGTATGCTCGCCGACAGGGGAGCAAAAATGATTCTGGCGAAGAATCTTGAGGTTCAACACCACATCGCAGCGACCACAACGGCAGGCAGAGCTCGTAGGGCTCTTTATTCAGGAGCCGCACGAAACATATTCCTGGCAAAGCACGGCGAGAACGCGCTACCCCCTCTCCGACCAACAGGTATGTGGGGGCTAGCAGTGAGAACATTTGCTAGAATACAAACTGAATTTACCATTAAGATAATGGGAGAAACCGCAGACAAAATTATCGATAAACTGCCATTTTATGCAGGTGAGAAAATAGTGTCACTCATTGTCGAATCAGCAGGTTACGCCGGTAGCATTTACCCCCACCGGGCACGCAAAAAATTCTAAACTGAAAGCGATGAATATCCTCTATGCATGTACGTTTTCCCCTCTTGAGCAAAAACAAAGCTAGTTCACCGCGTGTTCCCCTAGCTATTGCTCACGACTACCTCACACAGCGCGGGGGAGCCGAGCGTGTGGTGCTCGCCCTTCATAGGGCTTTCCCCGAGGCACCGATTTACACTACCTTGTACAACCCTGAAACAACGTACCCAGAATTCAAAGACGCCACCATCATAGTGTCGCCGCTCAATAAATTTTCAATCTTCAGAAAAAATCACCGTCTGGCGCTGCCGCTGCTGCCTATTTTTTCTCAGCTGATGAGAGTAAAAGCTGATAAAACTATAGTGTCCTCAACCGGGTGGGCCCACGGTTTCATGTTTGACGCAAAATCTTTGATCTACTGCCACTCACCCGCTCGATGGCTCTACCTGAGCAATCAGTATTTGGGGAAGGAATCTAGCAAAGTCGTCAGAATCTCGCTTAAAATTCTGAGACCCTGGCTTGCAGCGTGGGATCATCGTGCCGTTAGAAGAGCTGGTAAGTATTTAGCTAACTCGACCGAGATTAAAGAACGCATACACCGGGTCTACAAAAAAAATGTGCCCGTTGTATTCCCGCCGTACTCCATCGGTATAGGTAAAGAATCACAAGAAATTGATGGTCTCGATGATTTTCTTGCTGACTCAGATTATTTTTTAGTTGTCTCACGTTTGCTTCCCTACAAAAACGTAGAAGTGGCAGTCAAAGCATTTGCGCAGACCGGAAAGAAACTTCTTGTCGTTGGCTCCGGTCCTGATAAAGACAGATTAGAGGCATTTGCTGGCCCCAACACCCGTTTTGCTTCCGATATCTCAGACGCTAATATGCGCTATGCCTACGCGCATTCACTGGGGCTAATAGCCATCTCCTATGAGGATTTCGGCTTGACCCCCCTTGAGGCTGGTGCATTTGGCAAACCTACTATCGCGCTTCGAGCGGGTGGTTACCTAGACACCATCCGTGAGGGCGTTAACGGCGTATTTATTGACGAGGCTCGACCAGAACAGCTCATTCAAGCAGTAGAAGTAGTAGAATCTCAGACTTGGCATGCTGAACTCATCAAAGAACATGTGGAGAGTTTCTCAGAAGACCGATTCATCACAGAAATCAAGCAGCACTTAGAGAAAATCTAGAAAGCGCAGACTTTCCCCCTCTCGCTGAGGGCACCTGCATCTTAGATGAGCTACTACTGGATCTCAACGAAACCTGATTCTTGTAGACGCTCTAAAAAGGTGAGGGTGCCCTCAGCTACTACCTCTGACGTTTCGCCAAATATCTGAGCGACAGCCGCAATGAGATCGATATCCTCAATAGGTTCCTCTAAGAGATTCCAAATAGCTATTCCCACACCGTCAATGATCGAAATAACTGACGTTTCTAAATTAGCTATATACAGACAATCAGTTTCGAAATTTTCAGTACTTTCAACATCTGATCGCAGAGTAAAGGCAGATGCTCGATGCCTAGAATACAACATAGTTAGTGCCTCTTTTTACGGGTAAATACAGCGAACCGTGAGAAGAATCTGGCGCGTACCTCTGCACGTGAGGGCGTATGACCAAGCTCCATCGCAAGATGGTCTTTATTAACTCTAAAAATATTAATGATGGTTTGTACCTTAGCCCCCAGTCCCCGAGCCGTCTTTACGCGGGCATACCAGCGCAATGTCTCAGGTGAAGGTTCTGAGGCAGTCTTCCAAAATAAGTAGTCACGGTGGTGAACGAATTCATCGAGACGACCCGTTGCTGCCGCAAAAGCTAGTTCTGCATTTAGCTCTTTGACCCGCTGTTGCATCTCTTCCTTTTCGCTTGAAAGCAATCTGTCTTCAAGATAGCGAACATCGGTTTTCAGAGGACTCGTTGAACGTGCGGAATGCACGTACACCAAGATGCGAGCATCAACGATCGAAAGGGTAGGACACGGAAAATTCGAAAGCGGTTTAATGCGTCTCTGAGACCATAATTTCTCAAAAGATACGGCAGGCGACTCATCTAAACCGGGAAAATACCGATGAATATCAGCCAGCCCCCATGTAGGATGGTAAACAGTCATAGCATGGTGATAATCGGAGCCTGTCTCAAAGCTCGTCATCACTGACCAATTGTTGTCGATGAGAACCTCAATGAAGGTTTCTACATGGTCAGGACGAACTAACAAATCAACATCAGAACTAGTGCGGTTTGCTGGGTAAGTGTCTGTGCCAAAAGCATAGCCTTTGACATGCAGAACATCGACATACTTGAGATTCGCTAAGTGCTGCAAATGGGCGTGCGACAGCGTAATGCGTGCCTTGAGAGGTACATTCTGAGCGTTTTTCGCATCCATCGCTGATTCACTAGTCATAAACTTCGCTTCCATGAATATGAGGCAGGGCAATGATGCCCTGCCTCATATTTTATAATAACTTTTACTTTGAGCGATTAGTCAATTTCTTCGAGAAACCCCGCTTTTGGTTCTTGGATGTATCTGAACCGTAGTAAGCAGTGTAACCCTTTGAAGAAGCGTAACCGAAGCCATAGTAACCGCCACCGAAACCACCAGTAGGTACTCGGTTGAGTACAAGACCTATGAGTTTTGCGCCAACCTGCTGCAGGTTATTTGAAGCTTCCTGCAAGTGCTCGCGACTGGTGCGGCCTACAGATGCAACTAACACCACGCCATCAACGGAGTTAGAAAGCAGAACAGCGTCAGTAACCGGCAGTACCGGGGGTGCATCGATAATTACCATGAACTCTTCAGATAGCTCCCGGATCAGGCTGCGCATCTTATCTGACCCCAAAAGTTCGGAGGGGTTCGGGGGAATTCGACCAGCGGGCAGAATGAAGAGCTGCGAGTCTTTAAACTGTTTGACAGCCTCTGAAAGCTCAATCTGACCAGCAATAACTTCGGTTAGACCAACCTTTGAGTCAATGCGGAACTTCTTAGCAACAGTGGGGCGGCGCAAGTCAGCATCGATGATGATGGTGGGCTGACCCGATTCTGCTAGGGCGTGAGCAAGAGTTGAAGCTGCAGTCGACTTACCTTCGCCTGGTTCAGATGAAGTAAGCAGAACAGACTTGGGAGGGTTGTCAACGTTCACAAAACGCAGGTTAGTGCGAAGCTGTCGAATTGACTCCTGCGAGACATGGTTGCCTGCCTCATGGAGGATCTTGGCTCCGTCGAGGTCATCAGACTGAGGTAGCATACCAAGAACCCCAAGACCTGATGACTTGACTGCATCGTCACGAGTTCGAACCTTAGTATCGATGGCCTTGCGAAGGAAAACAGCACCGTACACTGCTAGGAAACCAGCGAGGGAACCTAAGAGGATATTCCTAAGAGCATTAGGGCTAATCGGGGTCTGGTTTGGCAGAGCATCTTCAAGCGGCACAACACGAACAGCGTTGCTACCCTCAAGCTCATTAGCTACGAACGCAATTGACTCTAGAGCAGAGTTAGCAAGAACCTGGGCATCTTCAGGGGTATTACCAGTTGCCTGAACCTTAATGAGGGCAGAAGCAGAGTCCTGTGTTGCGGTTAGTCGTCCAGCTACTTCACTGGGATCCATATTGAGCTCAGGATGCTGCTCCACAATACGCTCTGCTACTGCGCGGCTGTTGGCGAGCGAAAGGTAACCGGCAGCTTTCTCTTTTGCTGCTGAGCTACCTGAAATAACGTCACCGATGCCAGCAGACCCAGCAACTGTTACGTAACCGGTCGAGGAAGATGCGTAGACCTTTGGCTGAAGAAGAGAGTATCCAAGCCCTAGTAGCGCACCGATGAGGAGACCTGCTAGCAGGTACTTTAAGTTCGCCCGCGTCAGGCGAATAAAATCTAGAATTGTCATAAATCAGGGATTCCTTAAATAAGCCGAAGCTTCGCAGAGCTGTTCACAAAATGGCACCGGCTTTTAATACTAATACCAGATAGACCTGCGAGGTGGGGTAAAGAAAATTATTTGAGCAGATTAAGTAGATACTTTCCGTATCCGCTCTTAACCAAAGGCTGTGCTAACTCCGAGAGACGTGCCTCATCGATGAAGCCCATGCGCCAGGCAATCTCTTCGGGGCAGCCAATCGAAAGACCCTGGCGTGCCTGAACGGTTCGGATGAAGCTCGTTGCATCTGCCAAGGAGTCGAAAGTTCCGGTATCGAGCCAAGCTGTGCCGCGGGGGAGTACTTCTACCTGTAACTTGCCCTCATCGAGGTACATTCTGTTGAGGTCGGTGATTTCTAGCTCCCCGCGTGGTGAGGGCTTAATGCTGTGAGCATATTCCACGACCTTATTGTCGTAGAAGTAGAGCCCTGGAATCGCGTAATTACTCTTGGGGTTTTCTGGCTTCTCCTCGATGGAGAGTGCCTTGAAGTTTTCATCAAAATCAACAACGCCGTACGCCGATGGATCGGCAACTTGATAGCCAAAAACAGCGGCTCCGTCTACAGCAGTGTACTTACGCAACTGGGCGCCAAGTCCGGGACCGTAAAAGATGTTGTCGCCCAAAACCAGTGCTACCGAGTCGTTACCAATATGTTCTTCTCCCAAGAGAAACGCCTGCGCCAGACCATCGGGGCTAGGCTGAACCTTGTAGGTCAAGCGAACACCGTACTGAGAACCGTCTCCCAGGAGTTTCTTGAACTGATCTTGGTCTGCGGGAGTCGTAATAATCAGGATGTCCTGAATACCCGCCAACATTAATGTTGAAAGCGGATAGTAGATCATGGGCTTGTCATAGACCGGTACAAGCTGCTTGCTAATGCCCAAAGTAATGGGGTGCAAGCGCGAACCGGTTCCGCCTGCCAGAATAATTCCCTTCATAAGAAAATATTCTGTCACAGACGCCACCAATTTTCGTTGCAAAATTCACCCAATTTAGCAGTAGCATTGGTTACATGTCGAATATTCTTGTGACCGGCGGCGCCGGTTTTATTGGTTCTAACTTTGTTCACTTCTTACTTGAAAACACAGATCACTCTGTAACGGTTCTCGATAAGATGACCTACGCCGCTAATGAGAAGTCTCTTGAAGGCTTGGACGCTAGCCGGTTTGAACTGGTGAAGGGCGATATCGCTGACCGCGATGCTGTTGAACCGTTGGTTAAAGAGGCGGACGCCGTTGTTCACTATGCAGCTGAGTCACACAACGACAACTCCCTCAGCGACCCCACCCCCTTTATTCACACGAATCTCATCGGTACTTTTACCCTGCTAGAGGCAGTACGCGCCCACAAGACCCGCTACCACCATATCTCCACCGATGAGGTCTTTGGTGATCTTGAACTGGACGATCCGGCGAAGTTCAGCGAGACAACTCCTTACAACCCGTCATCTCCCTATTCTTCTACCAAGGCAGGTTCCGATCTGCTGGTGCGCGCCTGGGTGCGTTCCTTCGGTATTGAGGCAACAATGTCTAACTGCTCCAATAACTACGGTCCTTATCAGCACATCGAGAAGTTCATCCCGCGTCAGATCACCAACATTCTCTGCGACATTCAGCCAAAACTGTACGGCGAGGGGCTGAACGTGCGCGACTGGATTCACGCGTCCGACCACTCATCGGCAGTACACACCATTCTCGAAAAGGGAAAAATTGGTGAAACCTACCTGATCGGTGCAGATGGCGAAGAAAACAACATCACCGTACTGCGTACCATCTTGCGTCTCATGGGTAAGCCCGAGGACGCTTTTGAGCACGTTGTTGACCGCCCCGGTCACGACCTGCGCTACGCCATCGACGGCAGCCGACTGCGCGAAGAGCTAGGCTGGGAACCGCAGTTCACCAACTTTGAAGCTGGTCTAGCTGACACCATCAAGTGGTACGAAGAAAACCGCGCTTGGTGGGAGCCTCTCAAAGCCGAGGTTGAGGCAAAGTACGCAAAGGCTGGTCAATAGAACATGGCAAAAGAACTCGCAATACACGAAACTAAGATTCCCGGCCTACTCATTATTGACCTGCCTGTTCACGGCGATAACCGCGGCTGGTTCAAAGAAAACTGGCAGCGCGAAAAGATGGTTGCTGCGGGTCTGCCCGACTTTGGCCCGGTGCAGAACAACATTTCTTTCAACGCAGCTGCTGGTACCACCCGCGGCATACACGCAGAGCCCTGGGACAAGTTCGTTTCTGTTGCCACCGGTAAAATCTTCGGCGCCTGGGTGGATCTGCGGGAGGGCGAATCTTTCGGCAAGACCGTCACCGTGGAACTCGGACCAGATACCGCAGTCTATGTCCCCCGCGGTGTCGGTAATTCTTTCCAGACCCTCGAAGACAACACCGCCTACACCTATGTGGTTAATGACCACTGGTCAGCAGATGCCCAAGGCGAGTATTCCTTTTTGAACCTTGCAGATGAGACGGTGGCTATTGACTGGCCCATTTTGCTGGAGCAGGCTGAACTCTCTGATAAGGACAAAAACCACCCCCGTCTTACGGACGTCGTTGCGGTCAAGCCCGCACCGATTTTGGTCGTTGGGGCTGGAGGGCAACTCGGTAAAGAATTGGTACGCCAGCTCGAAGCATCAGGCGCGCCATTTGTTGCAACCACCCGCGAGACGCTGGATATCGCCGACCCGGCGTCCTGGCAAGGTACTTTCCGCTGGCGCTCCTTTAGCGCAATTATCAACGCCGCAGCCTACACAGCTGTCGATACCGCTGAAACCTCAGAAGGGCGTGTTGCCGCATGGGCAGCAAACGCTACCGGTGTCGCCGCGCTCGCCGCCGTTGCCCGAGAAGCTAACATTCCGCTGGTGCACGTCTCAACCGACTACGTTTTTGACGGATCTTTACCACTGGGCGAAGAATACACAGCGGACGCACCGTTAGCTCCCTTGGGCGTATACGGCCAGTCGAAGGCTGCAGGTGAAGCAGCAGTAGCTGTTGTACCGCGTCACTACATCGTGCGTACCTCATGGGTGATAGGTGAAGGTAAGAACTTTGTTGAGATTATGAAGTCTCTTGCTGAGCGCGGAATCAACCCGTCAGTAGTAGCTGACCAGCACGGCCGCCCCACCTTCACCGAAGACCTTGCAGGAGCGATTTTGCACCTGCTCAAAACACAGGCAAACTACGGTACCTATCACGTCTCGAATACCGGCGATATCGTTACCTGGGCTGCGCTTGCACAGAAGGTTTTTGAACTGACTGGACACGATGCTACGCGAGTTTCTGAGACAACCACCGCCGAGTACTTTGCCAAGTCTGAGATTTTCGCGCCCCGCCCCACTAACTCAGCGATGAATCTGTCAAAGATTATCGCAGCAGGTTTCACGCCGCGCGATCACGGCATAGCACTGGAAAGCTACTTGGCGAAAAACCAATAAAATAACTCGTGCCCCGCTCCTTGACAGGCGGGGCACGATGTTTCTTTACTCATATATCTTGCAGACCGCCTGCCATCTCAGGCATACTTAACAAGTTGCCCACCACAATGGGCAGTAAGCCAAAGTAGCTGTGAACCAATTTTCCGAGTACGCGAGGAAACAAAAATTGGTTGACAGAAAACTGCTCAGGCAAGCCAAGGCAGTGGACTGTAACACTTTAATGAAAATTGCGGGCGAACGCAGGTCCGAAACTGACGGTGGCTGGCGAGCACACGCGTCCCTGAATCTTTTGGGTGCAGGACGCTGGTGCTTATGGTTAGAGACGCACTCTCTGGCGCCAGTACATCTCTTGGCGCAGTACGTTCATACAACCAAAATATAGAAGGAGACACCCATGTCAGGTGCATACAAGCTTTCAGCAACCATTCGCGAAGAATTCGGTAAGGGCTACGCACGCCGTATTCGTATGGCAGGCGATATTCCCGCAGTAATCTACGGTCACGGCGAAGAACCCAAGCACGTTGTTCTGCCCGGTCATGAGACCACTCTTGCAGCACGTACCCCCAACGCTGTTTTCGATCTCGATATCGAAGGCGAGTCAGTATTGGCAATGGTTAAGGACATCCAGCGTCACGCTATCCGCCCCGAAATTCAGCACATGGATCTGCTGATCGTTAAGCGCGGCGAGCGTGTTGAGGTTGAAATCCCCGTACACGTTGAGGGTGAAGTAGCAGCAGGCGCTGTAGCTAACACCGAAATGACCGCTCTGCTGGTTGAAGCTGACGCTATCAAGCAGCCCGAGGTTATCGAAATCAACATCGAAGGCCGCGAAGTAGGTGAGCACATCACCGCTGCTGACGTTGTCATGCCCGAAGGCGTTACCCTGCTGACTGACGAGGAAGCAATTGTTGTTAACATTGCTGAGCCTGCAGTACTCGACGTACCCGAGCCCGGTGAAGAAGGCGACACCGACGCTGAAGGCAACCCTGTTGACGATGCAGATGCAGTAGATGGCGACATCGTGCCCGCTTCTGAAGAATCAGATCAGGCTGGTGAAGCTCACGACTCAGACAACAACAAGCAGTAATAACTTGTTGAGTTTACAGTAGGTAATTACTGTGTATAAGCCCGCATCCACCCACCGGTGGGTGCGGGCTTCTTTATATGGAATCTGCGTTTAGACTGGTGAACGTGAAGTTTTTAGACCTTTTAACAGGTAGAAAGAAAGCGACAGGTATGGCTGATACATGGCTCATTGTTGGTTTGGGTAATCCTGGCCCTGAATATGAGAAGACCCGCCACAATGTGGGGCAAATGGTCATTGATGAGCTGGCACGTGAGGTGGGTGGTAGCTTCAAATGGCACCGTTCCCGTGCCCAAGTAATCGAGGGTCGTCTAGGCATCGGCGGACCCAAAGTTATTTTGGCCAAACCGCTGACCTATATGAATACTTCTGGTGGCCCTGTTGCCGGGCTGGCGCAGTTCTATGGCATCGACCCGGACCACCTGATTGCTATTCACGATGAGATCGATATTCCCTTTGACACCGTCAAGCTGAAAATTGGTGGTGGTGAGGGCGGCCATAATGGTCTGCGTGATATTTCTAAGGCCCTGGGTACTAAGGATTACTATCGTGTTCGCACCGGCATCGGCCGCCCTCCCGGACGCATGGACACAGCTGATTTTGTGCTCAAGCCCTTCAGCTCCACCGAAGCGAAATCTTTGCCTCTCCTGATTTCTAACGCTGCGGATGCCACCCGCATGCTCATTGAAAAAGGATTGGTAGCGACCCAGCAACAGTTTCATTCAGCAGGGAACAAAAATGATGATTAATCAGAGCTCGCCGACCATAAATGATGCAATCTTGCGGGGTAAGAATTCTCTCAATTTTTTGAGATTTATCTTGGCTTCATTTGTAATCATTGGTCATGCTTATCCATTGACTGGTAATCTGGACTCTAAAATTGAGTTTATATCAGGAATGGCAGTTGACTTATTCTTTTGTGCCTCCGGATTTCTAATATTGGCTAGTGCTCAAAGGGGGGGGGCTTTATCTTACCTCTGGCGGAGATTCCTGAGGATATTTCCAGGATATTGGGTTTCTATGCTGATGATCCTCATTTTCTTTGTGCCAGTACACCTATTTTTCGTAGATGACGCAAGACTATCTGAGAGCTCAGCTGTTTCATATGTTCTCAATAATTTTGACTTGTATAAACTTCAATGGGGCATAGAAGGTACTTTGGGAGGCAACCCCAATACTGCTTGGAATGGTTCGGCGTGGACTCTATGGTATGAGTTTGTGGCGTACCTCTGTCTCATACCAGTTGCCTTCATTCCTTTTGTAAAAAAGTATCAGAAAACTCTGATTACCGTCTTATTTCTAGGTAGTCTGTTCATGCGACCCGTACTTGAACATGTTGATGCAACTACGAATATGTACTGGCACTTCGCACGCCTAGCCCCAATGTTCTTAGCAGGTAGCCTCTTTTATGTTTGGGGAGATAAAATAAAAATTAATCAGCTGGCTGTTTGGGGCTGTGTGTTTATAACTTTTATCATTGCAGCATTTGATTTAAAAGGTTATCTCTACGGATTTGAAATTTTATATATCTATGCCCTGCTTGGCTTAGCTTCTGTGATAAAAGTTTATTGGGGCTACAGAAATGATCTTTCGTACGGAGTTTACATCTACGCTTTCCCTGTTCAGCAAGTTCTTATTTCGTTTGGGTCGGAACAGTTGCATGTAGTAATAAACATGCTTCTGACTTTTATACTGACTCTTCCTTTTGCTTATCTTTCATGGCGATTTATAGAGAAACCGGCTTTGGGGCTTAAACGGTTGGTGCCCAGCAGATTTTAGGCTATTCAGAAGTAAATCAGCGTAACCTCACTACCACCTAGCCCGACTCAGGTTCTAAGCTGGTAGTCAGGACTGTGCGGTAGGTTTCGTGCCGGCAGCATCATGGGAATACAGAGAAGCGGAAGTGTATAGAATGAGCGAAAAGTACCAAGTAGCGGCGGCAACCCCGCTGAATAACGAGACAGTGGAGCGCATCCGTCAGGACTTTCCCATTCTGAACCAACAGGTCTTCGACCATCAGTTGGTCTACCTTGACTCTGGTGCTACCAGCCAAAACCCCCTGCAGGTACTCGACGCTGAACGTGACTACTACCTGGGCAAAAACTCTGCCGTACACCGTGGGGCACACAGCCTAGCAGTTGACGCGACGGACGCTTTCGAGGACGCGCGTGCAACAGTCTCCGGTTTCGTGGGGGCAGCTGAGAACGAACTGGTGTGGACCTCCAACGCTACCGAAGCGCTAAACCTTATCGCTTATTCTTTCGGCAATGCGTCCGCCGGCATTGGAGGAGAAACCGCACGCCAGTTTGCCCTAGAGGAGGGCGACGAAATCGTCACCACCGAGTTAGAGCACCACGCCAATATCATTCCCTGGCAGATTCTCGCCGCGCGTACCGGGGCAACTCTTAAACACATTCCTTTGCTAGAGAATGGCACCATCGACTACGATGCCGCTGAAAAAATCGTCACCGACCGCACTAAGATTCTTGCTTTCACCCACGTTTCAAACGTGCTGGGTTCGGTAACGAATGTTGATTTTATGGTAAAGCTGGCACAGAAACACGGGGCTTTCACCGTGCTCGATGCTTGCCAGTCGGTGCCCCATACACCGGTTAACTTCGAAACCTTGGGCGTAGATTTTGCAGCTTTCTCGGCCCACAAGATGCTCGCCCCGACCGGAATTGGTGCTCTCTACGGACGCAACGAACTGCTAGAAGCGATGCCTCCTTTTCTGACCGGCGGTTCTATGATCACCAAGGTGACCATGACTGAGGCACAGTGGATGCCTGCTCCCATCAAATTTGAAGCCGGTACCCAGCGTGTTTCTCAGGCTGTGGCGTGGGCTGAAGCCGTGCGCTACTTGGAGCACTTGGGCATGGAGAACGTCCACGCGTGGGAGACTACTCTGGGGCAGCGCTTAGCCGAGGGTATCAGCCAGATAGAAGGGGTGCGTTTGCTGGGACCGGCGGCGGGTGAGGAACGCACTGGTCTGGCGTCCATACACGTAGACGGGGTACACCCGCATGACGTCGGTCAGCTACTCGACACTCAGGGCATCGCTGTTCGCGTGGGGCACCACTGTGCACAACCGCTGCACCGTGCCCTTGGCATCACCGCCTCAACCCGCGCGTCCACCTACATGTACAACACCACCGATGACATCGACCGTTTTCTCGATGCGTTGTCACAGGTACGCAACTACTTCGGTCTGTAAAATCTCGTTACTCTTCTCAGCAGAAAAGAAAAACTATGTCACTTGATATGCTCTATCAGCAGATAATCCTCGACCATTCTAAACAGCGATCAGGGGAGGGTCTCACCGAAGCTCAGGGGCTGCCCAGCGCTGATAATCATCAGTACAACCCCACCTGCGGCGATGAAATCAACCTGCGGGTAACCCTCACCGAAGATTGCTCAAAAATCAAAGAAATCTCTTGGGAGGGGGACGGCTGCTCTATCTCTATGGCAGCTGCCTCAGTGCTCTCAGAGATGGCTCCGGGGCGAAGCCGTGAGGAGCTTCAAGACCTCATTGACCAGTTCAGAGATATGCTGCGTAGCCGCGGCACCATTGAGCCCAACGAAGAGGTGCTAGAGGACGCCGCCGCTTTTGCCGGAGTCTCAAAGTTCGTCGCGCGTGTTAAATGCGCCATGCTCGGGTGGGTAGCTGCTGAAGAAGCAAGCAAGGAGGCAGCTCGCTCCTAGCTGTGTAGAGACACCACTGGTTGGGCTGTGCGCTTGAAAAAGTGCTGAATACCGCCAGCACTTATGAGCGCCAGTCACCGCAGACTAGCCCGCCCGTGGCGTACAGTAAAAAACAATACTTTTTCGATAGGCTCGGTAGCACTTGGGGAAGCCGCTACCGTAGCCTTAATACGTTTGACCGCGCTGTACACAGCGCACGCACTGGGGGAATTGATGAATATCGGTTACGCAGCAGGAGCTTTTGATCTTTTTCATGTGGGGCATCTCAATATTCTGCGAGAAGCTAAGAAACACTGCGACTATCTCATTGCCGGGGTAGTTTCTGATGAGATGCTCGAACTCACCAAAGGCCGTTTGCCGGTTGTTCCCCTTGCCGAGCGCATGGAAATCGTGAGCCACATCGACTTCGTGGATGAGGTACGCGCCGAAACGGTAGTTGATAAGTTAGAGACCTGGCAGGACGTCCGGTTCAACACCTTCTTCAAAGGCGATGACTGGAAAGGTACCCCTCGCGGACTTGACCTTGAGCAGCGCTTTGCTGAAGTGGGCGTGAACGTTGTGTACTTTCCGTACACCGCCCACACCTCATCAACGAAACTGCGAGCTGCGTTAGAGGCTCTCAACGCGAAGTAAAAACAACATAGAACAACAAGAAGGGCTTGTCAGCAATGACAAGCCCTTTTTTCTCGTTTCAAAAGATTAGCCTTGGCTAGCAATCCACTCTTCGAGGGAGCGTGCAACCTTGGTCAGCGCTTTACCCGCGAAAGGCTCAGCTGCTTTAGCGATTTTGCCACCCACAAAGGGGATTGATGAGTTGACCTCACCGCTCACAGCAACATTGGTCTTATCACCATCAGCGGTGAGCTTCTGGGTAGCGGTTGCGCTAATGGGCACACCGCCAGCCTTGATGTCGCTGGTAACAGTGCGTGAACCATCAGCAGCAGGAGCTGACACCGCGTCAGTCTGAGTTAGCGAGAGACCCTTAGACACAAACTTCTTTGCCATATCGGGAACACGATCAGCCGGCACACCACGTTGCGCAGTAGCGGTGTAAGCACCTGCGGTGTCTCCATCAACGGAGAACGAATCAAGAGAAATTCCCAAACGGTCCGACACAAAACGCGCGAAATCCTCGCTTGCAAAAGCGGCGACGACCTTCTCCAAGGGCGCGTTCACAACAACGTTCTCTGAAATAGCCACGAGAGTTCCTTTCAACAGGCTAAAAGACTTTCACCCCATACTAACCAAACCTGCCAGCAGGTACAGAGCAAACACGCGTCCATCACCCCACAGCGTACAAGAAAACCCCGCCAGCAACCGGTGAGACCAATAACCAGTGGGGCCTATACCCTCTACTTCTTCATCTTCTGGGCGACAAAACCCACCACAACGTGCGCGAACCTGCGGGCAAAACGGGCAGGCTCTTGTGACCGGTCGATCACCACCATCTCGTCAAGAGCCCGCGTCAGGTTATAGGACGCAACATCCCGCTGCGGCAAGCGAACCTCACCCTGCACCAACTTCGGATCTTCAAGTGCCTGATCCAAAATCTTTTCAAGAGCCTCAGCGCTTTCAACTAGATGAGCCTCACCGTACTCATCCATCATCTTTGAGAACTCAATCTGATGATTATCAACCACCTCATCAAGCTCAGCCACTCGTGGAACAGCCACAGGAATAGCGCCCACCTCTCGCGCGTCCAAAATAGAACCGGGGCCGCCCTGAACCACAACCACCTTAGCCTTGGCATAGAACTTCAACAGCTCAGCGCGTGGCATACGCTCTACACCCTCAGCTACACGTGGGGGAGCAGTAAATCCGTGCTGAAACAGGCAAGTGAGCTCCGGATGCTTCTTCAAATAGGCATCAACCCACCCCACCAGACGATCAAAATGGTGATAATCAGTACCCACCGACACCACAAGGTCATAGGTCCGAACGCCATCGTCCGCTAACTGATCAGACATAAATACAACTTCCTTATATAGCAGGTGACCCTAGAGAACCGCACCGATATTGACCGACTCGGGAAAAGCCTTCTGCTGCTCATCCCACTGCACCACAAACAAATCAGTCATCGGGTAGCACATCCGGGCGCTGAGAGTGGGCATCGTAATACGGTCGTAGGGCTCCATAAACACAGTCTTCATGCCGAGCAACTTTCCCACGATGAAAAAAGGAACAGCAACAGCGGCACCAGACGAAATGATGGTATCCGGGCGTTCCCTGCGCAAGACCTTCCACGCAACCCCCAGATTACGAATCGCGTTGGGAATATTGCGCGTGGTCGGAAAATACGCCCAGTCCACCTTCTCACCGCTCAGCGCAGCCTCAACCTCAGGAAGCCGAAAAGTTACCCATGAACGCTCATGCTGCTTCCAAAACTTATCAAGTGCAATAAGCTGCGCCAAATGCCCCCCAGCACTGGCTACCAATATAATTTTCATATCCCCTGATCCCCTGAAATAAAACCTGTCGATGAGAATGCCCGTTAGGTCAAGAACACCGGCACAATAATGGTGCCCTCTTCAAAAACAGCCGCTTCGAAAAGATCGCGCAAAGCCTTATAACTTGATTCAGCGCTCGCAATAATGAAAATAACGCCTGTGCCTTCAGCCGCCAGCATAAGTTTGGAAAGCTCAGTCTTCGCCGAAGTCTCAACAACCAGCGGTGCTTTAGCGGCAATAACGCGCTTGACCGATGACCCTGATTCAATAGCTTCGAAGGCGGACGCGGTGGCAAAGTTGACGCTCTTAGCGGGCAACACCTGCTTGAGCTGTTCATACACGATGCTGGAAAGACGCGGCTCATTGGAGTGAATCGTAATACCGTTGATTCCACCTGCCGCTAAATCACCCTCGGGAGCACCGATACGACGCAGAGTACGGCGGATGCCTTCTGCCTGATTTGCCGAGGAAACCAGCGACACCGGGCGGTTTGCTATTTCCTCAAAACGGTCAGGGTAAGAAACCTTGGGGTCACGGCGGTCAGCGAAAAAAGCCGCGAAAGCACCGATGAGGCTGCCCGCCACCAAACCAATGAGCAAGTAGATAGGCGTACCGCGAGTCTCAGCCACGGTGGGTGCCGCTGCCGGTGAAATAATACGTCCGGGGTAGACCGAGGTAATTGCAATCTGCGCTTGGCGTTCTTCAAGGGCAGTTTTCGCCGCCTGAGACGAGGTGGCATCAATCTGTGACTCGATGGTTGCCTGGTAACCCTCAACGAGTTTTTCGATATTTTCTGAGCGCTGATCAAGGTAGCTTTGTGCTACTGCGTTCGCCAAATCAGCTGCACGCTGTGCGCTCGCATCGGTCACATAGATGTCCATAATTGCTGTTTGGGAGTGACCGGATACCTGCAAGTTAGCGCGCAAATCGCTGGGCAAAGAGGCGTTACCAGCGTCCACCCGCTCAGCTGCTTCTTGGGTAACAATCTTTGAGCCAGCAATGGATGACTCAGTATCGATATCAACGCGCTGGCCCACCGTTGCGGTGTTATTGGGGTCAGCAGGCAACTGGTGTACCACTAGGGTGGTTTTTGCTTCGTAGCTGGGTTTGACGAACAAACCGAGTGCAGCAGCTAGGAGCATGCACGCGATAATCGCAGCCAAGAAGATCGGCAGGCGGCGCTTCACCTTGCGAAACTGCTCCATGAGTGAGAGCGGCTTGACCGCAAACTCCTCATTAGCGCGTTGAAGATTAGCCGCTCGTAGGCGGGTTGAGTAGGTGGGTTCTGGCTTCGCCATTACTAACCACTCTCCTGAGTCTTGTGTACGTTCATCGTGTGATCTATTTTCTAATGTTTTTTGCGAGAGGTAAGGAAGGAAGCGATACCCAACTTTTTTCTCATTTTAAGTACCAGCAGACCGTAGAGTCCTAGTACAACAACCAGGTGAACCAAAAGCCCCGTGACGTGCTGCCCTACCAATAGGCTCACTAAGCCCGCTCCGCCGCCCACTACCGTAAGGGACAATATGACAGCTGGTGCTAGTTCAGCTACGCTGGCACGGATTCCCCCGTGTTTGAAGACCTGGTAGGCAGCGAGTGACGTATCTGTGAGTACAGCCGCTGCCCATGCGGTCGCCGCACCGGCAAGCCCCCAGGCAGGAATCAGCAGTAGATTCAGCACCAGAGCTACAGCAAGAGATGAGAGCTTGTTATAGAGCTGCCAGCGGGATTTACCGCTCATGAGCAATACCGACTGAACACCGCCAGCTGCTGCTGCTAGCATCATGGCGCTACAGATAATCCAAAAAATGGGGGCGGCTTCTGTGAACTCACTACCGAAAAAACTGAGAAGCGCCGGACCGAAGAACATCATGGTGAGGTAGAAAGGCCAGGCAATAGCCACCAGTACGCGGGTGGTGTTCACAAAAATGGTGCGGGCACGGTCGGTGGCTCCTGTGGCGAGGGAGGCGCTGATCGCCGGGCCGGTCACCATGCGGGCGGTGTGTTCCACCATCGCCCCCACGCGCACGTAGCGGTTAACAGCACCGTAAATACCACCGGCGGCAACGCCCATAAAGGCAGTAATGAGCATAACGTCAATCCATTCAAGAATGGATTCAACGATGGTCGCTACCCCTCGCGCCGAGCTAAAACCCCAGAAGGTTTTCGCGGTTTCGGCAACAATAGCGTCCGCCTGCACGGTATCGGCGGTACGCGGTAGATAACGGAAGACCAAGTAACCGGCAACAGCTAGCACCAATAGAACCGGTAACGACCAGGCAAGAGCCAAGTACACAAAACCTGCGCCAAGGGCTACCACAGCAACAACAGCGAGCAGACGCAGCGAGGGGAGCAGAACGTTCTGCAAGACGGTGAAGGTAACCACCTGCTGAAGCCCGCGTAGCGCCCCGAAGCACAGGGTCATCAAGGCTGAAGCAACGATAAAAGGTGCGGACACGTACAGCACCGCCCGGTAGACCTGCGGCATATCAGGAGTCAGCGCTGGCAGAGCATAAATCAGAGAGCTGCTGGCAATAATGAAGGCAAACAACACAGCAGGAATTACCGCAAACTTAAGCAAGGAACGAACGGCTGAACCGCGTCCCACTGCTACCTGGGCAGAAATAATGCGTACCAAGCCAGTATCAGCGCCGAATACCGCTAGAGAAGTGCCCACGGTCAAAAGCGCCATAATCTGAAAGAAAGTACCTGAACCCTGGGCACCAAAGCCGTTAGATACGACTAACTGCGCCGCAAACGCAGCAACCGCACCGTACATCACGCACAGCGATGCCAGCGCACCGCTTTTCGCAAGAGATTTTGCCATGACTTACAGCCCCTCACCGTAGATTTTGGAGCGCATCATGAGCGAGATGCATAGCATCAATGTAGAAAGCTGCATGATATCCAAGCTGTAGAAAGCAAAGACGCTCAAGGTGACAATCGGTAGCGAGTGAACCCACATACCTGCACTCGACTGCACACGCCAGGTGCTGGCAATCGAAAAACCAATGAAGAGCAAGAAAATGCCCAGACCGACCAGACCAAAACAGAACATTAGCGCCCACATATAGCCTTGGGTGCCCATCGAAACGCCAATCTCATAGTTCATCTTCGAGGTGCCGTAACCAATAAAAGGCGATTTGAGGGTCGCTTCCCAGGTTGACTCGTAGAGTGCTAAGCGTCCGCCCGTTGAATCAGAATATTCCTGACGGCCCAGAATTTGCGTGGCTGCACCCGATAGCCACATGTACAGGGCGGCACCACCAAAGATGAGAATGCCCGAGATAGCTCCTACCCAGCGTCCTTTAAGCGCCTGCCGGAAAATTACGTAGCTGGCAGAGACCCCCAGCCCGATGAACATCGCGCGGTTTGAGGTGGCAATAGCGGGAACCACGGACGCGCACAGCAAGACGGTGAGCACCGCACGGATTCGCCAAGATAGCACGGCAGCGTAGATCGCCATGACCACGGGTGTCAGGAAAGTGTATGCCAAACCCCAGCTATTAGCGTAGGGGAAAGGTGCCGACGGGCGAATATAAGGCTTAGGTGCGCCCCAGGGCATCTGCACCTCAGCCATGGGCGGCATAACGTAGTCGCGCACCAGTTCATTGCGGGTCAGGCTATCGGGCAGAACGTAAGACATCGGGGTGATTAGTCTGGCTTCGGGAAAGAAAATACCCATATAGCCCATGACAACCACCGTCAGCCAGACCACGAAGAGACCTCCCAGCATCGACTGGTTTGAAATTTTCTCTCTCGCGTTCAAAAAGTAGAGAGAGTACACCCCAACATTGAAGATATTGATAAAACGCAGAGCCCACCCCAAAAACTGGCTGGGGCTGTCGAGGGCGACCACACACAGTAGACACCAGGCAATGAGCGCCATCCACAGCCACTGCGGACCAAAGGTAATAATGGAGCGCCGCAGATACATGTACATGAGCATGACCGCAGCCAAAAGGGTGGGTGCAAACTGCATCAGACCCATCGCCCAAATCACCGGAAAGGCATAGAGCAAAACCCACAAAGGCCACGCCGGCAGGGGCGCTAACCGGTAGTTAGCGACCTCATCAGCCAGCCTGGCTTTGCGCAGTTGCGATCGGGAGATAAATACTGTCTGGGGCATAAGAACCTATAAGGGCGGGGCTAAAGACCTCGCCCCGTCTTCTCAACGGCTTTGAGTAAGATATCAGGACTAATGAGACCCCATGCCACGGGCAGGGCAGCCCAAGCACGCAGCTGTAGGGGGTTTCTGCGCAGGGTCGATTGCGCGTACGCCAGCGCCTGGGAACGATTGCCCAGAGCCGCGTGTACGAAAGCAACTTGCCCGGCAATACGTGCAGTACCCTTGGGGGTGCGCTCAAATTCGGGGAATTTTTGTAGAAGGTAGGTGAGACCAGCGGCAATGTTCTGCCACTTACCAGCAAAAAAAGAAGGGCGATCCCACAGCACCAGTACAAGGGGCTCCTGAACCGAATAGACCTCACCGTGACGGGTCGCACGCAGGAGCAAGTCGTAGTCCTCACCGTAGGACGCCGGCAGCAGCTCGTCTACCGCACCAATGCGTCCGCCCTCTACAAGATCTGCGCGGCGATACAGCATTGCCGAGGGGTGGATTTCGGTAATACGAGATACCAAAAAATCATCGAATGAGGCGGTTTCAGGTGCCAGACGCACAATATCTTTACCACCGGAACGCACAGTAATACCTGAAGAGACAGCAACTGCATCAGGACGCTGCTGCCACAGCTCAACCTGGCGCGAAATTTTGGAGGTAAACCAGAAATCATCGTCATCGCAGAAACCCACCAGCTCGCCGGTAGCGGTTTCGATACCGGTGTTGCGTCCGCCTGCCAGACCAGAGACATGGGTATTCTGCACTGTCAGTAGAGAACGGTTGACGGGCACCTCAAGATCACTCAGCGAATCAATCTCGACGTGATCATAGGAGACAACAACCTCAAGGTGACCGGGGTAGTCCTGATTAAAGATTGAGGTGACCGCTGTACGTAGCAGTTCTGGGCGGCTACCAATGGTTGCGATAACAGCTGAAACGCGAGGGTAAGACATCTTAGGCACCTGAGGATGAAAGAGAAATGTACTTGCGGCGCATTGACACCAGCATGGTGAGCAAATTACCGGCAAAAAGCACACCATAGACCACGATAAAACCCAAGCCGAAACCCCAAAAAACAAAAATCCAGCAGAGAGTACCGGCATCCATATGCAGGTTCACAAAAGAACGCAACGGTCCGCCGGTGGGCGGGGCAGCGGTTTTGCGGTTGTTGCGCAACTGCTCAGCAAGAATCTGGCTCATAAAATGACCAACAGTGACCACCGTGAACGCCATCGGTAACCACCATAGCTGCCAGCCGGTGAAAGCCCAGTGCTCGCTGTAACGGACAAAACCAATGAGGACAGCTAAGTGAACTGAGGGCACACGAACCGAATCAACCACGTGATCCAACCACTCACCAGCGGGAGAAGAAGCGCCAGTCACGCGTGCAACCTGCCCGTCAGCAGAATCAAGGGCGTAGCCCAATGCAAAAAGTAAAGCAACCAGAAAACCGGTTACAACCGTGGGCGCAGCAAACAGCAGAACCAAGAGACCAAGAGCAGAGAACCCCGCGCTAATAGCGGTCACACCGTTGGGGGTAATACCAAACTTCACCGCGGCTGCCGCAAAAACACGGGCAACACGACGGTTCACCCAGCGGGTGTAGGCAGGCACTCCAATACCCGGCTTCTGCGCGCTATTGAGCGCCGCCAGCGTATCTTTAAAACCCCGTGGACGCACTGAACGTGCAGAGTTCATACTTTCCCCCTGATGAATCCCCAAAAATCATGCCTGTAGAGCACCGGTGCGGTTGATTCTTCCCCAAGAAATCACTGCGCTCAGTACTGATCTATCTCAAGCGTGTCTATATATTCTAGGTTGTACATACCTCCGTAACGAAATAAAACACGTTTTATGCCCGCCACATCGAAGGTGCCTCTATACCCTGAGCTTTGTGAGGGGGGCGATAGGTGTGTGCAGAGGTTTTATACCTCAGAACGTAGAGGTTATGTGCCCGGAGTGTTCCAGGAGTCTGCGGGAGCCTGGGCGCCCTGACCGTTATCATTTTCAACCCAGTCCTCGCGTCCGATCATGATTCAGCCGCCCTTGGTCTCCTAGTCACAGTAGAACTGATCGGGTGCGTTTATCTAAAGGGATGAAGAGCCAGTAGACATCGCTTTCAGCCTTGGGGTCGTTCTGCTTAAGCTCAAAAATATGAGGCAGCAGCGGCTATCATAGCCCCAAGGTCGCGAGAACAGCGCTGATGCGAAGTGAAAATGGTTTCTTCATGCTCAAGACCTTTCTTTATATACGTGGACTTTATAAAAAATAGTAATGGCGTTTTCCCGCTAAACCTGTGACCTACGCACCCTGTAGTGTGCCCCGTGCACTGGGGTTGCCTTATCCTCAGACACAAACTATAAAACAGGTGCCCCACCCTCAATACTGTGTGGGGGCACCTTCCAGAGGGACTGGAACCTATCTCAAGGCTTTAGCGCCACGATGCAGTGAGCTCCATCGTGTGGTTAGCGGTGCTGCGACGGCGCGCGTGCGAATCGACCGCAATCACATTCTTACCCTGTTTCAGCAGGTGGCTGGGAACCTCAATAACTACCGGGTTGTCGATAGCGAACTGAGTATCCACAGCGAAATCTGCAGGAGTCAGGGGGTAATGCTGGGCAGGTAGGTTCTGGCGTCCTACCTCAACACCGTTGACATACACGGCGACGCCGTCATCTGCGCGGGTGTGAAGAACGAGTTTCTTACCCGCGGGAACGGTAGTAGGCAGGTTGAACTCGTGACGAGCCTGGATTGAAATCGGCATGCCGTAGCGGCCCCGCTCAAGAGTGGTTGCTACACCGGGACCCCAACCAAGGGGCGCAGTGCCGGTCTTCCAACCGGTCACTGAGGTGTTGGTGGTGTACCAGTTCTTGCGCTGCCACTCGTTGATGTCGGTGATGTACTGCCACTGAGCGCCGGCTGCAATCAGTTTGCCCTTGAACGCAGGGTTCACGGCGGGTGCATCAGGAGCAACAGGTGCTGCGGGAGCCTCGGGCTTAGCCTCGTCCTCTACAGGTGCTTCGGGCTCAGCCGGCGCTACAGGCTCTACGTCAGGTTGAGCATCCTCTTCGGGCTTTTCTGCGGGGGCAGCGGGAGCCTCGGGCTTAGCCTCGTCCTCTACAGGTGCCTCAGGCTTTTCTTCGGGAACCACAGGAGTTTCGGGCTGCTCCTCGATAGGAGCTACAGGCTCTGCAACGGGAGCTTCCTCAGCCTTACCTACTGCAACAGCTGCAGTAGATGCTGAGTAGTTACCAGCCTGATCTACCGAACGCACAAAGTAGCGTGCATTATCAAGATGAGCTACCTCGAATGAAGTAGCTGTGCTGGTACCAATGACGCGATCGTTACGCAGAATCTGGTAGGTGAGACCGTTGCCAGCCGAGTTCCAAGTGAGCTTGTCATAGCCGCCCTCGGTAGTAACCGCGAGATTGGCAGGAATAGCCGCGGGAGTAACATCACGCGGGGTGAAACGAGCAAAACCTACGGTCGGCTGGGCACCGTTAGCGCCCAACGAGCGGTTGATGTCGCCACCAACCCACAGGTTACCGTTGGAATCGAAGAACTGCGACCAGACACCGAAGCCTGACTTGCCTTGTAGCAGGGGAGCGAAATCGGGAAGCACTTCACCGGTGACAGCGTCAAAGGCTGTGGTCAAACGAATGGTATGAACGTTGTTGTTTTCTTCCCAGGGGGCACGGTATGAGCGTCCACCCTCGTAAATCCAGTCGCCACAGTGGCAAGCACCGTAGATGACGCCGTCTTTGTAGGTTACTTCCTGGAAGTCGCCGCCGCTCTTGGTAATGGATGAGCTCAGACGCTTGTAGGAGCCCTTCTGGTACTGGGCAATTAGGTGCTCGGCGCCTGCGGTCCATACGTGTGCGCCGGTGTCCTGAACGTCAAACTGGAATCCCTGACGAGCGTTGGCGGTGGTGCCGTTGGACAGCTCCCAGTCCCAACGAGTGAGGTTCTTGCCGTTGGTGGTGTTTAGCGCCGCGAGCTTCCAAGCCCATGCACTGTGGTTGGTTGAGAAGTAACCTGCAACGTGAACACTCTGACCATCTTCAGCGGCTGAAATGCCGTTGACGGTGCCATTGAAGTTGGGACGCCAGCTCCAGTCGACGCTGCCGTTGGTGAGGTCGAAGCGGGCGGCGTTGCGCGAGAAGGCGTAGGTGCCTGAAGTATCACCCTTAACGTGGGTGAAGGTGCCACCGACGTAGAGGTAATTTCCTTGTACTTCAAGGGTCTTTACCTGAGTCACACCGGATGCGCCGCGGTTGGCGATATCCCAGTCCCAGGTAGTATCAATCTGCCCGGTTGCGGGATCAAAAATAACGAAGTTGGTGACGGGGGTGCCATTAGCGCGAGTGAAATCGCCGCCAACAGCGAGCTTGCCACCGGGCAGAGCAGCCATGGTCTTGACCTGGCCGTTGAGCTTGGGCATGAAGGTGCGCACCAGCTCGGTGGAGTTCACATCGAAACCAGCGATGTAGGACTGGTTGACGGTCTCACCGTTTTTTGATTCGAGGTGCTTGAAGTCACCACCAATGAAGACGGTGTTGCCTACCTGGGTGATTGCCTGAACATAGGAGTTCATCTCACCGGTAGCACCGCTGCCGGTTGCATCTGAGGTGCGCCAGTTCCACGCGGAGGTGAAGCTGTTGGGCAGTGCGCGCCTCTGGGACTCGGGGGTACCGGCATCAGCAATAGTTGTAAAGTTCAGGTTCTTCTGGGTGAGCTTCGGGCGCAGGTAGACCTGGGTGAAGCCCAAAGGAGAGTGCTGGTTATTACCCTTCGACCAGTGGTAGGTTTCAGCATTGTTGTTGCCGCGCACCAGGTTGCCGAAAGCGAAGCCTAGCTTCCAGTTGGTTTCGCTACCTGCTGTGAACTCTAGACGCTTGTAACGGGGGTCGAAGTTGGCGAGGCTGCCGTAGGACATTCCGAACCGGCCGCTTGCTGAAAGAAAGTTTGAGGGGGCGTTAAAGCGGATATCCTGCCATTGAGCTTTAGCCCGCAGAGCCCAGCTCCAGTCTTCCTGGGAGGCACGCTTAGCGTAAACGTTCTGAACCCCGGTGCCGTTGGGGTTGAGAGGGCGCGCGAAACGTACACCGTCTGCCAGCTGGTTAACGGGCTGGTCGCCGAGCAGGGCGTCCACGGTTTCTGAGGGAAGCTGAATGGGAGCGAAAGCATCAGTACCGTCGGGGTTATTTGCCATGTCGGCGGGCTTGCCCTTGCCGGTGTATTCCTCTGTCCAGCCTTCGCGTCCTCGGCCAATCATGACCCAGCCGCCGCCATCAGTTTCCTGATCGCAGTAGAACTGCTCAGGTGCGTCCATCTGCGGGGTAAAGAGCCAGTAAGCGCCTGAGGACGCTTCTGGGTTCTTCTGCTTGATTTCCCAGCAGGACGCGGCAGCGGTAGCGCTGCTTGAACCGTCGGTTGCCGCTTCGGCGTTGTCAGCGGTAGCCAAAGGTAGCAAAGTTGCTACGCTCACTACCGCTACAGCGCCCGCCGCAATTTTAAAAGGGTTACGGAATTTCATGGTGAAAGATAGCTTTCAGTACGGTGGGTGCAGGTACCGCTAGAGAACAAGACGCAGGTGACCTGAGAAAACCCAAAAGAGAAATATAAAAGGTGATATGAAGCTAAAAGTTCCTAGTGCTGCTTCTGTGATTTGAAGCTGACCAGGGGCTTTAGCAGTCGGGATTATTGGGGAACTCGTGGCTGGAAATTTTCCAGGTTCCGTCAACTTCGGTGAGAGTAAAGATATTCAGCGAGCGTTTTGAGGCGCCTGAATCGTTGAGAACATTGCCCGCGCTGTCTTTGACAACAACATCGGAGGAATCGAGACAGACCTCAAGCAATTTAGCGGGTTCGCCGTTGTACTCACCGTCTGTAAGTTTGGGTTCGCCCACAATGGTTGAGTTGCCTTTTTGTTCCCAACCGTTGAGTCCGTACTCCAGAGCCTGAGCGAGAAACTCATCGGCGGCGCTACCGGTAGCAATCTGGTGTACCCGGTCTTGGGAGGTGGCGCTGAGCTCTGCAAACCTGTCTTTATTCTCGGGTGCAGATTCTGCGGAGCCTCCATCGTTTTCTTCGGCTTGGGGCTGCGCCATTTCTAGCTCAGCGAGAGTTTGCTCAAAGGAATTGTAGAGCTCTTCTGTCTTAACAACTTCTTCGGCGTTAGCTTTAACCTGCGGTGCAGACTCTAGTTTTTCTGCAACCTTGCTGTTAGCAACAGGTGCTTCTGAAGGTGTTTCAACGGTTGACTGCGGACTGACAGAAGCGTCCGCACCAGTATCATTTTGACCGCCGGAACAGCCCGCAAGAGCGAGCACGGCTATAACCCCTAGCGAGGCTATTCTTGACACAGTTGCAGCGCGCGAAGGTTGCAAAAACCTAGCACTGCCCAGCATACGCTGTGACATAAACTATTTCCCCTAATAATTATTTGTTTCACCACAGATTATTTGAAGCTGACACCGACACCTGATGTGTGAAAACCAGGCGGTGAATCTCAGCTTCACCCCTAAAATCTGCGTTGAAGAATTCCCTAGAGCACTATGTTAACCGGTTGTGGGTACGAAACAAAGCACTAAAAAGCCCACAAATCTGTGATAAAGGTCTTCTGCACCTTTAGATTTCTCGTAGGTAAGAACTGTTTTTAGCCCATAGCTGTTTTTGATGCTTCTGATCTAATCGCCACTGCCTGGTGGAGGCTGGCAGGTAGAATCAGTACCGTTATTATTTCACCGCTTCTAACCGATCCATCGCCACTTTTGTAAAGGTAGAATCCATGACTTTGCACGGTCTTCTCTCGCTACTGCACACCGATGAACGCTTTGGGATGCTGGCGCAACGGGCAGCGCGTCCGCTGGCTGAGCGTGACGATGATTTAGTAATTGGTGCGGTGGACGGTATTCGCCCCGCTTTGACTGCCGAGTTCGCCCGCGGGGTGCGAGCGTCCACCGGGGCAACGGTGCTGGCTGTGACTGCCACCGACCGTGAAGCTGAAGATCTTGAGGCAGCTATTGCCTCCTATCTTGATAAAGAACTGGTAGAGATCTTCCCTGCGTGGGAGACGCTGCCTCACGAAAGGCTGTCGCCGCGCAGCGATACAGTGGGGCAGCGCCTGAAGGTGATTCGTGCTCTGCACTCACCGAACCGCCCGGCCTTAGTTATCGCCCCGGTGCGCGCTCTCTTGCAACCAATCGTCACCGGTCTTGAGAAGATGCAGACCGTTGAACTGACCGTGGGCGAAGAACAAGATTTCGATGGGGTAGTCAAAGCCCTCGCCCAAGCAGCCTATTCCCGCGTTGACCTCGTCTCTAAGCGCGGCGAGTTTGCGGTGCGCGGTGGTATCCTCGATGTTTTTTCGCCGGTGGAAGACCACCCGGTGCGCATCGAATTCTTCGGGGACGAGATAGAGAACATGCGCTGGTTCTCGGTAGCAGATCAGCGCACTATCACCTCTACAACTGCTCCCACCTCTCTATCAGCCCCGCCCTGCCGTGAGCTGTTGATTACCCCGCAGGTGATGAGCCGTGCCGCCAAACTTAAAAACGACTTTCCCGGCGCAGCCGCCATGCTCGAAAAAATCGCCGGTGGCATCTACGTTGAGGGCATGGAGTCGTTGACCCCGCTCCTGGTGGATGAGATGACTACCCTGCTTGAGTTGATGCCGGAGGGCTCTCTGCCGCTGATTTTTGAGCCCGAGAAGGTGCGCTCGCGTGCCCATGATTTGGTGGCAACCAACGAGGAATTCTTGTTTGCGGCTTGGGAGTCAGCTTCTGACGGGCAGGACGCACCCCTGGACTTGGGTCAAAACGGTGGGGCTTTCGCCTCCGGCGGGTTTAGAACTATCGCTCAGATGCGTGCTCTTGCTTTTGAGCAAGCAATGGGCTGGTGGTCTTTTACTGCCTTGGGTGTTGATGATGAAGGCGACCATGATTCTTCGGTCTTTACCTACTCCGCGCGCGTTCCCCACTCTTTTGCAGGTAATGTGGGCGATTTGCTAGATGAGGTGGGACGCAAGGTTAAGGACGGGTGGCGCATCGTGGCTGTCACCGACGGCACCGGTCCCTTACAACGCCTCAGCGAGCTTTTTGCTGAGGCTGAGATACCGGCTGCCCGTACCGATGACCTGGTGGCAGAGCCGTCGGCTGGCATCATTGAACTCACTACCGCTGCCGCGGGCAAAGGCTTTATGCTCGATGAACATAAAATCGGGTTGCTCACTGAAGCAGATATCTTGGGTAAGGTCAGCCCCTATACCACTCGTGACTTGCGCAGCGGTAAACTGCCCGTGCGCCGCCGTAAAAAAGCCGTTGATCCCATGAGCCTCAAAGCTGGCGATTACGTGGTACACGAGCAACACGGTATCGGTCAGTTCATCGAAATGACCCAGCGCCCCATCGTGGGGGCTGTAACCACACCGGGTCAGCCTAAACCCATGAAAGAGTACCTGGTCTTGGAATACGCGTCCTCAAAACGCGGTGCCCCCAAAGACCGCCTCTTCGTGCCAACTGACCAGCTCGACCAGGTCTCAAACTATGTGGGCGGTGACGCACCTACGCTCTCGAAGATGGGCGGTAGCGACTGGGCAAAAACCAAATCACGCGCTCGCAAGGCTGTTAAAGAAATCGCAGCTGATCTGATTCGTCTTTACTCAGCCCGTCAGGCTTCGCGCGGGCACGCTTTTGCCCTTGACACCTCCTGGCAGCGAGAGCTTGAAGAGGCTTTTCCCTACAATGAAACTCCTGACCAGCTTTCGGCTATTAACGATGTCAAAGCCGATATGGAACGCGAGGTTCCCATGGATCGTTTGGTTTCAGGCGATGTGGGCTACGGTAAAACGGAAATCGCGGTGCGTGCTGCTTTCAAGGCGGTGCAGGACGGCAAACAGGTAGCGATTCTGGTGCCCACCACCTTGCTGGCACAGCAGCACTACGAGACCTTTACCGAACGATTCTCTGGTTTTCCCGTGCGTGTTGCTGTGCTCTCACGCTTTCAAAAAGCAAAAGAGACCAAGGAAATTCAAGAGGGCATCACCAACGGCTCTATTGATGTGGTGGTGGGTACTCACCGTCTGCTGTCAGAAACAACCCAGTTTAAAGATCTGGGCTTGGTCGTTATCGATGAGGAACAGCGCTTTGGTGTTGAGCATAAAGAAAAGCTGAAGACCATGCGTACTAATGTTGATGTGCTGGCGATGTCGGCTACGCCTATTCCCCGTACCTTGGAGATGTCGCTGACGGGCATCCGCGAGACATCTACCCTTGCCACCCCGCCGGAGGAACGTCACCCCGTACTCACCTATGTGGGTGCTAAGACGGAGAAGCAGATCACCGCAGCCATTCGTCGTGAGCTGATGCGCGAGGGGCAGGTTTTCTACGTACATAACAGGGTGTCTTCCATTGAGCGAACCGCCGCTGAGATTCAGCAGCTGGTTCCCGAGGCCCGTATTGCGGTGGCGCACGGCAAGATGAGCGAGTCGCGTCTTGAGCAGATTATTGTTGATTTTTGGGAGCGCCGTTTTGATGTTCTGGTGTGTACCACCATTGTTGAGACGGGCCTCGATATTTCTAATGCCAATACCCTGATTGTTGATGGTGCGCAGAACTACGGTCTGTCACAGTTGCATCAGTTGCGCGGACGCGTGGGGCGCGGTCGCGAGCGTGCTTATGCCTACTTCCTGTATCCGGTGGATAAGCCCCTGGGCGAGGTTGCCTTGGAGCGTCTGAAAGCGGTGGCTGCTCATAACGAGTTGGGCGCGGGTATGCAGCTGGCGATGAAGGATCTTGAGATTCGCGGTGCAGGTAACTTACTCGGTGGTGAGCAGTCCGGTCATATTGCCGGGGTTGGTTTTGACCTCTATCTGCGGCTGGTGGGGGAGGCTGTGGCTAACTATCGCGGTGATGATACAGAGGCTGCACCTGCTGAAGTGAAAATTGAGCTTCCGGTCAATGCCCATCTGCCGCATGAGTATGTTTCATCTGAGCGGCTGCGTCTGGCTGCCTACCGTGAAATTGCCCAGGCTACCAGTGAGGCAGCACTGGACGAGGTGCGTGAAGAACTGATTGACCGTTACGGGGCTGTACCTGAGGAGCCTACCGAAAACCTCTTTCAGGTGGCTCTGCTGAGGATTGCCGCCCGTGAGGTGGGGGTGCGTGAGATTCAGCTGATGGGCACCAAAGTGCGGGTTTTCCCGGTAAACGATTTGCCGGAATCTCGCAAAATGCGTTTGGAGCGAATGTACCCCGGCGCGCTGTACAAGCAGATTCCCGGTACTGAGGACTGGCAGATTCTGCTACCTCGCCCTAAGACCGCCAAAATCGGTGGTAAGGATTTGGTCGACCGGGAAATCTTGGACTGGACGCACAGTTTCATTGACTTGATTCTGCGTGAGAAAGCACCGGCGACAGCACCCTCACACTAGCGGGCAAAAAACCGGGCGGGTTGTTTGAACAACCCGCCCGGTTTTTATAAATGTAGAACTGCGTGATGCGTTAGCGCATTGCAGGGGTCACGCCATCGGTTTTAGCGTGGGTGGTCTTAGATGGCAGCAAGAGGGTCGGAATGATGAAGGTCAGACCGTAAAGAAGGATGCCGCCGGTGAACCAGATCCAACCGCCCTCGGGATAGGTGCCGAAAGCCCACAGCGAGCCAAGCAGAATCGCCATGCAGACAACGAACATGACGATGCTACCGCCCAGGTCTTTAGTACCTGAGTAGTAGGGGTGACCGCCGTTGAAGTAGTCGCCCTCCTGCACACCCAGGGTCTCCACGTTGGAGCGCTTTTCAGCTTCTGATTCATTGGTGTGGTGGGTGCCCGCAGCTGAGGCTGTGGTGTGGGCTGATGCGTTGGCGCTGCCTGCGCGTACGTGCTCTGCTGAAGCCATGAGAGGTACCTCTTTACGTGTGTGCTGCGGGCGCAAGGAAGCCCACAAAGAAAATTGTGCTTGGTTACAGTATAGGGGTTGATCGGCAAGAAACTAAAGTGTGAACCGCGCTAATCACGGTGATGACTCGTTGATCGGTGGTGTAGAGATGCGGACGTGCCGGGCTGAGGGTAGCCCGGCGCGTCCGTTTACCGTGTATAACCTGTTGTAACGGTGAATCTTAGTAGGTGTCGTCTGCAGTTGCTGCGCTGGCACCGATAATTTCAATGCCCTTAGACGCACCGATGCGGTTGGCACCTGCCTCAATCATGGCGAGCGCCGCTGCACGGTCGCGAATACCACCGGATGCTTTCACTCCGATGTCGGGGCCAACGGTTTCGCGCATGAGCTTAATATCTTCTACGGTTGCCCCCGCTGAGGAGTAGCCGGTAGAAGTCTTGACGAAATCAGCGCAGGCTTCAACAGCTGCGGTGCAGGCGAGAACTTTCTGCTTATCGGTGAGGTAAGAGGTCTCGATGATGACCTTCAGACGAGCACCTCCGGCGTGGGTTGCCTCGGCTACGGCGCGGATATCTTCAACCAGCGCATCCTTATCTTCTGCGATAACGGCGGCAATGTTGATGACCATATCAACTTCGCGTGCGCCGGCTTCAACGGCGGTCTTTGCCTCAAAAGCTTTGACTACCGGTGCTGATGCGCCGAAAGGGAAGCCAACAACGACGCAGGGCAGAACCTCAGAGCCTTCGAGAGCCTTCGCCAGCACCGGTGCCCACACGGGATTCACGCAGACCGAGGCGAAACCGTGCTCGCGTGCTTCATCGGCAAGACGCAGTACGTCAGCTTCAGAAGCGTTGGGCGCTAAGATAGTGTGGTCAATCATGGCAGCCAGTTCGGCTGATGAAAATTCAGTCATGAGATCTTCCTTCTTTAGTGTTGTTCGTCAAAGTCCTAGCACCGCTGCTAGGTCTTCTTTGATACGAATCAGCTGCTGGGTGGCAGCTAGACGGGTGTTATCGAGGCTGGATTCAACGGGGGTAACTACCTCGATGTAGCACTTGAGCTTGGGCTCGGTGCCTGAGGGGCGTACGATGACGCGGGTGTTGTCCTCGGTCAAGAACAGCAAGCCATCGGTGGGCGGCAGTTGCTCAGAGCCCTTCGCGAGGTCGCGATATTCAACGACGCGCGAACCGGCAATCTCTGTGGGCGTTTGAGTGCGTAGGGTCATCATCATCTTCTGAATGAGACTCAAATCCTCCACTCGCACTGAGAGCTGGTCAGTGGCGTAGAGACCGTACTCGGTGGCGATATCCGCCAGTACCTGGGCAAGAGAACCGCCACGGTCTTTGACGTCCTGGGCGAAATCTGCCATAACCAGTGCCGCAGAAATGCCGTCTTTGTCTTGCACGCGGGCAGGATCAATACAGTAACCCAGCGCCTCTTCGTAGCCGTAGGTCAGGTTCGGAACACGCGAAATCCATTTGAAACCGGTCAGTGTCTCGCGGTGTTCCACCCCGTTAGCAGTTGCCATTGCGCCCAAAAGACGCGAGGAGACAATGGAATTAGCGAAAACAGCCTGAGAGGGGTCTTGAATTTTATTGAGCATAATCGCCCCAAAAATCGCACCGACCTCATCACCGCGCAGCATCCGCCAGGCACCGGCGTCCTGAATAGCAAAAGCAGCGCGGTCAGCATCGGGGTCATTGGCAATCATCAGATCGGCGTCGACTTCCCGAGCAAGCTCTAGAGCCAGATCGAGTACACCGGGCTCTTCTGGGTTGGGGAAGGCAGCGGTGGGAAAATCGGGGTCTGGTTGTGCCTGAGCTTCCACTACATGAACATCGCTGAAACCCGCCTGGTTCAAAACCTTGGTCAGGGTCTTACCACCGACACCGTGAACGGGGGTGTATACAATCGACAAATCGCGCGGACGGGATTCTTCAAGCTCACCCACCATCTTCGCGTAGTCATCAGCGATACTGGTACCAAAAATCTTCCAGCCGTTTTCAGCTCGCTCGATGGACTGGGCTGAGGCGCGGGTAATGCAAGCGGCGATATCAGCATCGTAAGGCGGAACAATCTGGGTACCGCGCTCGCCCTCGCCTACGGCTTTGCCACCTAAGTAGACCTTGTAACCGTTATCGGCTGCAGGGTTGTGCGAGGCAGTAACCATTACGCCGATTTCAGCGTCGTACTCTTTGGTTGCCCACGCCAGGACGGGGGTGGGCAGGGGAGCGGGCATAAGGGTAGTTTCAATGCCGGCAGCCGTAAAGACCTGCGCGGTGAGCTGCGCGAAAATATCGGAGTTGTAGCGAGCATCAAAACCCACCACGGCAGTAATCTTCTGCCAGTTTTCTTTCTCCGCGCGCTCTGTGGCGTAGAGCGCTAAACCAGCGGCTGCCCGCGATACGACAACCTGGTTCATGCGCATGGGACCAGCGCCCAACTCAGCACGCAAACCGGCGGTACCAAACTGCAAAGTGCCCGAAAAACGCTCGGCAAGGTCGCGGGCGGCGGGTGAATTCTCATCAGCTTCAGCCGCTGCTATCAGCTCTGACAGCTCAGTGCGAGTGACCTCATCAGGGTCAATCTCAACCCACGTGCGAGCGTCCGTGAGTACCTGAGAAAAATCAGTCATCATACCCTCCTAGAGCTTGCCCACAATATCAGCAAGAAGACGTGAAATACGCGGGCCCGCGTTCCTACCAGCTTCAAGAACTTCCTCGTGGTTCAGAGGAGTTTCCTGAATACCAGCTGCCATATTGGTGACCAGCGAAATACCGAAAACCTCAAGACCGGCAGCGCGGGCAGCAATAGCCTCTAACGCAGTAGACATACCCACCAAATCAGCACCCCAGGTGCGAGCCATCTTAATCTCGGCCGGAGTCTCGTAGTGCGGGCCGGGCAGCTGTAGGTACACACCCTCTAGAAGGGTGGGGTCAATCTCGCGGGCAATGTCGCGGATGCGCAGGGAATACAAATCGGTCATATCGACAAAATGTGCGCCCTTGAGAGGAGAGGTGAAAGTTCCGTTGATATGATCCGAAATCAACACCGGCATACCCTCATGGAAACTGGGGTTGAGACCACCGCAACCGTTGGTAAGAATCATGGTTTTAGCACCCAGAGCCGCAGCGGTACGAACGCCATGCACCACCGCATCAACGCCGCGTCCCTCGTAGTAGTGGGTGCGGGCACCAATAACCAGCGCGCGCTTGCCAGAGGGCGTCAGAATTGAGGTGAGAGTGCCGGGGTGACCTGCAACAGCTGCCTTGTGAAAACCGGGAACCTCATCAGCAGAAAGAACATGGGTAGCCTCACCGATCAGTGAAGCAGCTTCACCCCAGCCAGAACCGAGGGTCAGTGCAATATCGTGCTGCTCAACGTCGGTCGCTTCAGCGATGAAGGACGCCGCCTCACGAGCAGCAGCAAGAGCCGGGTGCGCGGGATCGTTCGTTGCCAGCGCAGAGAAATCAGAAGTAGTCATACCACCAATCTACCAAAGACACCTAGCTTGCATCGATGATTGGTGGAACCCTCAACGCATCTCGCCAGAGAGAGCGCACCCGGTCAAGTTGAGTAAACCTATAATATGTCTCACAATGTAAGGTGTGGTACTCAACAACGATAAATCAAAGCGCAATCTCATTATTCTCGGCGGCGGGCCCGGCGGCTACGAAGCAGCACTCGTGGCAGCTCACCTGGGCGCCGACGTCACCGTCATCGAACGCAAGGGAATGGGTGGTGCCGCAGTGCTCACCGATGTTGTTCCCTCGAAAACTCTTATCGCATCCGCTGACCTGATGACCCGCTTTCGCGAGGTTAAAGAACTCGGTATAGAAATCGTCGATGGCGACGATCACTACTCCCTACGCACCAACCTTGAAAAAGTCAATGCTCGTTTGCTCAAACTCGCAGCAGAGCAGTCCAAAGACATCAAACGAGCCCTCGAACGCAACGGAGTTAAAGTCATCTCGGGCACCGGAGCCCTCAAAGACAACCACACAGTTACCGTCAAAGATGACAACGGACTCTCCTACGATCTGACTGCCGACTACATCCTGCTGGCGGTCGGCACCCATCCCCGTGAACTACCCACCGCCCAGCCCGATGGTAAACGCATCCTCAACTGGACCCAACTCTACGATCTCGACGAAATCCCCGAACACCTCATCGTGGTCGGTTCCGGCGTTACCGGCGCCGAATTCGCCTCAGCATACAACGGGCTGGGTGCTCAGGTCACCCTCATTTCCTCCCGCGACCGCGTGCTTCCGGGCGAGGACGAGGACGCGGCGGTTCTGCTGGAAAACGTCTTTGAACGCCGCGGCGTGACCGTCATGCCGCGCTCGCGTGCAGAGAACGCTGTTTATAACGAAGCTGGTGACGGGGTCATCGTTACCCTCGCCGATGGGCGTAAGGTAGCAGGTTCTCACGTTTTGATTGCGGTGGGCTCTATTCCCAATACAGAAAACCTGGGGCTTGAGAAAGTCGGTATCGAAACCACCGAGAGCGGGCACATTCTGGTAGACCGCGTCTCACGTACCTCCCAGGCTAATATTTACGCTGCCGGTGACTGCACCGGTGTTTACCCGCTGGCGTCCGTTGCTGCGATGCAGGGACGCATCGCTGTGGCGCACATGGTGGGTGATGCGGTGAAACCCTTACGCGTTCACCAGGTTGCCTCAAACATCTTTACCGCTCCCGAAATTGCGACCGTGGGTGTGAGCGAGAAAGAGGTGCAGGAAGGCAAGTACCAGGCCGATATTTACAAGCAGCCACTGGCTACCAACCCCCGCGCGAAAATGATGGCAACCACTGACGGCTTTGTGAAAATTATTGCCCGCAAACACTCCGGCACCGTCATCGGTGGAGTGGTAGTGGGACCACGCGCCTCAGAGCTGATCTTCCCCATTTCGCTGGCTGTCGATAAGAAACTGCATGTGGACGATGTCGCCGAAACTTTCACCGTCTACCCCTCACTGAGCGGATCTATCTCAGAGGCAGCCCGCCAGCTGCACCAGATGCTCTAACGACCCCACTAAATGCCAAGAGGACAGGGGGGCGTCATTTTTAGGTCAAAAAATGACGCCCCCCTGTCTTCTTGACGTTGGGGTTATTTGATGGAGGCGATAACCTCGCCCGCGCTTACGGTTTCGCCCGCTTTTGCTTTGAGCCCGGTAATTTTACCCGCCTTGTGGGCGGTGATAGGCTGTTCCATCTTCATCGCCTCAAGAACCACAATCAGATCGCCCTCTGAAACCTTAGCGCCATCGCGCACAGCAACCTTGACGATGGTGCCCTGCATGGGCGAGGTAAGGTCATTGCCCGAAGCCTTGGTCTGCTTGGCTGAACGCTGTTTGCGCTGCTTTGCCGCGGGCTTCGCAGGGGCGGACGCGCCACCGAGAGCGGGGATGACAACCTCCAAGCGCTTACCTCCGACCTCTACAACAACGCGCTGACGGTCGTCCTCAGCTTCATCAACGCTACCGGGGGCACCATCATAAGCCGGGATAGTGTTGTTGAAGTCCGTTTCAATCCAGCGGGTGTGTACTGAGAAGTCTTCTCCGTTTTCAGGGGCGAAAGCGGGGTCTTCAAGTACGGCGCGGTGGAAAGGAACCACAGTGGGCATGCCCTCAATAACCAGCTCTGCCAGGGCACGGCGAGCGCGCTGAATAGCTTCTGCGCGGGTAGCGCCGGTGACGATGAGCTTGGCGAGCATGGAGTCAAAGTTGCCGCCAATGGTGTCGCCCTGTTCCACGCCTGAGTCCCAGCGGACGCCGGGGCCTGAGGGAACTTTGAGTTTTTCGATGGTGCCGGGGGCGGGCATAAAGGTGCGCCCCGGGTCTTCACCGTTGATGCGGAACTCTAGGGAGTGACCGCGCAGGGCGGGGCTGCCGTAGCCCAACTCTTCGCCCCTGGCGATACGGAACTGCTCGCGTACCAGATCAATACCGGTAATTTCTTCAGAGACGGGGTGCTCTACCTGCAAGCGGGTATTGACTTCGAGGAAGGAAATAGTGCCGTCGGTGCCTACCAAGAACTCGCAGGTGCCTGCGCCGGTGTAACCGGCTTCTTGCAGAATCGCGATAGAAGATTCGTAGAGACGCTCGTTTTGTTCGTCGCTCAAGAAAGGTGCGGGTGCTTCTTCAACGAGTTTCTGATTGCGACGCTGGAGGGAGCAGTCACGAGTCGAAATCACCACAACGTTGCCGTGTGCGTCCGCCAGACACTGAGTTTCAACGTGACGCGGGGCATCCAAAAAACGTTCGATGAAGCATTCGCCGCGACCAAAAGCGGCGGTTGCTTCGCGTACCGCTGACTCGTACATCTCGGTGATGTCTTCGCGTTTGCGAGCCACCTTGATGCCGCGTCCGCCACCGCCAAATGCTGCCTTAATAGCAATGGGCAGACCGTGCTTCTCAGCGAAATCGAAGACTTCTTCAGCGGAGTTCACCGGATCAGCGGTGCCCGGCACCAGAGGCGCTCCTACCTTCTGCGCGATGTGGCGGGCTGCGACCTTATCACCGAGTCGGTTAATAGCATCGGGGGAGGGACCAATCCAGGTAAGACCTGCGTCGATGACTGCTTGGGCGAAATCAGCGTTTTCAGAAAGAAAACCGTATCCGGGGTGAACAGCGTCAGCACCGGAGCGTGCTGCAACATCCAGCAGCTTGTCTACCACCAGGTACGACTGGGCAGCGGTGGCACCGCCTAAAGCGAAAGCCTCGTCCGCGAGGGTGACGTGCAGGGCATCGCGATCAGAATCAGCATAGACCGCCACGGTCTTAATACCTTCATCACGCGCGGCTCTAATAACGCGCACCGCGATTTCACCGCGGTTAGCAATCAAAACCTTGGTAACCGGCCCGGTGTGTTTACCCTCAACGTGGGTATGAGTAGCAGTTGTCAACGAGTGCTCCTTTTTGGCCCTTGTGATGTACCCGGGCGCGCTGGGAGAATCTATCAGTTAGCAAGGCACACCGGTCAAGAACATACGGATGTTCTTAGTCTCAAGTCTCTATTTTGAAATTATTTATGATTTTTTCCAAATTTCGGGCAGCGAAACACTGTTTTTGGCTAAAAGTGACCGTAAAGCGTTCACCGAGAGTCCCACGACGGTGTGAAACTCACCTTCGATGCCTGTAATGAAACCGGCACCAAACCCGTCGATGGTGAAAGAACCCGCAACCCACAAGGGTTCGCCGGTTGTCACGTATGCGGTAATTTCCTCCTCGCTCATGGACGCGAAATGCACGGTGGCGCTACGCAGCTCGGCGGTGTGCTGACCGGTGCGGGTATCTACTAGCCAGTGGCCGGTGTGCAAAATACCGGTCTTGCCCTGCATTGCCGTTATACGTTGGGTAGCTACCTCGGCGGTATGGGGCTTACCGTAGGGGCGACCCTCAAACTCAAAAACCGAATCGCATCCCAGCACCAGAGCGCCGGCGTCCGGGGTAGCTACTAGTTGCTGGGCAACGTCCTGCGCCTTTGCTTGAGCCAAAAGCTGGGCGGTCTGCGCCGGGGTAATCTCCCCGAGTCCATGAGAATAGGCAGTTTCTTGAGCCTGGCGCAGAACCGCGTCCTCATCAACGTCAGAGACCATAACGCTGTATTTGATTCCCGCATCGGTCAGTATTTTCTGGCGTGCCGGTGAGCTTGAGGCTAGAACAAGGTGGGGTGCAACAGAAGTAGTCATGACCCCCAATATACCGCCCGTAAAGACTTATACCGCCGTACCTCTTGTACGGGGTGCGGCGGCATGGAGGGATCGAGTGAGCAGCTTTATACGTGGTTATTTATTCGCAAGCTGGGTGCGGATGCCCTCAATAATGGTGTCGCGAACGTCCTGAACCTTGCTACTCCACCCATCGAGCGGGGTGTGAGCCGGCAGCTGGCGAATCTCTTCAAAACGCTCCGCCAGGTTCTTCTCACCGCGTACCGTCATATAGGCACCGGCGATGTCAGATGCTGAGGCGCTAAGCTCCTTGCCCAGACGGTAGACCGATGCGATACCGGTAAAGTCAATGAGCTCGTTAGCGACCTTGGTGGAAATAATCGCCTGACGCAGCGGGTGCGACCAGAAGTGAGGGCTGTACTTGGCTGTGACAGGGGAGGGGAAGTAGCGATCCAGCACATCAGCAAGGCTCTCATCTTCTGCGAAGTCTTCCTCCACCAGCGCCTGGGTCAGCCACAGCTTGGTGTAGGCAGCAAGCACTGCAAGTTCGGGGCTGGTGAGCTTCTCACCTGCTGATGCGCGACGTTCGATCTCCGCATCGGTGGGCAGGAATTCCACATCACGTTCAAGGTGGGCGTTGTCTACCAGGTAGGCAATGTACTCCGGCGCTATCGCTAGAAGCTCACCACCGTCGAGACGTTCAGCCTGCAAGAGAATGTTCTGGTTAATGTTAGATTCCAGTACCTGCAGACCGACCTCTTCAACCTGAGCTTCAATGAGGGCGGTACGTTCATCGTCTTCAATCTCACCGGCAGCGATGAGACGGTCCACCAAGATCTTGAGATTAACCTCGTGATCTGAGGTCTCAACGCCTGCGGAGTTGTCGACCGCGTCCGTATTCACGAGGACGCCACGCTGTGCCGCTTCGATACGGGCGAGTTGGGTAAGCCCCAGGTTACCGCCTTCTGAAACCACCGAAACGCGAAGATCAGCGGCGGTGATACGCATGTCGTCGTTGGTGTGATCGGCAACGTCAGCGTCAGTTTCGTTGCTAGCGCGGACGTAGGTGCCGGTACCGCCGGTGTAGAGCAAGTCAACGGGAGCGGCAATGATTGCGCGAATCAGCTCCTGCGGGGTCAGGGCAGTAACGGAATCTTCAAGGCCCAGAGCGGAACGTACCTCAGGGGTTATCTCAATGCTCTCAGTATTCCTGCGGAAGATTCCACCACCGGTAGAAATCAGTTCGGTGTTGTAATCAGACCAGTAGGCGCGGGGGAGGTTGAAGAGACGCTCGCGTTCTGCGAAGGTGGCGGCGGCATCGGGATTGGGGTCGAGGAAGATGTGGCGTGAGTCGAAAGCTGCCACCAGGCGGATTGCCGGTGATAGCAGCACACCGTTACCGAAGACGTCGCCAGCCATGCCGCCGATGCCCACCATGGTGAACTCTTCAGTCTGAGAATCGTGACCCTGTGCCGCAAAATGACGTTTGACAGCTTCCCACGCACCGCGGGCGGTAATACCCATTTCTTTGTGGTCAAAGCCGATTGAGCCGCCGGAGGCAAAGGCATCGCCCAGCCAGAAGCCGCGATCAACGGAGATACCGTTAGCAATATCTGAGAAGGTCGCGGTGCCTTTATCTGCTGCGACCACCAGGTAGTGGTCTTGCCCGTCGAGAGCAATGACGTTTTCGGGGTGAACAAGGCTCTCTTGACCATCATCAATCACTAGGTTATCGGTGACATCCAGCAATGAACCGATGAAGAGCTTGTAGGCATCAACTCCCATCTGAGCGTACAGTTCTTTCTCCGCGTCGCGGTCAGGCAGACCCTTGGGGAAGAAACCGCCCTTAGAACCGTTGGGAATAATCACGGAGTTCTTCACGCGCTGAGCCTTGACCAAACCTAAGACCTCGGTGCGGAAGTCATCGGGGCGATCGCTCCAGCGCAGACCCCCGCGTGACACCATGCCAAAGCGCAGATGGGTACCCTCTACAGCTTCTGAGAAGACCCAGATTTCCCACAGGGGGCGCGGTAAGGGAGCGAAAGAAATTTCGGTGGGACGCAGCTTGAAGGCGAGTGTTTCTTTGTTCTGGTAGTAGTTGGTGCGCACTGTTGCCTGTACTACCTCGGCGTAGGCACTGAGAATCTCGCGTGATGTACCTGCATCAAGAGCTTGGATGCTTCGGTTCAGCTGCTCGCCAGCTTCTGCACGGGCGGCTAGGCGCTCTTCGATGCTGCAAGAAGTGGAAGGATCAAAACTGGCGGTGAAAAATTTAATGAAATCGCGGGTAATATCAGCGTTCTCTGCCAGCGCGGTGATGACAGCTTCAGCTTCAAAATGCTGACCGAGCTGAAGAAGGTAACGATAGTAAGCACGAAGAATATTGGTTTCTTCCGGGGCAAAGCTCATAGTCTCTGCGAGCGATGTAAATTCATCGTTGTGTGAAGGCATAGTGGCGGACGCTTTCTGTTATCTGGGAATGATTCGCACTCGTGATTTTACGTCCCGTGCTCTGCATCTCATTAATTTTGGGCTACGACTAGCCAGAATATGTCCACATCCTGAAATTTACAGCGTTTATTACGCTCGCACTGTAGAACGCAGACTGCTGCACCTCATCCGCCACTCATCTGCTACAACCTCGTTGGGTGGGTAACGCGCGTCCGCCCGTGTGCCCTAGAGACACCTTTGACGTGCCTACCGCACCCACCCACTGCAAGATAGTCGGCGTGGGGGGGGGCGCCCTGATAGCTTGAGCACAAAAGCCGCGTATCAGACCGTTTTCACTTTATATAGCGTAATAATCGCTACCGACCCCAGCGGTAGCGCGGCTAAGCTTGGACGCTATGAGCACACACAAGACTTCTCGATTTCCAGCCTGGGCAACCAGCTTCGGCAACCAAATTATTGCCTCGCTAATTGTCGGTATCCTGCTGGGCATACTCGCCTTGAACATGGGCGGCACCCCAAAAGAAGACCCAAACTGGCTGATGACCACCCTCGACACCATCGCTACTACCTACGTTTCGCTCCTGCGTACAGCAGTGATCCCCCTGGTCTTTACCGCTGTGGTTGCATCCATCGCTAACCTGGCGCAGGTCACTAACGCAGCCCGTCTTGCCTTCCAGACCCTCATCTGGTTCGCAATTACCGCTTTCTTCTCGGTTCTTATCGGCATTTTCTTGGGCGTTATTACCAAGCCCGGCGCAAACACCGGTCTCACTACCCCTGAAACCTACAGCGGTACAACCGGCTCGTGGCTCGCTTTCATCACCTCACTGGTGCCCTCAAACTTCGTGGGTCTGAGTGTGGGCGTCAAAGAAAGCGCAGAGGGCGCACTGAGCGCGTCCCCCTCTTTCAACGTTCTGCAGATTTTGGTAATTTCCATTGCCGTGGGTATCGCTGCCCTCAAGGTAGGTGAACCCGCTGAAGCTTTCTTGAACTTCAATAGGTCGGCTCTAGCTATCATCCAGAAGATTCTGTGGTGGATTATCCGCCTTGCACCCCTGGGTACCCTTGGTCTCATTGGACGCGCGGTCTACTCCTACGGCTGGACCTCCATGGGATCTCTTGCCAAGTTTGTGGCAGTGCTCTACGTGGGGCTTGCCCTGGTATTCCTGGTGCTCTACCCGCTGATTGTCAAAATGCATGGTCTGTCCGTGAAACAGTACTACTCGGGTGTATGGCCTGCTGTGCAGCTGGGCTTTGTCTCCCGCTCGTCCATGGGCACCATGCCCCTGACCCAGACCGTGACCGAACGCAACTTGGGCGTACCCCGCGCTTACGCATCCTTCGCTGTGCCCTTGGGCGCTACCACCAAGATGGACGGTTGCGCTGCGGTGTACCCGGCGCTGGCAGCTATTTTTGTGGCTCAGTTCTACGGCATTGATCTCAGCATTTCCCAGTACCTGCTTATTGTTCTGGTCTCTGTACTGGGTTCTACTGCAACCGCAGGTACCACCGGCGCTGTGGTCATGCTGACCTTGACCCTCTCCACCCTGGGGTTGCCCCTGGATGGCGTGGGTCTGTTGCTGGCTATCGACCCCATCATCGATATGGGTCGCACCGCTCTCAACGTTGCCGGTCAGGCACTGGTTCCCGCCATCGTCGCCAAGCGCGAAGGCCTACTGAACGAAACCGCTTACAACGCCCCGCGTGATCACGAGGGTTTCACCGACGAGTCACTGACTGCCGACTCAGCGCCCTACACAGCAGCTGACGTTTCGGTAGGTGCAGGGGCAAGCGTCCGCGCTTAACCGTTGCCTTTCTTATAACCAGAGGCGAGAGCCTGCGTACACTGGTGACAGACAGTACGCAGGCTTTCGCGTTTAACGTGAGAACCTGCGCTTACCTGAAAAAGAGAGTAGGTAATTTTCATGCTTCGACTCGGTATCATTGGCACAGGTTTTATTTCCCAGCATTTTATAGAAGCTAGCCGCAGTTTCTTCGAACCGGTGGTTATCATGAGCCGCAGCCGCGAGAACGCTCAAGAACTGGCGAAGGCTACCGGCATCGACGCTAACCATGCGAGCACCATCGGGCAGCTGCTCACCCACTCTCTGGATGCAGTCTATATCGCCTCACCTAACTCCCTGCACGCTGAGCACACTCTAGCTGCTATCGACGCAGGGGTACACCCGATCGTGGAGAAGCCGGCTTTTTGGAACCCCGCCCAGTGGGAATCCGTGCATCGGGCAGCAGATACCGCAGGAGTGCTGGTCTTAGAAGCTGCCCGCAACATGTACGAACCCGGCATGACATGCGTCATCGAAGAAGCACAAAAGCGCAAGGTAACGAGTGCCTGCTTCACCTACGCCCAGTATTCCTCGCGCTGGGATGCCCTCACCGCAGGGCAAATCCCTAACATTTTCTCTTTAGATTTTGGTGGCGGTGCCCTGGTCGATCTGGGGGTTTACGCTGTGTACACCGCCATTGCCTGCTTTGGCGAACCCAGCGACGTGAGCTACAAAGCCGTGCTAGCTCCCTCAGGCGTTGACGCCCACGGTACGCTGGTTCTTACCTACCCCACCTTTGACGTTACTATCAGGGTCGCTAAAGACTACGCAGCATCAAGCCCAGCAGAAATATACGCAGGACGCGAGCGCCTAGTATTCACCGGCGTCAACGATATCCGTTCGGTGGAGTTAGTAGGCCCTGAGCACTCAGAGCTGCTGTTTACAGTCGAGGGCGCTGAGGCTGATACTCCGCGCTCGCTATCTGTCTTGATGGCTTTTGAAGCCCAGTATTTTGCCCAGCTCATCCAATCACATAAGAACGGTGGGCTGAGTTCTCAGCAACTGGAGCGCTACGCTCAGCTCACCGAGGTCTCTCGTCTGGTGAACGAGATCTGCACCCGCGCCCGCCATGATGCGGGGATTTTCTTCACGGGCGAGAAATAAAAGTACGCAAAAACATTAGGGGCTGCCGTCATCACTGGCAGCCCCTGTGTATGTGGTCTGGAGTTTTTTGTGGGTTAGAAAGCGAGGGTGCGCTTGAGAGTATCAAGACCCACAGAGCCGAGCTTGAGGGCACGGGTGTGGAAGTCCTTGTCGCTGATGCCTGCCGCACGCGCCTTATCCCGCAGCTGTTCCCAGATGCGCTGGCCGACCTTGTAGCTGGGTGCCTGACCGGGCCAGCCCAGGTAACGCACGTACTCGAAGTCGCGCTGACCAACGCTCATATCAAGGTTGGCATCCAAGAACTTTTTACCGGTTTCAGCGCTCCAGATGCCCGGCTCAATCTTCAGTTCTTTGACCCAGCGTTCGGGGATTTCAAAACCGCAGTGAACGCCAATATCAAAGACGACGCGGGCGGCGCGTAGGCGCTGAGCATCGAGCATGCCCATGCGATCTCCGGGGTCGCTCAGGTAGCCGAGTTCTTCCATCAGGCGCTCGGCGTAGAGAGCCCAGCCCTCGCCGTGGCCTGATACCCAGACGCCGTTGGCGCGCCATTCGTTCATGGTGCCCGCCATAGCGGTAGCGACGGCTGCCTGCAGGTGGTGGCCGGGGGTGCCTTCGTGATAAACAGTGGAGGTTTCACGCCAGGTGCCGAAAGTGTCTTCTCCCGGAGGTACTGACCACCACATGCGTCCCGGACGCGACCAGTCGGCTGCCGGGGGCGTGTAGTAGATACCGCCTTCTTGGGTGGGAGCAATCATGCATTCCAGATTGCGCATGGGCCCTCCAACGTCGAAGTGGTCTTTTGCTAGGAATTCAAGGGCTGCATCAGAGAGCCCCTGCATCCACTCGCGCAGGGCATCGGTGCCGTGCAGAGTGCGGGCGGGGTCTGCATCGAGAACCTCTTTTGCCTCTTCGATAGAAGAGCCCGGCTTGATTTCTTCAGCGACCTTTTGCTGTTCTGCGATGATGCGATCGAGCTCTTCAATACCCCACGCGTAGGTTTCCTCTAAGTTGATGGTTGAACCCAAGAACTGGCGGGAGTAAAGGCTGTAGCGTTTCTTACCCACAGCGTCCTCAACCGGTGCTTCGGGCAGGAGCGCTTCGGTGAGGTAGGTGTTGAGCTCTGAGTAACCGATGATGGCGCGGCGAGCGTTGATTTTCGCTTCATCTGCCAGCTCGGGGGCGTTCTGAGCAATCTCCTTGGCGAGCTGGGCGAAGAATCCATCCTCTGTGATGTAAGCGGCGGTCTGCTCAATGGCGGTTTCTACCTGACGCTTAGCGGCGACCTTACCCTGAGCACGGTAAGCCTCAAGAGTCTCGATATAACCGGCAATCGCATCGGGAACATTGTGCATACGACCCGAAAGGTGAACCCAGTCCTCAGCGGTGTCGCGACCCATCAAATCAAAAACGGAGCGAATACTCTGAACGGGGGAGGCAAGGTTATTAATCTCCCACTCGCCCAAACCGGCCTCGTGCATCTCCACCATGAGACCCAGGCGCTCCTGCATCGCGTCCAGGGTGACTTCGTCGATATTATCAACGGGGGTGGCCTCTGAAAGAGCGTCAAGGGTGTCACGAACAGCCTGCAAGATAAGCGAAGTGCCAGCCGGGGAGTAATCTGCGTACTCTGTCTCACGACCTTTACGACCTGCGACAGTCGCACTCTCGGGGTTTAGCTCAAGCATCCGCTCGTAGTGAGCGTTAGCGATGCGGTCAATTTCGGTTTCTGCGCGTTCTACGCGGTAGGCTGCGGGAATTTCGGTTAGTTGTGTCATACCTACCAGTCTATGGCTTAGAGCACACGGTTGGGTGGGTTTAACCCGTCAACGCACCGAAATTTCCCGAGCCGAGGGTTAGTTTTATTGCGGACGCGCCCGCCGCCACGAGCCCGCACCGGGGCGCAGACCGATACCCAGTCGTTGGCCGCGCAACAAAATGCGCTGCACGGCCTCAAAGGCTGTGGAATCACGGTGACGAGCGGAGGCCTGCTGCTGCATGATAACGGCTGTCAGGGCGACAATTTCTTCGTCTGTGGGGTTCCCACTGACCACTTGAAAGAGTGGCTGCGAGGGGGCAACCGGTGTTTCTTTGGATGCTGATATGAGGGGCATAGGTGCTCTAACTTTCACGGGTAGGACTGCTTACAGTGGCATGTTGCCGTGTTTTTTGGCGGGCGTTGACGATCGCTTATCGCGCAGGGCGTGAAGGGCACTCATAATACGTACGCGGGTTTCGTTGGGGGCAATGACCTCGTCGATATAACCGAGTTCAGCTGCCTGGTAGGGGTTGAGCAGTTCCTCTTCGTACTTGTGTACAAGTTCAGCACGCTTGGCATCAACATCGCCACCTTCTTCGGCAACGGCTGCTAGTTCGCGGCGGTAGAGAATATTGACGGCGCCTTGAGCCCCCATGACACCAATCTGGGCGGTAGGCCACGCCAGGTTGATATCAGCCCCGAGTTTCTTTGACCCCATCACAATGTAGGCACCACCGTAGGCTTTGCGGGTGATAACGGTAATCATAGGAACGGTTGCCTCGGCGTAGGCGTAGAGCAGTTTAGCGCCACGGCGAATAATGCCGTTGAACTCCTGATCGGTACCGGGCAAGAAGCCGGGAACATCCACAAAGGTCAGAATGGGAATATTGAAAGCATCGCAGTTACGCACAAAACGCGCAGCTTTCTCGGAGGCATTGATATCGAGGGTACCTGCCAGCTGCAGGGGCTGGTTTGCAATAATACCTACGGTTCGCCCCTCTACACGGGCGTAACCGGTCAGTACATTGGGGGCGTAGAGCTCCTGCAACTCTAAGAAGTGCCCGTCATCAACCACTGTTTCAATGACTGCGCGCATATCGTAGGGCTGGTTGGCTGAGTCGGGAATCAACTGATCGAGATCAAGGTCATCAACGCTGACCCCGGTCTCTTGGGAATGTTCTATCGGCAGGGACTCGGCAAGGTTGTTCGAGGGTAAGAACTCCACAAGCTCACGTACGAAATCAAAAGCGTCCTCTTCATCTTCAGCCAGGTAGGCTGAGGTGCCGGTCACCGCATTGTGCTGGTGGGCGCCACCGAGGGTTTCCATATCAACTTCTTCACCGGTGACAGTTTTAATCACGTCTGGGCCGGTAATGAACATGTGCGAGGTCTTATCGACCATCACCACAAAGTCAGTCAGCGCCGGTGAGTAGGCAGCACCACCGGCGCAGGGACCCATGATGATTGAAATCTGCGGAATCACACCCGAGGCGCGCACATTCATTCTGAAAATATCGGCAAACATCGCCAGGGACGCGACGCCCTCCTGAATACGAGCACCACCGCCGTCATTGATACCTATAATGGGGCAACCGTTCTTCAGAGCGAACTTCTGCACCTTGACGATTTTTTCACCGTTCACCTGTGAGAGCGAACCACCGTAGACTGTGAAATCCTGCGAATAAACGGCAACCAGACGTCCGTCAATAGTGCCGTAGCCCGACACCAGACCATCACCCAGGGGACGCTTGGAATCCATGCCGAATGCCGAGGTGCGGTGGCGGGTGAGCGCGTCAAACTCCACAAAAGAGCCCTCGTCCAAGAGCATGTCGAGGCGCTCGCGCGCTGTTTGCTTGCCACGTTCGTGTTGGCGGTCTACCGGCCCCTGACCGGTGGGTAGCAGCGACTGCTCACGGCGGGCATAAAAATCAGCGATTTTTCCCTGGGTAGTGGTGAGATCATATTCGGGTGCAGAACTATCGGTCATGTCAACTTTCCGTACGAGAGGTTTCAAAGAGGGGCAGCGAGTGGTTCGATGCTGCCAGAGGTGCGGGTGGCGGTTTTAGGCACCCAGGTTGCCGAAAACGGGGTTCCATTCGCGCAGGGTGGTTTCGAGAACTGCACCGCCGAGGGTCATCGGATCTTGGGCGAGAATATCTGCGACTTCCTGCTGGGAGTCTGCCTTGAAAATCAACAGGGCGCCGGGGGTATCGCCGGTCACGAACGGACCAGAAGCCACCAGAACACCCTCTTCGTACTTCGCACCCAGATATTCGCGGTGGGCGGGGCGGTGCTCTGCCTGAACCTCAGCGTTGCCGTAGACGTAGGTTGCTGCATAAAAAGCCATGAGTGAATCCCTGTTCTGTTGCTATGTGGTCTTATCTTGGCGCGTCACCATCGAAAGTGACGCTCGAAAGCTAATTAGTTAGGTTAAATCTACCTTAGGTGAGACACACTACAGGAATTTTTAGTCAAGTTGCCCTAAAAGTGTAAGCTGAATCGTGTTTAGGCGAACCGTCACAACATGAAGGTCACAGTATGCAGTCCACTTCTAAACAACTTACCCCCCTGAATATTCCCGGTTATGCGCGGGCGGGTTTTTTCTCCCAGACGGAATCCACGAATACTGATGCTCTTAAGCTACTTGCCTCACCCGATGCTACTGCCCGCGAGAAATTGGGAGAGCTTTCTGTGCTCGCCACCGATGACCAGAGGGCGGGGCGCGGACGCCTGGATCGGCAGTGGACGGCACCGGCAGGCAGCGCCTTGTGTGCCACCTTTATCGTGCGCCCCCACGCCAGCACCCAGCCACTGCGCTCCGAAGCTCTGCGCTGGCTGACTATGATCCTGGCTTTAGCTGCCCGGCAGACCCTTGTGGAGCAAGGGGTGAATGCTGGCATCAAATGGCCCAACGATTTAGTGGTCGGTGGCCGCAAAATTGCCGGTATTCTCGCCCAACTATCTATTGAACCCACCGGTGAGATGAGTGCTGTTGTGGGTATTGGCATCAATACCGCTATGAACCCTTTACAGCTGCCGTTTGAAACTGCCACCTCAATGGCGATTGAGGGAGCTAAGAGCCCCGATAACTTGGAGCTTTTGCAAGCACTTGCTGCCTCCTTTGCTGATATCTACCGGCGGTTCGCTGAGGCTGGAGGGGACGCGAGTGCCCCTCTGACGTCCGGGGTAAGTCTGGTGGAGCTTCTACGATTGCACACCATCACCCTGGGACAGGAAGTAGCCGTTCACTTACCCGGCGACGACATCGTGCAGGGTGTGGCTGTTGATCTCGCGGATGACGGTGAAATCATGGTGCGAGATCCGAGGGGGAGGGTGAAGTCCTACGCCGTGGGGGATGTGGTACACCTGCGTCCGGCATCATAAACAACGAAATATCAGGGGCTTACTGGAGAGTCCCTTGTACAGCTTCGAACACGGCACCGGCGAAATCCCTCACGCAACCTAGTTTGCGGGCACTCTCTTCACGCACTTCACGCATGTGTTCTGAGCACAAAGATGCACCTCCTCGCTCGGAATCTTTGCGCTCAGCCTTTAGACTGGTGAGACTATGAAACTAAGGGCTGAGCTGTTTGAAGGTGAGTACGTGATAGCTGGCACGCGGGCACATACGTGTACCTTATTGCCGGCGCTCGCGTCCTTGCTCGTTGCTGTGGTGAGCGCTAGTTTTGCGAGCACTGTTTACCCCAGCGCAAAAATTCTGGGGTTGCTGGTTTTTGCTGGGGCACTGTGGGCGCTGATTAAAAGCGTTCGTGCGGTTCTGGAGTGGGCATCTCATCAGCATTTTTTGACCAACTATAGGGTGATCGAGATGCGTGGTAGTCAGCTGCTGTCAGTTGGTCTACCCGAAATTCACGGTGCAACGGTGAGTTCTGGGTGGAGGGCTAAGATATGCGGGAATCTCACCCTGCACACGCGCAGTGGTGAGTATCTGATTCAGGGCATTGGTTACCCGCAGAAGTTTTCGACTCTGGTGCGTCGGGCTCAGCACGAACTGGGAGGGTTGTGAGTAAAAGTCTTAGTCGCCTTTAACTCAATAAAGAGTAAGTTTTAGGTCATAAACATAAGAACTGTTTAGAGTATTGTGGCTCACATCCGTTAGACTGTGAAAAGCGAGCGTATATTTTCACGACGAACACGCGGCGCAGTGACCACAGACATTGATGAAAGGTACTCACAGTGGAACCCACAGCTGAAGGTTCAAGCAACCTTCCCGATACAGGGCCAGCTACCACTGCAATAAACCTTCTGGGCAACAACGTACTGAATAACGTGTACCGCAGTGACAGGGCTAAGCAGGGCATTCGACGCCTCGAAAAAGCCTTGCTCGGCGAGAACTGTTCCCTTCGCCGTCAAGAGGCTGCGGATATGGCGGGTGTTTCCCTGCTTTCTGCGCGCAAGGTGTGGCGGGTTCTGGGGTTCCCGAACCTCAAAAAAGACGATAAATATTTCACCCCGATGGATGCACACGCTCTGAAGCGCCTAGATAAGTTGCGTGAGCGTGGGGTAGTAACCGAAGACGGTCTGAATTCTTTGATCCGTTCAGTGGGGCAGATGATGGATCGTATGGTGGCGTGGCAGGTCGAAACCATCGTCGAAGACATGGTGGTTCACCGCGGTGCCACCGATGCTGAGGCACGTCAAGAACTATTGACGGTGCTGCCCGAAATTTTAGAGGACCTCGAGGCTCTGGCGGTCTATGGTTACCGCCGTCAGCTCAACGCTGCGGTGGTGCGACTTGCCCTGCGCGGTGAGAAGGGCGATCCAGATATTAGTGAGAGCGATTTGCCGCTGGCTCGCGGTATCGGTTTTGCCGATTTGGTATCGTACACTTCGCTTTCGCGTCAGATGAATGAACGAACCCTTGCGTCTCTGGTGCGTTCTTTTGAACAAAAGTGCGCTGAGATTGTTGCTGTGGGTGGGGGTCGCATCATTAAGACGGTGGGTGATGAGATTATGTTCCTCACCGAAACACCTGAATCTGCCGCTCGTATTTCTTTGGCGCTTTCAAAGATGATTCGCGAGAATCCTGATTTGCCGGAGGCTCGTGTGGCTTTTGTGTGGGGACGAGTGATGCCCCGCTTGGGCGATGTATACGGTCCCACTGTTAACCTGGCGTCTCGGCTTGTGGCATTAGCAGAGCCGGGGGTTGTTTTGACCGACAATCACACTGCTGAAACTATTGAAGATAATGAAAAATTTGTGCTGATTCCGCAGGGCGTTCGTAACGTGCGTGGTTTTGGCAATGTATCGCCTGTGGCTATTACCCCGGGCATCGGTAATGAACTGGAGATTGATTTCGAATGAGCACCTCTCACCTGACGATTTTTACCGGTAAGGCAACAGACAAGGGTGCTTTTCGTGATAATAATGAGGACGCACTGACCGTAGCCGGCACCCTTGCCGTGGTGGCCGATGGTATGGGTGGTCACGAAGCCGGTGAGGTCGCCTCACGTTTGGCAGCGCGAACCCTCGCCTATTCTTCGCTGTTCACTCAGCCCGGTGGGATGACCAAAGAGCAGAACGAACAGGCACTGGCAGATATGATTGCCGAGCGCGAGGCTGAGGCTCAGGAGTCGCAGGCGAACTTTCGCTCTCGCCGCCGCAAGAATACGACCGCGCTGAACAAGCAGATTATGAAGACCCTGGAGCGCCTGCGAGGCATCATCGGTGAAGCTGATGAGTCTATTAAATCCACTTTGAACCAGCGTGCCGGCACCACTCTCACCGGTGCCTGGCTGACCTACATTGGCGATCAAAATATGTGGTTTGTCTTCAACGTTGGCGATTCACGCACCTACCGATTAGTGCGTGGCGAAGACCTACAAACGAATGAGGAATCGCTATCGCTTTCTGGCGAACTCGACGGTGTGGGCCTTGAACAAATCACCGTTGATCACTCTGAGGTGCAGTACCTCGTTGATACCGGTCAGATCACCGCAATGGAAGCCCTGACCCACCCCCGCCGCAACGTCATCACCCGCGCCCTGGGCACCGGCAACTACTGGGAACCCGATTTCTGGGTCATTCCGGCAAAACCCGGTGACCGCCTGATGCTCTGCTCTGACGGTCTTTCTGGCGAGCTCTCACACAACTACATGGCGCGCGTCCTCGCCACCGTTGAACACCCCCAAGACGCCGCGGACGTTTTGCAAACAGCTGCCCTGCGCGCCGGTGGTCGCGACAATATCTCCGTTGTTGTGGTCGATGCTATTACTGAAGAAGAAGCGGACGCGCGTGCTCAAGCACTCAAGGAATTGACCGCTACCGAATCTCACGAAATCCTCGAAAAAGCTGAGGACTACGAGGTCAAACCCACTGCTAGCTCAGAAGACCCCGAATTTGTCTCTGAACGGTCACTAAACCAGGAGTTCTACTACAAAGACGAGCAGTAACCTCAACCCCCTTCTACAACGCCCCGTTTGTCTCTCACAAGCGGGGCGTTCGTCTACCGGCTACCGGCAGGGTAACTCAGCCTTCGAGTGTTCTACACTTAGACACAACACCCAATAGACAAAGCCCCGCCCCTGAGCGAGAAAACCCCAGAGAACCGTGTGTGAGGTAAGTGCCATGAGCGTTGATCCAGCCATTGTTGAGTCTGTAACAGACCGCGAAAAAGTTGAAGGCCCCGATGTATCTGAAGAGCTCAAACAGCACTACGCTGAGCTCATCGACAAAGTGCGTGCAGCCCGCACCGAGTACTACGTCAATGACGCGCCGACTCTCTCGGATGCCGACTACGACGTTCTCTACACCGAGCTAGAAAAATTTGAGGCGCTGAACCCCGAACTAGTAGCTAACGATTCGCCCACCCAAGAAGTCGGCGGTGAAGTTTCTACGGCTTTCGCTCCGGTGACTCACCGCGCTCGCATGTACTCGCTGGAAGACATTTTCTCCCTGGATGAAATCATCGCGTGGATCGAGAAGACCGCTCAGAATGCTCAGCGCCTCACCGGTCACAAAGCCCAGTGGCTGAGCGAGCTCAAAATTGATGGTCTTGCCATCAACCTCTTTTATCGCAAGGGTAAGCTCGTGCGCGCAGCAACCCGCGGCGACGGTTACACGGGTGAGGACGTGACCCACAATGTGCTGACCATCAAGAGCATTCCCACCTCCTTAGCGGGGCAGGACCACCCTGAAGAGCTTGAAGTGCGTGGCGAGATCTTCATTTCTTCCCAGGACTTCCGTGCCTTGAACGAGCGCATGATTGAAGAGAAAAAAGCTCCTTTCGCGAACCCCCGCAACGCCGCTGCCGGTTCGCTGAGGCAAAAGGACGCGTCCGTCACCGCTGCGCGTCCGCTGAGTATGTTCGTACACGGTATCGGGGCGAACTCTGGGCTGAGTGTTACCAGCCAGTCTGAGATGTACGCACTCCTTGAGGAATGGGGACTGCCGGTAAGCCCCTACAGTAAGATGCTCGACACTGCTGAGGAGGTACTGGAATTCATTGCATACTTCGGTGAGCACCGCCATGATTTGGTACACGAAATTGACGGCATCGTCATCAAGGTGAACGATTTTGCCACCCAACAGCAGCTGGGGCACACATCGCGCATGCCGCGTTGGGCAGCTGCTTACAAGTACCCGCCGGAGGAGGTCAACACCAAGCTCTACGATATTCGCGTGAGCGTGGGTCGTACCGGGCGGGTGACTCCCTTTGGCATGATGGAACCGACCAAAGTTGCCGGTTCAACCGTTGAGATGGCAACCTTGCACAATCAGGATGTCGTCAAAGCTAAGGGTGTACTGATTGGGGACACCGTAGTGCTACGCAAAGCCGGAGACGTGATCCCCGAAATCGTGGGGCCAGTTGTTGCCCTACGTGACGGTAGCGAACGTGAGTTTGTGATGCCTAGCCACTGCCCCTCCTGCGGAGAACCGCTGGCACCAGCTAAAGATGGGGACGTTGATATTCGCTGTCTCAATACTCGTTCCTGCCCCGCCCAGCTGATGGGGCGTATCTACCACATTGGTTCTCGCGGGGCGCTAGATATCGAGGCACTGGGGGAGGAAGCCGCACGCGCGCTGACTGCCCCCGCTGCTCCCGAGATTCCGCCGCTTACCAGCGAGGCTTATCTGTTCGACCTGCGTCCAGAAGATTTAGGCGAGGTTCGAATCGAACGTGAGAAAAAAGGTAAAAACGCCAAAGCCGGTACCACAGAGCTTGTGCCCTACTTCTACACCCGTGGCACCGTAAGTAAACCTTCGGTGCCCTCGCGCAACACACTCAAACTCTTTGATCAGCTAGAGAAAGCTAAAACTCAGCCCCTGTGGCGTGTATTAGTTGCTCTCTCTATTCGCCATGTGGGGCCAACCGCGGCACGCGCACTTGCCACCGAGTTCGGGTCGATGGACGCTATTGCTGCTGCCTCGACCGAGCAATTGGCGGCAGTAGACGGGGTAGGGCAAACAATCGCCGATTCTATTACTGAATGGTTTGCTGTCGACTGGCACCGCGAAATCATCGAACGCTGGTCAGCTGCTGGCGTACAGATGAAGGACGAACGTGACGAGTCTCTAGAGCGCACCTTAGAAGGTCTCACCATTGTCGTGACGGGAACGCTCGAAAATTTCACGCGTGACTCCGTCAAAGAGGCAATCATTGTTCGTGGTGGTCGAGCCTCAGGGTCAGTATCAAAGAAAACCCATTACCTGGTGGCAGGTGCCTCCGCTGGCTCGAAACTCGATAAGGCAGAACAGCTGGGTGTGACGGTGCTCGATGAAGAAGGCTTTATTAACCTCCTAGAGAAAGGACCTCAAGAGTAGAACATGAGGGTGGTGGCGGGGTTCTTCTCACCACCACCTGTGGTTTTAACCGGTGCGACACGTTTTTCTCAAAAATTTTTTGGAGAAACTTCTGGTGCTCTACCCCTGGTGCAGGTGGTGACCCCGTGGAAAATTTTTATAACGATTTGATAACGAAAATAGACCTTTTTGACCCGGAATCTAGCGGTTAATGCAAAGTACAGTTTCTGCTTAAAGATTGTTGATGATCTCCAGGTCCACGAAACACAGGGCATAAGAGTCCACTCTCGCTAGGGTGTTTAACCTCAAAAATGGGTTGTCAAAACCAAAATCGTTACAGTATCGTTATCAACGAATCAAACGCCACCATCTTCGGTGGCAGTTCGAAGCCGGAAAACTTCGAACACATGCTGGGTTTTGCCGCACACCTGACGTCGTCTACAGGGCAAAGCCTAAACACATGAAACCTAAACTTTTATAGGTAGACGGCAGCGCATAGACGTCCAGGGATGGAACGAGCGCGAGGTGGCCTTTTATGGAGCATTGTGAAGACTACTTCCAATATTCGTCGTTCAGCAGCAGCACTCGCTTTCGGTGGTGCCGCAGTTGCAGCGTCATTGACCCCCGCAAACGCAGCACCCGTTGAAGCATGGGACGCACTGGCACAGTGTGAATCAGGTGGCAACTGGGGCATCAACACCGGTAACGGTTACTACGGTGGTCTGCAGTTCAGCCCCTCATCATGGGCAGCAGCAGGTGGCTCAGGCTCGCCCGCAGCAGCTTCAAAGGCTGAGCAGATTCGCGTCGCTGAGAACCTCCTGCAGATGCAGGGTTGGGGCGCATGGCCTTCATGCTCAGCTCAGCTCGGTCTTCACGCATACGGCACCGGTGGCGCACCCGCTCAGGTTGCAGCACCCGCAGCTGCTCCCGCTCCTGTCGCAGCACCCGCTCCTGCACCCGTGGTAGTTGAGGCACCTGTACCCGTAGTAGCTCCTGCTCCTGCACCCGTTGCAGTAGCTCCTGCTCCCGTAGCAACCGTTCCTGCTGCAGGCACCTACACCGTTGTTGCCGGTGATACCCTGTCAGAAATCGCTCTGGCACACGGTTACCAGGGCTGGGACTCATTGGCTAAGGCTAATGCACACATCATCCCCAACCCCCACCTGATTGAAATTGGTCAGGTTCTGATTCTTCCCGCTCGCTAATTGCGAGTAGAGGTTTGAATATAAAACCTCATCTTTGAATCTTTTGCGGTTCCCGCGTCCTTTACCTAAAGGGCACGGGAACCGTTTTGTTTACCCGCTCACCTGAAATCAGGTGGGTGTTTGCCTTCCAATGCCGGTAAACTGGGGAGGATAACGTACACCGAGTAAACGGAGATTGCATGTCTGCCATTACCCGTGAGACGGTTGCGCACCTAGCGCAGCTTGCTCATATTGAGATGAGCGATGATGAGCTGGTGGCTTTGGCCTCAGAGCTAGACGTCATCGTTGATTCTGTGAAGTCTGTATCTGATGCTGTGTCAGATGATATTCCGGCAACGAGCCACCCGATTCCTCTCAAGAATGTTTTCCGTGAAGACGTAGTGAGCGATACCCTGAACGCCGAAGAGGCACTGTCGGGCGCTCCCGATGCTGAGGACGGTAAGTTTAGGGTTCCGGCAATTCTGGATGAAAGCTAAGGCGTAAGTAGATACACATGACTGAGATTATTAAACTATCAGCTGCCCAGCTCGCGCAGAAAATGCGCGAGGGCGAGCTGACCTCTGTTGAGATTACCCAGGCGTACATCGACCACATTGTGGGAACCGACGGTGAGGCGCTGGACGATAACAACCGTGCTGCCGGTAAGAGTGGTTTGAATGCCTACCTGCACGTTAACGCTGAAGAAGCGTTGGAAGTAGCAGCCGGTGTGGACGCTGATCGCGCCGCTGGTCAAGAGCTCCCCGAGCTTGCAGGGGTGCCTATCGCTGTTAAAGATTTGATTGTCACCAAGGGGCAGCCCACCACTGCGGCATCTCGCATGCTTGAGGGTTGGATGAGCCCCTATGACGGCACCGTGACTCAGAAGATTCGTGCAGCCCGCATGCCTATTTTGGGTAAGACCAACCTGGACGAGTTCGCTATGGGTTCATCCACCGAGCACTCCGCTTTTGGCGTAACCCGCAATCCTTGGGCGTTGGATCGTATTCCCGGTGGCTCCGGTGGCGGTTCAGCTGTCGCTGTTGCTGCTTTCCAGGCGCCTTTGGCGTTGGGTACTGATACCGGCGGTTCTATCCGCCAGCCCGCAGCGGTAACCGGTTCAGTGGGTGTTAAGCCTACTTACGGTTCTGTCTCACGCTACGGTGTGATTGCGATGGCGTCCTCCCTTGACCAGGTGGGTCCCTGTGCGCGCACCGTTCTTGATACCGCTTTGCTTCACGAGGTCATTGGTGGTCACGATCCCAAAGACTCCACCTCTCTCAATGAACCTGTTGGTGCTTACGCGGACGCAGCCCGTCAGGGCGCTACTGAAGGCGGTCTCAAAGGCCTGCGCGTCGGTGTTATTAAAGAGCTCACCGGCGAAGGCTTCCAAGAGGGCGTACTGGCGCGTTTCAACGAATCTGTTGAGCTGCTCAAGCAGGCTGGCGCTGAAATCGTTGAGGTTTCCCTGCCTTCTGTGAAAGAGGCAATTGGTGCTTACTACCTGATTATGTCGTCTGAGGTTTCATCTAACCTCGCTAAGTACGACGGCGTCCGTTTCGGTCTGCGCGTTGTACCCGAAGATGGTCCCGTGACTATCGAGCGCGTTATGTCAGCTACCCGCGCAGCAGGTTTTGGTGATGAGGCTAAGCGCCGCATCATTCTGGGTACTTACGCACTCAGCGCCGGTTACTATGATGCTTACTATGGTTCAGCGCAGAAGGTTCGTACCCTGATTCAGCGTGACTACGCCAAGGCGTTCGAGGTTGCCGATGTGCTGATTTCCCCGACTGCTCCCACCACCGCTTACAAGTTGGGGGAGAAGACCAAGGGCGATCCCATGGCAATGTACAAGGGTGATATCGCTACGGTGCCCACTAACTTGGCAGGCGTTCCTTCTATCTCAATCCCCGGCGGTTTGGCTGATGAAGACGGTCTGCCCGTTGGTATTCAGTTCACTGCCCCCGCCCACGAGGACGCGCGTCTCTACCGCGCAGGCGCTGGTTTGGAGGCTCTGTTGGAGGCTCAGTGGGGTGCTCCTTTGCATGCTCAGATGCCTGATACTCGTGACCTTATTCGTGACTTCGACTTTGGAGCGTAATACACAATGTCTGATGAAATTTTGAGCTTTGAAGAGGCCATGGAGAAGTACGATCCCGTGCTGGGCTTCGAAGTACACGTTGAGCTGAATACCGCCACCAAGATGTTTGATGCGGCTCCCAACGAGTTCGGCGATACTCCGAACACTAACGTCACTCCCGTTTCGCTGGGTTTACCCGGAGTGCTGCCGGTGGTGAACGGTAAGGCTGTGGAGTCTTCTATTAAGCTGGGTCTGGCTTTGGGCTGTGAGATTGCTCCGGTCTCTCATTTCGCGCGTAAAAACTATTTTTACCCCGATACTCCCAAGAACTTTCAGACCTCTCAGTATGATGAGCCGATTGCTGCCAACGGTTCGATTGATATTGAGCTAGAAGACGGTACCGTGTTCACTATCGATATTGAGCGTGCACACATGGAAGAGGACGCAGGTAAGCTGACCCACAAGGGTGGCTCCTCCGGTCGTATTCAGGGTGCTGACTTCTCACTGGTTGACTACAACCGTGCGGGTGTACCCTTGGTGGAGATCGTGACTCGCCCGATTGTCGGTGCCGGTGAGCGTGCCCCCGAGCTAGCTCGCGCCTATGTTGCCGCTATTCGCGAAATCGTGAAGAATCTGGGTATTTCGGACGCTCGCATGGAGCGCGGTAACGTACGCTGTGATGCTAACGTTTCCCTCATGCCTAAGGGCACCACCGAGTTTGGTACCCGTACCGAGACCAAGAACGTGAACTCTTTGCGTTCGGTGGAGCGCGCGGTACGTTACGAGATTCAGCGTCACGCTGCTGTGCTCGATGCTGGTGAAAAGATTATTCAGGAAACCCGCATGTGGCATGAGGATACCCGCGAAACCACCGCAGGTCGTCCTAAGTCTGATGCCGATGATTACCGCTACTTCCCGGAGCCCGATTTGGTGCCGGTGGTCACTGATGAAGAGTGGATCGAGCGTCTGCGCGCAGAACTGCCCGAGCCTCCTGCCGAGCGTCGCAAGCGCCTGAAGGCTGACTGGGGCTTCTCTGATGAAGAGTTCCGCGATGTGGTAAACGCTGGTGCTATGGACGCTATCGAAGAGACCATTGCTGCTGGTGCTCCTGCCGCCGTTGCCCGTAAGTGGTGGATGGGTGAGATTGCTCGTATCGCCAAGGACCGTGAGGTCGATTTGGCTGAGACCGGTGCAACTGCGCAGACTGTTGTCGAACTGAATAAGCTTATTGAAGCGAAGAAAATCAACGATAAGATTGCCCGCCAGGTACTGGGCTTCGTTATTGATGGTGAGGGTGAGCCTGCCGAGATTGTGCAGAAGCGCAACCTTGCTGTGGTCTCTGACGATGGTGCTCTCACCACCGCTATTGATGACGCGCTTGCTGCGATGCCCGATGTTGCCGATAAGATCCGTGCCGGTAAGGTGCAGGCTGCTGGCGCAATCGTCGGTCAGGTCATGAAGGCTACCCGCGGTCAGGCAGATGCTGCCCGCGTCCGCGAGCTAATTCTTGAAAAGCTGGGCGTTGAGGGCTAACTCTTTCTGGCTCTTCTAGAGTGCTCGTAGCTAGCACAAAGCAAAATCCCCTTTGCCTTCTGAACAAAAAGCAAAGGGGATTTTGCTTTTGCGCTCAAGCCGGTGTGGGGTCACCGGTCAGAATTCACAACAGCGGGTATTAGAGTCCCATGTGGGTGAGGGCAAAGGCGTAGTCCCAGGCAGCATCGCGCCAACGGGTGTAACGCCCGGAACCGCCACCGTGACCACCGTCCATTTCAATTTTGAGCAGGGGTACAGGCGAGGTGGGGTCAATAGTTTTGCGCAGTTTCGCAACCCATTTTGCTGGTTCGACGTAGAGGACGCGCGTGTCATTGAGACTGGTCACTGCGGCGATGGGTGGGTAGCGTACCGGGCGGATGTTCTCGTAGGGTGAGTAAGACTTCATGTACTCGTAGACTTCACGCGATTCAAGGGGGTTACCCCACTCTTCCCATTCAAGGGCTGAAAGCGGCAGTTCCGGGTCGAGGATGCTGGTGAGGGCATCTACGAAGGGAACCTGAGCAATAGCCGCCCGGTATTTTTCGGGGGCGAGGTTGAGCACTGCGCCTATGAGCAGACCACCAGCTGAACCGCCCATGCAGACGATGTTGGTGGCGTCCACAAAGGGCTGGGCAGCCAGATAATCAGTAACAGCAACGAAGTCCGTGAAGCTATTTTTCTTGGCGAGTTTTTTGCCATCAAGGTACCACTGACGACCCAGCTCTCCACCGCCGCGAATGTGCGCGACCGCGAAGATGACACCGCGATTAAGTAGCGAAAGGCGGGCGATGCTGAATGCCGGGTCCATAGAGACCTCGTAGGAGCCGTAGCCATACTGCAAGACAGGGTGCTCGCGGGTGAGATCAAGGTCAGCGCGGTGCATGATGGATACGGGAATATCGGTTCCGTCGGACGCCTGCGCCCAGACCCGGTAAGCACGGTAATCCTCGCGGTTAAAGCCACCCAAAACCGGGGTTTCCTTGCGCATCTCAAGTACGGCGGTTGCCGGGAAGTAATCGTAGATGCGAGTGGGAGTGACCCACGAACCGTAGCTAAAGCGCACTACGGGAGAGTCTCCGTGCGCGGCACTGAGCGTGCAGGTATAAAGTTCTTCGGTGAAACCGGCAGGTTCGTCAAACTTAGGTGAAGTACCACTGACCATGAGCTCTTGCAGCGCAGAGACAGGGGCGAAAAAGAGTCTGCTCGTGGTGTTAGCGCGGGCAGCAACAACCAGACGGTCGCGGGAAAGCGCCACACCCTCAACACGCACGGTCTCTTGATGGGGCAGAACCTTAACCCAAGCGTCCTTCAACTGGTTAAAAGGCATCGGGACAGCTGGTGCTAACACCACCTCAGAATTAACTGCCCTAAAGTTATGCACAATGAGCAGGTGCTGACTGCCCGCAACGGTCACAGGCTCAACCCCGTACTGCACACCCTCATTTCGCGAGATGACAGGGGTGAGGTGGGCGGCGTCCACACTATCGAGCGCATCGAGGGCAACCACATACACCTCGGCGAACTCACTATTACCGGCTTCAATAATGAGCGAGGACTGGTCGCTAGAAATTTCGGCACCCAACCAGAAACCCGCGTCCGCTTCATGAAAGAGCAGCTGATCTTTCTGCGTTGAACCCAGTAGATGCCTACGCACCTCATAGGGACGCCACGACTCATCGGCAACCGTATAAATCAGCGATGAACCATCGGGAGTTAGAAAAGAACCCGCAAAAATATTGTCGATAGTTTCATCTAACAGGGTGCCGGTAGAACAGTCCAAGAAATGCTGGGTGTAGCGCTCATCGCCGCTGGAATCAACCGAGAACGCCAGCAGCGCCCCATCGAAACTCACGCTGTAGCCACCCAAAGAAAAGTAGGGTAGCTCGCGGGCGAACTCATTGCAATCGAGTAGCACCTGCTCACCGGCAAGGGCAACGCCCGGTTCAATCACTGGGGGAGTGTAATCGGCAATATCATCGTCAGTAGTGGACGCGGCAACCCGGCACATCACCGGGTACTGCTCACCCTCAACCGAGCGCGCAAAGTACCACCACGAACCCTTACGGGCTGGCACCGAGAGATCAGTTTCAAGGGTACGCTCTTTAATCTCACTGAAAATTGCTTCGCGGAGCGGTAGTTGATCCGCTGTGACCTGCTCAGTGTAGGCATTCTCAGCGTGCAGGTGAGCTAAAACCTCTTCGCTGTCTTTATCGCGCAACCACTCGTAAGAGTCGCTGACACTATCTTCATGAAAAGTGCGAACGGTCGGATGCTGGGCTGCTACGGGGGGCTGATGCGTAACCATAGGGTTTACTTCCTGAGCGATGAGTTCAAATCTTAAAAAATCATTTTACGCTGTGGGCGGTGTTGTAAGAAGCTCATACCCCTGCGCCGAGAACCTGATTTATAGCAGGATCTCGGCGGCTTAATATCTGACGTAATGTTTACACATTAAGAAATCTATTCGGGCTGTCTTGACCGGGCACCGGTGCATACGAAAACATAGAGGCAGGTCATGAGAGCCAGCGCTAAGCCCCAGCTAGCTGGTCGGCAACCCTCCAACCGCGGTGGGGTGCCCTGGGTGAAGACCGGGTAACGACTGCAAGGCTCTAAGCCTTGCAGCACCAAACGTTACAAACGCGGGCTTGATGCGCTTACAGACTCTTTGTCACTCTCAGCAGGTAATACTAAGGGTTCAGATGTACTGTGTGCTCAAGAAACTTTGACCGTGTACGGGTAAAAACAACCCCTGTACGCATCAGCCCCACTAAGAAAAACAAAACTTATTGGAGGCATACATGTCAGAGCGCACTATTCCCACCCCCTCAAACCCCACCGGGTGGAAGTTCGAAACACAGCAGATTCACGCCGGGCAAGAACCCGATGCGGCAACCGGCGCTCGCGCACTGCCGATCTACCAGACTACATCCTTTGTTTTTAAAGACTCTCAGCAGGCAGCAGACCGTTTCGCCCTGGCAGAGCTTGGCCCTATTTACACCCGTATCAACAACCCCACTCAAGAGGCAGTAGAGAAGCGTATTGCAGCCCTTGAAGGCGGTGTGGACGCGCTGCTGCTAGCGTCTGGTCAGGCAGCAACCACCTACGCCCTCATTAACGTAGCGGGCACAGGCGATCATATTGTTGCATCCCCTTCTCTCTATGGCGGGTCATACAACTTGCTCAAGTACACCTTGAAGAACTTTGGTATCGAAACCACTTTCGTGGAAGATCCTTATGACCTTGAGGCATGGAAAGCAGCGGTTCAGCCCAACACTAAGGCTTTCTTCGGTGAGACCCTGCCGAACCCGCGCGGCGATGTCTTTGATATTGAGGGTGTTGCAGGCGTTGCACATGAGGCGGGAGTGCCCCTAATTGTTGATAACACCATTCCCACCCCCTACCTACTGAACCCCATCCAGTGGGGCGCGGACGTCGTGGTTCATTCTGCCACTAAATACTTGGGTGGGCACGGTACGTCGGTTGGTGGTGTCATCGTTGATTCGGGCAACTTCGATTACGGTAAAGACCCCGAGAAGTTCCCCCTGTTCAACACCCCGGACGAGGGATACGGCGGGTTAGTCTACGCCCGTGATCTGGGACCGGATTCACCCTTTGGCGTCAACGTCTCCTACATCATCAAAGCCCGCGTGGGGCTGTTGCGTGATTTAGGTTCGTCAATCTCACCCACCAACGCCTTCAACATTGCTATTGGTCTTGAAACCCTCTCGCTGCGCGTGGAACGCCACATTGAGAACACTCGCAAAGTCGCTGAGTACCTTGGAACCCACGAAGCTGTTGAATCGGTGACATGGGCGGGGCTACCCTCATCGCCCTACTACGAGCTGGCACAGAAATACATTCCCAACGGCCCCGGCGCGGTGCTGGGCTTCACCCTCAAAAACGCTGATGCCACTACCGCCCAGAACTTCGTCAACGCCTTGCGCCTTCACTCCTTGTTGGTCAATGTGGGCGACGTGCGCTCGCTGGTGGTACACCCGGCATCAACCACCCATTCGCAGTCCACTGATGAGGAGCTTGCCGCCATCGGTATTAATCCTGCCTTTATTCGCCTGTCGGTGGGTATTGAGCACATCGATGACATCCTTGCTGACCTCGAACTAGGTTTTGAGGCAATTAGCTAAGCTCTCCACCGATCCTTGCCGGTGGGTATCGCCCACTGGCAGGGGATTTTTATTCTTGATCGCCTACTTTTATCTGTCTGCCTTTGACCCCAGCAATAGTCTAGGAAAAACCATCAATGACGATTCAACCCCGCAATTTTGCTCGTGAAGACGGAGTACTTCGTTTCGAGACGGTTGGTGATCTCACCCTTGAATCAGGTGAAGTGCTGCCCGAGGTTACTCTTGCGTATGAGACCTGGGGCGAGTTAAACCACGACGCTTCAAACGCGATTCTGGTTTTACACGCCTTGACCGGTGATACCCACGTTTCGCGGGGACTGGTAGGCGATGATGCCGATGCGAAGACCCGTGCCTATGCTGAGACTGAGGGCTGGTGGGCGGGCATCGTGGGCGCGGGTGCTGTGATTGATACCAACAAGTATTTTGTGGTTTCTCCCAATATTTTAGGTGGATGCAATGGCTCAACGGGGCCTGCCAGTGCCGCTCCCTCCTCTATAGATCCAGAGAACAAACCCTGGGGTTCTCGTTTTCCGCAGGTGACGATTCGCGATACTGTACGGGCTGAGGCGAGGTTAGCCGATGCCCTGGGTATTCCGAGTTTTAGCTATGTTATCGGCGCCTCCCTGGGTGGTGCGCGGTCAGTGGAATGGGCAGCCACTTTCCCCGATCGGGTACGCGGTTGTGCTGTGATCGCGTCAGCATCATCGGCAACGGCAGATACTATCGCCTGGGGGCATATGCAGAACCTGGCGATTCGTCAGGATCCTCATTTCGCGGGCGGTGACTACTACGACGGAGTAGCCCCCGAAACAGGTCTGGCTTTGGCGCGCCGTATCGCTCACACAACCTACCGTTCTGCCGCCGAACTCGACTTCCGCTTTGGACGCGACGTCCAGCCTGGCGAACAGCCCCTGACCTCCTACAACACCGGTCGCGGCAGGTACCAGGTCGAAAGCTACCTAGACTACCAGGGCGAAAAACTTGTTAAACGCTTTGACGCTAATTCCTACCTGGCAATCAATGAGGCTCTTTTAACTCACGACGTGGCGCGCGGACGCGGTAGCCTACGTCAGGCGCTAGAACCCACGGCGCACTGCCACTGGTTGGTTGCCTACGTTGACTCGGATCGTCTCTTTTTTCCCAGTGATTCTCACATTCTTGCGTCCGCACTGCCTCACCCGGTAGAACCTCAGGTCATTCACTCGCCCTCAGGGCATGACGGGTTCTTGATTGAGACCGGTCAAGTAGAGAGGATTCTGCGTCAGGCACTTGCCGAACACAGTGAACGAGAAGAGGAGAACAGGGGAGTGCCCTCCCAGGTGGCTGCTGCCGCTTGAAGAGCTCGGGTTGCCAACGCCTAACTCTTCAATATTCCTGGGGTGCGACTACACCGTGCGAGAATGGGGCTATGACTTACACCGCTGAATATTCCAACCGTCCTGAACAGCGCGAAGATAGCCATTTGGTAGTGCTTTTGCACGGCTATGGTTCTAACGAGCGAGACCTGTTGGGGCTGACCCCGCATCTGCCGAATCAGGGTATGACTTACGTGGCTTTGCGCGCCCCGCAACCAGTAGGTGCGCCTTTTGATGCTGAACTAAATCAGGCGTATATTCCCGGTAGCGCAATGGGCTATCAGTGGTACTCGCTGGATCAGCGCCTGAATACGAACGTGCGCGGGGTCGAACTTGCCAGTGATTATGTACTGCGGTGGCTCGATGATCACGCCGGTATTTATAGCGACATTACCCTCCTTGGCTTTTCGCAGGGCATGGCGGTGGCTACCTCGGTGGCGCGTCATCGTCCTACCGCTGTAAAGGCAGTGATTGGTCTCTCGGGCTACGTTATTGAAACGCAGAGCAACTACTTTGACAATGCCGCGGTGGCTGCTGCTCAGATTCCCCTGTTTTACGGACGCGACCAGGCAGACCCTGTGATTCCCGAAGATAAGGTAGCGTTCACCCTTGAGTACGCAGGTGACCACTTTGAGACGACCAAGAGACTGTACTCGGGCATGGGTCACGGCGTCAACGCCCAAGAAATCGGGCACGTGGCTGAATTTATTGAGCAGAAGGTCATGAACTAAGACGCTCTGCGTGCCGAGCTGTTGCGTCCTTCAAGAAGCGGGTTGCCTTTAGATGCACGATTCACCTCTGCATCTCAGGTGAATCGTGCATCTAAAGGTGAATGACGTTTAGCTCCGGCGTGCGGGACGCGCTTTAGAACTCCTCGCGTGCCACTTTTACAGTCACACCGTTCAGCGTCACGGTGTCACCGGGGTGCAGCTGCTTGCCGCGTGCCTCTTCAATATCGCCGTTGACCTTGACCAAACCGTCCGCAATAACCTCGCGGGCATGCACACCGTTTTCAACCATTGAGGCGAGTTTCAGAAACTGACCCAAGCGAATCATTTCATCGCGAATATAAACTTCTTCAATATCACTCATAGTTCACACTTTACTCGCTTCATTTTTCTCCTGGCAGCAGGTGAACGCTGGTAACCTAGTTCAAGCGCGTTGAACTTTCAAACGCACAGACCCAATAAGAAACCCCAGCACGCCGCATCCAGTGGTGGAGCACAAGGAGCGAAAAGATTCATGGCAGAGAAGTCAGTTCTCGATAACGTTATTGCGCTTGCGAAGCGCCGCGGTTTCGTCTTTCAGGCGGGTGAAATTTACGGTGGTACCCGCTCAGCATGGGATTACGGCCCTCTCGGTGCTGAGCTGAAAGAAAACATCCGTCAGCAGTGGTGGCAGACTTTCGTGCGCGGACGCGAGGACATGGTTGGTCTTGATTCCTCCATTATTTTGCCGAAGGCAGTGTGGGAGGCGTCTGGTCACGTTGCTACCTTTACTGACCCTCTCGTGGAGTGTCTTTCCTGCCACACCCGTCTGCGTCAGGATCACCTCATTGAGGCTTTTGAGTCGAAGAAGGGTCGCGCGCCTGAAAACGGTATGGCTGAAATTGCCTGCCCCAACTGTGGCACCCGCGGTGAGTGGACTGAACCCCAGAACTTCTCTGGTTTGATGAAGACTTACCTGGGCCCGGTTGATAATGAAGAGGGGCTGCACTTCCTACGCCCTGAAACTGCTCAGGGTATTTTTGTAAACTTCAACAACGTGGTAACCGCTGCTCGTCAGAAGCCTCCCTTCGGTATCGGTCAGATTGGTAAGGCTTTCCGTAACGAAATCACCCCTGGTAACTTCATCTTCCGCACCCGCGAGTTTGAGCAGATGGAAATCGAGTACTTCGTTCATCCTGATGAAGCTGATGAACACTTCAAGAAGTGGGTCGATGACTGCTGGAACTGGTTTATTGACCTGGGCATTAATCCCGATAACATGCGTAAGTTCGATGTTCCTGAGGACGACCGCGCCCACTACTCAGCAGGCACTATTGACCTGGAGTACAAGTTCGGTTTCCAGGGTAGCGAGTGGGGCGAGCTCATGGGCGTTGCCAATCGCACCAACTATGATCTTGGTGTACACAACGAGCACTCAAATGCCAAACTTGAGTACTTTGACCAGGCATCCGGTGAGCGTTACGTACCCTACGTGATTGAGCCTTCCTTTGGTTTGACCCGCTCCATGATGGCGTTCTTGGTTGATTCATACGTTGAGGACGAAGCTCCTAACACCAAGGGTGGCGTTGATAAGCGCACTGTGCTGAAGCTCGACCCGCGTCTGGCTCCGGTCAAGGCTGCTGTTCTTCCTCTGTCTAAGAAGGAAGACTTGACCCCGACTGCTGAGAAGCTGGCTGCTGAACTGCGCAAGAACTGGAACATCGACTATGACACCTCCGGTGCAATCGGTCGTCGTTACCGCCGCCAGGACGAAATCGGCACCCCTTTCTGCATTACCGTCGACTTTGACACTCTTGAAGATAATGCTGTCACTATCCGTGAGCGCGACACCATGAACCAGGAACGCGTTTCTTTGGGTCAGGTCAAGAGCTACCTGGCAGATAAGCTGGCTCTCTAAAAAGAACGCGATTTGGTGCGAGGGCACCGGCGAGCGTATGCACCCGGACGCGCTGTTCATCCCCTGCTTGAGGCGCGGGGAAGGGCAACGCGTCCTTAGTCCTATAGACTCTTTGCACCAAAGGTTTTTAGGGGCGGCAACAAAGAATCACCCGCTACCTCACGGGTGCTTCGTGTGCGTAAACCGCAACAGGCGGGGCGGGGTAACTTTTACGCAGCTGCCCCTACCTGCTTCAGCGGTTGAAACTTTTGAAAGTCTGCGCGGGTTATTTCTTTGATGATGGAATCGTACGTTTTGCCGTCAAAGATCAGCGCGTCTGGGACGCGTTCAATTTCTGTGAAACCAACCGAGGTGTAGACGTAGCGGGCGTGGGCGTTGAAGTCGAATACCTCAAGTCTGATGCGTTCAATATCAAGGTTTCTAAAGGCGTAATCAACTAATAGGCGGGTCGCTTCGGTTCCGTATCCCTTGCTCTGTCCAGCAGAACCAATAAGAATACGGTAGTTGAGTGACTGATCTGCAGCGTCATATTCGTTGAGCACTGCTTCGCCCACATATTTTTTCTCGTTCAAAGAGAAGACCGCCAAATCGATGCGGTCAGTTTGCTCGTTGCGTGTTTCGTACCACCTGCGGGCGTGCTCGTAGCCACCGGGGGCGCCGCTTTTTGCGTCCTCGGTAGAATGTACGGTGCCTGTGCGCTTGAGGACATCGGGCTCCTTGATGAAACTGAGCATTGCTTCGGTGGCTTCGCTATCGAATGGACGCAGTTCAACCAGGTCGCCAGTGATGGTGGGTTTATCTGCGAGAGTCTTGGACATAGTCATAATCTAACGATCATACCTAACTGGTACGTAGCAAAACTTTGCGTTCAGGTGAACAGTTGCCGGGTGCGCCCTTTAGCTCTCGTAGACTGGTAGGTAAATACTAAGAATTTCGGCTATGAGCAGCTCGGTTGCTGCATTTATTCACACATGAGGTGTTATGAAAGATTTTACTGTTCGCCCCTGGCAAGATGGCGATGATTTAGCTCTGCTTGAGATTTGGCACGATGCTGATAACAGCACGAATGAGGCATTCCGTGCGTCCATTACGGCTGACTCCGATGCCCAGCCTTGGTCAAGAACCCTGGTTGTTGAGCACCTGGGTATTCCGGTAGCAGCGGGCACTATTTACGAAACGTCCCTTCATCATCGCCATTTATGGTCTTATCTTGAGGTTGCTGCCGAACACCGCAGGCAGGGTGTTGGTACTTTACTGCTGAACAAACTTCGAGAGCTGGCGAAAAGTTCTCCCTCGGGTGTTCATACTCTGCGCACGAAGGTTGAACCCGGTAGCGCAGGGGAAGCGTTCGCGCAGGTACACGGCTTGGAGAATCTGCAGCGCTCGCGTCTGGTTCGTATTGAGGCGGGTGCGATTCCACTGGTGCCACTGCACGAAGATGAAGATGGACGTGCCCACCAGGCAATTGAAGATCTTGCCACCGGCTCGATCGAGCTCACCCAGAAACTGTGGGATTTCTATGTGCGATCACACGCGTGGGATCCTCCAGCTGAAACACCGTTGCCGCGTGTCAATCGCCTCTTTCTTTCTGATGAGGCTGAGGCTTTTGGCGCGATTGTTCTGCGTGATGACATCATCGCTGCCAAGAAGCAGGGCAAAAAGGGCGATATTAAGGCTTTCGCTGTGAGCTACCGTCCGTTGCAGGCTGATGTACCCGGTGCTGAAATTGCGGAGGGCTCCGCAACCGAAATTTTACTTGGTTACGATTATGACTTCGTGGGGGTGCGAGAAGCTATTGTTCAGGTGCTTTCGCTGTTGGCGTACCAGTACCCTGTGACGGTTGAAGTTGATGACTCTATGGAGGATTTAGCGGTGCTTATTGACCACTTTGTGAAGTCGGGGGCAGCTTCTGTGGTTACTGAAACCATGGTGGTAGCTGAGCCTTCTCTCAAAGCTCTCTAAACCCTGAAACCTGTGGACGCGTCGCCCCTCTTGCCGAGGTAGCGTCGCGTCTTTTTGCTTGAAAAATCAAGCAAAATCGGGAAGGTAGACCCGGCTCACGCCGTGAGGAGGAAAAGGCTGGTTGTAACGGTGGGCGGTCTTCTGAGGAGTGAGCTTTTTGGGGTCTGTCAGTATGCATCGGAAGGGTGGGGATGGTCAGGTGATGCAGGTGACGACGGGGTATAGACGTAAAAAGTCACGAAATTTTTTGCTGCTTACCTCAGACACACTGGGGGTGCCCTGTGTCACTAGAAAGTGGGCGAACTACTTCTGAAAGGTGGTAAGCTGAGTCTCAAGAAAGTTCGGGCTGAACATGTAGTTTGTGGCAGGCTGGGAAAACTGAAAACTGAAGATTTTGGCAGGAGTCTGTGACTCTCGTCAAAAATTTTTTTCGGTAAAAATACTCAGTAGCGTGATAAACAGTCAACTTGGTTCGTCTTATCTGCAGTTCGAAAGAACAGTATCGATGGAAGGGCAAACCGCTCTTCACATGATAGGGAAAGAAAGGTAGCTAATCATGGCTAACACTTCAATTGAAAACCTGCGTAACAGCGTTGTTGTAGCAACCGATGGTGAAAAGATTGGCAAGGTCGGCGAAGTTTACCTCGACGCAGACAACAGCCAGCCCACCTTCGTAACTGTTGCAACCGGTCTGTTTGGCGCAAACGAGACCTTCGTACCTCTGAACAACGCTCAGTACAACGGTGATGAGATTGTTGTTCCCTTCTCAAAGGATTTCGTCAAGGACGCTCCGAGCATCGCTGAAGACGGCGAGCTCTCACCTGCTGAAGAGCAGCGCTTGTACGAGTACTACTCACTCTCAGCAGCTCCCGTAGCTGGCGACCGTGACGTACATGCAACCGAGACTGCAACCACCACCGCAGGTGTCGCAGGTACCGAAGCGCACGCTGACGCTCACCGCGACGTTGACGCGCACGAGGGCGATGTTGTTGCTCACGAAGAGCGCTTGAACGTTTCAACTGCAACCTCAGCACGCGAAACCGGCAAGGTTCGCCTGCGTAAGGTTGTTCACACCGACACCGAGACCGTTGAGGTTCCCGTACGTCGTGAAGAAATTGTTGTTGAGCGCAGCGAAGTTCGTGACGGCGAAGTAGTTGAAGGCTACGACTTCGACTCAGCAGAAGCACGCGCTGACGTAACCGTTACCGCACACGAAGAGCGTCCCGTTGTTTCAACCGAAACCGTTGCAACCGAGCGCGTTTCACTGGGCAAGGAAGTACACACTGAGACCGAGCGCGTTTCAGCTGACGTACGCAAGGAAGAAATCATCGTTGAAGGCGACGAGCAGAACCGTAAGTTCTAATTCTTCCCTCGCTAATTTCTAGCTAGGTGTAACAAAGCCCTGTGCAATTCTTCATACGAGAAATGCACGGGGCTTTGCCATCAGTACCTAGCGTTACAGACTAACCATTAAAACCAGCGTTGAGTTGAGATATTGTGTCTGAACTGATGACCCCGTAGCAAGTACGAAGCTATGAAACCTCTGGGGTAGGAGCAAGAAAAACCGGGTTTGGATTCTAAGATGGAGCCCCTTGCAGATTTGGGCTTTGAATCTTCTGTTGGTCATGGTCGTCTTTGGGGACGCCATGCCCTGATGAGGGGGTGGCGATTCAGGCATACAAGCTCCCAGCTATCTTGCTGGATTACGCTCTGACTAAGGCAACACAGAACACCTTCAGCAAGGGGTCTAGCGCAGGCACTGTGCCCGCGCGGTGTCCTCCGCGTACCTGACCGCCCCTTCTTGATTCCCTTGTAACCCAGCCACGGTCAGCCCGCCGAATGTGTAGGTGCCTATGTGTTCCTTGCCTCGGACGAAGCGTCCTAGGTCAGCGGTGAAACCCTGGGGATTACCGGCGGTATGATGACTCCGTAAGGTCTGCAACCGCCTGATACCAAGCGACTTGAAGAACCGAGAGCTCGGTGCGGTGCTTGTTCAAAGCGACCGCACCGGCTTCTTCTTTAACCGTTATGTCTTCTGCTTGCCAATGAGGTAGCGCTTGGGCAAAATGACCGGAGATCTGACCCTTAGCGTTCACCACCCGCCACCAGGGAACATTGGAGCCCCAGGTCGCCATGACCCTACCGATGACTCTTGGGGATTCGTCCGTGATTTTGCCCAGATCGCCGTAGGTAGCCACTTCACTAGCCGGGATGCATTCGACCGCCCGTAGAATACGTTCTACTCGCGTTTCATCCATGTATAAAACCTACCTACTGCTTTTGTTCTTGTAAAAATAATCTTAGAAAACTGATTAAAAAGAGTACTTCATTGCTTTCGGATTTTTCGGGGGGGGGGGGGGCTCTCTTGTTTGACCTGCCGTATGTGGCAATAGAGGCGCGCCTCTCATTTGCTCTAAAACTAGCTTTTTCTGTTGTGAGTTGCCGCAAACCCCACGCATACGCTGAGTATGCGAAAATTGCTAGGTGACTGAAACTATCGATACCTCTCGCTCAAAGCAGCTCAAGCTGCCTCCCTTGCACCTGGGTAAGCACACTATTGACGTGCCCGTTATTCTTGCTCCCATGGCTGGGGTGACGAACAAGGCCTTTCGTCGCCTGTGCCGTGAGTACGGGGGAGGGCTCTACGTCAACGAGATGGTGACCGCCCGTTCGTTGGTGGAACGCAATCCCGAGTCTTTGCGCATTATCGAACACGATGATGATGAGAAAATCCGTTCGGTGCAGATTTACGGTGTGGACGCGGTGAACGTTGGTAAGGCTGTGCGCATGCTGGTCGAAGAGGACCGCGCCGATCACATCGATCTGAACTTTGGTTGCCCCGTCCCCAAGGTTACCAAGCTTGGTGGTGGCTCTGCCCTGCCGTGGAAGACTGACCTCTTCACCGCCATCGTGCAGAACGCAGTCAAAGAAGCATCGCGTAACGATATTCCGCTGACTATCAAAATGCGTAAGGGTATCGATGAAGACCACCTAACTTTTATTGAGTCAGCAAAAATTGCTCGAGACGCCGGCGTCGCTGGTATCGCTTTGCACGGTCGCACCCTGGAACAGCGGTACTCGGGCAAGGCAGACTGGAATGCTATTGCAGAGCTGCGCGAAGCGATTCCCGATGTTCCCATTTTGGGTAACGGTGATATTTTCGCCGCTGAGGACGCTATCGATATGGTTGAGCAAACAGGTGTTGACGGCGTAGTGATTGGACGCGGTTGCCAGGGTCGTCCGTGGCTTTTTGGTGATTTGCAGAATGCGTTTGAGGGTTCTGAAGAGCGCCATCGCCCCGGCGTGAGCGAAGTTGCCGATATGATTTACCGCCATGCTGAGTTGCTGGTGGAGACTTTTGGTGATGAACTCAAGGGGCTGCGCGAAATCCGTAAACATGTTGCCTGGTACTTTCACGGCTACCCGGTGGGCGGTCAGCTGCGTGCCAAGATGGCAACCGTGCCTGATCTGGCGACCCTGCGCGAATACTTATCAGAACTGGATCACTCCATTGGCTATCCCGGTGCCTCGGTAGAAGGTTCCCGTGGACGCGCTGGATCACCGAAGAAACCGCACCTGCCCGATGGGTGGCTAAACTCGCGGATTCTGGGAGACGCCGAACGCTTGGGTCTGGTGGGCGCCGAGCTGGACATCTCAGGCGGGTAAAACACCCCTCAAATGTACCGTCTTAAAGCGAAAATACCGTCTTTGGGGAGCAGCTCATATTTTCGCCCGAAGACGGTACTTTCTTTATGCTTGATGCTATGACCGATTACGCCCACCTCTACGCTGACCGCCCCGAAACTTTAGCGTTACTCCGTGAGCTGGAGGAAAACCGCACTATCTGGTTGCCCCACTACTCGCTCACTGCTCGTGATAATGGCGCTGAAATCGGCGTGGCAGTAGCTCACGTTGCGTTTGTGCGGTGTTGGGTTGGTAGCTTCCCGACCCTTCTTCTTGCTGGGCTTGCGGGGGAGGAAGGCGCGTCCATGCAACTACTATCTACCTTGAGTCAGCGGGCAGAGTCGGACGCGCGGAGTACAGGTACTCCCAGCTGCTTACTCGCGCACGCAGATGCCGTTCATACCCCAGATTTCTTCGCTCAGTTGGGTTTTAAACCTGCTCGCTACGAGGGCATTAAAACTGAAGCGCCCATCGAGCGCAGTCACTTCTTAGTGCGCAACCTTAACCCCGATTTTGAATTAGCGCCGGGAACTATCGTTTACCCTCCCGAATACGGGTTTGACGACGATAGCGATATTCTTTAAGCATTAGGAAAGGACGCCCACCATGAGTTTTACGTCGAACCACCAGCCTCATGCGGGGCAGCCTCCAGAAATTGGTAGCTCTACCGGTTATACCGAGCAGGACGTTCAGCGGTGGGTGCCTGAGCACCATCGCAACGTCTACCGTTCGGCGTTTGAGCGGGATCGCGCGAGAATTTTGCACTCTTCTGCCCTACGGCGCTTGGGTGCTAAAACTCAGGTGCTGGATCCGAATACCGATGATTTTGTGCGCACCCGACTCACCCACTCGCTTGAGGTTGCCCAGATTGGTCGAGAAATAGGGCGCATGCTGGGTTGCGACCCTGACCTGGTGGATGCCGCCTGTCTTTCGCACGATCTGGGGCATCCGCCCTTTGGGCATAATGGCGAGACTGCTTTGAACGAGCTAGCGCAGGACGCCGGCGGATTTGAGGGCAACGCTCAGACTTTACGGTTGCTCACCCGTCTAGAACCCAAGGTCATGCGCAATGACGATGGTAGTGCCGGGCTGAATTTGACCCGCGCTACTTTGGACGCCTCCTGCAAATACCCTTGGACGCGCGAGGCAGCGCCCGCTCGTACCGATGGCAAACCCAACCGTAAGTTCGGGGCTTATGCAGATGATATGCCGGTGTTTGAATGGTTCCGTTCTGAGGCAGTGGCAGCAGGTGCTGCACCCACTCAAAAGTGCATGGAAGCTCAGGTCATGGACCTTGCCGACGATATTTCGTATTCTGTGCATGACGTTGAAGACGCGGTATTCGGCGGTCATGTGCAGCTGCATCACCTCAATGACCCCGCTGCACGCGAACGGGTCTTTGAGAAAACCCGCCAGTGGTATCTACCCAATGCCACCGACGAGCAGCTTAACGCCGCCCTCATGCGTTTAGAGAACATTGATCGGTGGGGTACACACATGAGCGGCTCGCGCGCGTCCATGGCGGGTTTCAAAGCCCTGACCTCAGATGTGATTGGTCGTTTTGCCGCCGCTGCCGTACATGCAACCCGTGAAAAATACGGGAACGATCCCTTGGTACGCTACAACGCTACTCTTGTCGTTCCGCTTGAAACTGAACACGAAATCGCGGTGATGAAGGGGATTGCCACCGCCTACGTGATGACCACGCGGGACGCGCTGCCCCACTACGAACAGCAGCGCAGCGTCCTCGGTGTTCTTGTTACCGCGCTTTTTGAAGACACTTCTTTACTTGATAGAACTTTCCGTGCAGACCTCGTAGAGCTAGGTCCCAATGACGATGCCGCACGTCTGCGCTTGGTGATTGACCAGGTAGCTTCACTCACCGACCGCTCAGCCCTTGATCTCTTCAAACAGATAACAACAACGGGAAGATAGCTTTTCAGTAAAGGGGATCAACGTGCTTTTAGCGTATGAGCGCATGAAATTTTGAGCTATCAGCAAGCACCGGCTCTACCCCGGCATAGGTGGACTAGACTGTTATCTGTGGCAGGTTTAATTCGACGTGAAGACATAGACGAGGTTCGTTCTCGCACCGACATCCGCGAGATCGTTGAGGGGTACGTGACCCTCAAGGGTGCCGGTATCGGCTCCTTTAAAGGGCTGTGCCCTTTTCACGATGAGCGCACGCCCTCTTTTCACGTGCGCCCGCAGATGGGCACCTACCACTGTTTCGGTTGCGGAGAATCTGGTGACGTCATCGCTTTCGTCATGGCGATGGACCACACCTCTTTCACTGAAACTGTCGAAAAGCTCGCTGCTCGCATCAACTACGAGCTACACTACGAAGCCGGGCAAGCACCCGACAAACGCGAAACCGGTAAGCGCCAACGACTGCTTGACGCTCACAAAGTCGCCGCGGAATTCTTTCAACGCAACCTCTATACCCCCGCCGCTAGCGAAGCGCAAAAGTTCATGGGCGGGCGAGGTTTTGACCCCGAAACCTGCAAAAAGTTCGGTGTCGGCTATGCACCCAAAGGTTGGGATAACCTCCTCACATTCCTGCGTTCCCGTGGCTTCACCGACGATGAACTGCGCGAAACCGGCATGTTCTCAGAAGGTAACAGAGGGCTCTACGACCGCTTTCGCGGGCGCGTCGTGTGGCCTATCCGCGCACTCGGCGGCGAAACAATAGGCTTTGGCGCTCGCCGTCTGTACGAGGACGATAAAGGCCCCAAATATCTCAACACACCAGAGACCCCGCTCTACAAAAAATCCCAGGTGCTCTATGGTATCGATCTTGCAAAACGCAACATCGCCAAGAAGAAACAAATTGTTGTCGTAGAGGGCTACACCGATGTGATGGCAGCGCATGTTGCCGGTATTGATACTGCCGTTGCTACCAGTGGTACCGCCTTCGGTGAGGGGCACATCAAAATCATTCGCAGGCTCATGGGGGACGACGGCAGTGGCGGAGAAGTTATTTTCACCTTCGACGGGGACGCCGCCGGACAGAAAGCAGCCCTCTCAGCTTTTGAAGATGACCAGCGTTTCGTTGCCCAGACCTTCGTTGCCGTTGCCGCCTCGGGAATGGATCCCTGCGATCTGCGCCTTGAACAAGGGGACGCCGCGGTGCGCGCCCTCGTAAAATCGAGGCGTCCGCTCTTTGAATTCGCTATCGACGCTACTTTGCGAACCTTCGACCTCACCACCGTTGAAGGGCGTGTACGTGGCATGCGAGCTATTGCTCCCATCGTCGCGGGAATCAAAGATTCCTCCCTGCGTCCTGCCTACATACGTCGAGTTTCTGGTCAGCTGGGACTTGACATTGACGAGGTACAACGAGCCGTCAGCTGGGCGCTACAAAACCCACAGGTTTCAGCCCGCGAACGTGCCCGACTCGCAGAGCAAACCCGCACCGAACCTGCCACAGAGCAGGCGCCAGCCACCGGCGCGGACGCCTTCGAGCAACCCGATATGCGCGACCCAGTAGCCCGCATGGAACGCGAAGCGCTCGAAATCATCATTCAGTGCCCGCAGCTTCTGGGACAAGGGCAATGGCAAGAACTCGCGAAAATCAGCTTCCGCTACTCAGTACACGCCGCACTCGGACGCGGAATCATCGGAGCCGCCGCACAGATGTGGCCAGAACCCGGAGCAACCTGGGTTAATACCATCCGCGCCTACGCACCTGAACCTGTACACCCTCTGCTCGCGGAACTCACCGTCGCGCCCATACCTGCCTCCACCGAAGAGCAACTAGCACGCTACGCCCGCGATATTCTCAACCGACTCTTCGAACAACAAATCAACCGCCAAAAATCAGACCTCCTCATGGAAATTCAACGGCTCAACGCCGATGCTGCACCCGAAGAATTCCAACGCATCCAACGCGAGCTTATGCAGCTCGAAATCGCGCGCAGACGCATCATGGAAGGGCAAGACTAGACGGAGCGCCAGCTGTTCACACCAACAACCAGCCCATGTGATGCACTTCATTTATTTTCGATTTGCATCACCCCAAAAACCTGCGTATAGTTATTACTCGTTGCAGCGATTGAAATATCGCAGGGAATATTCCCCCGTAGCTCAATTGGCAGAGCATTCGACTGTTAATCGAAGGGTTACTGGTTCGAGTCCAGTCGGGGGAGCAAAACTAAGACTCAGCTTCGGCTGAGTCTTTTTGTTTCTCTGTCTTCAGCTTTTTACTTCCTCGCACACTCGGAAAAACTGAAGACAGCTGGTTCGAGTCCAGTCGGGGGAGCAAACAAACCGCCATTCACTAGGCTAAACAGCCAAGTGGGTGGCGGTTTTTTCATGCCCAAAAACAGGGCACCCGCCATTTACCCTGGGTACAGCCTTGGTGATTTGGTTTGTACGGGCTTTCTGTCTTCAGCTTTTTACTTCCTCGCACACTCGGAAAAACTGAAGACAGTCACGTTGGAGGGGGCATTGCTTTCGCTGTTATGCGCCTTTACACGCAGTAAAAACTGCGAAATATGCCGGACGCGCGGTAAAGCTGTCAAAATAGAAAATATGACTGAGAATATTTCTGCTGAAAAGATTGAGGTAGTAGCAGATGCTGAGCTGCCTACCGGTATGGTCAGTGTTCGAGCCACCGGTGAAGGTGATTTCACGACCTTGGTGCAGACTAAGCACTATGCGTGGGTCATGGATGAACCGGAAAGCGTCCCCGGTGGTTTGGGGCTGGGTCCTAACCCCTACGAGATGCTTCAGTCGGCACTGGCGTCCTGCACTCTCATGACTGTTGGTATGTACGCGCGTCGTAAGAACATCGAGTTGGGTGACACACGAGTTTCGGTAACCCACTGCGCTCAACTAATGCCTAACAAAGAGCGCCGTAGCCGTTTTGCCGTCGTCATTGAATTTGCTGAATCGCTGAGTTTTGAACAGCGGACGCGTCTGCTTGAGATTGCACGCCGTTGCCCAGTTCACAAGACGCTAACGGGAACCGTTGAAGTTGTCGCTGAAGAGGGCTAAAAGTTTCGCAGTAAAGTGAGTTTTCTTGCAGTGGGGCTTTGGTGTTCTGCTAAATCAGCCTAAACTTAGATAAAGACGCGTAAAGTATTTTTAGAAGTAGACTTACTATGAATGAGAGGTGGATATGTCCACTCACGAAAACCTTAACGGTTCAGAGCGAGCCGAATCGGGCGTGCGTGCCAGTATTGAACGCATTAAAGCTAGCGTTACTGGTGTCGCTGACGCGGGTAAGGTACTGACCCGTCTTGCTCCCAAGCAGGTTAAAGACGAAGTTCAGATTGCAAAACTTGAGCTCAAAGACAAGGGTATTGCCGTTGGCAAGGGCGCAGCAGTAGCTGTTGTTGGTCTTATCTTTGCTCTGCTTATGGCAATTGCACTGGTTATTTTGATGTTTGTTGGTCTGTCGAAGCTCATGCCTCCGTGGGCTGCTGCACTGGTACTGGTTCTTATTTTCTTGGTGCTTGCTGCAATCCTAGCGTTTGCGGGCTACAAGATGATTATGAAACAGCTGCCTTTCAAGCCTGAATCTGCGATCTTCGGTATTCTTTACGACCTTGGTGTTCTGAAGGAAGGCTCAGCAATGACTTCCCAGCGCGTCAAGAGCGAAATGCGTGAGAAGGAAAGGCAGAAGGAAACTGAGAAGAAGGCTGAATCAACGAACGAAGACGGCTCACAGAAGGCTCCTGCTGCTCCTGCACCTAACGAGGATCAGCTCAAGCAACGCACTCAGCAGCGCCGTGAGCATATGAAGAGCCTGCGCGATGATTTCGATCGTCACACCGCTCAGGTCAAGACTAACCTTGCGACCCTGACCAATAACTCAAAGCAGGCTGCGATGCAGACTCCTTCACGAGTTGCAAACGCTGGTGCTCGTATCGGTCGCAATGCTTCTGACGCGCAGAACCTGCAGGCACGCTGGCAGCCGCTTGCTACACTGGCTGCCTCGGTGACCGCGTTCATTGTTTTCTTGGGTAAGCTGATCCGCAAATAAAAGCGGTGAACACCCTTTATAAAACTGGCTCTTCACCGGATAGGGTGACGGGCCAGTTTTTTGTGCCTTGGGTAATTTACTGCCCAAAACTGTTGTGAAGAATCGGTAGGGCTGTGATACCGGGTATTCTTGAATACGTTGAAAACCCCGCCGAGTGATTCAAAGGTTGTATGAGATGGTTTCGCCTGCTTTGACTGTGATGATTGGTGCTGACACCTACCCGCCCGATGTTAATGGGGCAGCGCAATTCGGTCACCGTTTGGCTCTTGCTATGCGAGATCGTGGTCATGAGGTACACGTGGTTGCGGCAAACCCCGAGAACGGTTCTAGCGTCCGCCGTGTGATTGAGGATGGTATCACTGAGCACCGTTTGCGTTCTCATAAGGTACCCACGCACGAGTATTTGCGGATCTGTTCTCCCTGGGAAATCTGGCGTGAGGTGGGGCGAATTCTTGATGAGGTTAAGCCTGATGTAGTGCATCTTCAGTGCCATCTGGTGGTGGGACGCGTGCTGGCAGCTCAGGCGGTTCGCCGCGGTATTCGCGTGGTGGCTACCAACCACATGATGCCTGAGAATCTTGCGCCGTTTCTGCCTGTTCCCCATGCGGCTCAGGGAGCTATCGCTAAGGGTCTGTGGTGGGATATGGGTAGGGTGCTGCGCAAGGTGCAGGTGGTGACCACCCCGACACCCATCGCGGTGCAGGCGATGCACGATTCTGGAGTGTTTAAGCGCGATGCGATTGCGGTATCTAACGGCATTGAAATCGGGGATTATGAGCTACAGGACCATGAGAGCATCGAGAAGAATCCCGATCAGCTGTCCATCTACTTTGTGGGTCGCCTAGCGGTTGAGAAAAATATCGATGTTCTTTTGCGCGCCTTCGCTTTGCTCCCTGCGGAGCTTTCCCACGCGGTGCTTGAGATCGCAGGTGATGGTGAGCAGCGCGATAAGCTAGCGGCGCTTGCTGATGAGCTGGGTATAAGTGACCGCGTGCGTTTCTTGGGGTACGTTTCAGATGAGGAGCTTCGCGCGGGTTACCTGCGTGCGGATATTTTCTGCCAGCCCGGTACTGCCGAGTTGCAGTCGCTGGTGACCCTTGAAGCGCTCAGCGCGTCTTTACCTGTGGTGTTGGCGGACGCGCTTGCTCTGCCCCATCTGGTGCGCGAGGGCGAAAACGGTTACCTCTTTGAACCGGGCAACGCTCGGGATCTAGCGGAGAAGCTCGCCTCGATTCTTTTGCTGGATGATGAGGGGCGGCAGCAGATGGGCAAAGCCAGCAAAGCACTGGTTGCCCCGCATCGGGCTGAAAATACCTGGCAGATTTTTGAGTCCCTCTACATTTCAAATCTGCACTACAATAAAGCTCTTGCGGAGGCACACGACCGGCGCAAGGCGCACGGCTAGGGTATTTTTTGCGCGTCTGCGACTTTGCGGTAACCTAGAGGTGTGCTGCGCGCGTCGTGCGTACTACCACGGGGCCTTAGCTCAGCTGGTTAGAGCAGGGGACTCATAATCCCTTGGTCGCGGGTTCAAGTCCCGCAGGCCCTACATATAAATACGCAAAACCCCCGTCTGGCTTGGCTCAGTCGGGGGTTTGCTGTGTGCTTTCACCGGGGTTGCCCGAAGTGAAAACCGTGGAGGGATGCCGTAGATATCTTGAGGGGGAACTGGGCAACCCCACTCTAAAGACGGAGTACCCCTTAATAATTCCGGCGGTAAAACTACTGATGGGTAAACTTAGTTGCATAACACTTTCTCTGCCGAAAACGGAACAACCATGAAACGCACATCGCTTCGGCGCCTCACGCTCTCTTTAGCAGCTCTCACTTTCTTCGGGGCGCTGACCCCGGCACTGGCTGCCCCATCTACACCTCAAGCTGGCGCCTATGCCCCGCCCCTCCGCGTCCTTGCTGAAGATCAAGAAACCATTGAACGCAACGCCCACCCCACGGTGCTAGCTGAAACTGACCAGATCATCGTCAAGTTCGCTAAGGACGTCAGCGAGCAGACTAAAGAGAGCATCGTCGAAGAACTCACTGACACTACAGCGGTCACCGAGAGCGCCGATATCGTCAAAGAAACCATTGCTGGGGCTGAGGTAATTGACGCGGGTGCTTTTCTTGATAAAGCTGAGCAAGCAGAGGCTGTTGAAAAGCTAGAAGAAAACCCCAACGTTGAGTACGCAGAGCCGGATTACATTATTGCCGGCGGTTTAGCGGCAATTCCCGGCAATCCACCGAATGACCCCCACTACGCTGGTTATCAGTGGAATATGCGCGCCATTGACGCCGCGGGTGCTTGGCGCTTTGCAACCGGGCAGGGAATACGCATTGGTGTGGCAGATACGGGGCAGACATCCCACCCTGATCTCAACGGGAAAATGCTACCCGGGTATGACTTTGTTTCAACGATTGATCACTCCCGCGACGGAGATGGACGCGACCCCAACCCCAACGATGAGGGTGATTGGGGTCCCCATTACTCTTTGGTCTCAACCTGGCACGGAACCCATGTTGCCGGGATCGCCGCTGCCTCAACCGATAACGGTATAGGTGTTGCCGGTGTGGCGCCCAACGCCCAGATTCAGCACGCACGCGTCATGGGTAAGGACGGCACCACCTACGTTTCAGACCAGGCAGCCGGTGTGGCGTGGAGCGCCGGAGTTCCTCAGGCGGGTGTGCCCAACAATCCCACACCCTCTCACGTGGTTAACTTTTCTGAAGGTATCGTTATGCCTACCGGACGCTGCCCTCAGGTTATGCAGGACGCCGTGAACCTCGCGCACGCCCGCAACGTTCCGGTGATTGCTTCGGCGGGTAACCAGGGTATTAACGCCAATACAGTGATGCCCGCTAACTGTCTGGGCGCTATCGTGGTGGGATCAACCAGCATCAATAACACAATGGTCGGTTATTCTAACTGGGGTCCAATGCTCGATGTATTGGCTCCCGGTGGCAACTCAGCTGCGCCCTTGTGGTCAACAAAGAATACCGGCACCTATACCCAGGGGGCTGCGTCCTATGGCTATTTACACGGCACCTCAATGGCAGCGCCACACGTGACCGGAATTGTTGCCCTGATGAAGGAACGCGACCCGAATCTTTCGGTAGAGCGTATTCGCGAAATTCTCAAAGCTACAGGAACCTCTGTTAACGGTTACCTGATGGTGAATGCCCGAAAAGCAACGGAAGCCGTTGTCCTTGTACCGCGTTTTGCGTTGACCGGAGCAATTGGAAACTACTACTGGGGCCGTGGCGGTGCCACGCACTTCGGCCAGCCCCTCGGCGCTGAATTTCCTCTACGCGATGGCGGGTACGCCCAAAACTTTGATTCTGGAACAACTATTTACTGGTCGCCTTTCACCGGTGCCGCACCCGTCTACTTCAATGGCGCTATCGGATCTTTCTACCGCACAGCCGGTTACGAAAACGCCTACGGTTACCCCACCGATGCGGAGCACATCTTAGGACCCGGAGCAATCCAAAACTTCCGCACCGCAACCGGGGTAGAAACCGCCCTCATCTGGTCACCGCAGGGCGGTGTACAAACCCTCAACCTTAAGGGTGCTCTCTACTGGCACTGGCGCAATAACGGCTTTACTCGCACACTGGGCTACCCGGTCACAGGTGAGGTGCCTCAACCGGATGGCTCTATCACTGTCACTTTCACCAGCGGCGTGAAGCTGCGGTGGACACCCACTGGGGGAGTGACGCGCGTTGGCTTCACCGATATCACTGGTTCTAGCTTCGCACAAGAAATACGGTGGCTCTTACAAGCAGGTATCAGCACCGGTTGGTCAGACGGAACCTACCGTCCCTATCAAGCAGTGAGCCGCGCTGATATAGCTGCCTTCCTATACCGTCTAGCGGGTTCCCCTACCTACACCGCACCGACAACCCCCAACTTCAAAGACCTACCCACTACCCACCCCTTCTACCACGAGATTTCCTGGCTAGCAGAAAACGGTATTAGCACTGGTTGGTCAGACGGAACCTACCGACCAGACCAAGCCATTAACAGAGACGCCATGGCAGCTTTCTTTTACCGCATGGCAGGAGAACCCTCGCACACTGCTGCTACGCGCTCGCCCTTTACTGACATCACCGCCAACGACATGTTCTATCATGAAGTATCTTGGTTTGCTGCTACCGGTATAACAACCGGTTGGTTGGACGGCACCTTCCGCCCCCGTGCCACCGTCACTCGTGAGGCAATGGCAGCTTTTATGTACCGCGCTGACCAGAAACAGCTGCTCAAAAACGCGGCTAAGTAAATGCCACCTGTTCGAGCAATCGTCCCCTCTGAGCCGAAAAGTCAATGGGTGGCAACGCACCTACCATAGAACCCGAAAACCTTTTCACTCACACACAAGAAAGCACATACTCTATGTCTGCCCTTCTCTCACGCTTTCGAGCGCTCAAAAAGGTGGGTTTGGCGGCAGCGGCAGTAACAGTGGCTGCAGCGCTCGCTATGCCACCGGCGTCCGCTTACCCCGATGGTCCTTGGTTCGTTGCCGGTAAACCTTACGTAACAACTGGTCAGTGGGTACCCGGACATAACATCACTATTGGCGATCTCGCTGATCCCGATGTCTTCCAAGAAAATGGCACCTACTACGCCTACGGTACGAGCATGGGCGGAGGCAACGTCCCCCTGATTACTTCCACCGACCTGAAAAATAGACGACCAACCAGCGATACACCCCTGTAGCCAGCCCCGCAGGTCGCAAGCCTGCGAACGCCTCTGATTATTGGTACAACGATACTCTGGCTCTACCGGGCACCTGGGTTAAGCAACAGCCCAACTGCAATACGGCAGTTTCAGGGTGTTTTGAAACCTGGGCTCCTTCTGTTGAGAAGGCAGCCAACGGAAAATACGTGATGGCGTATGTTGGTATTCAGGCATACAGGGGAAACGAAATTGCCTGGCTTTCTGCAACCGGTATTTCAACAGGGTGACCTGACCGCACTTTCCGTGCGGTCAGCCCCGTGAAACGCGATGCGATGGGTGCTTTCATGTACCGACTCAGCAATCACGGTGCCCTACGCGCCTACTAGTTCTTTGCAGTAGTCGCTCTCAACTCTCAAGGGGTGCTGTACGTCCATGCCAATGTATTTGGGTATTTTCACAAGGGACGTACGGCATCCCTTGGCGATTTAAGGTAGGCAGTACGGGGTGTCTGTCGTCTATGCCGCAAAATCATCGGTAATGGGTAAGAGAACGGAGGGCGCACCTTCACCCAGAAGTAGCAGCGGGTTCAGATATTCCTCTGTCTCTTTCTCTCGCACGCCCCAGTGCAGGCAGTGCCCGCCGCCCGCGCAATGTTCAATACTGGCGTCCATTACAGCAATTACCTGCCCCGCCTCAACGCGCTCACCGACTGGCAACGGTTCAGCGACAGGCTCAAAGCTGGATTTACGCCCGTCGCTGTGGGTTACGGTAATCACCTGACGGTCAACTACCGTTCCCGAAAAAGTAATTTCACCGGTAGCAGGGGAGTAAACCTTAGCCTCCGCATCAACCCTAAAATCAACGCCGCGGTGCCCTGCCTGCCACTTCTTCGCGGGCTTATCGAACTCCCGATCTACTAAATAAGGATGTGTCACCGGTGGGTGCCAGCTGGGTAAGGATGGGGTGGATTCAGCAATTGCGGGGGTGCTTCCTACCATAACCCCTAGCATCACTATTGCCAGCGCAACCCGTATTATGGTCCGGGAGCTCACGCGGCGCGTCCACCGTTGAAGATAAAAATGAAAAGAAGATAAATACTGGGTGCAGTTCATGTAACGAGCGAACCACAGATACGTCGATTGGGGGAGTAAAACCCTTAAATCTGTGGATAAATACCCCCTTATCAACTTTATCCACAGGTAAGTGGTGTGTGGGGTATCACTCAATCCTTTCCTTTGGTGCATTTTGCCTCACAAAACCGCTGAATGCACCACAACCTGGGGTATAGTTGGTGCTTGCAGTTTGCCTTTCGTAAAGAACTTTACGAAAAGACAAAGAACGCACTTACACGCGTGTTCATCGTTAGTTACCTAACGATCTGACAACGCGCAAACCCGCGCACATGCTAAGGCTCAACAGCTCCGTAAATTCTTGCGGTAGCAACCGATCCCTTACGCAGTGATAAGAGACCTTCGGTCTGCACCAGCAGTCAGGGCTCGACGGTGAAAACTTCGTCACTTCTTCGAAGATTACCGGCGGTTTGCCAGGGGCAAAACAATAAGAGTTTGCCGTGTAACCGATAACTACTATGCGCGTGGCAGATCTAGCCTGGAACCAGGGGACTGCCCGGCACCACTTTCTAAAGGAGACGACATGCCCGTCGTAACTATGCGTCAGCTGCTCGATTCAGGTGTTCACTTTGGTCACCAGACCCGCCGCTGGAACCCCAAGATGAAGCGCTTCATTTTCACCGAGCGCAACGGCATCTACATCATCGACTTGCAGCAGTCACTCGAATTCATCGACAAGGCATACGAAGCAGTCAAGACCACCGTTGCACACGGCGGCACCGTACTGTTCGTTGGTACCAAGAAGCAGGCTCAGGAAGCAATTGCTGACCAGGCAACCCGCGTCAACATGCCCTACGTTAACCACCGCTGGCTCGGTGGTATGCTCACCAACTTCCAGACCGTTTCAAAGCGAATCGATCGTATGAAGGAACTTGAGCAGCTGGACTTCGACGATGTCGCAGGCTCACAGTACACTAAGAAGGAACTCCTTCTGCTGCGTCGCGAGCACGAGAAACTTGAGAAGACCCTTGGCGGTATCCGTAACCTCACCAAGGCTCCTTCACTCATCTGGATCGTTGACACCAAGAAGGAACACCTCGCGGTTGACGAAGCTCAGAAGCTGAACATCCCCGTTGTTGGTATTCTTGACACCAACGCAGACCCGGACGAAGTTGCGTTCCCCATCCCCGGTAACGACGACTCAATCCGCTCCATCAATCTGCTGACCCGTGTTATCGCGGACGCGGTTGCTGAGGGTCTGCTTGAGCGTAACAACAAGAAGGCTGGCAAGGCTGATTCAACCGAAGAGCCCATGGCTGAATGGGAAAAGGAACTGCTGGAGCAGCACGAAGCTGCAAAGTCAGAAAAAGCAGAAGAGTCAGCTAAGTAAATAGCTTGAACAACATAAGACGGTACCCCCTTTGATGCAAACGGTGTGCCGTCTTATGTTCCCCGCAGAGCCTTACCTCTTGCGAAAGTGGTGAGATGCTGTGCCCCACAAACCTTTGAAATCAATAACTTAGGAGTTCACACTATGGCGAACTACACTGCAGCAGACATCAAGGCACTGCGCGAAAAGACCGGCGCTGGCATGCTCGACGTCAAGAAGGCTCTCGACGAGGCTAACGGCGATCAGCAGAAGGCAATGGAGATCATCCGCGTTAAGGGTCTCAAGGGTGTCACCAAGCGTGAAGGTCGCGCAACCGCAGAGGGCATCGTAGCCGCTCGCGTTGAAAACGGCGCAGGTTTCATGGTTGAAGTTAACTCAGAAACCGACTTCGTGGCTAAGAGCGAGCCTTTCATTGCTTTTGCTAACAACGTTCTCGAAGCAGCTGTTTCAGCGAACGCTTCAACCCTGGACGAACTCAAGGCAGCTACCGTTGACGGCAAGACCGTTGAAGAACTGACCACCGAAGCTGGCGCATTGCTGGGCGAAAAGGTTGTTGTTCGTCGCGTAGCACGTATTGAGGGCGAAAACGTAGCAGTTTACCTGCACAAGACCTCAAAGGATCTGCCCGCACAGGTTGGCGTTCTGCTGGCTGTTGAGGGTTCAAACACCGACGAGGTTGCACACGACGTTGCAGTTCACATTGCTGCTATGTCACCCAAGTACCTCAACTCAGATGCTATCTCAGCAGACGACATCGCAGCTGAAAAGCGCGTTGCTGAAGAGACCGCAGCAGCTGAGGGCAAGCCCGAGCAGATTATCCCCAAAATTGTTGAGGGTAAGCTCAAGGCTTTCTACAAGGAAAACACCCTGCTCGACCAGGACTTCGCAAAGGACTCCTCAAAGTCAGTTGCTCAGGTTCTGTCAGAAGCTGGTGCAACCGCAACTGCTTTCGAGCGTTTCCGCGTAGGTGCATAAGGTTTTCACCACCTGCCACTGCGTGTGTGATATACATGTAATTTAGTGGTGACATTGGGGGAGTACCGCAACGGTGCTCCCCTTTGTCGTATGCTTTTCTAGAGCCTGCAAAGGTGCGTTTGCAAGCGCTTTTGCCCGATTATTCTGTGGAGGATCCCATGACCGAGACCGCAACCAAGATTAATAATGACGCCACCGGACGCCGCCGCGTCCTTCTGAAGCTTTCTGGTGAGGTTTTTGGCGGTGGCAAGGTAGGCATTGATACCGAGGTGATTCGCGGTATCGCTGAGCAGATTGCGTCCACCGTAGGCAAGGTCGAGACTTCGATTGTCATTGGTGGCGGTAACTTCTTCCGCGGTGCTGAACTGTCAACTGCCGGTATGGATCGCTCACGCGCTGATTACATGGGCATGCTCGGTACGGTGATGAATTCACTGGCCTTGCAGGATTTCCTGGAGCAGGCAGGTATCGATACCCGTGTGCAGTCAGCCATCACCATGCCGCAGGTTGCTGAGACTTACATTCCTCGTCGCGCTATCCGCCACATGCAAAAAGACCGCGTGGTGATTTTCGGTGCTGGTGCTGGCTTGCCTTACTTCTCCACCGACACTGTTGCCGCGCAGCGTGCTCTTGAGATTCAGGCGGACGAGGTGCTGGTTGCTAAGAACGGTGTAGATGGTATTTACACTGCTGATCCCAACAAGGACCCCAATGCTGAGCGTCTTTTTAGCCTCACCTATGATGAGGCGATGCAGCGCGATATTCGTGTCATGGATCAGACCGCTTTTGCTCTGTGCCGCGATAACAAGGTTTCAATGCGTGTGTTCGGTATGCAAGGTGAAGACAACGTGGCTCGCGCTATTTTGGGCGAGAAGATGGGTACTCTCGTTACCGCATAAAACAGTGTGTACACCCTGACTCGATGCTAGAGGCAAAAGAAATCTAGTAATCGGGTGTTTGGGTGTTTAGAAGTAGCCCGGTCAGTGACTGGGCTACTAGACTGTTGAGAGAGAAATAATATTGGGTGGGGAATACTCCTCGCCGCTGCGGGATGAAAACCTGTAGTTCTATATAAGGAGAAACGCCTATGATCGAAGAAATCTTGGCTGAAGCTGGCGAAAAGATGAATAAAGCCATTGACGCTGCAAAAAACGAATTTTCAAACGTTCGTACCGGTCGCGCGAACCCCTCACTGTTCTCATCATTGACTGTTGATTACTACGGTGCGCCGACCCCTTTGCAGCAGCTGGCTTCATTCCAGACTCCTGAGGCTCGTACCATTTTGATTACCCCTTACGATAAGGGTGCAATGAGCGCCATTGAGAAGGCTCTGCGCGACTCAGATTTGGGTGCTAACCCCTCAAATGACGGCAACGTTATTCGCATCGTGATGCCCGAAATGACTGAAGAGCGTCGTAAAGAATACATCAAGTTAGTCAGCCACAAGGCTGAGGACGCTCGTGTTGCAGTGCGTAACGTGCGTCGTCACGCCAAGACTAGCATCGATAAGCTCGTCAAGGACGGCGAAATTGGTGAGGACGAGGGTACTCGCGCTGAAAAGGAACTCGACGGTTTGACGAAGAAGCACGTTGAGACCATCGATACCTTGCTGAAGCACAAAGAAACTGAGCTTTCGGAAGTCTAAACGATTAAGGTCTGTATCTATGAGCGAGAAGCTCTCTGAAGGTACAGCGAGCCAGCCCCAAAAATCTAAGGCTGGTCGTAACTTACCTGCCGCCATCACTGTCGGGGTTGTTCTCGGTGGCTTGCTGGCGGTGGGTTTGTTTTTTGTACCGGTTATTTTGGTGTGTTTAGCTGCCTCTGCTACTGCTGTGGGTGCCTGGGAGGTAACGAACGGGCTGAACCAGAAGCGCGGCATGGGTGTTCCTGTGATTCCCGCGGTGGTTGCTGCGGCAACGATGCCTTTTTTTGCCTACTACGGTGGAGCCCAGTGGCTTATTTTTGGCGTGGTAGCTTCTAGCTTGCTAGTGATTATTTGGCGGCTCTTCGGTTCGAAGAACGGCATGATTATGTCAATCATGGGCTCGATGTTCGTGATGGGCTGGGTGCCGTTTCTTATTTCGCTTGCGCTTTTGCTCTATCGCGAAGATACGGGCGTGGGCAAAGTCTTTACGATTGTTGTCATGGCAATTGGCAACGACACCTGGGGCTATATTGCTGGTGTGCGGTGGGGCAAACGCCCTATGGCACCGAAGATTTCTCCCAAGAAAACGTGGGAGGGCTTTGCTGGGTCGATGCTTGGATCCTTCATTGTTGGCATCATCTGTATGGTGGTGATGGGTGAGCGCTGGTGGTTTGGTCTTATTATTGCTTTCTTCTTGGTGATTGCTTCAACGGTGGGTGATTTGGCTGAGTCCATGGTGAAGCGCGAAATTGGTATTAAGGACATGAGCAATATTCTGCCGGGGCACGGTGGGGTGATGGATCGTTTGGATTCAATCGTGTTTGCTATTGCTGCGGGGTACGTGATTTTTGAGTTGCTTGACCCCTGGTCGCTGAGCCTGTAAGTGGAAGGTAGAAATGATCGTGCAGAAAAGAATTTCTGAGTTTGCTCTGGCGAAGGGGCGTAAGGTTGGCTACAGCGTTGAAGCTGTGGATGAGTATTTTGATGAGCTTGCTAATGATTATGAGAGCTTGCGTGCCGGTGAATCTGCCTCCGGGGGTTCGACGGCGCGTTCGATACGCATGAAGAGCTTCCCTCCAGCACCTGGCGGCTATTGCATTGAGGACGTTGATTCGGCTCTTGATCGCGTTGAGGATCGCTTCGCGGCGATTGAGCGTCGGGGGTTTATTGCTGAGCATGGGATGAGCGCTTGGAGCGCCCACATTGAGCAGCTTGCTGAAACGATTATGGGTAGGTTGCAGCGTCCGGCTGGTCAGCGTTTTAGGCACCCCTCAAAGAAGCTGACCAAAGGGTATCTTATTGCTGATGTGGATTCACTGTGCCAGCAACTGGCAACCGAGTTTAAGATGTCGGACGATGTTGACGTGCAGCTGATTCGTGGTGCTGTTTTCCGTTCCGCTACGGGTGCTAAATCGTACGATGAAACCCAGGTGGACGCTTTTTTGGATCGTTGCTTGGATTTGATGCACTACCTGAAGTAGGTTGTGAGGTATTCAGCGCCTGTGCTGGTGTTAACCGCTCTTGCCCCTGTGGTGAGGGCGGTTTTCTTATACCCGATGTGTTGTGCGACTCGCCGAAAATATTTTTTACCCCAAATTCTCCATGTGATGCAGAACTCATAATATTGTTATCTCAGTCATATAAAATTGAGGAGGTGGGTTATATGACCCAGCAACCAACACCAACACCGGCACCGGAGGCACGAGCCTTCGACGCAGATCGGGTAGATTTCGCGGCAGCGCAGCGTAGCGATGCCTTTCAGAAACTTCGCAAAGACCAGCGTTCTTTTATTTTCCCGATGGCGCTTATCTTTCTCGTCTGGTATTTTCTCTACGCAATTTTGGCGATTTACGTGCCCAGCTTCATGACAACCAAGGTATGGGGCAACATCAATGTGGGTGTTGTGATGGGTCTTCTGCAGTTCGTTTCTACCTTTGCGATTACAGGACTGTACGTACGTTTTGCTAACCGCACTCTTGACCCCCAGGCAGCGGCTTTGCGTGCTGACCTCGAAAACGATGTTTACCCCTCAACTCACACCCGCGGGAGCCACTCATGAATACTCTTGTCATAGCAGCAGGCGAGGCGCAAGAAACCGTAGGCACTCCCTGGATCAACATGCTCGTTTTTGGGCTGTTCGTGGCAGCCACCATGGTGGTGGTGCTGCGCGCGTCCAAAAACAATAAAACCGCCGCAGACTACTACGCAGGTGGACGCTCCTTCAGCGGCACTCAGAACGGTCTCGCCATCGCCGGTGATTACCTCTCAGCAGCGTCCTTCTTGGGCATCGTGGGTGCTATTGCACTTCAGGGGTATGACGGCTTTCTCTACTCCATTGGCTTCTTAGTGGCGTGGCTGGTGGCTTTGCTACTGGTCGCTGAGATGCTGCGTAACACCGGTAAATTCACTATGGCAGATGTGCTGTCTTTCCGTTTGCGTCAGCGCCCGGTGCGTATTGCAGCGTGTATCTCAACCCTTGCCGTAACCCTCTTCTACTTACTGGCTCAGATGGCTGGTGCAGGTGCGCTGGTTTCACTGCTGATGGGTATTAGCTCCAAGGCAGGGCAGTCGCTGGTGATCGTTATTGTGGGCGTGCTGATGATCGTGTACGTACTCATCGGTGGAATGAAGGGCACAACTTGGGTTCAGATTATCAAGGCTTGCCTCTTGCTTGCGGCGGTGGGTGTCATGACCGTTTGGATTCTAGCTCTCAACGGCTTTAGCCTCTCAGCTCTGCTGGGGGCTGCGGTTGAAAATACTGGCAACCCCGCCCTGCTTGAACCCGGACTCAAGTACGGTCACAGCGAAATCGCTAAGCTCGACTTTATTTCACTGTCATTGGCTTTGGTCTTCGGTGCGGCTGGTCTGCCACACGTGCTCATGCGTTTTTACACGGTGCCCACCGCTAAAGAAGCTCGTAAGTCGGTGGTGTGGGCTATTAGTCTCATTGGCTTGTTCTACCTCTTCACCTTGGTGCTGGGTTACGGTGCCGCAGCTCTGGTTGGTCAGGACGCGATTAAAGCAGCACCCGGCGGTGTGAACTCGGCGGCTCCGCTGCTGGCTTTCCATCTGGGTGGCTCAGTACTCATGGGGCTGGTAGCAGCTATTGCGTTTGCAACTATTCTGGCTGTGGTTGCTGGTCTTGCTATCACCGCATCAGCATCCTTCGCTCACGATATTTACACCTCGGTGATCTGCAAGGGTGAGGCTGACCCCAAGAAAGAAATCAAGGTTGCTAAGACTACCGTGGTTGTTATCGGTCTGCTGGCGGTTGCAGGTGGCATCGGTGCCCAAGGGCAGAACGTTGCCTTCTTGGTAGCGCTTGCTTTCGCGGTTGCTGCCTCGGCTAACCTGCCCACCATTTTGTTCTCACTGTTCTGGAAGGGTTTTACTACTCGCGGCGCGGTGTGGTCAATGTACGGTGGTCTGATCTCGTCGGTTGTTCTCATCATTTTCTCCCCGGTTCTCTCGGGCGCTGAAACTTCAATGATTCCCGGAGCGGATTTCGCGATCTTCCCGCTGAGCAACCCCGGCTTGGTTTCCATTCCGCTGGCTTTCCTCTTGGGCTTCATCGGCTCCTTGACGGATGGTTCAGAGGACGAGTATAAGCAGGCTGAGATGGAAGTTCGCTCACTCACCGGCGTCGGCGCAGAGGGCGCAATCGACCACTAAAAACAATCAGTAACACCCCTCAAAAGATTTACCGGCACGCCCTGCTACCGCCTCTCGCAATAGAGACAAAAGCACGGTGAGCCGGTAAATTTTTGTGGCTGTGACGGTTTTAGCCCGTATATTCTCACTGCACTATGAATAAAAACATACTTTCTGGTGAAACCCCCAAGACAGCTTATATTTTCCTTGTAAAGCAGATAAGATGAGGTTCAACAGCATAACGCAATTTAATGGCGTTTGCATGAACACATACATAGGAGAAAACCTCATGGGTATCATTGGTTGGATTATTCTTGGTCTTATTGCTGGCGCACTCGCTAAGCTCATCATGCCCGGCAAGCAGGGTGGTGGCATCCTCGTCACTATGGTTCTCGGCATCGTAGGCGCTATGCTCGGTGGCTTCTTGGGTAGTATGGTTCCCGGTCTGTCAGACGGCATTCAGTCATTCAGTATCGGCACTCTCTTCACCGCAGTTATTGGTTCACTGATCGTTCTGTGGATTTACGGTGCGGTAACCAAGCGCCGCTAAGTCCTGGCGACTTACATAACTTTCCACCCGCGTCCTTATATCAAGGACGCGGGTGCTTTGTTTGTGCGGGCACTGCAAGTAGCTGGGGTATGGGTAAAATAACCGCACTAAATAACCGCCGACTACAGAAGAACTGGCACAGTGGAAGAAACACACGCACCTGAAGGTTGAGAAAGAAACCGCATGAAAAGCATCTTTAGAATCATGAGTGCCACCAAGGAACTCATGCCCTACTACGTAGGAATTATCGTTTGTTCCATCGCTGTTTCTATCACAGCGCTTGCTGCACCGTTCGTCATCAAAGGCGCCACCGATACGGTAGTCAACACCCTCAACGGCTCAGATCCGCAACCGGTGAGCATCATCATCTGGTTCGCAGTTGCCTACTTTGCCTCTCAGCTGTTCAACACCGTCATTTCTAATATCGGGGGCTTTTGGGGCGACGTGATGAGCCAGAAAATGCGTACCATCCTCTCTAACCGCTACTACGAAAAGCTCATGGTTTTGCCCCAGAGCTACTTCGATTCGGAGCTCACAGGAACTATCATTTCGCGGCTTAACCGTTCAATTACCGAAATCACTAACTTCGTGAAGATGTTCTCCAACTCCTTCTTCACGATGATTATCACGACCATCGCCGTAATTGCTATTAGCGGCTGGTACTACTGGCCGCTGGCACTGCTGCTGGTGATTATCTTCCCGGTCTACTTCTGGCTCACCTCAAAGACCAGTGAAAAATGGCAGGTCTGGGAAGGCGACAAGAACAAGAACATTGACATCGCCTCCGGTCGCTTCAACGAGGTCATCGGTCAGATTCGCGTTGTTAAATCCTTTGGACAGGAGCGCCGCGAACTCGGGCTCTTCAGCAGCCACTTTGCAAAAACAATTGGACTCACCCGCTCTCAGTCCTCTTACTGGCACCGTATGGATGTTGCCCGCCGCGGCTTTCTTGACCTCATCTTTTTCGGTCTTTACCTCATGATTTTCGTGCGTACTCTCCGCGGCGACTTCACTATCGGCGACATGGTGCTTCTTATCCAGCTTATGAATATGGCAGTACACCCCATTTCGTCTTTGAGCTGGGTTGTTGATTCTGCTCAGCGAGCGATCGCCGGTTCAAAGGATTACTTCGATGTGATGGCTCTTGACGCTGACACGCGCGCCCTAGCTCTAGTAGGCGCAGAGGCACAGACCGAAGGCGTCCGCACGTCCCCGCTGACAACCCAGCCCGGCGGTAACCTCATAGCCTTTGACCGTGTGGCTTTCGGCTACGAGGGCGAAGCTAACGTTCTAGAAAACATTGACCTGACTATTAAACGCGGGGAAAAGATCGCTTTCGTGGGCGAATCGGGCGGCGGCAAGTCTACTCTCATGGCTTTGCTTGAGGGTCTCTACGACCCGCGTGAGGGTAAGGTTGTTGTTGACGGTCACGACATCGCCAGTGCAGATTTGGAGCAGCTACGTTCTCGCATCGGAATGGTTTTCCAGGACGCTTCTTTGTTCTCGGGAACTATCGCTGAGAATATCGCCTACTCCAACCCGCATGCCACCCGCGAGCAAATTGTGGCTGCCGCACAGAAGGCTAATGCCCACACCTTTATTGAGAAGTTCGCCGACGGTTATGACTCTTTGATTGGCGAACGCGGTCTGAAACTTTCGGGCGGTCAGAAGCAGCGTATTGCGGTGGCTCGCGCTATTCTCAAGGACGCGCCGATCCTGATTTTGGATGAGGCAACGTCGGCTCTTGATACCAAGGCTGAGCGAGCTGTTCAGAAGGGATTAGACGAACTGATGGAGGGTCGCACATCATTGATTATCGCCCACCGCCTTTCGACGATTTCGGCGGTGGATCGCATCGTGACGCTCAAGGACGGGCACATCGACGAAATCGGTAGCCCAGCAGAACTTGCCGCCTCCGGTGGTATCTACGCAGAGCTTCTGGCACTGCAAGATTCCGGTAAGAAATCCGATAAGAAGAGGTTGCAGAGCTTCGATATCGTCAGCTAATAATCTGCACAGAATCGTACCGCGCTAGCGTGAAAGTACTGTCTTTACGAAGAGTACTTTCACACTAACGCGGGGTACTTTCTTGTCAGTTCCGGGAAAATGTCTTACCCGGCAAAGAACTTTTCTAAGGCAACAAACAGCGAGTTCCAGAGTTTCAAAGACGCGGTGGCTTGGGGGAACATGAGATCGGCACCGTGGAACATACCCGGTATCTCAATGGTTTGTACCTGAACCCCGGCGTCGTGAAGGTTCTGGGCGTATGTCAGACATTCCGGGTGAAAAAGGTCGAGTGTGCCGACACCCAACCAGGTGTTAGGCAGACCCTCGTAGTTTTCGCGGCGGGCAGGTGCGGCATATTTTGGGGCGTTCTCCTCTTGCACCTGCTCACCCAGGTAGAGATTCCAGGCGTACTTGTTCCACGCATCCGACCAGAAAAATTCCCCGCGATGCTCGTGCTCATCACGCAAAGCGGTGCGGTCATCCAACATGGGGTAGAGCAGCCCCTGAAAACCCACCGGATGCCCTGAATCGAGAGCCTTCTGCACCAATGCTGCTGCCAGGCCACCACCGGCACTCTTGCCTACCACGGCAATCTTTGCCGGGTCGATACCTAGTTTCTGGGTATTCATCTGCAACCAGCGCAAGGAAACATAGCAATCGTCTAAATCGGCGGGGAAAGGCTCCTCCTCCGCAGACCTATAGGCAACGCTTAAGACGGCAACGCCCACTGCCCGTGCCAGGCGTTTCACAAAAGGCTGGTCTGGCTCAGCGACCCCGCGTAAATGCCCGCCACCGTGAATAAAAAGGACAGCGCCATTGCTGGTCCTTGTCTCAGGAACATTCAGAAAAGACGGCTGACCGCCTGCTAAACCCTCAACACTCGGCGTAATGACCCGCACCCGTACAGGCTGTTGCTGTTCAGGTTGCGCTTCAAACTTCTTCCAGTTGCGTACACGCACTTTCAACCCCATTTTTACATGCCAGGGGGTGTAGAGCATCCAGTGGCGTAGCGAGGGATCAACCCGCTGCACTTTCGGTATCTGCTGCAGTGCATACGGTATAAGAGTGCTCATGCTCGGCCTCTGAACCTCGGGTGCCTGCATACCATCTGCCTTCCTCCAACAAAAAACCAATTCTCTTTCATTCTAGGGAGGAAACAGCGGCACAAGAGCGTGCCATACTTAAAACCATGAAATTTGGCGCGACACCTCCTGAATTTGGCACCCGTGAATCTCTCACCCCCGAGCTTCTTGATTTTCTGGGGGAGGGGCGTACGGTAACTATTCTTGGCTCTACTGGTTCCATTGGTACCCAGGCACTCGAAGTTATTGACCACATGGCGTCTCTTGCCTCAACGTTAACCGGTAGCCATGACGCTCCCTTGCGCGTAGTTGCTTTAGCTGCGGGACGTTCATCCCTGCCGTTGCTTGCCCGCCAGGCGGTTACTACCGGTGCGGCGCTGGTGGCTACCTCTGGTAACGCTGAGGACGCTGCCACACTCACCCAGCTGATCAAGGACGCCGCCGCTGTCGCCGGAGTTAGCTACACCCCGCGTATTGTCTACGGTCCGCAAGCCGCTACCGAAGCTGCAACTTTTGGGGCGGACGTGGTGCTCAACGGTATTACTGGTTCTATTGGTTTAGAGCCGACTCTTGCCGCTCTTCACTCTGGTCAGCAGGTGGCGCTGGCTAATAAAGAGTCGCTGATTGCTGGTGGCCCGCTGGTGCGCGCAGCGGTTGACGCTTCGCCGCTCGAACAGCCCTTGATTCCGGTGGACTCAGAACACTCAGCTCTCGCTCAAGCCTTAGCATCGGGTACTGACCGCGAAATTGACCGGCTTATTCTCACGGCAAGCGGTGGGCCTTTCCACGGTAAAACCCGTGAGCAGTTGCACGATGTAACTCCTGCTCAGGCGTTGGCTCACCCCACTTGGGATATGGGTCTGGTAGTGACTACTAACTCGGCATCTATGGTTAATAAGGCGCTGGAAGTCCTTGAAGCCCACCATCTTTTTGGTGTAGATCTTGACCGCATTGACGTGACCGTTCACCGCCAGTCGGTGGTACACTCCATGGTGCAGTTTGTGGACGGCTCAACCATTGCTCAGGCGTCCCCACCTACCATGTTGCTTCCTATCGCCTTGGGGCTGACCTGGCCCCACCGCGTCCCCGGCGTTGCAAACCCCTATGACTGGTCACAGTCTAGTAAGTGGACCTTCGAACCCCTCGATAACCAGGCATTCCCTGCTGTTGAGATGATTAAGCAGGCAGGCAAACGCGGCGGAACCTTCCCTGCCGCTTTTAATGCCTCTAATGAAGAAGCAGTTGCTGCCTTCCACGCCGGAAAAATTCGTTTTACCGACATGATCGATACCGTTCAGCGTGTGCTTGAAGAACATGAGAATTCGACAGCGAAAACCGAGGACGCACATCTCACCTTGGACGCCGTCCTTGAAGCAGAGAAATGGGCACGCGCCCGTGCCAACGAGATTCTGAGCTAACCATGCTCGCAAGCGTTCGAGCATAAAGAAACCCCGCTCACCCTATTCCATAAAGGCTAGGTGAGCGGGGTTTTACAGTCTATAGGTGAAACCTTTAGTAGACGGTCAGCCCGCGGGCGCGGAACTGATCGCGAATACGCTCGGTTTCCTCCTTAGTCGGAGGTTTTACGTCATCGAGCTTGTACTCCAAGCCCAGTGACTGCCACTTATCGGTGCCCATCTGGTGGAAAGGTAGAACCTCCACACGCTTGACCGCGTTGGGCCAACGGCACACAATATCGGCGACCTTCTCAACATTTTTATAAGAATCGGTGTAGCCGGGTACAGCGACAAAGCGAATCCACACGTCCTTACCCAACGCGTTGAGCCTGTCGCCAAAGTCAATGGTGGGCTGCAATTCTCTGCCGGTGACCTTTTTATACGTCTCCTCATCACCCGATTTAATATCAAGCAGAACCAGATCAACGTAGTCCAAGAATTCATTGGTCACTGTTTTGCCCAAGTACCCTGAGGTATCAATGCAGGTATGAACGCCCAAAGATTTAGCACTAATCAGCAGGTTCTCTGCGAAAGCTCGCTGCATCAGAACTTCACCACCAGAGATGGTGAGACCGCCACCGGTTGACTTAAAAATCTTGCGGTAGCGCTTAATTTTCTTCAGCAGCTCATCAATCATGATGGGTTTGCCATCGCGCATCTGAAAAGTATCGGGGTTGTGGCAGTAGAGACAGCGCAGCGGGCAACCGTTCATGAACACTGTCATGCGGGTACCCGGACCATCGACAGCGGTTACTAGCTCCCAGGAGTGAATAGAACCCATCTTGCCTTCGCGCATTAGCTTCAGCTGAGACGAACGCTCAAGATCGGTCATATCTCCAAGACCCCAGGTGCCAGCACCTGACTGACGAGCCTCTGGTGGAGCGAAACCCTGCTCCGCCAGAGGCTTGACTTCAATAGTCATTATTGAATTTATGCGCCCTGGTGGAAGGTGCGTGAGAGAACGTCAAGCTGCTGCTCGCGGGTAAGGCGAACAAAGTTGACTGCGTAACCTGAAACGCGAACGGTCAGGTTGGGGTAGTTATCGGGGTTCTCCATTGCGTCGATCAGGGTGTCCTTGTTTAGAACGTTGATGTTCGCGTGGTAGAGACCCTTGCTGTCGGCGGGCTTTGCCGCACGGTTAGCCTTCATCGATGCAAGGCGCTCTTCGTAAGTCTTGACAGCCATGATATGACCTTCTTTCGTTTGAAATATAAGGGTTTGCCGTGTAAAGGCGAGGATTAGTCTTCTTCAGGAATGAAGCCGGCATCGAGGATGCCAACCAGGTTCTTAACCTGCTCGTCCTTGTCACGACCCAACGCGGTCGGGGTGATCGTGTTGGTCAGTGAGATACCGTCGAGTGCGTCATCGTAGTCGAGCTTGCCGACTGAGAGCATCGAAGCAACCATACCGTGAGTGTCTTTACCGTTCTCGGGGTTTGCACCGGGGGAGAAGGGGTTACCAGCACGGTGGCCTGACGGGAAGTTACCGGTTGCCTTACCGTAGACAACGTTTGAGGTAATAGTCAGAACCGACTGGGTAGGAATAGCGTCGCGGTAGAGCGGGATAGCCTTGATCTTACTCATGACGGTATGGACGATGGTTGCAGCGATATCGTCTGCGCGGTCGTCATCATTGCCGTAGGCGGGGAAGTCGCCTTCGGTGATATAGTCAACAATCAGACCGGTCTCATCTCGTACAGGGGTTACCTTTGCGTACTTGATAGCTGCCAGCGAGTCAGCAACAATGGAGAGACCTGCGATACCGCAGCCCATTGCGCGGATGATGTCTGAGTCGTGCAGAGCCATTTCGATGGACTCATAGGCGTACTTGTCGTGGCTGTAGTGAATGATGTTCAGCGCCTCGACGTAGGTGCCGATAACCCAGTCCAACATTTCTTCGTACTTGTGCCAGACCTCATCAAAGTCGAGGGGCTCGTCGCCCTTGATGGGCTCATAGCCTTCAACAACCTGCTTGCCGGTCATCTCATCACGGCCACCGTTCAGTGCGTACAGCAGAGCCTTTGCAGCGTTGACGCGTGCGCCGAAGAACTGCATCTGCTTACCGACCTTCATGGGGGATACGCAGCAAGCAATAGCTACGTCGTCGCCCCAGTGCTGACGAATCTGGGGGTCAGATTCGTACTGAATGGAAGAGGTCTCAATGGAGATTGCGGAGCAGAATTCCTTGTAGCCGTTGGGCAGCTGCTCGTCCCAGAAGATGGTGATGTTGGGCTCGGGAGCAGGACCAAGGTTACGCAGGGTCTGCAACAAACGGAAGGAGGTCTTAGTAACCAGGGTACGACCGTCTTCAGCGAAACCACCGTCTGACCAGGTTGCCCAGTAGGGGTCACCTGAGAAAATCTGATCGTAATCGATGGTGCGCAGGAATCGGGTAATACGCAATTTGATAACCAGTGCGTCAATCATTTCCTGAGCATCAGACTCGGTGATAGTGCCCTCTGCAAAGTCACGCTCGAAGTAGGCATCCAAGAAGCCTGAGAGACGACCGATGGACATTGCAGCGCCGTCCTGTGACTTCACCGATGCCAGGTAACCAAAGTAGGTCCACTGAACAGCTTCTTTAGCGTTGCGTGCAGGACCTGAGATGTCGAAGCCGTACTTCTCTGCCATCTTCTTCAAACGCTGCAGAGCTTTAATCTGCTCTGAGTGCTCTTCGCGGTAGCGTGCCCAGTGCTCTGAGAAACCTTGGTCCGCTACGGCGTCCTTTGCGCGTTCCTTATCAGCAATCAGCGCGTCAACACCGTAGAGAGCTACGCGGCGGTAGTCGCCGATGATGCGACCGCGGCCGTAAGCATCGGGCAGACCGGTGATGATGTGTGATGAACGAGCTGCGCGGATGCGAGGGGTGTAGATGTCGAAGACAGCCTGGTTGTGGGTCTTGCGGTACTCGGTGAAGATTTTCTTGACGTCTTCGTTGGGTACTTTACCCGCTTCTTTAATAGCGGTCTCAACCATGCGCCAGCCACCGTTGGGCATCATGGCGCGCTTGAGGGGCACATCAGTCTGCAGGCCGACGATAACGTCGTCGTCCTTTGAGATGTAGCCTGCATCGAAAGCATCGATTTCAGCGGGGGTTTCGGTGTCTACATCGTAAACGCGCTGCTTGCGCTCTACTGAGAGGAATTTCTTTTCAAGGGTGTCCCAGACTCGGAGGGTCTTTTCGGTGGGGCCTGCCAAGAATGATGCATCGCCCTCGTAGGGGGTGAAGTTCTTGAGAATGAAGTCGCGAACTTCGACAGCGCGCTTCCACTCGCCGTCGTTGAAGCCGCGCCACGCGTCCGCAAACTCGGGACGAATGAGGGTTGCCTCTTCGGCGTTGGCTAGTGCAGTCATGTGCTAGATGCTCCTTTGATGCTTACTAGTGAATGAACGTAGTTTCTTACTTAACAAGCCTATTGATGCAGTGAGAAAATACAAGGTGACGAAAATTTTTGCTGAGGTACCAGGCATGGGCTTGATTTTTAGAAAAATAGTTTTGACTAGGCTAAATACTGTTATGTCGCATTTTTTATGCAAGATTTAGGTGTGTGTAGAGCCCAAAAATACCAAATATGACGTTAGGGTATTTTTTACTCAAAAAATTAGGTTCAAAGTACCTCAACAAACAGGTGAAAATGACCTCAAGCCCCGCTGATGTAGACAACGCTTTCGCCATCAAGCAATATAGGTAAGCACCTCGAAGACTCCCAGGTTAGAGGGGTACTATCGAAATGCTATATGCAGAGGTAAGGGGGCTTACCCGAACCCTAACACGCAACGCGAAAAAGTAAAGGTCATCAGTTAAGTGGGAATACTTTTGTTTCTGGTAGGTGTGCTGATCATGGCTCTCGCCATCGGCTTCTCAATCGGTCTGCACGAGGTAGGGCATCTGCTACCTGCCAAAAAATTTGGTGTGCGGGTACCCCAGTACATGATTGGCTTCGGCAAAACTCTCTTTTCGTGGCGTCGCGGTGAAACCGAGTACGGTGTCAAAGCGATTCCGCTGGGTGGCTATATTTCGATGATAGGTATGTACCCGCCGTCGAACGCTGAGGCGGGGTTGCGCGCTAGTACTACCGGTCCGTTTAGTCAGCTGGTAGAGGACGCGCGTGCTACCGACTATGAGCGCTTGCAACCGGGGGACGAGAACAGGGTTTTCTATAAACTGCCTATTTATAAGCGGATCATCATTATGCTGGGTGGGCCACTGATGAACCTTGCAATTGGCGTGGTGTGTACCGCCGTATTGATTCTGGGATTTGGTTCGGCGCAACCGACTACGACCGTTGCTTCCATGAGCGAGTGCGTTAAGACGGTAGTTGCTGCCCAGGAAAATGCTGCCACTTGCACCGATAAAGACCCTCAAGCTCCGGCGGCTCTTGCCGGGGTGCAGCTCAACGATACGGTGGTTGAGTTTGCCGGTGTGCGTATTGATAGCTGGGAACAGCTGACCGAACTTATTCGCGCTCATGCTAATAAGGAAGTTTCTATGACGGTGTTGCGTGAGGGGGAAGAGAAGCAACTACGTATTGAACCCATGCTGACTGCGCGTCCTCTCTTTAATGAGGTTACTGGCAGCTATGAAACCAACCCTGATGGTAGCTATAAAACCCGTGATGTTGGCTTTATTGGTGTGGGTCCTGACACGCAGCTGGTACCGGGAACTGCCGGGGAAGTCATGCCAATAGTGGGGGAGCAGCTGCGTAGCATCTACGCGTCCGTACTGAGATTGCCTGCCCGTGTGTGGGACGTTGCGGTGGTCTTGGCAACCAACGGGGAGCGTGATCCCGATGGTCCTATGTCGGTGGTGGGCGTAGGGCGTATTGCCGGTGAGGTGGCTGCCACCGATCAGATTAACCTGAAAGAAAAAGCTGCGACCTTGGTGTCGATGATTGGTACTTTGAACCTTTTTCTTTTTGCTTTCAACCTTATTCCCCTTTTGCCCTTGGATGGCGGGCACGTCTTGGGTGCTCTGTGGGAGTCTGTACGCAGAGGGTTCGCTCGTCTTGCTGGTAAACCAGACCCCGGAGCTTTTGACGCTGCGCGTTTGCTGCCGCTGACCTTCGTGGTGGCGGGCTCATTTATGGTGATGTCGTTGGTGCTTATTGTTGCTGATATTTTCAAGCCGGTGAGCCTGTTCTAAGCCCTGTAGATAACGCTGGTGCATTTAGCTGTGAGCCAGCCTAAGTCTCTTCATAAAACCTCGTGTACTGGTGCACAATAGAAGATGACACACTATGCTCTTTAAAACTAAAGAGTAAACGTAAGTTTTGGAGGAACGCTTTGACCGCGGTCAATCTAGGAATGCCCCTGCCGCCTGCGCCCACTTTGGCACCGCGTCGCAAGACCCGTCAGTTTTCTGTGGGCAAGGTTGGTGTTGGTTCTGACTCACCCGTTTCGGTGCAGTCAATGACCACCACAAAAACCCACGATATCGGTGCAACCTTGCAACAGATCGCTGAGCTGACCGCTGCTGGTTGCGATATTGTGCGCGTTGCCTGCCCCACTGATAAGGACGCTGAGGCACTGCCTATTATCGCTAAGCAGTCACAGATTCCCGTGATTGCTGATATTCACTTTCAGCCCAAGTACGTCTACCAGGCAATTGAAGCAGGCTGTGGTGCTGTGCGTGTGAACCCCGGTAACATTCGCAAGTTTGATGACCAGGTCAAAGAGATCGCACAGATGGCGAAAGATCACGGCACCTCTATTCGTATTGGTGTTAACGGTGGTTCGCTTGATAAGCGCCTCCTTGAAAAGTACGGACGCGCCACTCCTGAGGCTCTGGTGGAGTCAGCTGTTTGGGAGGCTTCCCTCTTTGAAGAGCACGGTTTCAATGACTTCAAGATTTCGGTGAAGCACAATGACCCCGTGATTATGGTGGAGGCTTATCGTCAGCTGGCTGCTGCCGGTGACTGGCCCCTGCACCTGGGCGTGACCGAAGCTGGTCCTGCCTTCCAGGGCACCATCAAAAGCGCGACTGCTTTCGGTGCTTTGCTCTCTGATGGCATTGGTGACACCATTCGTGTTTCTTTGTCTGCCCCTCCCGTTGAAGAGGTCAAGGTTGGCTCACAAATTCTTGAATCGCTGAACCTGCGTCCGCGTAAGCTCGATATTGTTTCGTGCCCCTCGTGTGGACGCGCGCAGGTGGATGTGTGGGAGCTAGCAGAGAACGTCACCGCAGGTTTGGAGGGCATGAAGGTGCCCCTGCGCGTTGCTGTCATGGGTTGCGTCGTCAATGGTCCTGGTGAAGCACGCGAGGCTGATTTGGGTGTTGCCTCGGGCAACGGCAAGGGCCAGATTTTCGTCAAGGGTGAGGTTATCAAGACCGTTCCTGAAGACCAGATTGTTGAAACCCTCATCGAAGAAGCTAACCGCATTGCAGCTGAAATGGAAGCCAGCGGTCTCTACGTTCCAGAGGGTACCCCCTCCGTCAATGTCAGCAACTAATGCGTGATAGCCCCTCTTGTTCTGTAAGGGGTTAGACACACTAACGAGCCGCCGGGGTATATGAAACCTAAATTTGCACGCGATCAACGTGTGATTCTTCGACCGCTGACCAGCCAGTATTTCGAAGACCTTCACCGGATGATGTCATATGATCCGGTGGCTCATCTCTTTGAAGCCGAGCATCTGAATACCTTTGGGCTGCCTGCCACGGGTAGGGCGCTGCCGGTGCGTCCGCCCTACGGGTTTGTAGGAATTTTTGAGCGTGAAGTACCTGATCCCGGTAGTTTATCGGCTTACTCAGAGACTGCGAACCCGGTACCGCAGGTTATTCGCACTATGACCCAGCATTTTTTGGGGCGGTCAGCCACTACCACACCGGCACCGCGTGAAGAGCTGGTGGGTGCCATCTGGTTGTGTGGCAACTGCGTACCGTTGCAGGTACCCGAGCAGTACCTTGATGCTACCGCCGAATTTATCATGAGCAACAGCAGGTATCTCGCCTCAATATTTGGGGTTGCAGAGCTTGTGCGGCCGTTGTGGGAGCGCTCCCAGCATGGCTTTCAGTCGGTCATGGACGAACGCCCCCACCAGCCACTGCTCTACCTTGCTCCTCATACGCAGCTTCACGCACAGGCAGACCTCTACCGGCATAACCTGCGCGTGCCAGCCATTGACTACGGTGTGCGCTGGGCGCGCACCACCGACCGCTCATCACTTTTGCAAGCCTCAGTCGCTATGTTCACCGAGGAGGTGGGCTACGACCCGCTCGAACGGGACGCTACGGGCTATGCTCGACGTGTCAGCGAGTTCATCACTGGCGGACGCTCCCTGGTAGCAACGAACAGTGAGGGCGTGGTGGTCTTCAAAGTAGATTTGGGGCTTGCCCACAACAACCACTGCCAGTTGCAGGGGGTCTGGTTGCACCCGGCATACCGCGGTCATGGACTTTCGGCGCCGCTCCTTGCCCAAGTATGCCAGTTGATTCGACCCCGCTACGCTCACATCTCGCTCTACGTCAATGACTATAATGCGCGCGCTCGTGCGCTCTACCGGGCTGTTGGCTTCGAACAGATTAATACGTTTTCGACGATTCTTTTCTAGTGCCTCTGGTGCTGCTGAGAAGCATGTACTCATGTAGTTCCTGACGGAACACATCACTAGTAGCCTGACATACACTTGGTAGCATTTTGCTGTAACGTCCTTTTTTGTTGTATGAAAGAGGGCAGGCGGACGCGGTAAACTGCTAGAGATACTAAATGCAGGCAGCCTACGGGTGTGCTGTGCGAGCTCAACACAAAGATTGGATAAGATTCACGGTGGCAACTCGCCTTTCAAACCTTTTTCTGCGCACTTTGCGTGAAGACCCGGTAGATGCCGAAGTCGCAAGCCACAAGTTACTGGTGCGTGCCGGCTACATTCGTCGTGCCGCACCCGGTATTTATACCTGGTTGCCGCTCGGTCTGAAGGTTCTGAGCAAGGTCGAGAACATTGTGCGTGAAGAAATGAATGCTATCGGTGCTCAGGAAGTTCACTTTCCTGCCCTGCTGCCGCGTGAGCCCTATGAGACCACCAACCGTTGGGACGAGTACGGCGATAACCTCTTCCGCCTCAAAGACCGTAAGGGCACCGATATGCTCTTGGCACCCACCCACGAAGAGATGTTCACCCTGCTTGTAAAAGATCTCTACTCTTCTTACAAAGACCTTCCGGTGACCCTGTACCAGATTCAGACCAAGTACCGCGACGAGGCGCGTCCGCGTGCGGGTCTGTTGCGCGGACGCGAGTTCGTGATGAAGGATTCTTACTCCTTCGATATTGACGACGCTGGTCTTGAAGAGGCATACCTGGCGCACCGCGCTGCCTACCAGCGAATCTTTGAACGCCTGGGTTTGGACATCGTCATTGTGCAGGCGCAGTCCGGCGCTATGGGTGGTTCCCGCTCAGAAGAGTTCTTGCACCCCACTGCTATCGGTGAAGATACTTTCGTGCGCTCAGCAGGTGGCTACGCCGCTAACGTTGAAGCGGTCACTACGGTGGTTCCCGACCCCGTGGATGCATCGAACACTCCGGTAGCGCAGGTTTTCGAAACCCCTGATTCCCCGACCATCGAAACCCTGGTTGATCAGTCTAATAAGCTGTACCCCAGAGAAGGTCGTGATTGGGCAGCGGCTGACACCCTCAAAAACGTTATCGTTGCTGTGATTGATCCGGCTGGCGAGCGCCACATGGTTGCTATCGGTCTTCCTGGCGACCGCGCAGTAGATATGGCTCGTGTTGAGGTGAACATCGGTGCCCTGCTGGGTATTGGTGGCGAAGTTGAGGTCGAGGCGGCAACCGAAGAAGATCTCAAGAACTTCCCCCAGCTGGTTAAGGGGTACATCGGCCCCGGTTTGACCCTGGATGCGCCCTTGTTGGGCAAAGAATCAACCACTGGTATTCCCTACTTCCTTGACCCTCGCGTCGTCGATGGTTCTGACTGGATTACCGGTGCTAATGAGCATGGCAAGCACGTCTACTACCTGGTTGCTGGACGCGATTTCACCGCTGACGGTGTCGTTGAGGCGTGCGAGGTGCGTGAGGGCGATATGGCTCCCGATGGTTCTGGTCCGCTGGAAGCAGCTCGCGGTATCGAGATGGGGCACATCTTCCAGCTTGGTAGCAAGTACGCTGAGGCGCTCGGTTTGAAGGTTCTTGATAACAACGGTAAGTTGCAGACCGTCACTATGGGTTCGTACGGCGTCGGCGTTACCCGTGCGCTGGCAGCTATTGCCGAGGGAAACCACGATGAGAAGGGCTTGATCTGGCCCCGTCACTTGGCACCGGCAGATGTGCATGTGGTTATTACCGGCAAGGGCGAGGAAATTTTCTCCTACGGTGATGAACTGGTTGCTGAGCTGGAGGCAGCTGGTCTTGAGGTGATGGTCGATGACCGTCCCAAGGCATCCCCCGGTGTGAAGTTCGGTGATGCTGAACTGCTGGGTGTTCCCACTATTGTGGTGATTGGTCGCGGTTACAAAGATGGCGTACTTGAGCTTAAAGATCGTCGTAGTGGCGAGGCACGCAATATTCAGGTAGCCACCGCAGTCGATGAAGTTATTGCTGAGGTTCGCGGCTAACGCCGGTGAGTGTCAAAGCAGGTGCCCCACCAAAGTGCAGTGGGGTACCTGCCTTTTATTATTTTTAGGCGGCGCGTCGAGCCTCAATAATGATGTGGGGCTGAGACGGTGCTTCTTGTAGCCTTGTCGTATGGAAGCCTTAGCCCCTACCGCTATCATCTTGCTTTTGTTCGCTGCCTTACTGGCAGGGTGGGTGGATGCGGTAGTGGGTGGCGGTGGGCTCATTCAGCTACCGGCGGTGTTGCTGGTTCCTGGACTCACACCGGTGCAAGCGCTCGCGGTGAATAAGCTGAGTTCTATCTGCGGTACTATCACCAGCGCCGTGACCTACTACCGGCGAACCACTACCGATATAAAAACGGCTTTGCCGATGGCTACTCTAGCCCTGTGCGCGAGTTGTGGCGGGGCAGCGGCTGCCACGATAATTCCTGCCCAAGTGTTCACGCCCATTATTATCGTTGCCCTCTTCGCGGTGCTTGTGTTTACTATCGTTAAGCCTGCCGAAGGGGAGCTTACAGCACTGAGATTCACGGGCAGAAAACACCTGGGCATCGCTTTGGGGCTTGCGGCAGGAATCGGCTTTTATGACGGTATCTTGGGCCCTGGCACCGGATCGTTTTTGATGATGGGCACGGTGGTTTTTCTGGGATACTCTATGCTGCAATCTGTCGCGCAGACCAAGATCATTAACGCTGCAACCAACCTTGGCGCTCTCATTTTCTTTACGCTGGGTGGTCACCAAATCTGGGCTCTCGGCCTACTGATGGGGTTTGCCAATATGGTGGGCGGTTACTGGGGAGCGCGCACAGCTATTGCCCGCGGCGCTGGCTTCATTCGGGTGCTCATGGTAGTTGTGGTCAGTGCGTTGATTCTCAAATTGGGGTGGGACGCGCTCGCGTCCTAGAGCGTCAAAGCTGGTAGGTTGCTATGCCCTTAGCAGGGCATCTAGAGCGATAAGGTGTACATCTGAGGCATCGTTGAAGGCTGGGTCTGCCAATACTGCCAGTAGGTTTTGATCAATAACGCCATGGTAGGTAGCCAGCGCATTGGTCACCGCGCCGTTATCGAGTACATAGCTAGGACGCTGCGTGGGGGAGTGGTCGGTGCAGTTTAGTTCTGCTTCAAGTTCAGTAAGAACCTGACGTGCGTAGTGACCTGCATCTTCAAGGGCGGCAGCTTCTTCTGCGGTATACCCGGCAAAATCAGCCCTGGCACTGGAGACCTCGGCGTAGTACTTGAGGGAGTAGAGAGACTGGGCGAGCGCATCTACAGTACTTACTGCCTGCATCTGGTCAGCTTCAGCACCTGAGGCGCCGGTTTCTTCGGTAACCTCGCACTGCCCTACCCTTTCGTGTTTAAATGCCTCATCGATTGTCTCTCGCGAAAGCTCCTCGTCAGTTTCTTGGGTAGCAGAAAGCCAGCTGTGAGCTGTCTGCGCGGTAAAGACACGCTGCTGAGGGGTTTGCGCCTCAAGGCTTGCGGCAACCAGACGTTCGAACAGCTCCTGCGAGGATACCTGGGAATCTGCAGGCTGCTGACGCGCTTGCTCAACCGCGGCTTCGGGCAGCTGCTCCAGCGCGTCCTGCACAATCTGGTCTTGTTCATCGCTGAGGTCACCGTGCGCCTGTACCGCCAGCATATGCTGAGCTATCGTGCGTTCACCGCTCAGGCTCTCATACACCTTATTCTGCTGACCTACCGCAGAAAAGCCCAGCAGTGCAAAAACCACTGCCACTACGGTGGCAATGACCGCACCCCACGTGAGAAAACGCATGAACCCTCAACCTCATCAACTAACAACGACAAGCGCCTGCAACTAACTTGCCCACGAACACACCTTACACGGTGCGTTAGACTGGTATCTACGTTCAACTACCCGAGGTGAGTACATCAATGGCTAAAAACAAAGACGCAGCAAATGCCCGCGACCGCCGCGCCGCTGAACGCGCAGCAACAGGCACCACCACCCCCACCCCTCAACAGTTCTTCCTCAACGTAGATGAACTGCGTGAGAACCTGCTACCGATGATCGACCAATTCAGTCTGCACCTGGAAGCCCTCAAGACAAAAGGCAATGGAGTTAACAAGACTCTCGAAATCATTGTCGACCTGCACGAAGACCGCACTGACTTCGTTTCACTCGACACACTGGCTGAAGTATCCCAGGCAATTAGCGCCAAGCTCGATGAGCTAGAAGACGGCGACTCTCCCTACCTCCTTGAAGTGTCTTCACCCGGAGCTACTCGTTCGCTGATCGAACGCCGCCACTGGAAGCGCTCCATCGGTCGCCTGATTAATATCACCGACGTGCAGGGTGAGAAGTTCCTGGCACGCCTACACGAAGTCACCGACGCCGGCGCTGTGATTTCCCGTAAAAAAGAAACGAAGAAGGGGCAAAAACCCTCCTACAAAGACCCCGAAACTATCAAATGGAGCACAATTTCTGCCGCAAAAGTAGAAATTGAGTTCACCAACTAACCTGTATTCGATAGAATCAAAGAGACAACTCATTACTTTTGTCTCAGTTTGCGCAGCGTCGAGCAAACTGTGAGAAGGGTTCATAAATTTTCACGCAGGGACGCTCACAGCGTCCCTGTACTGTTATCACGAAAGAAGGGCCAGCAATATGGATATTGATTTGAGCAACCTGCGTTTGCTGGAAAAAGAGCGCGATATTTCTATCGAGGAGCTCATTCCAATGATTGAAAGCGCCCTGTTGCTGGCGTACAACAAGCAGCCTGGAGCTATTCACGGTTCACGCGCAGAAATCGACCGTAAGACTGGCGCTATCACCATCTGGGCGCCCGAGCTCGATGAAGATGACCAGCGCATTGGCGAATTCGACGACACCCCCAACAACTTTGGTCGCATCGCGGCATCCACAGCGCGTCAGGTTATCACCCAGCGTCTGCGCGATGCTGAAGACTCCCACGTTTTGGGTGAGTTCCGCGACCGCGAAGGCGAACTCGTTTCAGGTCTGATTCAGCAAGGTCAGAACCCCCGCATGGTGCAGGTTGACCTGGGCACTGTTGAGGCAGTTCTGCCCAGCTCAGAGCAGGTTCCCGGCGAAAAATACCGCCACGGCACCCGCATCCGCGCCTACCTTCTTGAGGCTAAGCGCGGTCAGAAGGGTCCCTCTGTTGTTCTCTCGCGCTCGCACCCCAACCTAGTGCGTCGTCTCTTCGAGCACGAAGTCCCCGAAATTCAGGACGGTTCAGTAGAGCTCATGGCAATTGCCCGCGAAGCTGGTCACCGCACCAAGATTGCTGTGCGCGCTACCAAGCCCGGCATTAACCCCAAGGGCTCTTGCATCGGTGAAATGGGTTCGCGCGTGCGTGCCGTCATGTCAGATTTGAACAACGAGAAAATCGACATTGTAGATTTCGACGAGGATCCCACTGTCTTTATTCGCTCGGCTCTCTCACCGTCCAAGGTCGTCTCAGTTGATGTGACCGATCCTGCTACCCAGTCAGCCCGCGCTATTGTGCCCGATGACCAGCTCTCTCTGGCGATTGGCAAAGAGGGGCAGAACGCACGTCTGGCAGCGAAACTGACCGGCTGGCGCATCGACATCATCTCTGAATCACGCTTCAACGAGGCTGAAGCAGCCCGCGCTGCTACCGAAGAAGCTTAAGAGAGCTAAACTACTTAAGTTACCTCTAGCCCCCACAAAAGGGCTAGACTGGTAACTAAGAATAAAGACCTTGCGCCTTATCGAAAGAAGGTACCCCATCAGTATGCAGGAAAACCCGCAACAGGTAACAGCACTTACCGCTGTACCCGTTCGTACCTGCATCGGGTGCCGCACCACCGATAGCCGCGGGTCTTTATTACGTGTAGCGCTCAAGAAAGAAGCGACCGGTACACCGGTGGTTTTTCTCGATACCGCTAAACGCGCATCAGGACGCGGCGCGTGGGTTCACCCGAACCCGCAGTGCTTTGCCACAGCCCTTAAACGAGGGTCTTTCAACAAAGCATTTCGTGCCCGCGTCAATGCAACCCACCTCGAAAACATTCCAACCGGTGAATTGGTTGAAAGTCTCGATGAGGGTGAATGCAGAGAAATCTCTGCGCGAAACGAATAAGTCAACGAGTTTGACGGCTTGAAATCACGAAAGCGAGTCAGAGAACTGATGGAAAACAACCAATGAGTGCCGCACAATGAGTACTTTTGTGTGCTCTGCCTCCGGCAAACATCACGGTGCAACGGTAATCACCGTTGCGCATTTAACTAAAAACTGAAGGTTCGCGCCGTCCTGGTGCGAGCCAGGACAGGAGAAAAGTGGCTAAGCCCCGCGTTCACGAGATCGCTAAAGAGCTCGGAATCCCCTCAAAAGAAGCTGTCGCTAAGCTTCAAGAACTTGGCGAATTCGTCAAGAGCGCAGCATCAACCTTGGAACCGCCTGTAGTCAAAAAACTGCGCGCTGCCTTCCCCGATGCTGCTCCCCCAGCAGAATCAGCACCTGCTCCGGCTGCTAAGCCAGGTTCATCAGCACCCAAGCCCGGTGCCGCAAAGAGCCCTGCTAAGCCCGGTGCTAACAAGCCTGTGCCTAAGCCCGCAGCTAAGACCTCAGCACCTGCTGAAAAGACTTCAGCTCCCGCTGGAAAGAAAGCAGAAGCTCCTAAGCCTGCTGCTGCTCCCAAGGCTAACTCAGCGCAGAAGCCGAGTGGTCCCCGCCCTGGCAACAACCCCTTCTCAACTAACCAGGGTATGGACGCACCCCGCCCCAGCGTTCCCAAGCCTGCTGCACCGCGTCCTGCTGCTAAGCCCGGTGCGCCCCGCCCCGGCAACAACCCCTTCTCTAACAACCAGGGCATGAAGCGCAACGAAGGCGGACGCGGTGAAGGTCGTAACGGCGGTCCTCGTCCCGGTGGTCGCGGTCCTCAGCGTGGCAACGGCGGACCCCGTCCCGGTGGCGCTGGCAACGGCGGACCCCGCCCCGCAGGCAATGGCGGCCCTCGTCCGGCTGGTCGTAACGGTCAGCGTCCTGCAGGTGCAGGTAACGGCGGTCCCCGCCCCGCAGGTAACAATGCATCCTCAAACAACAACGCGGCACCGCGGCCCGCAGGTGGCGCTAACCGCCCCTCACCGAATATGATGCCCACCAAGATGGCAGCTGCTCCGGCACCCGGTCGCGGTGGCTCAGGTTCAGGAAACGGCCCTCGTCGTGGTGGCGGCGCTGGCGGTAACGGTGGCGGCTTCAACCGCGGTCCCGGTCGCGGTGGCCCCGGCGGCGGTCGCGGTAACGCTCAGGGAGCTTTCGGCCGCGGCGGCGGTAAGCGCAAGGGACGTAAGAACAAGAGCCGCGAGCAAGATCAGCTACAGGCACCAGCAGTAGGTGGCGTAGTTGTTCCCCGCGGTAACGGCGACACCGTAGTGCGCTTGCGCCGCGGTGCCTCCATCATGGACTTTGCTGAAAAGATTAATGCAAACCCCGCATCACTGATTACCGTTCTCTTCCATCTGGGCGAGATGGCGACTCAGACCCAGTCACTGGATGAAGAGACCTTTGAATTGTTGGGTGCAGAGCTCGGCTTCAAGGTTCAGGTTGTTTCACCCGAGGACGAAGAGCGCGAACTGTTGGAATCCTTCGCGATCGATCTCGAAGCAGAAGCTGTTGCTGAAGAAGAAAACGACGCACTGGAATTCCGCCCGCCGGTTGTTACCGTTATGGGTCACGTTGACCACGGTAAAACCCGCTTGCTCGACGCTATCCGTAACACCAACGTTATCGATGGTGAAGCTGGTGGCATTACCCAGCACATCGGTGCCTACCAGATTCACACCGAAGTTGGCGGCGAAGACCGCGCACTGACCTTCATTGACACTCCCGGTCACGAGGCGTTTACCGCTATGCGTGCCCGCGGTGCCAAGGTTACCGATATTGCAATTCTGGTGGTTGCTGCGGACGACGGCGTTATGCCTCAGACCGTTGAAGCGCTGAACCACGCACAGGCAGCAAACGTGCCGACCGTGGTAGCTGTCAACAAGATCGATAAGGAAGGCGTAAGCCCCGATAAGGTACGTGGCCAGCTGGCCGAGTATGGTCTGGTACCCGAAGAATACGGTGGCGACGCCCTCTTCGTTGACGTTTCAGCTCGTAACGGTCTGAATATCGATGAACTGCTCGAAGCAGTTGTTCTGACTGCCGATGGTGCTCTAGAACTTAAGGCTAACCCCAATAAGGAAGCTCGCGGCGTTGCCATTGAAGCTAACCTTGATAAGGGGCGCGGTGCCGTTGCAACCGTCCTGGTTCAGTCAGGTACTCTGCGCGTTGGCGATGCCATCGTTGCAGGTGCAGCCCACGGTCGCGTCCGCGCGATGTTCGATGAGAAGGGCAACAGCGTTGAGGAAGCTGGCCCCTCACGTCCTGTTCAGGTGCTCGGTCTGTCGAACGTGCCCCGCGCAGGTGACACCTTCTTGGCTACCGAGGAAGAGCGTACCGCACGCCAGATTGCTGAAAAGCGTGAGGCAGCAGATCGTAATGCTCAGCTGGCTAAGCGCCGCAAGCGCGTGACCCTCGAATCCTTCGATGCCGCTGTGGCTGAAGGCAAGATGGACACCCTCAACCTCATTATCAAGGGTGACGTTTCAGGTGCTGTTGAAGCTCTGGAAGAATCACTCATGAAGATTGAGGTTGGCGGCGACGAAGTTCAGTTGCGCGTTATCCACCGCGGTGTTGGTGCGATTACCCAGAACGACGTGAACCTGGCAACCGTTGATAACGCGGTTATCATCGGCTTCAACGTTCGCCCTGCAGAGCGCGTTGCAGAACTTGCTGATCGCGAAGGCGTTGAGATGAAGTTCTACTCCGTCATCTACCGCGCGATTGAAGAAATCGAGCAGGCAGTCAAGGGCATGCTCAAGCCCGAGTACGAAGAAGTTGAACTCGGTTCAGCTGAAGTACGCGAAGTATTCCGCTCTTCCAAGTGGGGTAACATCGCAGGTTCAATCGTCAAGAACGGCCTCATCAAGCGCAACGCTAACGCTCGACTGGTACGAGATGGCTCGGTTATCTCCGAGAAGCTCAAGATTGAGTCGTTGCGACGCTTCAAGGATGATGCTACCGAGGTCCGTGAGGGCTTCGAGTGTGGTATTGGTTTGGGCTCCTTCAACGATATTAAAGAAGGCGACATCATTGAGACCTGGGAGATGCGTGAAAAGCCTCGCGTCTAATCCTCACTCGTAGGTGAGCTAACGCACCCTAGCGTGTAAGGTGAGCCGGTTACTAGCGATAGTGACCGGCTCACCCTTTTAACACTTGCGATTTATTGGCGTGCCGAGAAAATTTTCTGATAGGTGAGAACTCGCGGTGCATGGAGGGTTATGAGCACGATAGAGTTAGAGATACAGATAAGAGCGGTGCTTGAGTGCGCCGTTGAAGAAAGAGGAAAGAAGAATAATCATGGCAGATGCAGCACGCGCCGCCCGACTGGCAGATCGTATTCAGGTTATTGTGGCTCAGGCTCTGGAACGCCGCATTAAAGACCCCCGTTTGGGTTTCATTACTGTGACCGATGCTCGCGTCACTAACGACCTACAGCACGCAACCATCTACTACACCGTTTTTGGCAGCGAAGAAGAGCAGGCATCCACTAAGGCTGCTCTTGAATCAGCGAAGGGTATTTTGCGTTCAGAAGTGGGCAAGAACATCACTGCTCGATTGACCCCTACTCTCACTTTTGTTTCTGACGAGGTTCCTGTGAACGCCGCTCATCTTGAAGATTTGCTGCGTAAGACCCGTGAACGCGATGCCGAGCTTGCCGCTGCGGCTGAGGGCGCGTCCTACGCTGGTGAGGCTGATCCTTACAAGAAGCCTGAGGACGAGGACGAGTCAGTAGAAGAAACTCGCGAGGCATAGAACCTAATTGATGGCGCGTAAGAACACGAACAAAGGACCTTCTGGTCTAGTTGTCATTGATAAGCCTGCGGGCATGACCAGCCACGATGTAGTGTCGAGGGTTCGGCAGTTGGCAGGCACCCGCAAAGTAGGGCATGCTGGCACGCTTGATCCTATGGCAACAGGCGTATTGATTTTGGGGGTGAATAAGGCAACCAAATTGCTGACCTGGGTGGTGGGGGAGTCTAAGACCTACACTACGACCATGCGTTTGGGCATCTCAACTGTTACCGATGACGCCGAAGGCGAAGCAACTGCGCTTGCCTCCCCCGACGCTCTAGCAGCGGTGACGGCTGAGAAAATAGAAGATGCTCTTACTGCGCTACGCGGTGAGATTATGCAGGTGCCTTCGTCCGTGTCAGCGATTAAGGTGAACGGGGTGCGTTCTTACGCGCGCGTTCGTTCTGGTGAAGAGGTAAGCCTTGAGGCTCGCCCGATTACTGTGCATTCATTTGAAGTTCATGCGGTAATCCCTGAGCAGGTCGAAGCCCCCGAGCAGTTGGTGGATTACACCGGTGACACGGTGCCCGACTATATTTCGCCCGGTCAATGTGCCGTGGTGGATGTCGAAGCAACAATTTCGTGCTCATCGGGTACCTATATTCGTGCTTTGGCGCGCGATTTAGGTAGGGCTTTGAATACCGGTGCTCATCTGGCTGCCCTGCGCCGTGTTTCTATCGGTGAGGTCGGTATCGACACTGCGGCAACCTTAGAACAGCTTGCCTTTTTGAAAGAGCAGGCTCCCGATTATCCCCTCCCCATGCTGAGCTTAGAAGATTCAGCGCGGCGGCTCTTTGCCTCTCGCGCTCTCAGTGACCTTGAAGCCACTGACATTTCTAACGGACGCCGTATCGCGCCCTCGGCGACTCAGGACGTGCCGAGCGCACACAGCAAAGTCAGTACAGCTGGTTTAACAGCTGCTTTTGCCCCTGACGGTAGCTTGGTCGCGATTCTTGAGAATAAGAAGTGGCGCGGTGAAAAAGTCGCCGCCCCCGTCCTCGTCTTTGAATCGGGTAAAACATACGGGAGCACCTCATGATGATTGCCGGTCTTGACCTGTGGTTTTGGATATGTACCGTACTCGGTCTTGCTTCAGCGCTGATTTGCATCATTCAGTTTCTGCGCGGGGCCGCAGCTGATGACTGGTCCCAGGGCTCAATTATTGTGCTTGAGGGTTTCCTCATGATCTACTTCGTGGGTTCTATCATGATGCAACTGATGACGGACGGTCCAACGGGGGACTGGTTAGAGTACTACGGTTATTTGCTGACCGCAATGATTATTCCTGCGGGCACTCTGACCTGGTCATTATCTGAGCGAACCCGCTGGTCAACCCTCGTCCTTGCGGTGACGGGCCCGGTACTGATTGTCATGGTTCACCGTATGAACATGCTCTGGTACTACTACTAAACCGTTTCTTCTTTTCTTGAGACAGCCCCACTTTTCATTTGAAAGGCTTTTCAGCTCACCATGGTTCAGCAGGCAAAAAACAGCGGCTTCGGTCGGTTACTGGTTGTTATTTACGCGGTATTCTCACTTTCAGCGACCGCTCGCGCCCTGTACCAGGTGATTCGAAAGTTTGATGAAGCGCCGCTTTCTATTAGCCTCTCAGCTCTTTCGGCTCTCATTTATATTGTGGCTACAGTGGCTTTAGCGAAGAAGGGAAGCTCAGCATGGAAGCTCTCGCTGGCGGCTGTTTCTGCTGAGATGGTCGGCGTGCTGTTGATTGGTGTTTTCAGCTATATCAGACCTGACCTTTTTGAGCTTCCCTCGGTGTGGTCTCATTTTGGGTCAGGCTACGGCTATATTCCCCTGCTACTGCCTATGGTGGGGTTGTGGTGGCTGAACCGCACGCGTTCGCACTCTGGATCACGGGTAACAGCAGAGCACTAGTTTTTTACAGTGCGGCTACGGCGTTAGGATTGTTTCTAGGGTTCGTGCGGGCACGAACATCTCAACTCTTGGACTCTAATAAGGAGACTACGTGGAACGCTATACCGATTTGCAGCAGGTTCCCGCTGACTTCGGCCCCTCTGTGGTGACCCTCGGTAACTTCGACGGCGCCCACAGCGGGCACGCCAAGGTGATCGAGCGTGTTGTTGATGTTGCCCGCGCGCGCGGATTGACTTCTGTGGCTGTCTCATTTGACCCTCACCCCGCTGTGGTGCATAACCCTGGTGCCTATCACCCCGAGATTATGGGGCAGGAGGACCGTCAGCGTCTGCTGCAGCAGATGGGTCTTGAACACTATGTGTTGATCCATTACACGTTGGAGTTTTCTGCCCAGTCGGCTGAAGAATTTGTAAAGTCTACCTTTGTGGATGCGCTGAAGGCTAAGGCTGTGGTGGTGGGCGATGACGTTCGCTTTGGCTACCGTAATTCAGGGGACTTGAGCACCATGATAGAGCTGGGCGAAAAGTACGGCTTTGAGGTTTTCACCGTTGATGATCTAACCCATGATTCTGCCCGCCGCTGTTCTTCTACATGGATTCGCGAGCTTCTTGCTGAGGGGCAGGTTGAAGATGCTGCTGAAATTTTGGGACGCCCGCACCTGATGCGCGGTGAAGTGGTGCATGGCTTGGCGCGCGGACGCGAGTTGGGGTTCCCCACTGCTAATTTGAGCGTTGATTCAGACGGGTTTGTTCCGGCGGACGGCGTGTATGCTGGGTGGCTGACTGATGAGGCGGGTAACCGCTGGCCGGTTGCGACTTCGGTGGGTACGAACCCCACCTTTGAGGGTGTTGAGCGCCGCCAGGTGGAGGCGCACGTTATGGGCAGACCTCAAGAACGTGTTGAAGATTTCGATCTATACGATCAAAGAGTTGTTCTCGAATTCACTGCTCGTCTGCGACCCATGGTTGCTTATACCGGTGTTGAAGCCTTGATTGAGCAGATGAATAAGGACGTTCAGGACGCGCAACAAGTTTTGGGTCTTGCCCTGTAGTTCTTCCGAGATTGAAAGAGCAAAAACCCGTCTTTCGTGTCAGTTACCTGATACAGAAGACGGGTTTTGCGTTAGCACGGTGTGCGGTGTGAATACCGGGGCGCGCCAGCTTTACCTTTCTTCGTGCTCTGCTGGATCGTAGCCAAAGACGCCGATGCCGGTGTGCAGCATTTTAAGTCGGTTCATCTGATCTTCTGTCAGCTCCCACTCAAAGATATTGAGGTTTTCCACCATGCGCTCGGTGTTAGCGGTTTTGACGATGGGTAGCAGGTTGGATTGCACATTCCAGCGCAGCACCACCTGGGCGGGAGTTGCCTGTGCCTCGCGGGCAATCTCGATTACGGCGGGTAGTTCTAGAATATCTTTGCCGCGACCCAGAGGCGACCACGCCTGAGTAATCATGGCCTGGGAACGGTCATATTCACGCTGGGTTTCTTGTTGGAAGGTCGGCTGAATCTCAATCTGGTTCACAGCCGGGGTTTCCCCGGTTATCGCAATGAGCGCATCCACATGTTCGGGTAAGAAATTGGAGACGCCAATGGAGCGAGTCAGACCCTCATCGCGCAACTCAATCATTGCCCGCCAGGTATCAACGAACTTGCCTACCGAGGGGTTGGGCCAGTGGATCAGGTACATATCAACGTAATCCAGTTCAAGGCGTTCCAACGACTCTTTGAGAGAAGCCTTGGTGGTTTCAAAGCCGTGGTGACGGCCCGGTACCTTGGTCTGCACGAAAATTTCTGAACGGTCAATGCCACTGCGGTTAATACCGCGACCCACACCGATTTCATTGCCGTAGTTCACAGCGGTGTCAATCAGACGCCAACCACGCAGTAGAGCTTCAGAAACATGAACCTCAGCCTCAGCATTTTTCAGGGGATAGGTGCCAAACCCGATAGCGGGAATAGTCTTACCATCACGAAGGGTGTGCTTAAGCATTTGCTGCTCCTGCCTCGGTGCGTCCGTCACGGACGCGGGTGACCAACGCCAGCACAAAGTTGGCTGAACGCTGAGACACAATATCGGTTGCCATATGGAAATCTTGATCGGCTGCAGGACCGCACAAATCTGAGATACCGCGGGTAGCAATAAAAGGTAGGGAACGGGTGCTGCAAACCTGGGCGAGCGCGGTGGTTTCCATATCGGTGGAAATCGCCTGCGGAAAGACCTCGCGGGTATCAGCAACGTTATGGGCGGTCACGAACGATCCACCGGCAAGCATAGTGTCGAAGAAAACGGTACCCTCGCCCTTGTAGCCATCAGCTACTTCGTGCGCCAGTGAGATGAGCTGCGCGGGAGAGCCGAATTTTTCGGGCATACCCGGTACCTGACCGCGTGCGTAACCAAAAGCTGTTGCGTCCGCATCTGTATAGGTGTAATCAACACCCACAGCAAGATCACCCACATTGATATCTTGACGCAAGCCCCCGGCTGTTCCCGCTGAGACAATGACGCTCGGGGAAGGAACCAACTCAAGGGCAACGGTCAAAGCAGTCGCAGCGTTCACCAAACCAATCATGGAACGCACCAGAATAAAAGGCACCGGACCGTTCTCAGTTTCAAGGACGCGCGGGTAGAAGTGGGCAACACCCACCGAAAAGTCCTCACCGGCAGAGGCTGAAGCCTCCAAAAAAGGGGCTGCCTCGGCGTCCATTGCCACCTGAATAACAGCGGCTCCTTCAAAACCTGCTAGCACTGAAACTGACACTATGCCATCACCTGTTCCCACTCATTGCGACTAGCAAGGAACTCGCGCACCGCAGCCTGCGCCTCATCGAGGGAGTGGTTAGTGCCCCAGCCGCATTGCACCTCATTAGCTGCAGGAACCTCGGTTGCCTCTAAGAGGTCATTCATGGAACGCTCAAGAATTGGCAGGAAGTCTTCAAGCTCAACGCCAAGAGTCAGCGCATAAAAGCCGGTCTGGCAGCCCATTGGTGAAAAGTCGATGAGCGCGTCCGTGTGATTCCGCATGTGGTGAGCGGTCATGTGCTCAATGGAGTGAACCGCTTTCATGCCCAGGTGCCCCTTATTAGGCTGGGTGAAGCGTACGTCGTACTTCACCAGTACATCGCCACCGGGCAAGGTCTTACGGTCGGCTACGCGCACATAGGGTGCAGCAACAGCGGTGTGGTCCAAATCGAAGGATTCCACGTTGGTCTTGTCTTTAGAAAAATTCTCCATACCCTCATTCTTTCGCATTTTCTCCACCGAGATCCTGATTTATCACCCAAATCCTGTTTTAAATCAGGATCTCGGCAACAAAACAGGATCTCGGCGTAAAATTAGTATCACGTCATTCTACGAGTAGAAAGAATAACCCCATGACTCACGTTTTGATTCCCACCACCGCAGCAACCGCAGGTCTGGTCGGCGGCTACAGCCTCGCCCGACTCACCGGCGTCCGCCCCATCGGTGGTCTAGCGCTCGCAGCAGGTGGCGTCACTGCCTTCAAAGGCTGGCAGAATAACCGCGGTACTGCCACCGCCGCTGCCCTTACCGGTGTCTACCTGGGTAGCTTCGGCTACTCCCACGTTCTGTACAAAAAAATTGGCCCCTGGCCCGCCGTCGCGAGTGTTACCGCCGCGACCGCACTCGCCTCACTGGTAGCAGGTGGCCCCAAAAAGTAGGGGAGCGCTGACCACAGTGTGACACTATCACCGCTTAAAAGATGACTTTTGCCCGGTGAAAGCTCACAATAGGGTAAGTACACAGGTGTGCAGGTGCCGGCTAGAAATAGCTAGTACCTGCACACATTTTTAAGTTTTATGAGAGAGTAAAGGGCGATTCAGTGAATACACCACAGGCAGCGGGCAGCGTTCCGCCCCACGAAGTGCAGGCACTCAAACGGGGGCTCACGCTCAGGCATATTCTCTTTATCGCCCTGGGCTCTGCTATCGGCACTGGGCTGTTCTACGGCTCGGCATCAGCCATTCAGCTGGCGGGTCCCTCGGTGCTACTGGCGTACCTTATCGGTGGTGCCGCGGTTTTTATGGTCATGCGCGCCATGGGCGAGATGGCACTGGCGCACCCCGTTTCTGGCTCCTTCTCTGAGTACGCTACCCGTTATTTAGGACGCGGTGCGGGTTTTATCACCGGCTGGACTTTCGCCCTTGAGATGGCGTTCGTCGCTATTGCTGACGTGACAGCATTCGCCACCTATATGAAGCTGTGGTTTCCCACTACTCCCGCCTGGATCTGGATTTCCAGTCTCATTTTGGTTATCTTGGGTATCAACCTTGCTAAGGTGAAAGCTTTTGGCGAATCTGAATTCTGGATGACTCTTATCAAGGTTGCCGCTATTATCGCCATGATTGTGGGCGGCATTCTCCTGCTAATTTTTGGTGCCCAGTTCAATGTGGGGCAGGACTCCTCCGTTACCAACCTCTGGGACGAGGGCGGCTTCTTCCCCAACGGCATCACCGGCTTTCTCGCCTGCTTTACCGTTGTGATGTTCGCATTTGGCGGCATTGAGACAGTGGGCATCGCCGCGGGAGAGGCAGAAAACCCTCGCGTGTCTATCCCGAAGGCTATCAACACCCTGCCGGTACGCATCCTGCTCTTTTACATCTTGACCCTCACCGTCATTATGTCTCTCTACCCTTGGCACCAGATTTCGGGTGAGGCTTCACCTTTCGTGCAGATCTTTGAAGGTCTGGGCATCGGGGCTGCCGCTCATATTCTCAACTTTGTGGTGATTACCGCAGCCGTTTCGGCTATGAACGCAGACTTCTACGCGGCAGGACGCATGCTGTATGGTCTAGCACACCGCGGCATGGCGCCTGCATCCTTCACCAAGGTCGCTAAAAACGGAACCCCTTTCATGACGGTGGTCTGCATGGGCGTTGTTATGGTGATTGGCGTCTTCGTGAACATCCTTTTCGAAAACGCTTTCTTGATCGTCGCCGCCATCGCAACTTTCGCAACCGTTATGGTGTGGGTGATGATTCTGCTGTCGCACATTGCTTTCAAGAAAGAAATGAAACGCGCCGGGGCAAGCACCGAGTTCGCAGTACCCGCCTGGCCTGCCGCGTCCTACCTAGCACTTGCCTTCATGATCTTCGTGATTGTTCTCTTTGCTTTCTACAAAGACACCCAGCTGGCGCTAATTGCCGGTGTTATCTGGTGTATCTTCCTGGCAGTTATTTATGCCGTGGCAGTGCGCGGTAAAAGCGAAAGCACAAACGCCGACCTAAAACAGTAAACCTGAAATAACCTCACAGCACACAACCGCCCGTTTAGCCTCCCTCAAAAGCTAACGGGCGGTTGGCGTATGTGCCCTAACTTGCACTACTAGCGCACCCCCATCTCTTCCACCGCAGAGGACTTTTGGGGTAAAGTAAGTTCTAAGTGTGCGACTGCTGTCCGTGGTTGTCGCACCTCGCAGGTCCCTTTCGAGGCGCTTTGTGAAACCCGGTGGGCAAAAGCAAAACCGGGCCGTCACGGCACTAACTCTAGGAGTTATACTCATGGCACTTGATCCCAAAATCAAGCAGGAAATCATTGCAGAATACGCAACTCACGAGGGCGACACCGGTTCACCCGAGGTGCAGATTGCTGTTCTGACCCGTCGTATCACCGACCTGACCGAGCACATGAAGGAACACAAGCACGATCACCACTCACGTCGTGGTCTGATGATTCTCGTTGGTCGCCGTCGCAACCTGCTGGGTTACCTCAAGGGCATCGACATTGAACGCTACCGTGCTCTGATCGAGCGCTTGGGTCTGCGTCGATAAATACGTTTGATAGTAAGGGCGGTCCACTGATTTTTACGCATGATTCTCTCGGTACACCTGTTGCAGAAGGTATCTTCTCAACCGGCATCCTACCGGCGTAGAATCTAGGCGTAAGAATGAGTACCGCCCTTACGTCTTACATATTTTCTCGATAACCTTTAATCGAGAAAAACCAGAACAAGAACATAAAAAGCACATCGAAGATGCGGTTGAGTCCTCGGTAGTGGCTTCCGGAAAATACAAAGAATTTTTCCGTGGGCTTCGATCGAAGACTGCGCCGAATAAAAATAAAGATGTGCGCGATAGATATAAAGAAAATGGAGGAACCTTGGAAGGTCCCGAAATTCAGTTTGCAGAAGCAATCATAGACAACGGTAAGTTCGGTAAGCGTACCGTTCGTTTCGAAACAGGTCGCCTTGCTCAGCAGGCAGCAGGCTCAGCGATGGTTTACATCGACGATGAAACCTCAATGCTCTCAGCAACCGCCATTGGCAAACAGCCCCGCGAAGGCTTCGACTTCTTCCCCCTCACCGTTGATGTGGAAGAGCGTATGTATGCAGCCGGCAAAATTCCCGCTTCATTCTTCCGTCGCGAGGGACGCCCCACCACCGAAGCGATTCTGGCAGCTCGCCTGATCGACCGCCCCCTGCGTCCTGCCTTCACCAAGGGCATTCGCAACGAGGTTCAGGTTGTTGTCACCGTGCTCTCCATTGAGCCCGACGAAATTTACAACACCGTGGCTATCAACGCAGCATCCTGCTCAACTACCCTTTCAGGTGCTCCGTTCGCGGGCCCCATCGGTGGCGTACGTGTTGCTTTGATTGACGGTCAGTGGGTTGCTTTCCCCAAGCACTCACAGCTTGAAAACGCTGTGTTCGACATGGCAGTAGCAGGTCGCGTCATCACCCGTGCAGATGGTACTGAAGACGTTGCAATCATGATGGTTGAAGCTGAAGCTACCGATAACTCCTGGAACCTTATCAAGGAAAACGGCGCTCAGGCACCCACCGAAGAAATCGTTGCTGAAGGTCTTGAAGCGTCAAAGCCCTTTATTAAGGCTCTGTGCCAGGCTCAGGCTGAACTCAAGGCACGCGCTGGCAAGCCCGCTCTAGAACTGCCCTTCTTCGGCTCACACGGTGATGACGTTGATGCAGCTGTCAAGGAATACGCTTCACAGAAGATTGTTGATGTTTACTCCATCGCGGGTAAGCAGGAACGTGAAATCGCTTCTGAAGATTTGCAGAAGGAAATCATGGAAGCCCTTGCTGGCGAAGGCAAGGAATTCGAAGGTCGCGAGAACGAAGTTAACGCTGCTTTCAACGCCCTGACCAAGCACACCGTGCGTCAGCGCATCCTCACCGAGCAGGTTCGTATCGACGGTCGCGGTCTCACCGACATCCGCCAGCTGACCGCTGAGGTTGAGGTTCTGCCTCGCGTTCACGGTTCAGCAATCTTTGAGCGCGGTGAAACCCAGATTATGGGTGTTACCACCTTGAACATGCTCAAGCTGGAACAGCAGCTGGATTCTTTGCACCCCGTCAAGGCGAAGCGCTACATCCACCACTACAATTTCCCGCCCTACTCAACCGGTGAAACCGGACGAGTGGGCTCACCCAAGCGCCGCGAAATCGGCCACGGTGCTCTGGCAGAGCGTGCGCTGACCCCCGTCCTGCCCTCACGCGAAGAATTCCCCTACGCGATCCGTCAGGTATCAGAGGCTTTGGGATCCAACGGCTCAACCTCAATGGGCTCAGTTTGTGCCTCAACCCTGTCTATGCTCAACGCTGGTGTGCCTCTGCGCGCACCTGTTGCAGGTATCGCAATGGGCTTGGTCTCAGACCAGGTTGATGGCGAAACCCGCTACGCTGCTCTGACCGATATTCTCGGTGCCGAGGACGCACTGGGCGATATGGACTTCAAGGTAGCAGGCACCAGCGAATTCGTTACCGCAATTCAGCTCGACACCAAGCTGGACGGCATTCCCGCATCTGTTCTGGCAGCCGCGCTGACCCAGGCACGCGAGGCACGTTTGCACATCCTTGAAGTTATCAATGCCGCTATTGATGCACCCGATGAGATGAGTGATTACGCACCGCGCGTGATCTCAGTGAACGTTCCCGTTTCTAAGATTGGTGAGGTCATTGGCCCCAAGGGCAAGATGATTAACCAGATTCAGGAAGAAACTGGCACCGACATCTCCATTGAGGACGACGGCACCGTATACATCGGTGCAACCGACGGTCCCTCCGCTGAGGCAGCTCGCGCAGCAATCAACGCGATTGCTAACCCGCAGGTTCCCGAAATCGGTGAACGCTACCTCGGTACCGTCGTCAAGACCACCACTTTCGGTGCGTTCGTGTCACTGACCCCCGGTAAGGACGGTCTGCTGCACATTTCAGAGCTGCGTAAGCTCAACGACGGCAAGCGCGTAGACGACGTTGAAGACGTTGTTGGCGTCGGCCAGAAGGTACAGGTAGAGATCACCAAGATCGACGATCGCGGCAAGCTCTCACTGTCACCGGTTGTAGCTGAAGAAGCAGCTGAGGCTGCGGACGAAGCGTAACCTCTTACCTCGTCATAACTTGGCAAAAGATGTAGCCTCGACCCTCTCACGGGGTGAGGCTGCATCTTTTTCTTATCTTTTAAACTCTCTTCCCGGGCGCATAACCACACTACAAACTACGCGCCTACTTCTGAAAGGTTTTTATGCCCATCGTCCTTCCGCTCACCACCGCTGCTGCACAAGGCGAACTCAATTATGTCACCGGTCGCCTCGTGTACGCAGGTGAGGGCGGCAATGAGGTACGTCGTTCCATCTTGCCCGGCGGCGTCCGCGTTATTACCGAGCGTATGCCTTCCCAACGCAGTGTTTCCATCGGTTTTTGGGTGGGGGTAGGTTCTCGCGATGAGCAGCCTGGAATGCTTGGCTCAACTCACTTCTTAGAGCATCTACTCTTTAAAGGCACCGAAAAACGTAGCGCACTCGATATCGCTCAAGCGTTTGACGAAGTGGGTGGAGAATCCAACGCGCTGACCGCTAAAGAACATACCTGCTACTATGCGCGCGTCCTGGACGATGATACCCAAATGGCTATCAATGTTATTGCAGATATGGTGACTAGCGCCCGCCTTGATGACGCTGATATGGAGCAGGAACGTGGCGTTATTCTCGAAGAAATTGCTATGGATCAAGATGACCCTACAGACGTTGCCTTTGAGAACCATATTGAGCAGCTCATGGGGACAAACCCGTTGGGTAGACCCATTGGAGGCAACCCCGAAGAGATTATGAATGTGTCCCGCGAGGCAGTGTATGAACACTACAAGAAGTTCTACACCCCTGACCGTCTCGTTGTTTCAGCAGCCGGTTCGCTGGACCACTCACAAATTGTCTCCTATGTTCTTGCAGCCCTTGAAAATAGTGGGTGGAATCTCACCGAAGGCGTTATGCCATCGCCCCGTCGTGTTCGCTCAGCAACTTTGATTAGCCCAGCGTCTGCCCACCTTGAACTTGATAAAGGCTTTGAACAGACCAATATCGTGGTTGGTCGTCCCTCAATCATTGCCGGTGACGAGCGTCGCTATGTGATGAGTGTTCTCGCATCAGCTCTTGGTGGCGGTATGTCTTCGCGCCTCTTCCAAGAAATCCGCGAAAAAAGAGGACTCGCTTACTCAACTTTCGCTTTCTCTGGTACCTACTCGGACGCTGGTTATTTTGGCATGTACGCTGGTTGCCTACCCGCGAAAACTGAGCAGGTGCAAGAGATCATGTACCGGGAGTTTGAACAGCTCGTGCGGGAAGGCCTCGGCGACGCTGAGCTTAGTAAAGTCTTAGGCCAGCTGGGTGGGGCAACTATTCTAGGCAGCGAAGATGCAGGTTCCCGCATGTCGCGTCTAGGACGGGCTGAACTTGACGCTGGTGAATTTTCTACGCTGGACGAAATCCTACACGGTGTGCGTTCTGTGACCCATCGCGATATTAAAGAACTGCTAGAATTTCTTGCTCAACAGCCTGAAGTGACTACCATTGTTCGCTAGTTCCTTCGTACAGTAAACCGAGGTGGGAGCCCCCTAAAATAATGGGCTTCCGCCTCGGTTCTTTAAGTATGTGAGGGTCTAGCGCCCCTTTACCTTCTCTACCGCGTCCTTGATGGTTTGGGCGTAGAGCTCGGCGCCTTCGGGGGTGGGGTGGACGCCGTCGTTCGCGAAAAGCTGGGGTTTGCCGGTGGATGCGGTTGCCCAGTCGGCGAGCGCTACCTCCGGGTGTCGTTGGGCGGTGGCTTGCAGCACCTCGTTGGAAGCCTGAACCCAGGTGAGGTGGGCGGGTGCCTGGCCGGTGACGAGCACGATATGTTGTACGCCTGCGTCTTTGGCTGCGGTGATGGCTTGGTCGACCATGGTTGGGGAAATGGTGGAGTTGGTGGTCAAAGAGAGCACCAGGGTATCGCCTAGTGTGCCTTCTTGCTTGAGTGAGAAAATGATGTCCGGAGCTGCTGCGAACTGCCGTGAGATTTCAGCATTGACGGCGGAGTCGGGTAGTTTCTCGTGAAGCTGACCGGCAGATGCCAATGACACTGAGTCGCCAATAATGCTGATGCCGCTATTGCTTTCTTCGGGAGCTATTTCTGCACTATCAGTAGATACGGAAGAGGGCGCGTCGGGTGCTGTCGTTTGTTGATTCTCAGCCACGTGTGAAGATCCAGATTCTTGTTGCGCCCGGTTAAGCTGGGCTTTTCCCTGAGCAATCAGAGCTTGGGCTTCGGTCATGTGCGGGGCGGTTTGTACCGCGAAAACATTAGCTGCTGCACCCACAACCAGCAGAGCTACGCCAGCAACAGGCAGGGCTTTAGCGGGGGAGAAGATCGCCTCCACCCAGGCTGTGAGGGCCCCTCGGAAACCGTACCTGCGCACCGGCGTCTCGATGTACATATAGGAAAAACCAGCAATAGTTAGAGTCAACAGGAGCAGGGGAATCTGTACCCACAGACCGAAGCCGGGACCGAAAATATAGTGGGCTAATACAGCCAGCGGCCAGTGCCACAGATAGATTCCGTAGGAACGCTTACCAATCCAGACCAGGGGCGCGAACGATAGAGCACCTCTGAGCCACCGGGCAATGGCTGAGCGAGTATCGGGCAGTAGCGCCTGCAAAACGCCGAGCCCCAATAACGCCCCAGCCAGCAATCCCCAGGGCTGCAACACAGACTGCTCATGCTCAGAAAGCACCCTAGCCAACGGCACTATAGCGGCAAGACTGAACCACCCCACAAGAGCCCGGACTGTACCCCAGAGACCGTTGCCATAGCCTACGTGGGTGTAAAGACGCGCGTCCACGGGCGGGTACATGCTCCACGGGATTAGCAGTGCCAAAAGCACTCCGAGCATCAGCCCGTAGAGGTGCGTGTCAGTGCCGTAGTAGATACGAGCAAAGCTGCCGCCTGACCATACCAAAATTATTACTAATACCAGCGAGAGAACGCCCAGAATAACCGGCACCAATGCTCGCTGCCGCCAGGTTTTCAAAAAGATACAGGCAAACACTAAGACAACGGGCCAGAAGAAGTAGAACTGCTCCTCCACCGCCAACGACCAGAAATTCGTCAGTAGTTCGGGCGAAGTCTGCGTGAAATAGTCGTTACCGGCAGCGATAGAGAACCAGTTAGAAGAATAGGTAAACGCACCGAGCAGCTGCCTGCCGAATCCTACCAGAATATCCCCACCGACCAGAAGCGCCACGGGAGCTATGGTGAGCACCAGAGCAGCAACAGCCGGAACGAGCCTGCGCAGGCGGCGTACCCAAAAAGCAATAATGTTCATCTTGCCGGTGTACGCGCCTTCGCGTAGTAAGAGCGCTGTAATCAAGTAACCAGAGATGACAAAAAAGATATCAACACCGATCATGCCGCCGGGAAGAGCAGCCGGCCACAGGTGGTAGATGACCACTAGCAAGACCGCCACAGCTCGCAACCCATCAAGACCGGGCAGAACGAAACGCCTGGTTCCTTCTTCAGGGCGAACGCTGGAGTAGAAAACGTGTTCTTGCTGCATACTTACCTTCACTGACGTGCTGGGTGCCGATATCTGCCAAGGGCGCAGGGCGCGTATCAGATGGTACGGCATGAAACGGATGGAGCGGGTAGAGGTGGCGACCTGAGGCAGGTGGCGCTGTAGTACTCCCGTACCAGTTTAGTGGGTACACAGATGTTTCATGTATCGACACAAACGGGGAACTCCTGTGACTATCGCGGTAAAGTAGTAAGCCATTGCCAAAATTTTGTGAGAGGGTGGGCGTTTAGAAGCTATGACGAGAATTCTTAAAGTTGCTGTTGTCGGGGCGGGCGGACGCATGGGTAGCGAAGCTGTGCGAGCTATCAACACTGCTGAGGATATGGATCTGGTAGCGGCACTGGGGTCTGGCGACTCTTTGCAGGAACTGGTTGATGCCGGCGCTGAAATCGTCGTTGACCTGACCGTCCCTTCTGTCACTGAGAAGAACGTGCGGTTCGCAGTTGAAAACGGCATGCATGCGGTGGTGGGCACGACTGGGTGGGACACTGAACGCCTCGAGAATTTGCGTGCTTTGTTAGCTGAAAACCCGCAGGTTGGTGTGCTTATTGCCCCCAATTTTGCTATCGGTTCGATTCTTGCCACCGAGTTTGCCGCTAAAGCCGCTCGCTATTTTGATTCTGTTGAGGTTATCGAGATGCACCACCCGAATAAGGTTGATGCGCCCTCGGGTACAGCGGTTCACACCGCCCGCAAAATCGCTGAGGCACGAGTAAACGCCGGCGTAGGAGAGTCCCCTGATGCTACCGAACACGATGAGGGCGGTTCACGCGGTGCGGTTGTTGACGGTGTACACGTTCACGCGGTTCGTCTGCGAGGGCTTGTTGCTCATCAGGAAATCTTGCTGGGCGATCCGGGGCAGCAGCTGGTGATTCGCCATGATTCCTTTGACCGTGCGTCCTTTATGCCCGGTGTACTCTTGGGCGTTCGAGAAGTTGCCCAGCAACCCGGTCTGACGCACGGGCTTGACGGGTATTTGGATCTTTCATAGATGAACTCGCTCAAACTATTTAGTGCCACCGCTATAGTGCTGGTTGCTCTCACCGTGCTCTTGCTACCGTTACCTCAGGGCGCGAAAATTACTGTTTTTATGGTGCTGGCTTTTGTTGGCGTTTTTACGGTGATTGAGGGGCGCGGGCGCGGCAAACTTTTTGCTGCCATCGTCATCGCCTTGCTGACTCTGTATCTGGGAGTAACCGTTCAACGCGGCATCCTTTTGATGACCAGTGGCGAGTGGGTCGGCGTAGTACTGGGTATGAGCCTGATAGTGCTACCGGTTATTGGCGCCTGGGCTATGATCCGCGAAATCATTTTTGGCTCTCGGATTCAAACGATGGCAGAAGAAATGGCGGCCCAAGGTCTGCTCCCTGAAGACACCATCGAGCGTCACCCCTCGGGGCGTATGGTACGGCAGGACGCGGACGCACAATTTGAGAAGTACCGCAGGGCAGCTGAAGAGAACCCTGAAAAATGGCAGAACTGGTTCAACCTGTCTTTAGCCTACGATGCCTCAGGTGATCGTAAGCGTGCCCGCTCCGCCATGCGTGACGCCATTGCTTTACGCGCAGGAAAACTGGTTGCTTCCTGACACACCTCGTAGAACAGGAGGAACATACTAGGTAACGAAGTGCTCACAGCTCGCTATCTGCACCTTCATGGAGCATCCTAGATAAGAACACAAAACTCAACATATGTGAACTTCTACGTACCAGTTACAAGTAGTAAGTGCGCACAACACAGGGTAGATTAGAGATATGTCGCAGTCACAGAACACCGTTGGAACATTTGCCGAGCCTATTTTCGGGCGTTTGCTCACCGCTATGGTGACGCCTTTCGCTGATGATGGATCGGTCGACGAAACCGCCACTGCTGAACTTGCTCTTCACCTCGCTGACCGTGGTCACGATGGTCTTGTGGTGTGCGGTACCACCGGTGAGTATTCCACGATGACCGATGAGGAAAACGAACGCGTCTTTGACATTGTGAAAGATGCTGTGGGCGATCGCGTTAAGATCATTGCCGGTGTTGGCTCGAACGATACCAACCACACCCTGAACCTAGTCAAGGCTGCCGATCGTGTGGGTGTTGACGGTCTTTTGGTAGTGACCCCCTACTACAACAAGCCAACCCAAGCAGGCTTGGTAGGTCACTTCACCGAGGTCGCGCGCTCATCTGATACCCCTGTGATGTTGTACGATATTCCCGGTCGCGCGGGCATCCCGATTGCTGTAGACACCTACAAAGTTCTCGCTGAGCTGCCCACTGTTGTGGCGGTTAAAGACGCAAAGGCTGATTTGGGTGCTGCCTCCGAAGTAATGGCAGCCACCGACCTACAGTACTACTCTGGCGATGACGGTTTGCTCTTGCCCTGGCTCAGTATTGGAGCTGTAGGGCATGTGGGCGTCACCTCACACGTAGCCCCCGAAATGTTCCGTGATATGCTCGATGCCTTCATCGGTGGAGAACTTGCCCACGCCCAGCAGATTCATCGCGATCTAGTGCCCGTTATTCGCGCCGCTATGGGGCGCGTCCCCGGTTGCGTCGCTGCAAAAGAAATTTTGAAATGGCAGGGAGCGCTCAAATCGAGCGCAGTCCGACTGCCCCACGTTGGTCCGACCGACTCAGAAGAAGCTGCCATGCGCGCAGACCTCGCTGAATCAGCACTGGCATCAACCATCACTCAGTAAAAATAAAAGCAGAAAAGGCAGCAACTGGCACCGAATAACAGGTGACCCGCAACTGCACTGCACCACAGCGTGAGGCGGGTTCAGCTGGCACATACCAGCAAGAATCCGCTTTCACCGTGTCTATGAAAGAGGTTTTATGGCTCATCTAGAATTCGATTTGCCCCGCCCGCCCAAACTAAAGCGCGACACCCTGCGCGTTGTAGCCCTCGGTGGTTTGGGTGAAGTTGGTCGTAACATGACCGTGTACGAAATCAACGGAAAACTGCTCGTTGTTGACTGTGGCGTGCTCTTTCCCGAAGAGTCCCAGCCCGGCGTTGATTTGATTCTGCCCGATTTGAACTACATCATGGACCGCCTCGATGACATTGTCGCAGTTGTGCTGACCCACGGTCACGAAGACCACATTGGTGCCGTGCCCTACTTGCTCAAGCGTCGCGCAGATATTCCCCTGGTCGGTTCGCAGCTGACCCTGGCACTGGTCGAAGCGAAACTTGCTGAACACCGCATCAAGCCCTACACCCTCACCGTTGAAGAGGGTATGGTTGAGGCATTCGGTCCCTACGAATGCGAATTTGTAGCGGTTAACCACTCGATTCCGGACGCGCTCGCAGTCTTTATTCGCACCCAGGCGGGTAAGGTCTTGCACACCGGTGACTTCAAGATGGATCAGCTGCCCCTCGACGGACGCCTGACCGACCTTCGCCACTTTGCTCGTCTGGGTGAAGAAGGCATCGACTTGTTCTTGCCTGACTCCACTAACGCTGAAGTTCCCGGCTTTACTCCGACCGAAAAGAACATCGGCGGCGTTTTGTCCCAGGTATTCCGCGATGCTCCTCAGCGCATTATCGTCGCGTCCTTCTCATCGCACGTTCACCGCGTTCAGCAGGTGCTTGACGCTGCGGCTGAGCGCGGACGCAAGGTCGTGCTGGTGGGGCGCTCGATGGTGCGTAACATGACCATCGCTGAGAAGCTGGGCTATCTCAACGTGCCCCAGGGTCTACTGGTAGATTTGAAAAAAGTTGATGACTACCGTCCCGAAGAAATCGTGATGATGTGTACCGGTTCGCAGGGTGAGCCTATGGCCGCGCTCTCACGCATGGCAAATGGCGATCACAAGATTCAGATTGAACAGGGCGATACCGTAGTTCTCGCTTCATCACTGATTCCCGGCAACGAAACCAGCGTTTACCGTGTCATCAACGGTCTCATGAAACTTGGCGCTAACGTTGTGCATAAAGGCAACGCTAAGGTTCACGTTTCGGGTCACGCCGCTGCCGGTGAGCTGATTTACTGCTACAACATTCTCAAGCCCAAGAACGTTATGCCCGTTCACGGCGAAATTCGCCACCTCATCGCCAACGCCGATTTGGCGATTGAAACCGGTATTGATCCCGAGGGCGTGTTGATCTGTGAGGACGGCACCGTTGTGGACCTAGCGGACGGAAAGGCGCGCATTGTGGGGCAGGTGCCTAACGAATACGTTTACGTTGATGGCCGCTCCGTCGGTGAGGTTACCGAAGAAGATCTCAAGGATCGCCGTACTCTGGGTGAAGAGGGCTTTGTCTCTATCGTGACCGTTATTGACCGTGCTACCAAGCGCGTGGTCACCGGCCCCGATGTACACGCCCGCGGTGTTGCCGAAGACGACTCAGTCTTTGACGACATCACTCCCAAAATCACTGCCGCCCTGGAGGACGCTCTGCGTCGTGCCCCGCACGAAGTGCACACTGTTCACCAGCTACAGCAGATCGTCCGCCGTACCATCGGCTCATGGGTGGCACGTCGTTTGCGTCGCAAACCCATGATTATTCCGGTTGTGGTTGAAACTCATACCGATAAGGGCTAAAAATCCTGTACCTTAAACATAATGTTTAACCTTTACCCGCGCGCGGTGGAGTCTTATATCTTTGCGATGCAGACCCCATCGCGCGTGAGGTGTTATAGACAAGCGATTGCAGTGATTGGAAACAATGGCATCACGAAAGTCAGCTCCGCGTTCATCGAGGCAGCCCAAAGCGACGAAGACTGCGGCACGCGGTTCCGCCCGATCCCGCCAGAACACCAAAGCTAAATCAACGGCTCCCCAGCAGAACATGGTGAGCAAGGTTGTTCTGGGTGCCTGGTTGACGTGCGCCCACATCGTGGGCGCCGCTGTGCGCCGCGTGGGTGCCCTGCGCACCGATTTAGCCCCCGAAGACCGCAGGGATGGGGGAGCGCTGCTGATTCTGCTCTTTGGCTTCATCACCGCTTTGGTGGAATGGTGGGCGCTACGCACCGTTGATACCTACCGATGGTTTGAAGCCCCTATTAATGCGTGGCACGTGATGGTGGGCGGCACCTTCGGCCACGGTGCCCTGCTGATTCCAATCTTTGCCTTCATTTTCGCCTGGCGCATCTTTAGACATCCGCTAGAGATTGGGGCTAATAACCGCATTGCTGTTGGTCTTTTCATCATGCTGGTCGCCGGGTCAATGCTCGCCGCTAAACTCGCTGGCTTTCCCGCCCTCGTCCGTGGTCGTGGTTTTGAGGACGTATGGGCTGGCGGCGGCATTATTGGGTTGCTTGTGGCTAACCCTCTCTCTCGCCTCGTGGGCGGTATTTCAATCTTTGAATGGCTGGTTACCGCGGCTGTTTTTGCGCTGGGTCTTTTGATCGCAACTAAAACTCCGTTGCGCATGATTGGGCCTCGGCTGGTACACCTGATGAGCATCATGCTTGGCGAGGCACCCTCAAAACCCGAAAAAGCCCATGAAGAGCAGGAACTGCACCGCGAGGAATCGCATGACCGTTCTTACCTCTACGATGAATCTACACCAGCAGCGCCCGCACCCCGTAAGGGAATTTTAGCGTGGTTGGGCTTTGGCAACGGCAGCTCTGGTAGTCGCCGTCTTGATAGCTACGAGGGCGATGAAGCTTTCGACACTGCGCTCTTGCACCCTGACGAGCCTGTGTCAGATACCGCTCCTCTGCAACGTGTCAACCGAGATTTTGATGTTGAGCCACCCGCGCCTCGACGCCCCAAGAAAAACAAGAAAAAAGCTGAACCCACCCTCTTTGACCAGGGCGAGTGGTCGGACGCGCCCGCTCAGCGTTTGGAGAAGGTCCGTCAAGCTGCGGTAGATAGTGGACGAGCCCAGCAAACCCAAACCCCGGATCTTTTTGATTACACTGACGAGCTCGACAAGCCGTCAGGTTCACCCCGCGCTGAACCGATGACAGAAGAAAAACCACAACCGCGCACTCAGACGGTGCCGGCTGCTGCTCCGCAGCGATCAGCCCCAGCGTCTGCATCTGCGGCGTCGCGTCCGCCTGTAGCTCAACCTACAAACCCTGCAACGAGCAAAACCACTGCGACAGAGAAGCCAAAAGCGCCTACGAATATCGCCAATCACACGGTACCTGCAACGACCGAGCAACCGCGCGGCAGTATCAGCGTGGAGTCATCGGCAGGTAACTACGATCTACCGTCTGAGACCCTGCTCGAAGCGGGCCCTCCCGCCAAAGAATCATCTGAGGTCAATGAGCAGGTGGTGGAATCTCTTACCGAGGTACTCAACCAGTTCAACGTTGATGCAGCTGTCACCGGCTTCTCCCGCGGTCCTACCGTCACCCGCTACGAGATTGAGCTCGGCCCTGGCACCAAGGTAGAGCGAGTCACCGCACTGAGTAAAAACATCTCCTACGCTGTTGCCTCAGCAGATGTTCGTATTCTCTCGCCGATTCCCGGAAAATCTGCTATCGGCATCGAGATTCCTAACACCGACCGCGAAACCGTGGCACTCGGTGATGTACTGCGTTCCCCCCAGGCACATACCAACGAACACCCCATGGTCATGGGCGTGGGCAAAGACGTCGAGGGCGGTTTCGTACTCGCCAACTTGGCGAAGATGCCTCACCTGCTGGTGGCGGGTGCAACCGGTGCCGGTAAATCATCGTTTGTGAACTCGATGATTACCTCAATCCTGATGCGCTCAACCCCCGATCAGGTGCGTCTGGTCATGGTAGACCCCAAGCGCGTTGAACTCACCGCTTATGAGGGTATTCCACACTTGATTACCCCCATCATCACCAGCCCCAAGAAAGCCGCTGAGGCACTGCAGTGGGTAGTGCGTGAGATGGACGCGCGTTACGACGATCTGGCACACTACGGCTACAAACACATCGACGATTTTAATAAAGCCGTCAAAGCTGGCAAGATTCAGCCCGAACCCGGCAGCAAACGCCAGATTAAGGCTTACCCCTACCTTTTGGTGATTGTTGATGAGCTTGCCGACTTGATGATGGTTGCCCCGCGCGATGTTGAAGAATCTATTGTGCGTATTACCCAGCTAGCGCGAGCTGCCGGTATTCACCTGGTTCTTGCAACCCAGCGTCCCTCTGTTGACGTGGTAACGGGTCTGATTAAAGCCAACGTGCCTTCTCGCATGGCGTTTGCGACCTCATCTGTTACCGACTCTCGTGTTGTTCTTGACCAGCCGGGTGCAGAGAAACTCATTGGTCAGGGCGATGCGCTGTTCCTGCCCATGGGCGCTTCTAAACCCATGCGTGTTCAGGGCGCATGGGTGGGTGAATCTGAAATTCACGAAATCGTGGAACACGTCAAAACCCAGATGCCGGTTTCATACCGCGACGATGTCATTGCCGCTGCTCCCAAGAAGCAGATTGACGATGATATCGGAGACGACCTTGACGTTCTGTTGCAGGCAGCTGAACTGATCGTTACCACCCAGTTCGGCTCAACGTCTATGCTTCAGCGTAAACTCCGCGTGGGCTTTGCTAAAGCAGGGCGCCTGATGGACCTGTTGGAATCTAGAGAAATTGTGGGCCCCTCAGAAGGGTCTAAGGCACGCGACGTGCTGGTTCAGCCCGATGACCTTCCCACCGTCCTAGCACGCCTACGCGGTGAAGAGCCTCCCGCAGCTGAACCCACCGACCTAGTCGCTGATTCTCTCGACGCTATGGGCGAACCTGCTGTTGACTACTTCGACGACGCTGAAGATCCCACCGGTGAGGACGCCTGGAACCTCACCGGCAGATAAAACACTGACGGAGCTACCTGGACTACTGACGGCGGTGGCGTACTGTAAAGAAAAAGACAGTACGCCACCGCCACCTGCGAAAGGCATAAAAGTGACAACCCCCGTGAACCCCACCGCGTCAAACTGGAACCTCCCCAACGCGCTGACCGCGCTACGCATCCTGATGGTTCCACTGTTCATCTGGCTTCTCTGGCTGGGAGGTACCTACGGCGAAACCAACATGAGCATGCGCTGGTGGGCAGTAGCAGTGTTCATACTGGCAATGATTACCGACTGGCTGGACGGCTCCATCGCACGCTCGCGTAACCTTATTACCAGCTTCGGTAAGATTGCTGATCCCATCGCTGACAAACTACTCACCGGCGCAGCCTTTGTTCTGCTGTCGATGCTGGGTGAGCTGTGGTGGTGGGTTACTATTGTCATTCTGGTGCGTGAGTGGGGCATCACCGTGATGCGTCTTTTCATCATTAAGTACGGGGTAATGGCAGCCTCGAAGGGTGGCAAACTCAAAACTGTTTTGCAGACGGTGGCTCTAGTGCTGATGCTGTTGCCGCTGGCGTCCTTGGGCGCTTGGGCGCTATGGCCTGGTTGGCTGGTCATGGCAGCAGTCGTTATCGTCACTGTGGTAACCGGTATGGATTACGTGATTAAGGCTATGCAGCTGCGCCGTGACTACTTCACGTCTCAGAACAAATAACACAGACAGGAGCGAATCGAATCATGAGCTCACGGGGTTATTCTCTAGCGCAACGGGTCATCGAAACCGCCAAGACGCGAGGTGTTCAGCTCGCAACGGCTGAGTCGCTGACCGCCGGGTTAGTTGGGGCAACTCTGTGCGATGTCCCCGGTGCCTCAGCTGTATATCGTGGTGGTGTGATTTCTTACAGTAGCGATGTGAAGGCCGGGGTTTTGGGTGTGTCTGCCCAGCTGCTGAAAACTCAGGGGGCAGTAGACTCTGAGGTAGTTCGCTCCATGGCGCAGGGCGCGGCACGCGTTTGCGAGGCAGACTGCGCTGTTGCAACCACGGGTGCTGCTGGCCCTGAGCCTGCCGATGGCAAACCCGTGGGTACAGTATTTATTGGTATATTTTGTGCTGGCGAGACCTATGCGTATGAGAAAAAATATGAGGGCAACAGGCAAGAGATTCGTCAGGCAACGGTAGAGGACGTACTGGCTTATCTCTTAGCGCATCTCGAGAAACTGTCGGTGGGCACCTGAATATAGTACGCCTGTCTCAGTGCGCTGAATGAACTTTGCATGAACAAGGCACATCTTCTACCAGCTTTCGCTCAGCTTCTCGTCAGAAAATTCTGCGGTAAACCGGGAACAAACTCCCAGCTTCATGCGTTGAAATAGTCATAACGCAATGAGTGAAGCGTGGGGGCGTCCCACGAAACACAGTGCATACTGCTCAAAAATGCGTTAGGCTGTTGAGTAGAACACAAAGGAGCGCTCATTAGAAGAAAGAGCGCGATGATCACTGAAGGAAAAAGACTCTCATGTCGAAGCAACCAGTATCAGTAAACGGCGTCGTTCGATGGAAGGACGTTGACCAATCAGAGGCAGCTGCACCTACCACTTCTGCTCCCAAAACTATTCTCCTGCGCCACGCTATCGGTGAAGTGTTGCGCGATGTTCGCCAGCGTCAGAGTCGCACCCTGCGCGAAGTTTCACACAGTGCTCGCGTATCTCTGGGGTACCTCTCAGAAGTAGAACGCGGACAGAAAGAAGCATCATCTGAGCTTCTGGCGTCAATCTGCGAGGCGCTCGATATTTCACTGTCGCAGATGCTGCGCGAAGTATCAGACCGCATGGCACCTGAGACCGGCTTTACTGTGCCTGACACCGTACCTGCTGAATTCTCAGATCAGTTCAAGCGTGAGTACGGCATCGCTGCAACTTCAAGCAAGGATATTCCTCAGGACGCTCACTCCTTGAGCGTTGCCCGCTAAGGTCTAGATCTCAGAAAAGCCCCGCACTTGGTGAAGTGCGGGGCACTTTTATATAGAGCGTTCATTTCTTGTGAGGGGGCAGACATGTATCAGATGATGATTGAGAGTAAACTCAAGACACATGAAGCTGAGTGAGTTCTGGTTTTTGATGGGGCATGAGTTCGGTGAGGGGTATGCCCGAGTGCTTGCCCGCGATTTAGTGCTGGGGCAGTGTGGTGACTTCACCGCAGAGGAAGCGCTTCGGCAGGGGTTTGACCCGGCAGAGGTGTGGCGGGCAGTATGTCAGGTGCAGGAAATACCGGAGGAACGCTGGTGGGGGCCTGATATCGCTCCGAAGCGATAGGCTCACCACCAATCTTTTCGTAAATATATTCTAGGTATTCGAATCTACCCGTGTAACTAGAAAATATGTTCGAAAATCTGGTAGAGTTGTTTCCACAATCGGTCAAAACGGTCGAAAAATGAGCAAGTTATCCACAGATTTGCTCAAACGGTCCTAAATTGTCAGCCGGTACCGCTACCGTGGTGACTATAGAAAACACGAAGTCTGAACCGCTGAAGTTCAGGCGCACCACGAGATTACACCATGAAAGAAGGCAAAACATGGCAGCTAAAGCACGTGCTAACACTTCAGTGAGCCAGGTTCCGGCATCAGACCGCGAAAAGGCGCTCGAAGGCGTCCTCGCACAAATCGACAAGAACTACGGCAAAGGCGCTGTCATGCGTCTGGGCGACAAAGAAGCTGTCAAGGTCGAGACCATCTCAACCGGTGCTCTCTCCCTAGACGCTGCACTCGGCATTGGCGGTTTGCCCCGCGGCCGCGTGATTGAGGTCTATGGCCCTGAATCATCAGGTAAAACCACTGTTGCTCTGCACGCCGTTGCTAGCGTTCAAAAAGCGGGTGGCATTGCAGCTTTCATCGACGCTGAGCACGCTCTTGACCCCATTTACGCAGCTAAGCTAGGCGTCGATACCGACTCACTGCTGGTATCTCAGCCCGATACCGGTGAGCAGGCGTTGGAAATCATGGATATGCTCGTCGGCTCAGGCTCAGTGGACATCATCGTCGTTGATTCCGTTGCCGCACTCGTTCCCCGCGCCGAAATTGAAGGCGAAATGGGTGACTCACACGTGGGTCTGCAAGCTCGCCTCATGTCACAGGCACTGCGTAAGATTACCGGTCGCCTCGCTCAGACCAACACCACCGCCATCTTCATCAACCAGCTGCGCGAAAAGATCGGTGTTTTCTTCGGTTCACCCGAGACCACTACCGGTGGTAAAGCACTGAAGTTCTACGCATCGGTTCGTATTGATATTCGCCGTATTGAAACTCTCAAAGACGGTGCAAACCCGATTGGTAACCGCACCCGTGCCAAGATCGTGAAGAACAAGATGGCACCGCCCTTCAAGCAGGCAGAATTCGACATTCTCTATGGTGAAGGTATTTCCGTTGAGGGCGGTATCATCGATATGGGTGTTGAAAACGGCATCGTCAAGAAGTCAGGTGCATGGTTTACTTACGAAGGCGATCAGCTGGGGCAGGGTAAAGAAAACGCCCGCCGCTTCCTCAAAGACAATCCCGAGCTTGCTGAGGAAATCCAGTACAAGACTCTCGTGAAGCTGGGAATCATTGAGGACGAAAACGCGGACGCTCCTGATGGAGTAGATGCAGATGGAGTCATCACCGACGACGCTATTGATCCCCTAGGAGATTTGCCCGAAAACTTCTAACTCGGCACGCGGGTTATCACAGTGTTGCTACCTGCGGTTTTCGTTGGTAGCAACACTTTTTTGCGTTGAAACAAGTCAGTAGTCTCTTACCTTTTACAATGGCTAAGCACCGTGAGTATATAAATGGAGGAGGTGCCCTAGAACATGATGGTAAGCAACCCAGCTAACGATTATCCTGACTGGCACCCCGCATCTACCGGCGCCCAAGAAGAAAAGCCGGGGGAGGGTATCCGTCCAAGCGCTAACACTGTGGGACGCCAATATACTGGCGAAAACGCACCGTTTTCTGAATCTTCCAAGAGCGATAGGCGCATGGAAGAGGAGGCGTCCAGTCGTAACCGTTCAGGACGGCAACACAGCAGGAACCCGAACACTCAACGCAAAAAAGGGTTTCGTAAACCACCGGCTAAGTACCTGCAGAATTCCCCTTTCGCCCCGGCTTTCGGCGCTGCGCCAGAGCTTGAGGACGAGAAGAAAGGACCACATAAACCGGCTAAGACAACTCAGTTTCGCCCCGAAAGCAGACTTGCCCAGCCTGATACTGAAGAAGATTTGGCGCTATACGCCCTGCACGGGGTAGGGACGCCCGACGAAGCCAAAAAGCCCTGGCGCAGGGGGGCTGCCCATGAGCCTGAGAGCGAATTTACCAAAGCTAAAAATATTGTGCTCAACCAGTTGGCAGCTAGCGCTAAGTCAAGGGTGATGCTTGAGAAGAAACTCCGAGACAAAGAAATTAGCGAAAAAACCATCGTTGATGTTCTCGATAGATTTGAAGCAGCCAAACTCATAAATGATCAAGAGTTCGCTCAGATGTACGTTCGGGAAAAAGTGACTTTCAAAAAGCTATCACGCTCAGCAATAGCCCGCGAGCTCAAAAGTAAAGGGGTCGCTGAGGAGCACGTTGCTGAAGCTCTTGAGCAGCGCAGCGAAGAGGACGAACGCAGCGACGCTCACCAGCTGGTTGCCAAAAAAATGCGACCTTCTATGGACTTTTCAGATCGGAAAGAAAAAGAAAAGATTATGCGCCGGCTGGTGGGTATGCTGGCACGCAAGGGCTATCCGCCCTCTATGGCTTTTAGCGTGGTCAGCGAAGAAATTGAGAACTACGTGCAGGAGAATGGCGGCAGATCAGCAGAATCTGAGGAGTATTACTTCTAACATACCCCGCTTGCGAGCTAGAGATTGCGGTGCTCTAAGACCCGCTGTATCAGTGCGGACGCATCCGGGTAGTGTTGCGCTACGCGGGCGGCGGTGTGCGTGAGTAGCTGACGGTGTGTATCGGTTAGGTCGTGGGCGGTGAAACCTGTAAGTTCCAAGACCATGCCTGCCATAACCATCATCTGTTCGCTTAGATGTAAGTCAGTATCGAAACCAGCTTCCAAATCGTGCTGAGATGCTAGGGCGTAGAGCCGCCGGCAGGCGTCCTGCCATAGCGCCCTTTCTACCAGCGGTAAATAGTCGCGGTGATATGGGGAGAGAGGGAACCCCAGCAACATATCGGCAATCGGTAAAAAGGCGTGATGAATAGCAGCTCCCTCCGCGTCAAAAGCACGCACCTCTGCGTCAGCGACCGCTATATTGTGCGGAGAAAAATCTCCGTGCGAAAGTACAGTGTGCATGGAAAAAGCGGGTACCGTATTGATCTCAAGAGTGCATTCCACAGACTCAGCCAGTGGTACTCCAGCAATGGCAGCCAAACGCCGCCACCCCTTGATACCTAAACGGGGGCTGGTGAGTGACCCCGGTGATGTCGCCTGGGGGTCAAGCTCCTTCACCGCTGCTTGGAACTCTATGTGCCAGGTGTCATCTTGAGCATAGATATCCTCAAAAAATTTCAGATAGGCATCAAGACCAGCCTCTATTTCGCCCTTGGTCAGTAGGGCATGAACGGAACGAAAATTCCCTAAATCCTCAGTAACAGTCACCCGCTTTAAAGGGTCAGAACCCAACAGCGAGCTAAAGAGTTTAGGTGCCCAATAGTTAAAAGTCGGCAGCGAACAGACTTCGCGAATATACCCGAACCCGCCGGAATTGGTTGCAGAATCCTTGCGCCTGTAGTGCTTGGCAATAACCGAAAACGTGTGCCTGGAACCTTGTGGACTAGAATCAGCACCAAAAGCAAAGACACAACGAACCACCACCGAACGCATACCAGCTGAAAGGATCTCAAGGTGCTCTAGCGCGTCCTGCTCAATATTGCAGACACCAGCTGCCACCGAAACCAGGGCATCAAGAAGAGAAGCAAATTTGGGAGTATCAACGGGGGAGTCCGCCGGTTGGGGCTGATAACGAGAGCACGCCGCATCGTACAGCCCCTGGCAGTGTGGTGAACGTGGCGTATTATTCATGGAGCACATTATGCCTTATCGAGTAGTCTTGTAAGGTGACTTTGAACTTAGATGAAACTCAGACCCCCGCAGTAACTGCCAACAGCGCCCGCACCTACGAGGTACGCACGTTCGGTTGCCAGATGAACGTGCACGATTCCGAGCGCATGAGCGGTTTGTTGGAATCTAACGGTTACCTTCCGGTAGAAGAAGGGCAGACTCCTGACCTTGTAGTGTTCAATACCTGCGCTGTGCGTGAAAATGCCTCGAACAAGCTGTACGGCAATCTGGGGATGTTGGCTCCCACCAAGCGTGAGAACGAAGGCATGCAGATTGCTGTAGGCGGATGCCTGGCGCAGAAAGATCAGGACGCCATCATCAAGCGTGCTCCCTGGGTTGATGTTGTCTTTGGCACTCACAATATTGGTTCTTTGCCTGCCCTCTTAGAACGCGCTCGCCACAACAATGAGGCACAGGCTGAGTTGCTGGAATCACTGGAGGTTTTCCCCTCCACGCTGCCGACCAAGCGTGATCACGTCTACTCGGGCTGGGTTTCAATTTCGGTGGGCTGTAACAACACCTGTACCTTCTGCATCGTGCCCTCACTACGCGGTAAAGAGAAAGACCGCCGTCCCGGAGATATTCTGGCTGAAGTTCAGGCTCTAGTCGACGACGGTGCTATTGAGGTGACCCTGCTGGGTCAGAACGTGAACTCGTACGGCGTTGAATTCGGCGACCGTCAGGCCTTTTCTAAGCTGTTGCGTGCCTGCGGTGAGATTGAGGGGTTGGAGCGCGTCCGCTTCACCTCCCCTCACCCGGCAATGTTTACCGACGACGTGATTGATGCGATGGCTGAGACTCCCAACGTGATGCCGGTGCTGCACATGCCCCTGCAATCGGGTTCTGACAAGGTGCTTAAAGATATGCGCCGTTCCTACCGTTCCAAGAAATTCTTGGGTATCCTCGAAAAGGTGCGCGAGAAAATGCCGGACGCGGCTATCACCACCGATATTATTGTGGGCTTCCCCGGTGAGACCGAAGAGGATTTCCAAGAAACCATGCGCGTGGTTGAAGAAGCCCGCTTTTCAACCGCTTTCACCTTCCAATACTCCATTCGCCCCGGCACTCCTGCCGCTGAGTTTGAGAACCAGGTTCCCAAAGAAGTTGTGCAGGAACGCTTCGAGCGTCTGACCGTTTTGCAGGATCGCATTGCAGCTGAAGAAAACCGTAAGCAGATGGGTAAAACGGTTGAGCTGATGGTGGTAGCAGAATCTGGTCGTAAGGCAGAGCAGACCCACCGTCTTTCGGGTCGTACTCAGGATATGCGTCTGGTTCACTTCTCCATTCCGGCAGGTTGCGAGACTCCGCGCCCCGGAGATTTGGTGACTCTACCCATCACCGAAGCCGGTTCCTTCCACCTGATTTCTGACCCCACCGCTGAGCAGTATGCTGTGCGTCGTTCCCGCGCGGGCGATGCGTGGGACCGCGCCCAGGCAGATTCTTGCGGTACCGGTATCACTCAGGTACCCGGCGCGCCAGTATCACTGGGCTTCCCCACCTTACGTAAGTAATGAACACGCTACCGGTCATCTCTGTGGTGGGGCCTACGGGGTCCGGCAAATCAGATCTTGCCATTGAACTGGCACTGGAGCTTGGCGGCGAATGTATCAACGCCGATTCGATGCAGTTTTACAGAGGCATGGATATCGGTACAGCCAAAGTCACCAGTAAGCAGATGAAGGGCGTACCCCATCACCTACTTGACATTATGGATGTACGCGATGAAGCCTCCGTTGCCACCTTCCAAGCTCAGGCGCGTGCCCTCTGCGAGGAGGTGCGCGCTCGCGGGCATTACCCGATTCTGGTGGGTGGTTCAGGTTTGTATGTTCGTGCTGTTCTTGATGTGCTGGAGTTCCCCGAGACTGACCCGGCGGTGCGCGTCCGCCTTGAAGAGGAACTTGCGACGAGCGGACGCGGCGTTTTGCTTGCCCGGTTGGCTGAGGTTGATCCGGAGTCAGCTTCGCGAGTTAAGGATGATCGCCGTTTAGTGCGTGCCCTTGAGGTGTATGAGGTGACGGGGCGAACCTTTACCTCGTTTATGCCTCGTCGTGAGTACGTCACCGAGACCGTGCAGATTGGGCTTAACGGCGACAGAGCGCAGCTGCACGAGCGTTTGCACCGTCGCGTTGAGCTCATGGACGCGCTCGGTCTGCTCGATGAGGTGAGCTCCCTCGAAAAACGCGGGTTGCGTGAAGGCAAAACAGCCTCGCGTGCCATCGGCTACCGGGAGTACTTGCGTCTGCTGGACGCCCAACGCGGTGTTCCTGAAGCAACCGGTTATACCCGCGAGCAAGCTATCGAAGACACCGTGACCGCTACACGCCAGTTTGCCCGCCGCCAGATTACCTGGTTCAACGCTGATGACCGGGTGAACTGGTTAGACTGGGCTGATGCTGACCTCCGTGCTCAGGCGCTGGCGCGTGTGCATAAAAGCGAACAGTAGAAAGAATCTTCTGAACCTTGGACAAGTAGCGCCGTGGTATCGCGGAAGAACTCTATAAGGGCTGAAATACCATAAAAATAAGCGTGGGTTGTTACGGCAGCTGGTGCTCTCTCGGCTGTGAACCGGGGCTTCATGGTTCAATAGGTAGAAGAACATTTGCTGGTCGCACGAGATAAAAGGATCATCATGACTGAACAAGAACGCTGGGGTGAACTTTCCGGTATTCCCCTGACCAAGGGGCAGGGTACCGGTAATGATTTTGTGTTTGTAACCGATGAGCATGGTGCGCTGTCGTTGGATCCTGAATTGGTGGCACGTGTATGCGACCGCCACTTTGGTATTGGCGCTGACGGTTTTATTCGTGCTATCAAAACCTCAGAGCTCGCTGAGGGCAAGTATCTGCTCGATGAAGCTGAAGATGCCGAGTGGTTCATGGACTACCGCAATGCCGACGGTTCTATCTCGGAGATGTGCGGCAACGGGGTGCGCGCTTTCATCGAGTACCTGATCACCCAGAAATTACTCATTCTTGAAGAAGGCGAGCATGTTCGCATTGGCACTCGCGCCGGCATCAAGACGGTGGCGCGGATTGATAACGGGTATGCGGTAGATATGGGCCCTTGGAGCTTTATTGACGGTGATTCTGCCCGTGATAATGGGCACGACGCGATGGTGACCGCCCGAGGGCTTAAGACCCCGCGTCCTGCTGTCTCTATTTCGATGGGTAACCCCCACACTGTGGTTGCTCTGGGTACTGAGGGCAAACTAGAAGGCTTGGGGTTGGAGACCGCGCCGAAGGTGACCCCTGTTCCACCGGAGGGCACTAACGTTGAGTTTGTGGTGCCTGAAGAAATCGAAGAAACAGAGGCTGAAACTGGTGAAGCTAATGTGGGTGCGATTCGCATGCGAGTGTACGAACGCGGCGTGGGGGAGACTCTCTCATGCGGTACCGGTGCGTGTGCCGCTGCCGCTGCCGTCCGCTTCTGGGGTGGAGATGAAGCTCCGGATGAGTGGCTGGTTCATGTGCCCGGTGGCACCCTGGCAGTGACCTTCGTGCTGGGTCCCGATAATCTAGAGCATGTAGTGCTGGCAGGGCCGGCAGAAATGACCGGCAAGGTTACCCTGGGCTAGATACCCATAACGGCTAGATTGCTGTTTGTAAAGATCCCGGTGCATCGTAACGGCGCATCGGGATCTTTTGCATAGTTGGTGTAAGCACTATGACTTAGGCTGTACGTTCAACACGCAAAATTCTGAAGCCTTTAGACGTGGTATGGCGCTCCACAATAAACTGATTGCCGAGTTCATTAAACAGCCACTTTTGCAAAGTATCTGCACCGAGGTTCTTCTGAACCACTAGGTAGGCCTCGCCGCCGACTGTCAAGCGGGGCAACCAGGTGCGCATAATATCGTGCAGCACATCTTTGCCGACGCGAATGGGCGGGTTTGACCAGATAAGGTCAAATTCTAGGGTAGCATCAACATCTTCGGGGGCGGATGCGTGTAGGTTGGTTGCCCCCAGCCGCTCGGCGTTAGTTGCGGTGAGTTGCAGGGAGCGTGTATTTACATCAACGGCGTAGACCTGAGATTCGGTAGATTCTAACGCCATCGTGAGTGCGATAGGTCCCCAACCGCAACCGATATCCAGCAGGTTCTTACCGGTTGCTGGGGGTACTTCTGCTAACAGCACGGCTGTTCCTTTGTCGATACCGCCGGGGGAGAAAATACCCGGTGCCGTGACCACGGTGTGCTCGGCACCCGCTAGACGCACTTTAAGGTGTTTGGGAACGAAGTCGGTATCGGGATTTGATGAAAAATAGTGCTGGTTGACCATAACCACGATTCTACGTGGTTGGCTGAGATAAAGGGAAAAGAGGACCAACTTAGCCCTGAGATGAAACAAGGCACAGACTATGGTTATTCGTAGGTGTGTTCGATAGACTGGAACAACTATTCTTGCCTCGAAAGGAACATGTGCGCGTGAGCGATACCTCCAACACCGAAAAACTGCCCAGTGACGAGCAGTTGCGAGCAACTGTCGATCGAGTGTTGGGCAGAGCAGAATCATCGGAGAACACTCGGGTGCTTGATACTCGAGCTCGTGAGCTCTCTAACCTTACCCGTGAACACTCGTCCTACGATGGTGACCAGCAGGACCTTGCAGAGCGCCGTGCGTTGCGCCGTGTAGCCGGTCTCTCCACCGAGCTCGAAGACGTGACCGAAGTTGAATACCGCCAGTTGCGCCTTGAGCGCGTTGTACTTGCCGGGTTGTGGACCGAAGGCACCGTCCAGGACGCTGAAAACTCCCTGCGTGAGCTGGCAGCGCTTGCTGAAACCGCGGGTTCTGAAGTGCTGGACGGTTTGGTGCAGCGTCGCCTCAAACCAGATCCCGGTACCTTCTTGGGCTCAGGCAAAGCCCTAGAGCTCCAAGAAATTGTGGAGATGCACGGTGCCGATACCGTGATTGTTGATGCCGAACTCGCCCCCTCCCAGCGCCGCGCCCTTGAAGACGTGGTGAAGGTAAAAGTCATTGACCGCACCGCCCTGATTCTTGATATCTTCGCCCAGCACGCGAAATCACGCGAAGGTAAAGCTCAGGTGGAGCTCGCCCAGCTGGAATACATGCTTCCTCGTCTGCGCGGTTGGGGTGAATCCCTCTCTCGTCAGGCAGGTGGACGCGCCGCCGGTGGTGAAGGTATTGGCTCGCGTGGTCCCGGTGAAACCAAAATTGAACTTGACCGCCGCCGTCTGCGCTCGCGCATGGCGAAATTGCGCCGCGAAATTGCTCAGATGGCTCCTGCACGCGAGACTAAGCGTCTTAACCGCAAACGTAACCGTGTGCCCTCTGTTGCTATCGCAGGGTACACGAACGCGGGTAAGTCTTCGTTGCTCAACCGCCTGACCGATGCCGGTGTGTTGGTTGAAAACGCTCTGTTCGCAACCCTAGACCCCACCGTCCGTAAGGCTCAGACCCCTGACGGAGTAGGTTACACTCTCTCCGATACTGTGGGCTTTGTACGTTCCTTGCCTACCCAGCTGGTGGAGGCTTTCCGCTCCACCCTTGAAGAGGTAGCTGACGCTGATTTGATTGTGCATGTGGTAGACGTTTCGCACCCTGACCCCGAGGGGCAGATTCACGCGGTGCGTGAGGTTTTCACCGAGGTTGAGGCACAAAATATCCCCGAGATTGTTGTACTCAATAAGGCGGATGCCGCTGACCCCTTTGTGATTGAGCGTTTGCGTCAGCGTGAAGAAAACACCGTGGTGGTTTCGGCACGCACCGGTGAAGGTATTGAAGAGCTCAAGCAGCTGATTGCCGATATGATTCCCCGCCCCTCAATTGAGGTGCATCTGCTGGTGCCCTACAACCACGGAGAAATCGTCTCACGTTTGCATGAGTGGGACGCTGAAATTCTGCGTACCGCCTTTGTCTCAGATGGCACTTACGTTCAGGCACTCGTCCGCGAAGAAGTCGCGTCCGACTTGGCTGAATACGTGCTTGATGATGACCTGCTGGAAGTTCTGCAACCCGAAATTGAAGAGGCAGAGGTCACCGGTGCAACCGAAACGGTGCGCTAAATGTCAGGTCTGAGAGATGCCGATAGCCCAGTGCGTACCCCACTCACGGGTAATGAAATTGAAACTCTGCCCGGTGCCGCTGACGTTCTTGATCTTCTCGATACGGTAGTAGAGGCATCAGGCGGTCAGCGTCGTGACGGGCAGCGCCTCATGGCGGCTCATGTTGCCCAGTCTCTAGAACTTGACCGGCATTTGTTGGTTCAGGCTGGTACCGGCACGGGTAAGTCTTTAGCGTACCTGGTGCCCGCTGTTCACTTTGCCCAGCAGAGTGATAAGCCCATTATTGTTGCCACGGCGACCTTGGCTCTACAATCGCAGATTGTTAACCGAGATATTCCTCGCTTGTTGGAGTCCTTTGGTGACACTCCCGAGGCTGAAACTCAGGTTGCCATTCTCAAAGGGCGCAATAACTATGTCTGTGTCAATAAACTTGAGGGCGGTTACCCAGAGGACGAGCAGGACGCACTCTTTAGCGTCGATCCTGGCGGAACCACCGGTAGACTGGGCGAAGAAGTCATGCGCTTGCGCGCCTGGGCTGAAACCACTGATACCGGTGACCGTGATGAGCTGATTCCCGGTGTGAGCGATAAAGCTTGGCGTCAGGTTTCAGTTAGTTCAGCTGAATGCTTGGGGCGCAAATGCCCCTTGTCTGAATCGTGTTTTGCTGAGATGGCGAAGACGCGCGCTAATGAGTCTGATATTGTCATTACCAACCATGCCCTCTTAGCGATTAATTCCTTTGAGGGTATTGGGGTTTTACCCGAGCATGACACCGTCATCATCGATGAGGCACACGAGCTTGCCGACCGCGTGACCGGGGCAGTGACTGGTCTTCTCTCGCCGGTTATGGTGCAAGCTGCCGCCCGCAGCCTTAAGAAGAACACCAAAGCAGAATCTGCGCCCCTTGAAACGGCAGCTCGTAACCTCGAAACAGCGTTATTGGGCGTGCCCGCAGAACTACTGCCCCGAGGGTTACCCGAACGTATCGCTCATGCAATGAGCCAGGTGATGGATGCTGCGCGCACCGCTTTGTCAGAGACTAAGAGCGATGCAAAAGATTCTGATGCTGGTCGTCAGCTTGCCAGAGCGCGTCTCACCGAAGTCATGGAGCTCTCTGAGCGGATGCTCAACGCTGACGAGAAATACGAAGTTATTTGGGTATCTCGTGTGGGATCCTGGGAACCTGGGCGCGGTTACGTCGCTGCTTCAGATACTGACCCTGCAACACTTCACGTAGCGCCGTTGTCTGTCGCCGGACGCCTGAGAGAAGGTCTGTTCGAAGACCGCACGGTGGTACTTACTTCGGCAACGCTGACGGTTGGTGAGTCTTTTGATTCTGTTGCCGGTGCTCTGGGACTGCAGGGCGCTGGTGCGCCTCGTTGGGAGGCCGTGGACGTTGGCTCTCCTTTTGACTACCCCAAGCAGGGTGTTCTTTACCTGGCTTCTGACCTGCCTAAACCTGGGCGCGGTGTATCGGAGGAGCAGCTTGAACGCGTCCTTGAACTGATTCAAGCTTCGCGCGGTGGCGCGCTCGGGCTTTTCTCCTCGAAGCGAGGAGCTGAGTTAGCTGCCGAATACGTTCGAAAGAGAACTGACCTCAATATTCTGGTACAGGGTGAATCTTCTTTGCGTGCCCTTGTTAAAGAGTTCGCTGAGGACACAGACTCGTGTCTGTTCGGCACCATGAGTTTGTGGCAGGGCGTTGATGTTCCGGGTGATGCGTGCCGTTTGGTCATGATGGATCGTATTCCGTTTCCACGCCCCGATGACCCCCTATCAGCGGCGCGTTCACGGTCTGTGGCGCAGGCTGGCGGTAATGGGTTCATGGCAGTCTCTGCCTATCACGCAGCGATTCGTATGGCGCAGGGAGCTGGACGTTTAGTGCGCTCGGTGAATGACCGCGGGGTTGTGGCGGTGCTCGACTCGCGTATTGCTACTCAACGTTATGGTTCCTACTTAGTCAAAGCGCTACCACCTTTTTGGACGACCCAAAACAAGGACCAAACGGTGGGTGCTTTGCAGCGGTTAGCGGCGACCATTGAACCCTCTTAGGCGGTACCCTACGCCAGAGTAACTCTGGCGTTCCCTCATAAATAAGAGGCGTTACCGCTTGAACCTACCCGCAGGTACGGGTGCTCCTTACAACGCCGATAGGTTCACACAACAAAACCCCGCTCAGGCTTATCTGATGTTGCAGATGGGCCAGAGCGGGGTTTGTTGCGTGAAATGTTTTTACAGGCTACGCAGTACCGAAACGACTTTGCCCATAATAGTTGCTTGGTCGCCGAGAATAGGCTCGTACTGGGTGTTTTGGGGAAGAAGCCAGGTATGACCGTCGCGCTGGCGGAAGGTTTTCACGGTTGCCTCATCATCGAGGAGCGCGGCTACGATATCACCGTTATTGGCGGTGCTCTGTGAACGCACTACCACCCAGTCGCCATCCATAATAGCGGCGTCAATCATTGAGTCGCCTCGTACTTTAAGCATGAAGAGCTCGCCTTTGCCGACCAGCTGGCGGGGGAGGGAAAGCACATCTTCAACATTTTGTTCAGCGGTGATAGGGGCACCCGCTGCAATGCGACCCATCAGTGGCACTCGCGCGAGGGATTCATCAGCTGATTCAAAAGTGGGGAGCTGGGGCAGAGTAATAACTTCTGCGGTCTGTTCGGTAGTTGTACCTGGCTCATAGTCTAAGACCTCGATAGCGCGCGGACGCTTGGGGTCACGCCTGATGTAGCCCATCTTTTCAAGTCGTGCCAGCTGATGAGTAACAGATGAAAGAGAAGCTAGACCAACGATATCGCCAATTTCACGCATGGACGGCGGGTAGCCCTGCTCATTAATCGAGGTGGTGATTGCCGTCAAGATTCGGTGTTGACGGGTGGTCAGCGGGCGTCTGCGGTCGGCGGGCTGGCCGTGCGGAAAATCTGCAGTGTTGCTCACGGTCTACCTCGTTTCTGTTGGTCTTATCTGGCATAGAGGTTGCTGTCTTTGCCCTGTTCTGACAGGAATCAGGTGCTATGTACCTTGGTCTTAGCCTATGCTACTTTTATTCGAAAACCAAACATTTGTTCTAATTTTCCTCGACTATATTCGAATTTTCTGATAGAACATATATGCGAACTTCGAACAAAAGTTCGAATATTAAGTGTTGAGGAGTAGATCATGAGCAGCGTAGTGATTCAGCGTCCGGTGCGCCCAGGTACCGCATTTTCTCGTGCCCATGCAGTTTTCGAACGCCCCCGCGCGTCCGCGCCGCAGAGCCCGGTTCAGCTTAAGGTCATCAAGCCCGCGCGTGCCCTGCCTGCTCAGAGGACTCCACGAGCTGAGCAGCCTATAATGCCCCACGTGGAACGACCCCGTCCGCGTTTTGGTGTGCGCCGTCTTGCGCTGATGACTCTGGCGGCACTGGTGGCTTTGGGTGCTTTAGCATTCATTGTCCCTCGTGATGCCCAGGCGGGGGAGAGTCTTCGGGTATCTGAGGTTTCATACACCCTCACTGTGAAGCACGGGCAGTCTCTATGGGAAATTGCTCAGCAGGTGGAGCCCGAGCGCGATACTCGCGATGTGATGTCAGAGATTATGAAAATCAACGGGCTGACAGACACCGCTCTCTCAGCTGGCCAAGATTTGGAAATCCCTGTCACAAATCATTAATTGCTTTGATACACCGGTAGACTATCAGCGTGAGTGATGCATTAGACGCTATGAATAAGTTGCCGATTCGTGAAGACCTGCGGGGTCGTTCACCCTACGGCGCCCCCATGATTGACGTTCCGGTTACCCTCAACGTCAATGAAAATACGCATCCCATGCCGCAAGAGGTCATTGATGCTATTGGTCGAGAGGTTACTCAAGTAGCCTCTGCGCTTAACCGTTACCCTGACCGTGAGTTCGTGACCCTGCGCGAGGAGCTTGCCTCATTCTTAGGTCACGGCATCAGCCCCGAACAAGTTTGGGCTGCCAATGGCTCTAATGAAATTTTGCAGCAGTTGTTTCAGGTATTTGGCGGACCGGGCAGAAGCGTCATGAGCTTCGTGCCCACTTACTCCATGTATCCCTTGCTTGCTGATGGCACCAATACTAGCTTCATCGCCGGATCTCGTGCCGAGGATTTTTCACTTTCTGCGATTTCTGCCGTTGAGCAGGTGCGAGAGCATCAGCCAACCATCGTTGTGCTGTGTTCCCCTAACAACCCCACCGGCACCGGTCTGGGGCTTGAGGTTATCAAAAAGGTGTATGAGTCACTGAGCGAGTATAACGGCATATTGATTGTCGATGAAGCCTACGCTGAGTTCGCCCAAGACCCCGAGCAGACTGCCCTTACTCTGCTGCCATCCCGCCCTAACCTTGTTGTTACCCGAACCATGAGCAAGGCATTTGCCTTTGCGGGGGTGCGTTTGGGCTATTTTGCCGCTGATCCTGCCATCGCGGACGCCGTCCGTTTGGTACGGCTACCCTACCATCTCTCAAGCGTCACTCAGGCAACTGCTATTGCCGCTTTGCGTCATCGCACTCAACTACTTGCCAACGTTGAAGATATTAAGGTCGCCCGCGATCGCATCGTCCAAAGACTCACTGAGTTGGGACTGTCACCTGCAGCATCTGATTCTAACTTCGTCTTTTTCTCGGGCTTACAGGATGAAAAAGCCGCCTGGCAGTATCTGCTAGACAGAGGGATCCTGGTGCGAGATAACGGTATTCCCGGTCACCTGCGGGTCACCGCTGGAACGCAAGAAGAAACTACTCAATTTTTGCAGGCGCTTGAAGATTACCTGGTTGAAACGGGTGCTTACACGCGCGCATCAGATCACTAACCCGCCGACCACTATTGATGGATTCTTGAGCGTGTTATAGAACCGCTTAAAATCGAAAGAAGGACTAATCATGGCTCAGACCTCCACAGGCATTGGCCCACGCACCGCATCGATGCAGCGCACTACCAGCGAGTCTTCTATTAGTGTTGAGATTAACCTCGATGGTACCGGCGTTTCTACCATCGATACTTCGGTGCCTTTCTACGATCACATGCTCACCGCCCTCTCGAAGCACTCATTGATTGATATGAATATCAAAGCAACCGGTGATACTCATATCGATGTGCATCATACGGTGGAGGATACCGCTATTGTGCTGGGCGAGGTGCTCAAACAAGCGTTGGGAGATAAGGCGGGAATCCGCCGTTTTGGTCAGGCAATAGTTCCCCTTGATGAAGCTATCGCCTCGGCGGTCGTGGACATTTCGGGTAGACCTTATCTCGTGCATAGCGGCGAGCCAGATGGTTTTGAATTTCATCTGATTGGCGGTCATTTTACCGGTTCTATGGTGCGCCACCTCTTCGAGGCTTTCGCTTACCACGCCGGCATTTGCCTGCACATCAATGTTTTGGGCGGACGCGACCCCCACCATATTGCCGAGGCTGAGTTTAAAGCGCTAGCGCGAGCACTGCGCCAGGCTGTTGAGCCTGACCCGCGTCATAAGGACATTCCTTCTACGAAGGGCGCTCTCTAACGATGACTGTTGATGATAAGCCAACGGTAACCGTGCTTGATTACGGTGCCGGTAATATTCGCTCCGCCGTTCGCGCCTTAGAAGAAGCCGGGGCTATTGTTCGTCTTTCACGCGCTGAGGCTGATGTTTTGGGTGCTGATGGTCTAGTGGTGCCCGGTGTTGGTGCTTTCGACGCTGTTATGACAGGTCTCAAACAGGCTGATGCCCTGCGTATGATTGGTCGCAGGGTGGCGGGCGGACGTCCGGTGCTTGGTATATGCGTGGGTTTGCAGGTGCTTTTTGAGCGCGGTGTTGAGCACGGTATTGAGTCTGAGGGTATGGGTGAGTGGCCCGGCACTGTCGAGAAACTCAAGGCTGAGGTTGTACCTCACATGGGGTGGAACACCGTTGAGGTGCCTGAAGGCTCAACCCTGTTCAGGGGCATTGAGAGTGAGCGTTTCTATTTTGTGCATTCGTACGGTGTGCAACGGTGGGAGTTTGACCAGAACAATGAGTCGATGGTGCCCCCTCAAGTGACCTGGTCACACCACGGTGCTCCTTTCATCGCTGCTGTTGAGAACGGGCCGCTGAGCGCAACCCAGTTTCACCCCGAAAAATCGGGGGATGCAGGTATCGCCCTTTTGCGTAATTGGGTTGGCTCCCTTCCGCGTACCGGCAGATTGAAGGAGGGCATCTAGGTGAGTCCCACAGTTTCAGCACTGGTTTTGATGGTTTTTGGTTTTTTCCTTTTGGGCGGAGCTTTTTCTTTTTATCAGCAGAAGCTACCTATCGTAGCTACTGCTGTTGTTGCCCTCTTAGGTTTGGTTGTTCTCGTCTACGGCGGGTACGTTCTTTTTAATTATTAGTAGATGGGTACCCAGTGCTCCCGCGAGTGGGGTGGGTATCTATGAATAGTTTTCTCGCTAAGGAGTTAAACATGAATAAAAGACTCGAACTGCTGCCGGCAGTGGATGTAGCTGATGGTCAGGCTGTGCGCCTGGTTCAGGGTGAAGCTGGCTCAGAAACAGGTTATGGCGATCCTGTTGAAGCGGCTCTGGCATGGCAGAATGCTGGTGCTGAGTGGCTTCACCTCGTTGATCTTGATGCGGCATTTGGTAGGGGAGATAATCTCGATGTTCTCCAGCGAGTTGCAGCTGCCCTTGATATTAAGATTGAGATGTCAGGTGGTATTCGTGATGATGAGTCTTTGGAACGTGCGCTGAGCCTCAAGCCTGCCCGTATTAACTTGGGTACTGCAGCCCTTGAGAATCCTGAGTGGACCCGTCGCGTCATTGCTGAACATGGTGATGTGATTGCTGTGGGCCTGGATGTTCGTGGAACCACCCTTGCTGCCCGTGGTTGGACGAAGGAGGGCGGCGATTTGTGGGACGTGCTTGATCGCCTTGAAGCTGATGGCTGTGCTCGCTATGTGGTGACGGACGTGACCAAGGACGGTACCTTGCAGGGGCCCAACCTTGAGCTTCTGAAGCAGGTTGCTGAACGTACGGATAAGCCGGTTGTTGCCTCCGGCGGTATCTCTAACCTTGAGGATATTCGCGCTTTGCGTGAGCTCGTAGAATACGGGGTAGAAGGTGCCATTATGGGTAAGGCGTTGTACGCCGGTAAGTTCACTTTGGAAGAAGCCCTTGATGTTGCGGGGCACCCCGAGTAATGGCTGAAGAGTTTGCAACTCAGCGTTCTTCATCCCCGCGCCAGCTACCTGCTCATATTGCTGCTCAGCTTGCTAGTGCTGGTCGTGAAACCGATACCGGTGGTCAGCCGTGGGCTGGGCGTAATCTGGGTGAGGGTACATCGCATACTCATCAGTTTCCCGATGATTCAGGTGCTGCGGATGCTCGTTTGCAGTTAGTTCTTGAGGCTTTTGCTGATGGACGCGCGGGTGAGGCTGAGGTGGTTGCTGCCCTTCGTGATACTCGTGTGTTTGCTGCTGTGGTGGCTCAGCTGACTCAGGCGCATGTGACTGATGAGGGGCTGGTCTCTGATAAAGAGTCAGATATGGCACTGGTGAGCATTCAGGCTCCGGACGGTCGTAAGGCGTTACCCCTGTTCACCAGCACTGAGGGGCTGACGAGCTGGCATGAGCAGGCGCGTCCTGTTGCTGCGGATATTCGAAAGACCGCGTTGAGTGCTGTGGACGATGGCAATCAATTATTGGTGATTAACCCTGGTGATGATGTGACGTTCGTGGTGAGACGCCCGGCTCTGTGGGCGCTGGCTAAGGACGAGTCATGGGTTCCTTCCTATTGTGACCCGGAGATTAGCCGTGAGCTGACCGCCTTGGCGCAGGGTATCGGCAGCATTGTGCAGGTGCGTGTATCGAGGGGCGAGGGATCCAACACGGCTCACCGCTCGGGGAAAGTTCTTGACGGTGGCGGCTCTGGCCCTGAGCTGAAGATTACGCTGGTGCTTGCTCCCGGCTTAGACCGTGAAGGCTTGAACACTGTGGTTGGAGCCTACCAGCAAAAGTTGGCGACCTCTCAGGTTATTTCTGACAAGGTCGATTCTGTGCAGATGGCTCTTATCCCTGCGCAGGAGCATTGAGCGCATACAGTAAAACTGCCGGGGCTACTTGATATATCAAGTAGCCCCGGCAGTATGAGTAAGTGCGGTGTCATTACTGTCTGCGTAGGTTGGTGCCTATCTAAGCATGTTTAGAAAACGGGTCCGGTGAACTTTTCGCCGGGGCCGGCTCCGGGAGCATCGGGAATAGTGGATGCTTCTTTGAAAGCCAGCTGTAGAGTGCGCAGACCATCGCGCAGGGGAGCTGCGTGCTGGGAGCCAATCTCAGGGGACGCTGCGGTGAGGAACCCTGCAAGAGCGGTAATGAGCTTGCGGGCTTCGTCCAGGTCTTTGAGTTCTTCTGCGTTTTCATCAGCAGCCAAACCGCACTTGACGGCTGCGGCGCTCATGAGGTGAACAGCTGCGGTGGTAATGATTTCGACTGCGGGAACTTCGGCGATATCGCGCATCTGCGCGTTCACAGCGTCGATTTCTTCGGCAGTGGGTTCGTAGCTTGAGGTTTGCTTAGTCTCGGGGACTGAATCCTCGAAGCGGAAAGCATTCTGATTTTCGTTAGTCATGCTCTAAGAATCTCACAGAGCGCGGGTGGCTCAAAAATTAAGGTCACACCGTATAAAAGTGGGGTGCGTAACTTAAGTCATGGTGTGGGGTAGCAGACCTTGTGAAATCCCTTTAACCTGTGTAAAATATTGAGAAGTTTGCAAGCGAAAGACTAGAGCTTTCCACCTGCTTCAACCTCACGGTTGACGGGTACAGTGGTAAAACATGCCGCTTACAGTAGAGCCTCGTACCTAACTGTAAGACCGGGTTTTGCTTAAGTTTTTGAGCCTTCGCTTGCGCTGCCGCAGGGAAGGCTTTTTTCGTGTGGCAGTTCAAGAATGAAATGTTAAAGGGGTTCGCGCCCCACCCTAGTACAGGAGCTGTGCCATTAGCGATCCACGTATCAATGAAAGAATCCGCGTTCCCGAGGTCCGTCTTGTCGGTCCGGGCGGCGAGCAGGTAGGCATCGTTCGCGTTGAAGATGCTCTGCGTCTGGCGCGCGAATCTGATCTTGACTTGGTTGAAGTCGCACCGAACGCTAAGCCTCCGGTGTGCAAGCTGATGGACTTCGGCAAGTTCAAGTACGAGGCTGCTGTCAAGGCGCGTGAATCCCGCAAGAAGCAGGTCAATTCTGCTTTGAAGGAAATCCGTTTCCGTCTTAAGATTGACACCCATGACTATGAAACCAAGGTGGGTCACGCACGTCGTTTTCTCACCGGTGGTGACAAAGTCAAGGCTATGATTCAGTTCCGTGGTCGTGAACAGCAACGCCCCGAGATGGGTGTGCGCCTGCTTAGGCGTATGGCTACCGACCTGGCAGGGGTTAGCACCGTTGAGTCTAACCCCCGCGTCGATGGTCGCAACATGGTGATGGTTCTTGCCCCGCTTCGCGGCAAGGCAGAATCACGCCAGAATGTAGCCAAGGCATCAGGCGGGCGCAAGGGTCGCGAACGCATTGACACCACCACTGCTACTCCCGTGTCTAACTCTCTGGCAGATGCAATGCCTGAAGAGTTGAAGGCTCAGGCGTCAGCAGAGGAACAGAACTGACAGTCGGTACGCACTTCAATAATCGGGCGTTTACCCATGCCCGGTTGAGTGCTTGGCTGCTAGATACTTCTAATGAAGAAGCGATCGATAAGCCAACCTTTCGAGGTGGCACTTTTGCCCCTTGCGGGTGAAAGCGTCACAAACCAAGTTTCCTGCGCTTTGAAATGAAGATGCAGGCTATACGTAAGGAGAACGGCAGATATGCCGAAGCAGAAGACCCACTCTGGTGCTAAAAAGCGCTTCAAGCTCACCGGTACTGGCAAGGTAAAGCGCCAGCAGGCAAACCGTCGCCACTACCTGGAGCACAAGTCATCACGCGTGACCCGTCGTCTGGCATCAGACCAGATTGTAACCGGTGGTCAGGCTAAAGTCATCAAGAAGATGCTGGGTAAGTAAACCCTTTTGCATCTCGTTGTTGCGAAAGTAAAGTTTTTTCGCACCTAACATTTTTCAAACTCGCTCCTGCTACTGGCATTTTTCTCTAGCCGGTAGGGGACATAAGACGAAGGAGAACACACGTGGCACGTGTGAAGCGCGCGGTTAACGCGCATAAGAAGCGTCGCGTCATTCTGGAACGCGCATCAGGTTACCGTGGTCAGCGATCACGCCTTTACCGTAAGGCAAAAGAGCAGGTCATTCACTCGCTGGTGTACAGCTACGACCACCGTCGTAAAAAGAAGGGTGACTTCCGTCGCCTGTGGATTCAGCGTATCAACGCTGCAGCTCGCGCTGAAGGTCTGACTTACAACCGTTTCATCCAAGGTCTGAAAGCTGCTGAGGTTGAGGTTGACCGTCGTATGCTGGCTGAGCTGGCTGTAAACGATGCAGAGGCTTTCTCAGCTCTGGTTCAGATCGCTAAGGACAACCTGCCTGAAGACACTTCAGCACCCAAGGTTGCCTAAGCATTTGATTTCACAGCTTGAATAAGCTGAAAAAAAGGGGACGCAGCGTCTCTCCTGTTACAGGGAAAGACGCAGCGTTCTTTTTGTTTTCTGGGTTGTGTGATCCGCTCTAAGCGTCCGTGGTCCACTGGACGGTGGATAGGGTAATGACTGTTGTAGAGAGACATAACGGATGGACGTGTGTACACCGACCTTGTGACGGTATATCTCAATGACAAAACCTCATCTTTTTAAGGAGTAGAGATAATGCGTCAGCAGAAGAAAATCAATCCGGGCTATGTAAGTGCTTTGTGGGTATTTTTACCCCTCTTTGGTTTCTTGTACACCATATGGGGTTGGCCGCTGGGGTCTATTTTGACTTTGGTAGTGCCCTATTTTGCGGTGACCCTCGTGCTGACTGTTGTTGCTATTCGTCAGTACCGAGAAGATTGTGACAGAAATAGTTAGAGTTGTTTTTGCGAAAAAAGATGCGGTCTCCGCTCCAGCACGGGGTGGATACCGCATCTTTCTTTACGGTTTACATCGGTAGGCTACGGGGTTAACGATTGTGCCCAGGTAATGACTTCCTCGGCTGGCTTACGGTTTTTGGGCCAGGGCAGATCTTGCTGGCGGTAGCCCAGCGCGAGCATGGTGACGATGCCTTCTTCTTCGGGGTCTAGAATTTTGTGTTCAGCTAGCAGGTTGTTAGCTTTTTGTACGTTGAAGCCTTCAATGGGGCAGGAGTCAATATTGATTAGAGCTGCTGCGGTCATCATATTGCCTAAGGCAATGTAGGTCTGTTTCGCTGCCCAGTCAAAGAGCGCGCGATCAGTGTCTAGTTGCATGTCATCGACCTGAAAGTTTTTGTAGGTCTCAATAGCCTTGGCGTAATCTTCAGGTGAGAGGTTGCGGCTTTCTAGGGAAGCTTGCATGTGCGGACCATTGTAGTGCATATTGCGCTTTGCGAGTAGAAGAACAAAGTGGCTGGCGCTATCCAGCTGTCGGGCTGCGCCCCAGCTAAAGGGCTTGAGCGCTTCTTTGACCTCGGGGTTTTCCAAGACTACGAAACGCCAGCCTTGTCCGCCCACAGAGCTGGGGGAGAGACGGGCGACTTCCAGGATGTAATCCATGTCTTCGCGGGTGATTTTTTTCTCGGGGTCAAAAAATTTGATGGCGCTTCGACGTTCGCTGGCTTCAAGAACTAGGTTTTTGATCTCTTTGTTCTGCACGGAGTAGCTCCTTGTATTATTTCTACGCTGCCCGTAATTGTCATAGGTAGTTTCGCATAACACTGTACAGGGAGTGAATATTCCCTCTCGCGGGTCAGCGCCGCCACAGTTTCGGGGTTGAATTTACGAGAGCGTCCTTGCCCACATACCCCCTCAATGGTGAGCTGAGGCGTGAGAGAATAGAAACTATGGATTTTAGAGAACGCCTTTGCACTCCCGTTATTATGGAAAACCCTCACGCTGATCGCGTGAAAGATATCGCGAAACTTGCTACCCGTACGGGGCGCAATAAAAAGAACCAGTTTTTGGTGGAGGGACCACAGGCGGTGCGGGAGGCTCTCAAAGCTCACCAGCAGCGTCCGGTGCTTGACGCAGTGTACATTACTGAATCAGCCTTTGACCGTCACGATGACATTGTTGAGCTGATGGAAGAAGTACATGGCACACCCACCCCCGAGCAGGGGCGTAAGGTCTTCATGCGTATGGTGACCGACGAGGTGCTGGATGCGATGGCTGAATCCGTTTCACCGCAGGGCATCATTGCTGTGAGCTTCATGCTCGATGTGACTCCTGCTGACATTTGGGGTGCTGAGGGTATCAACCCCCGACTGGTTGCTGTGCTGGCACGTGTACAAGACCCTGGTAATGCGGGCACCATCTTCCGCGCAGCCGATGCTGCCGGTGCTGATTTGATTGTGTGTACCAAGGGCACCGTCGATTTGTATAACCCCAAGGCGGTGCGTTCTACTGCGGGCTCAATCTTTCACGTGTCGGTGATCTCCGGTGTGGATCTTGAAGAGTTTGCTGAGGACGCGAAAGCTCAGGGCATCGGCGTACTGGCAGCCGATGGCTACGGTCGTGTCAATATCTATGATCTCGAAGATGCCGCTGCTGCTCAGCGTTTCGGCGTTGAACTAGAGAAGAAAACTAAGTATGACCTATCGCAGAAAACCATGTGGCTCTTTGGCAACGAAGCCCAGGGGCTGAACGCTGAAGAGAAACGCGCTGCGACCCTTCGCGTAGCGGTTCCCGTACACGGTCAGGCAGAATCCCTGAACGTTGGTATTGCTTCTGCTGTGTGTCTGTACGCTTCGGCTCGTGCTCAGAACGCCACCGGAACGGTAGCGAGCTAATCTTGGTAGAAACGTTCGAAGTTCAGGTAGTGGGTGCAGCAATCGTTGATTCGCTGGAGCACCCCACTAAAATTCTGGTTGGTCAGCGTAGCGCTCCTGAGAAAGTAGCGGGGTTGTGGGAGTTTCCCGGTGGAAAGGTCGATGCCGGTGAGAGCTGCCAACAGGCATTACTGCGCGAGCTGACAGAAGAACTCGGTGTTACAGCTACTTTAGGACGCGAAATTGCCGGGCCTCACGCTCAGGGATGGCAACTCACTGACCGCCATGCCATGCGTGTATGGTTTGCTGAAATTTCAAGCGGTGAACCCCAGCCCCTGCAAGACCACCACGAATTACGCTGGTGCTCGCTCGATCAGTCTCTGCTGAATATCGAGTGGATTCCGGCTGATTTTCCCATCGTAGAGCAGCTGTTGGCTCAGCTTTCAGCGTCCCGCATCAGCATTACCTGTAGCCTTAGCTACGGTGGATAGTAGCACTGAGTAATACCTACACGAGGAAAATAGCCCATGGTTTACCCACCGAATCATAACAACAACCCCTACAACGACGCTTACCAGAATCCTGGCAGCGCGCAGAACGCCTCAGCCTACAATTACCCCGGCTACGGTCAGATGCCGCAACAGTATAATCAGTACGGTCAGCCTATGCCGCAGGTTTTCGAGACTCCGCAGGTAACAGAAAAAATTAAGCGTTCGCAGATTGTTCTGCTAGCAACCGCAGCATTTTTTACTGTAACCAAGCTGTACGACCTGTATAACGGATGGACGTTTGTTCGCGGTGAAGGCGGTAGTTATGTTCCGACTTTGGTAGGTGCCTTGGTCAGCGTTGTCATTGGTCTTAGCTTTTTTGTCAGGTGTTTGGGCTGATGGCTAAACGCAAAAAATCTGGTCGGTCTATCGGTTACATCTTTGCGGGGTTGAGCTTTGCCAGCGCACTGATGCAGAGTTTTGGAGCTTTGCTCATTGAGCCGCTCAACCTGATTTTCTTGCTGGGATGGATTGTTTGCGCGATCATCTGGATTGTTCTGGTTTCATCACGAGAGGTTAGCGCGGCACTGCGCTAAACTCTCTATATACAAAAGGCGAGAGACCCCATAAGGGGTTCTTGCTTTTTGCGTATCATCACGTTCTAAGAAATAGTAATCTGGTTCATAAGGAGCTGGCTGGCATGAAGTCATCACGAAAGCACGAACAGAATACTCAAACAAGGGCAGGACGCACGTCCTTCGGCGAAAAGACCACGCAGTACTTTAATCGACAAAGACCTGAGCGCCACTCCTTTAGCCGTGCGGGGTTTGCAAACCGTAGCGGTGATTGGAGCCGTCTATACCGTTATCAGCAACTTCGTGCTACCGGGGGCAGCAAGGGTGGATACCTGCTCTCTTTAGCCTCGTCATCTATGCATTCCTAACCTATTGGGTAGTGCGAGGTTTGGGGCGGCGTAACGGTACAGCTCGCATGATAGGTTTTCTGATTGCCATCATGTTCGTCATCGTCGGAGGTATCGGATTGGTTGTCAACTGGGGCAATACCTGGACTGTCGCCTCTGCTATCTTTAACCTGGCGCTCGGATCTGCCTGGTTCTTTTTTTGACAGCCGAAGGGATATAAAACAATGCTTTGCCCCCCCCGAGGCTGACTAAGGTTGACCTTGCGCGATAGCCAAGAACAAGACCATCTTCATCACCTGTACTAAACTGTTAACCAAATGCCCTTTGCAAAAGGGTAAGGTACCTATTCGCCAATAAGAAGATGAGTTTGATGACTGATTCTTTGCCTGAGGAAACTCAGAACCCTCGTTCCTATGAGGTTCTAGCTAACCTCACCCAGGTTCTTGAGAACGACCCCAACGGTCTTGAAACAGTGCGCGAGGCTTTCACCGCCGAATACGAACGCGCTGCCCACGAGATCACCGAAAACGCTACTGACTTTGATGAACTCAAACGAATCCGACTTGCCTTCACCGGCGATAAGGGCGCTTTTACTCTTGCTAATAAGCAGATGCGCAACCTCTCCAAAGAGCACAAAGCTGAAGTCGGCAAACTGATGGGGCAAGCCCGCGGACGCCTGGCTAAGGTTTTAGACGCCCGTACTTCCCAGCTTGAAGAGGAACGCGAAGCACGCATCCTGGTTGAAGAAGCAGTGGACGTTACCGCTACCTCTGGTCGCCGTCACGCAGGCGCTCGCCACCCCATTAACGTTTTGCAGGAAAACCTAACCGATATCTTCGTCGGCATGGGCTGGGAAGTCGCAGACGGTCCCGAATTAGAATCAGAGTGGTACAACTTTGACTCCCTGAACTTCAAACCTGACCACCCCGCCCGCGAGCTGCAGGACACCTTCTTCGTTGACCCCGTTGAGAAGCACCTGATGCTACGCACCCACACCTCACCGGTTCAGATGCGCTCGCTGCTTTCACGCGGTGTGAGTCAGGAGCGCCCGCTGTACATTGTCTGCCCCGGTCAGGTCTACCGCACCGATGAGCTGGATGCCACCCACACCCCGGTCTTCCACCAGATCGAGGGCTTGGCAGTTGATAAGGGTCTGACCATGGCAGATCTCAAGGGCACCCTGGAGCACATGGCACGCGCCATGTTCGGTTCGGAGGCGAAGATTCGTCTGCGTCCCAACTACTTCCCCTTTACTGAGCCCTCTGCTGAGCTTGATATCTGGCACCCGGACGCCAAAGGCGGGCCCGCCTGGATCGAGTGGGGTGGCTGCGGTATGGTACACCCTAACGTTCTGCGCGCTGCTGGCATCGACCCCGAAGTTTACTCAGGTTTTGCTTTCGGTATGGGGATTGAGCGCACTCTTATGTTCCGCAACGGCGTAGCCGATATGCACGACATGATTGAAGGCGATATTCGTTTTTCACAGCAGTTTGGGATGGAGATCTAAATAATGCGAATTCCTTTGTCATGGCTGCGTGAATACGCGCCTGTTCCTGCAGATGCTACTGCAGAAGATGTAATGGCTGACCTGGTGAAGGTCGGTCTTGAAGAAGAAGATGTGCATCGCCCCACTGACGAGTTGAGCGGCCCCATCGTGGTAGGTCAGGTGCTCTCTATGGAGCCTGAAACCCACTCCAACGGCAAAACCGTGAACTGGTGCCAGGTGCGTGTGGTGCCTGAGGGGCAGACCCAAACCTTGACCGGTAAGGGCATCGAAGATTCAGGTGTGCAGGGCATTATCTGCGGCGCCCACAACTTCGTACCCGGCGACAAGGTGGTTGTGACCCTTCCCGGTGCTGTTCTGCCCGGTGGCTTCGCCATCACCGCTCGTAAGACCTACGGTCACAAGTCGGCTGGCATGATTGCTTCTGTCAAAGAGCTCGGTATTGGTGACGATCATGGTGGCATTTTGGTGCTCTCAACCCTCGGTCTTGACCCCGAGGTAGGTACGGACGCGATGGAGCTGCTGGGTCTGTACGATCAGGCAGCAGAAGTGAACGTCACCCCCGACCGTGGCTACGGTTTCTCCATTCGCGGTATCGCCCGCGAGTACTGCCACGCTACCGGTAACACCTTTGACGATTTCGTGCTGGAACTGGCAGCGAAAGCGCCGGCAGCTAACGTTGCTGGGTTCCCCGTTGCTGTTGAGGACGCAGCACCCATCCACGGTAAGCCCGGTTGCACCCGCTTCGTGACCCGCAAGGTCACCGGCTTTGATGCATCCGCCCCGGTACCCACCTGGATGTCATCACGCCTGCGCCTCGCCGGTGTACGCTCCATCTCACTGGCTGTCGATATCTCTAACTACGTCATGCTTGAGACCGGTCAGCCCCTGCATTTCTACGACGCTGAAAAACTCAGCGGTAGCATCACCGTGCGTCGCGCGTCCGCTGGTGAAACACTCACTACCCTGGACGAGAAAAAGCGCCAGCTTCACGCAGAAGATCTGCTGATTACCGATGAGTCGGGCCCCATTGGTCTTGCCGGTGTCATGGGTGGAGCTTCTACCGAAGTGAGCGAATCGACCACTTCAATTCTGGTGGAATCTGCCCGTTTTGACGAGGTTTCTGTTGCTCGCACTGCCCGCCGTCACAAGCTCACCTCAGAGGCGTCCAAGCGTTTCGAACGCGGTGTGGATCCGCAGATTCAGGCTGCCGCAGCTCAGCGTGCCGTGGAACTGCTGGTTGAACTCGGTGGTGCTCAAATCGAAGAGGGCGTTACCGACTACGGCGATACTTTTGAACCCACCGTGGTTGAACTGCCCAACGCCTACACCGCATCGCGCGTCGGTATTAACTTCACCCCCGAGCAGATCACCGGTGCGCTGACCGAAATCGGTGCCCAGGTTGAAACCGGCACCAGTTCCTACACTGTGACTGTACCCTCATGGCGTCCTGATATCACCGACAAAGAAGACCTGACCGAAGAGGTTGCGCGTCTGGTGGGTTACGACCAGATTCCATCTACCCTGCCCGTTGCCCCTCCCGGCCGCGGTTACAGCCTTGAGCAGACCGTGCGCCGTCGCGTCCTCAACGCACTGGCAGCAGCAGGTGGCACCGAGGTCTTTGCCTATCCCTTCGTCTCAGCAGACGATAATAACCGTTGGGCATCAGCTTCTGCCGCAGAGACCGTAGACTCAATTAAGCTGGCAAACCCGATTGCTGAGAACACCGGTTGGCTGCGTCGTTCTTTGCTACCCGGTCTGACCACGGTGCTCAAACGCAATGTCTCCCGTGGCTTCCGCAACTTGGCGATCTTTGAAACCGGGCACGTCTTTATTCCCAAGAGCCAGATGGGCGCAGACACTATTCCCGGTTTGGGTGAAAAGCCCTCTGATGATGTTTTGACATCTATCAATGAGGGTCTGCCTCACCAGCCCCGTTTCATTGCTGGCGTGTTTGCTGGCGCTGACGCTGAGGCTACCCCCGGTGTGACACCGCGCGCCTACGATTGGCAGGACGCGGTGGACGCCGTCCGCCTCATCTCTGCCGTTGCAGGTGTTGAGATTGTGATTTCTCAGGGTGCCCACCAGGCATTCCATCCCGGTCGCACCGCTGCCCTCTCACTGGCAGATGGTACTCACTTGGGGTACGCAGGCGAACTGCATCCCAAGCTGCTGGCAAGCCTGGACATGCCCGAACGCTCTGCTGCCTACGAACTGGATTTCACTGCACTTGTTGCGGCGAAAACCGGTGTTGTAGAAGCAACCGGTATCTTCGGCTACCCAGCAACCAACCAAGATGTTGCGTTGATTGTGGATGCGCAGATTCCCGCTGCCGACCTCAAAGCAACCCTTGCTGAGGGCGCCGGAGAGCTGCTCGAAGACATCCGCGTCTTTGACGACTACCGCGGTACCGGTATTGAAGAGGGCAAGAAGTCTGTTGCCTTCACCTTGCGCTTCCGTGCTACCGATCGCACCCTGACCGCTGATGAGGCAACTGCCGCCCGCGAAGCAGCGGTTGCTCTGGTCACCGAGTGTCACGGGGCTACTCAGCGAGCATAAGTACTCGCTCATAGATCGCCGAGAGTGTACTTTAAGACATGTTTTAGCTTAAAAACGGTCTTAAAGTGTGCTCTCGGCGTTTATAACAGTGAAGCATCCCCTCTAATCTGCGGTAGAGTTAGATTTTTATAACAGGCCTTTGCACTCGCTCGATAACGGGCGATAACGTCGGGAGCACAAGCGTGAGTCAGGATTACCAAGAAACAGACTTTTTTGAGTTCGATGATGACTCATATGATGAGGAGCCTCACGATAACAAATACCGATGGGTTGCCGTCGGCACGATGCTTTTAGCGGTTATCATCACCTTGGGGCTTGCCCTCTTTGGGGTTCGTTCGGTGAACGAAGCGGACGCCAATGAGGGGTATGAAGACCGCACCTGGGTGATTAGCGGTGAATATCTTGATCTGACCCCGGACTTGCAGACCAAATCTAATGTGGCAACCTACGCCGGTAATCTTCCTGCTGATACTCGCTTGGTGGGCATGACCTACAAGTCAGACTTGGGCGATGATACCCAGGTTCAGGCGGTCGGCGAGCGTATTGAATTCCGCGGTTCTCAGGCGGGTAGTGTGCGCGCTGATTTTCCCGAGAAGGTGGATGCGCTTTTGGCTGAACACGAGAACGGCACCTTGCAGGTGGTTCGCACGGGTAAACCCGGTTCTTTGCAGGAGGTGACTTCATCGACGGTTACTACGCAGCGGATCATGGGCTGGATGATGGTTGCCGGAGCTCTGTTGATGATGATTGCTGGGGTGCTGGGTAGTATTTTCTTCTTCCGCAAAGCTGCCTAAGTCTTAGTTTTTATCAGTAAAAGCCGGTGGCGGGGGGTGTGGTGTTTATTTAAATAAACAAAACCACCAGATGTTTTGTTGTGGAGGG